>NZ_CP014301.1:4537500-5137500 GCF_001562255.1 Bosea sp. PAMC 26642 | reverse complement strand
CTTTGCATCCCTCCCCCGCCAGCTGGTGGTTTCCGAGTTGAGGAAATTCATTTCGGTTACGTCAACACACCTTGGCTCTCGCGGGTTTACGGGCACGCCCCTCCAGGAAATGGTTGAGTTGATTTCGACCACCGAACCGGAGCAGGAGGCCTATTGCCGGATGGTTGGGGCGCTTGGCCTGTCTCCATATGCAGAAAACGAAACACTCGACGGACATTTGGCCGAGGCGATCCAGAATCTCGGCGAGCGCGTTGCAATGGATCTTTGTTTGGCGGCAACCGCAGAGACATTCGCAGTGGCGGAACGCCGGGCCGGTCTGGCTCTAGAGCTAGCCGGCAGAAGCGACCCGGCAAGCCTTGCTCCACTATCCCCGATAGCGCCGCCGCCCGATATCCTGACACAAGAAGCCTGGCGTCGAGGAGTCGCCGCAGCTGCGCGCGTTCGTGACGGTCTCCGGATATCGGAGACGGACGCCAAGGGCGGAACAGCTTTTCTTGAGCGGCTAGGGATCGAATTGGAGAAGGCGACCCAGCTCGCTTCGACAGACAATGAAGATGTAACCGGCGCGGTTATCAGAGACGATCTTGCGATGAGATTGGGGCTGATCCAGCCACGGAAGGAGCAGCGCCGTTTTACTGCGGCCCGAGGCGCATACGCGGCTTGGACCGCCGAAAGCGCTCAGAATTCGCAATTGCTAACCTACTCGTTGACAAGAGATCAACAAGCCAGCAGAGCTTTTGCGGCTGAACTCATGGCACCCAAAGCGTTCATTCGATTGCGATACAGGACCGCCGAAAAATCTAAACATCTGGTTGATGATATCGCGGCCGAACTGACGGTAAGCCCCGAAGTGGTCAGGTATCAAGCCGAGAATAATGGCCTGATCTAGCATGAACACGCGGCATGCCCTTCGCCATCACGCGGTGGGGCGCCTTAGCTTGTAAATTTTCTGCCCGAACGCATCCGCCGTCGCCATGTAGCGCTGCGCGGTGCGCTGATCGATCCCGCATCCCTGCTCCAGCCAAGGCAGCCAATTGCCGTGGCCGAGCTTGTCCTTGATGCCGGCGAGCGAGCGGCCGGCCTCTACCGCCATCTCAAGATGAAGCTGCTGGCTATCGACAATACGCTTGGCGACGGCGCGCGCCTCGCCCACGATGCCCGCTGGCAACGCACTGTATTTGAAGCCTGTCGAGATCGAGCCGGGCTTTGCGATGGCGGGGGCGCTCCTATCGAACAAATCTCCGGTTGCTGTGTGCATTTCAGCCACCAAGCCTCTTGCGACGCTTTTCCGCTCGCGACGGCGGCATGTTTTTCAGCGCCTCGATGAAGGGGTCTGGCAGCCGATTTTCCTTTTCGGTCGCAAGCGCAGTTTCGATCGAAGGCCAATGCCATCGCACAATCTGCCCTCTGCTAATGTGTGCTGCCGGAATGAAGCGGGTGCGCACCCACGTTTCAAAGGTATCCACGCTGATCATCAGACGCTCGGCCGCTGCCTGGCGAGTGACAAAGACGGCGGTTTCCGGTGCTCGTGCCATCAGTGCTCTCCGATCGTACCATCCGCGCGCTTCGCTAACCTGACGCCAGCGCCGCCGCCGTTCTCGGGGATGAACTCGACGCCACCCGATACAAGCGCCGCACGTATTGCTTCAACAGTTCGATCCTGCGCCGCGAGAGGCCCCGGCTTGCTCTCCAGCCGCTTGATGGACGGCAAGGATACCCCCGACGCATTGGCAACGTCCTTCTGCTCCCATCGCAGGAGCGCCCGCGCCGCCCGCATCTGCTCACTTGTCAGCATAATCAATCCCTAAGGAATTAAATGATACCTGAGGGATTGACAGTACCCTGAGGCGCGACTTATACCTGAGGCATCATACAGACATGCCGAAGGCAAGCAAATGCTCCTCGCTCAAATTCACACCGCCCGCATCACCTTCGACTTCGCCGCCATCATGCGCCGCGCCCATCACGAGGCCCGGTTCGCTCTCCAGCTGAGCCGCGCCCGCCGCGAGCCGGCCAGCGCCCGACACGCCATCATGTCCCGCTTCCTCAAGAAGGCATGGGCCGCAGCCAAGGCCGACGCGTTCTGCCTGCGCCGCGCCGCCGAACAGGAAATCGCCGTCCGCGCTCGTCTGACCGCCCGTGCTGCCGAGGCTGTCTCGCTCGCGGCGTCCTTCGGGAATGACCCCGACGCCATCCGCTGGGAGATCGAGCGCGAGAACTATCGCCAGCATTTCAACCCGGCCCGCGCTGATGCCCTGCGCGCTGCCCTGTCCAGCATGGGAGCCTGACCGATGGATCTCCGCCTGCTCACCTTCAACTACTGGATCGAGGCCGCTCGCGATCAGCTCGCCCGCGCCGCGCTCTACAGCGCGCCCGTTGTCCGGGCTGATTTCCTCAGGATGACGCAGTCTTTCGTTCGGCTCGCACTTCGCGCCGCCAATGCCATGGGCTGCGCCGCCCGCAAGGCGCTCTGCCTGCGCATCCTGAACTGGCTCCGCGCCGATCTGATCCACTGCACCGCCTGACAGCCTGACCACTCACCCAACAGGAGATACTCAATGCTCAACGCACACGTTGGGGCAGCCGCTACCGGCTTGCCCAAGTCCAGCCGCCGCGCCTTCCTCGCTTCCGCCGCCGCGCTTTCGGCCACCCTGCCGGCCGCCGTCGCGGCTGCCGCGCCTGCCGATGACCCGATCTTTGCCGCCATCTCGGCTTGGCGGGAGGCCGATGCCACGTGGCTCGCAAAGCTGGACAAGCATTGCGAGGCCGAGAATGCATGTGCGGCCGAGAACGCGCTGATGGATCCCTGTCTCCAGATCGAACTCTGCGGCGTGCCGTTCTCGTTCAAATCGAACGCGGAAATCACGTATTTCCTGCGCAACCTTCCCAACCGGGGGGCGTCCGCGACTGAGAATGTCGAGCGCATGGAGGCCGCAGAGCAGCGTCTGCGCGAGGCGCTGGAGGCCGAACGCCAGCGCGTCGAGATGGTCCGCTCAAAACACGACCTCGACGCTCTGGAGGCGCATCATGAAACCGCCAGCGATGCCGCGAGGATTGCGCTCGGCCGGGTCGTCGAGACCGTTCCGACAACTCTCGCTGGCATTCGGACACTGGCGGAGCTGATGGCCGATCCGGACCTGTTTTACACGGGCCAGAGCGAGACCGGCCTTGCTTCGCTCGCCGCTGCCTGCCGCGCCTTGTTGCCAGCCGCCTGAGCCGCCGCCTGACCCTCCGACCCATCCCTTCATAGAGGAGTGCTCTACGATGCCTAGAGCCTCGACCCGCCGCGCTTTCATTGCCGGCACCGCCACGGCCGCCTCTGTGCTGGCCGCACGGTGCGGCCCGCCGGCCTTTGCCGCGACCTCGCCCGACGCGGAACTGCTTAGCCTCGGCGCCGAGTTCGATCGCATCATCAGCGAAGCGGATTCGCTATGGTCGCGCTTCCGAGCGACGGCCGAAGGATCAGACGAAGCCCGCGCCCTCAGCGAGGAATGCGATACGTTTTGGCCCCGAACCGAAGTGGCGGCTAGCCGCATCATGGCCGTGGCGCCTGTCACCCTGGCTGGGCTCGCCTTGTGGGCGCGCGTCATGCTCTGGCGGTTTGATCCGACCCTTTCGCGGCATCGTCGCCAAGCCCTCGCCGGAGCTGGACGAGTATGGCGTCAACGAGGCCTTCGCCCTCGCGGCGGCGATCGAGCGCATGGCAGCGCAGGCGGTGCAATCATGAGCCCGGTTCGCATCACGGCTCGCCAGGGCAAGACCCGACCAGCCCGAACCACCTACCGCGTCAAGCCGGTGACGCTCCCGACCTTCGGCTTCTACGGCCATCTGCCCGTCGTCTATGCCGATGGCGAATTGCTGATCGGCCGACGCGTCATTCCGCTGGAGCGCCGGTCATGAGCCTTGCTGATTTCGAACGAGCAGGCACCGGCCGATATCTCGGCCCGCTGGTCCACGGCGAACTCGACGGCCTGCTTGAGCCACTGAGCCAGGCCGAGCGCCGCGATGTGCGCGACATGCTGGAGTTGATCGCCCGGCGGCTCGCGGTCCGGTCGGACGGGATCAAACATTTTCGGTCCCGGCTCGACATGGTCATCGCGTCACTGATCGGCGTCGGGGGCGATTGCGATCTGGAGCCTTCATCCGACGATGAGGGCGCTCAGTGCGACGACGAAGGCGAGCCCCGACGACAACGGCCTTGCCGGCCAAGCCGGACATGACGAGCAGATGGCGCTGGGCGGGGCGGCGCTTTGGTTCCTACAGATATTCTAGCGATGGCAGAGCGATCCGCTGAAGGCACGCGGCAGCAGGGCGGCGCAGACCCGGGGTGCCAACCATCTTCGTCAGCAGCAGCATAGAAAATTAAATGATGGCGGTTTGGATAACTCGATAAAACGAGGGTGAAACTCGACACCTCGCAGAGTCGTTGGCCATACGACGCCCATTTTGGGACTGGTCGTTCCCGGAGCCGCCCCAATGAAAAACTTCATGGCACGCGATCTGGCAGGGTCTGTAGTCGACGCGCTGACGTCGAGCATCTGCGTTGTGGATTTGAACGGGCAGATACTGGGGGTGAATCGCGCCTGGGCTGAGTTCAGTACCGGTAACGCGGGTGGCGCTGATTATGAATATCGGGGAACCAACTATCTGTCAGTTTGCCAGCAGTCTGCAGGAGCAGCCTCGGCTGAGGCATCGGAATTTTCGAATGGCCTACAAGACGTCCTTCAGGGGCGGAAAGAGGTTTTTCAGTTAGAATACCCCTGTCATTCTCCCACCGCGTTGCGCTGGTTTCTAGCGAGAGTGACGCCGCTTGTCCGACAAGGGATCAAAGGGAGAAGCGAAAGAACTGGTGCAGTCGTCTCGCACATGGATATCTCAGACCGCAAATTACTAGAGCTGGAATACGCCAAGCTAGCCTCCACTGATCCGCTGACAGGTTTGCCTAATCGACGTTTTTTTGAAGAATATGCAAAGCTCGAAATCGAACGTCTGCGCCGGTTTGGGGGATCAATGTCGCTCCTGATGATTGATCTAGATAAATTCAAGAACATTAATGACACCTATGGCCATATTGCTGGCGATGATGTGCTCAAGATGTTCGCCTCTCACGGAAAGAGCGTATTCCGAGCAACCGACCTCTTTGCACGGATCGGGGGCGAGGAATTTGTTGCTCTACTCGTCGGCACCGATAAACCCGGCGGATTGCTGGTAGCCGAGCGGCTCAGGTCGAGCATTGCTGAGTTGAATATCCGGACACGCGCCGGCGTCATCCGGGTCACAGCCAGTGTGGGGCTGACAGCAGTCACGATGAAGGATCGATCAGTGACATCACCGCTTCGCCGCGCTGACAAAGCGCTGTATCGGGCGAAGGAAAGCGGCAGAAACCGGGTAGAGGTCGCGGCTTAAGCGTATCTTCCTTCCTGCGAGCCTCCCATGCGGCCTTCTCGTTGAGGCGACGATGTCGCAGCGGCGGATGAAAATGAGAGTTCGCCGGTGAAACGGCGAAACGTGGGGCCTACGTGTTTTCCGCTCCAAATTTGGGCTGCGACAACATGTCCGATATGCGCCGGGATACATATCCGTGCGGCAGCGGCCAAAAATGGGAAAGTTGGCCTGATTGTTGGCCTTTTTCTGAAACGTGATTCGTAATCATGTTTTATCTAAAATGCTTAGCCCATTACTTGAGTGCCTCTCCTGGGCACCACTCTTTTTCCTCAGCAGGACAAAGAGTTACGGTTTTGTAAGGGCTTATCGGCTATCCGCTTTCACACAGCGGTTTCACACATGGCCCTTGCGATGCCCCGTCCCTTCGCTACCAAGTCGGGATCCTACTACCTCAACGTTCGGGTGCCGAACGAGCTGCGCGAGGTCGCGCGCGGCCGCGCCGTGACCCTGCCGATCGCCGGCGAATCGGTCACCGTCACCGTCTCCGACAAGGTCTATGTCTCGCTGCGCACCAAGAGCGCGAGAGAGGCCAAGGAGCGCTTTCAGACCGCGCTCGGTCGGCTGGCCGCGTATTGGGATTCGCTGCGTATCGCTCCCCTCGCCCTCAAGCCTGACGAGGTGAAGGCGCTGGCCGGCGAAAGCTATCGGGACGCCGTCACGCAGCTCGAGAGCGACTACGATTTCAACGACCGGATCGAGGCCTTCGTCCAGGAATACGACGAGGCGACGCAGTGGCATCTCGACCATGGCGTCGATGATCCCAAGCTCGCCGAACGCATGGCGTCGATCGAGATGCAGTATCCCTTGGCGCTGCATGCCTATGCGTTGCGCCATGGCGATGGCGTCCTGTCGCGGGAGGAGATCGTCGAGGCTGCCTTCGGCGAGGACGCGCGCCAGCTCGTGGCCGAAAAGCAGATGCAGGTCGACGAGACGTCGATCCGACGGGTGGCCAAGGAGCTCGTCAACATCGCCGAGGCGTTCGGCGATCTCGCCATGCGCCGCCTGGCCAGCGCCGATCATTCCGACGAGATCGGCAAGAACCTGCCGGCGTGGAAGGCGCCCGTCACACCCGTGCAAGCTTCGGGGCCGAAAGGCGACCGCGAGCTCGAGTCCATCGCAGATCTCTACAAGCGCTGGTGCGCCTATCAGACCGACAAGAAGGCGGCGAGCACACTGCGCCGGTATGGCCCATCGCTCGAGTCGCTCGATCGGTTCTGGAAGGGCAAGGATTGGAGACTGGTCAGCGGCGACGACATCTTCGCTTGGGCGAACCATCGCAGGGATGTCGACGGTATCGCCCCGCGGACGATCAACCGTAACGACCTCGTCGCCGTTTCCTCGATCTTTGCGTGGGCGACGACGCGACAGGGTGGCCGCAAGCGTGATGAGAACCCCGCCAGGGGTATCAAGCTCGACGTGGATCGAAAGACGACGACCAGGGAGAAGCATTTCGAAGATCACGAGGTCTCCGCGATCCTGATCGCCGCGCGGAATGCCAGGCCGAGCCGGCGCTACCCGCGCGCTTCCGCCTCGCGCCGGTGGGCGCCATGGATTTGCGCCTACACCGGCGCCCGTATCCAGGAGGTCTGCTGGCTCAGCCGCCACGACATTCGGCAAGAAGCCGGCATCTGGGTGATCCACTTCCCGACGACGAAGACGAATGTCGCTCGCAAGGTACCTTTGCACCCTGCGCTGGTCGACGAGGGCCTTTTGAGCTTTTGGGAAAGGGCTCCAGCCGGCTTCCTGTTCGTCGGCGACGTTCCTCAGAAGGAGGGCGCGACGCGCAGCCAGCAGGAGCAGCGCGCCAGCGAGCTGGCAGAATGGGTCCAGGAGCAGGTCACCCTCGAGGACGGCGTCAGCCCCAACCACGGCTGGCGACACACCTTCGTGACCCGTGCCGAGGAAGCCAACATCTCGAAGCGCTTCAGCAACGCGATCACCGGCCACAACCACGGCAAGGACGTCTCGGACGGATATTTCCGTGGGCGGATGTCCGCCTTGAAGGTGAGGATGGACCGGTACCCACGCTACGTCATCAGCAAGAGCTGAGGTTGCGCCACCGGCGGACCTCGCTCGATTTGCTCGGCGATCAGTCCGCCGGCCCTACTCGGGGATGGCGTGTCACATCGGACTTAGACCGCCGGAAGCGCTTTGACGTAGCCTTGGCCGAGCGACTTGTAGCTGACGAGCTTGCGCCGCGACGCCGGATTGGTGACCCAGTCGTGGATGATGGCCTCGGCGATCCGGATGAGGCGGTCCGCGTCATCGGATTTCGGGCGGAAGAAGTAGAACTCCTTGGCCTCGCTGAAGCGCACGCTATCGCCGAAGCCGTAGGCCGTCTGCCGGGTGAACTCGGCCGGGGCGTAGCCGATCTGGGCGCAGTGGCGCCGCGCTTCGGGCGTCTTCAGCCAGGCATTGAGGGAGGCATGGTGCATCCGCTGGTGCAGCCGCTCCTCGAACTCGTCCCGCGAGAGCCCCAGCGGCAGCCGGACCGGGAGGCAGCGGTCGCTGATCGACACCGGCGAGCCAGGCAGCGGCATCCCCTCGGGCAGGATGTGCTGCAGCATCCAGTTGTCGAAGCCGCGATCGCAGCAGAGGTGCCCGTCGGCGCTGATGGTGATGCTGCCATAGCGATCCCGGTTGAGCTCGCGCACACGGTTGGTGAGCTTGACCTGCGACGTCACCGATACCTTGTGGATCGCGGCGAAGAGGCGCTTGGCGACGCCGAGCAGGCCGGTGGCGACCTGCGGCATCCGGTGATCCTCGCCGCAGCCGGCGCAGTAGATGTAAGCCAGCGTGCCGGGGACATAGGCGTTCTGGAAGGCCTCGCTGGTGAAGGCAGCAGCCGACAGCGGCAGGAGCGCGACGCCGCCGACCCGCGGCCAGCGCACCGGCCACCAGCGCGTGACCGCGCCTGCGCTTCCGGGCGGCAGCAGCGGGACTCCGGGCTGCTTCGTCGAGGTCTGGGGGCTCTGCGGGATGAGGCCGGCACCGGTGCCGGCGGGTGGTGTGATCGATTTGGTGGTCATTGTTCGGTCTCGGTTAGGTCGTCGAGCGGCTTTCAGGGGGGTATTCCCCTTCAGCCCTCACTTTCATGCTCCTTCCCCGCCTTCTGACGACCGTCGCGCCCGCGATGGAGTTCTGCCTTCCCCTCGCGCCCGCGATCACCTGTATCCGCCATGGGATGGATGAACCCGATCGGTCGGCTTTGCGCCGTGCCGATGGCGAGCGCCTCGGCGGCTTCGATGTCGCCGATGGTCAGGGCGTCGCGCTCCTGCGATGCGGCGAAGCCGAAGGCCAGCCGCAACAGTTTGCCGAGGCGACGCGGGTTGTGCCGCGCGGCCCGCAGGAGGACGTCATCGGCCGGCATCGCCACGGCATCTCGCAGTTCGGCAACGACGTCCTCGGCGACCAGTCGCGTGACCGACAGAAGCGCTTTTCCGACGGGGGGATCGATCGCGAAGGTCGTGAAGCGGTCGATGATGAAGGCGGGCAGCGCCTCGATGTCGTTGGCCGTCGCGATGACGATCGCGCCCGAGAGGTCGAACGACACGCGGACGAACTCGTCGACGAGGGCGCTGCTGTTCTCGCGCTCGAGCACCGTCAAAAGCGTGTGGTAGGGCTTCTCGGACGAGTGGGTCACCAGCTTGTCGACCTCGTCGAACACGATGACGGGCTGGGCAGACGATCCCGATGCCATCGCCTCGGTCAGCACGCCCATGCGGGCGGCCTTCCACGAGCTCGGGTGCCCAACCACGAGCGCCTGGGCGTCACTGTTAGTGGCACAGCTGACAGAATGGATGTCGGTTCGAAGCGCGCTGGCGATCTGCCGGCTTGCATGGGTCTTGCCGGTGCCGGGCGGTCCGACCAGCAAGAGCGGCGGCACGAACAGCGGCGTGCCGGTGCGGATCGCGAGGTGAACGGCGCGGCTGATCAGGTCGATGATCCCCTCGAAGCCCGGACAGAGTCTGCGGGCCCGCGCGAGGTTGGCGATATGCTCGTCGCTTCCAAACAGCAGTTCGCGGCGTCCGTCACGCGGATCGTGGTGGAGACCGATCAGGCAATCGAGTCGGGACTGGTCAGACTCGTTCAGTGTCGGCAGCGGGGAGCCGAGATACTCTTCCCTGTCGCCATAATACGGCCTGCCGATCAGGAGTTCGATCTGGCGTTCGACCGCGGCGTGGTCGTAGACCGCCATCATCGTGGCGCTGTCGTCGATGCGTCCAGGCGACGTTTCCGTGATCGGGACGTCAGCATCGGCCGTCGGCTTTTCCTCGGTGGTGGTCTTTCGGGAGGCTGTGCGCTTCGCCCGCACGACACGCGCCTTGAGCGCTTGGTCCGCGAACGCGAAGTCGTAGGTGTCCTTGGTCATCGAGCTGGTTTCGCTATTCCACCGACCCTGAGCGTTCGACGGGGTGGTCGGTCCGACCCTCCGTGAACCCGGTTCAACGCGAACAGGCGGCACCGCGCGGCGCCGCCTGTCATGAGGCCGTGAACGTCGCTCATCGTTGATGAGCGACGTTGATAGTGGGATGAACGAGGTTCAGACGATGTCGCTCCACGCGATGTTCGGATGCCGCCAGCGGAAGGGCGCGCTGCCCAGCCGGACCGCCTCACGTGAACGCTCATAAGCGAGCATGACGGCGGCGATCATGTGGGTCGGATCGGCGCTGCTGACGCGGTCGTTGACCAGCGTGATCAGCTCGACCTTGGCGGCGATGTCGTCCCGATCATCCCGGCTCGGCCAGAGGGCGGCCTGCGCGAGGAGCGAATAGGCCGAGATTAGAGCGCCCTCGGACGCCAGCCGCAGTTCGGAAGCATCCGGCCCCAGCCGCATCGCCTGCACCCGGAGCTGGTCGGACGCCACCAGCAGCTCGCGGGCGCGCGCGATCAGTGGCGCCACCGAGGGACCATTGAGCGCAAACATCGCCAGGCGCTGGCACTCGGCCTCGCCGTAGGTGTCGCCATCCCGCAGCATCACGTTGTCCTCGGCGCGGACGTCATGTCGGACAGGCCAGGACGCCAGCGCGCGATCATCCGGTGTCGGCGTCGCCGGCGCCGCGACGCGCAGATAGCCCGGATGAAGGGCGGCGAGTACGACCCGCAGATGACGGTCACCACGCAGGTGGCGCTGGGTTTTGGGATCGGGGTGAAGCGAGAGTTTCGCTTTGGCGACCTCACTGTCGTCAACCGGCCAAATCGCGACGATCGCCTCGTCGGCCGCGGCCAGCAGCTGCAGGCCGGCCTGGGCCAACCCGGAGAGCCGCCCGAAGCCGACGCCGTGCGGGCGCACCCGGAGCATCGCCTCGAAGAAGGTTGCGGACCGAGCGGCCTCGGCCAGATCCGGTTTCGCGCGACGCAGCGCGATCAGGTCGCTGATCAGCGGGTCCTGCGGGAGGATCGCCACGAGCGCTCCGAGCGGCTGCGTGATCGGGCGGGCGTCCTGGGCGAGAGGCTCCTCTTCGAGAGGAACAGAATGCGTTTCGTCAGTCATGTGGATCTTTCGTGTGGGGTTACAGCCATGGTGCTGCTGCCTGCCCATTCTCCCGGGACGTGAACAAAGGCGCCCCTGAGGAGCGCCTTCATCTCGTCTGACGCGGCTCTGACCGTCCTCGCGTCGTGTTACTGCCGTGTTGTTGCCGTCCTGGCTCGGCCTCGCCCATGAATGTGGTGGGAGTGCCGTCCTGGATCCTCCTTGCAGCCAACCCGGCCTTCTTGGCCCGCGGCGGAAGCCACCGATTTGGACCGGATGTGCGCAGGGAGCCTTCCTGCGAGCTCCTGACCCGATCTGTCCTTCCTGGGCGCGTCCTGGCGCCGTGTTGTTGGCTACCGGGTCGCCCATGCCCTCCCCGGAGCCCGTCAGATTTCGGTCTCGCCCAGGCGCGCGGTGAGCGCGCCAAAGCTCGACTGCATCTTTTCCCGATCGCGAAGGCGAGTTCGACGATGGCCTTATGCTGCTGCGGATCCTGCCTCGTCCGCATCAGCTCGCGCGCCTGGGTCTTGACCTGATGGTCCTCGGGACCACGGCTTGGCCAGAGCCCGATCCTGGCGAGATCGGCGAGAGCCAGGATCGTCGCGCCGGCCTGAGCCCGGCCGAGCCTGTCGCGATGGGCCGGGCTGAGCTCGCCATTCTCATGCAGTGCTGCGAAGTTGTCGGCCCAGCGCAGATGGTGCCGGACAGAATCGAGTCGGTACTCTAGGTCGAGGTGATCGGTGACGTAGTCAGCCAGCGTTTTCCCACGTTCGAGCCAGTGAACCCCGGCGGGGTAGTCGTCACTGTCCCTGCTGGGCGCCAGTGCATTGGTCGCCGCGAGAAGACGGTCGGCTCCCGCGACGAAGACCCGCGGCGACGTCAGGGCCGCATTCACCGTGGGCGTGTCCAGGCCGAAGGCCGCGCGAGCCAGTTCGGCGGTCGTCGGGTTCTGATGCCGCTTCGCCGCTTCGACGACGCTCGTCCCAGCTGGGTCCGCCTTCGGGAACTGTAAGGATCGAGCAGCTTCAGGTTGCCTTTATCGGCTCCGGAGCGATCGGCGGCGGAAAGCTGAACTTCCGCGGCCGGTCCTTCGACATCACCGCGGCGGGCTTGGGCATTGGCGGCATAGGCGCCTCGCGACTACGGGCCACGGGCACTGTCTACGGGCTCCATAACGTCGATGATTTCGTCGGGGCCTATGTCCAGCTTCGCGAAGGCTGGGCAATCGGCGACGAAGGCAGAGGAAGGCTCTGGCTCCGGAACGCCAATGGTGTGACACTGCGCCTGAATACGCAGCGGAGGGGATTGCAGCTGTCGCTTGGTGCCGATGGCGTGCTGATCGGTTTTAAACGCTAGCGCCGGAAGACCGAGCCGACCTCGGCGCGTCGATAGTGCGTCGCGGCCGGCTCGCGGCGGTCATGGTTCCAGATAGCAAGTCTGGAAAAGGATGTTCGACTTCGGGAGGGGATATGCGGCGTATTCAATCGCGGCGGGTCAGCCAACTCAGGTGCAGCGTCGTTGCTCTGGGGTTGGCATTTTCAACGATGACCGCTTGGGCTGCGGATCGGTCAGCGCCGGCGCTCTCCGCGCCGGTGTTGACCCAACCCTCTGGCTGGCATTTCCAGGCCACGGCCTATGGCTGGGCGACCGCGCTCAAGGGCGAATCCGGAGTGCGCAACCTGCCTCCCGTCAGCATCGACATGAGCTTCGGTGACCTGCTGGAGAAGCTCAACGGCGCCGTGATGGGCTCGTTCCTCGCCAAGAACGACGACTGGATGATCCTGACGGATCTGATTTGGGCGCAAATTTCCGCCGATGCGCTCGTCAAGCCGCCGGGTGCGCGACGTCCGGTGCTGGCAGCTGTTCTGCCCGGCACGAGGGTCGAGTTCGAGATGCGACAACTCGTTGCGTCGGCCATCGCCGGATATCGTCTACCGCTCGCCAGCAGCGACTTCGACCTCTACGCGACCGCAGGCATTCGCTATCAGCGCATCACCGGTAAGATCGAGGCGACGCCCGGATTGATCCCCGTCACGATCAGTAACAGCAGCGTCGAGCAGTGGGCCGACCCGATTGTCGGACTAGCGGCCAACTGGCGCATCAATGATCGCTGGTTCGTCAATGGGCTTGTCGATGTCGGCGGCTTTGGCGTCGGCTCGCGTTTCACGACACAGGGCTTCGCCTCCGTCGGATACCGCTGGACGGAGTCGATTTCTACGGCTCTCGGCTACCGGGCGATTTATACGGACTATCGCAAGGATGGCTTCAGCTATCGTGCCACTCAGCATGGCCTGTTTTCTAGCATCGCTTATCATTTCTGAACCCGCACCAAACCGGCGGCTGACAATAATGGGGCGGATAAGACTGGCTCCGACTACCGTGTACTTTTTCGCCAAGATGAGGAGATGATCTCTTGAAGGCTCCCAAAATTTCAACGGCCATCGGCGCTCTTCTCCTGGGCGCTTCGCTGGGTTCGTCGCCCTCAGCCCTGTTCGCCCAAGATACAGGGACGCTAGACCAGTCCTCAGCCGACCGCCTGGCGCCGAAGCCGGGCTATTCTCCTTATGCCGGCCGCAACTTTCCGACACGACCGTTTTTTGGCGACACGCATCTTCACACGGCTTTCTCGATGGACGCGGGCGCATTCGGCGCTCGTCTCGGGCCGAAGGAAGCCTACAGGTTCGCTCGAGGCGAGGAGATAACCGCGTCGGCTGGAGAGCGCGCCAAGCTGTCCCGTCCGCTAGACTTCCTCGTCGTGGCCGATCACTCCGATGGAATGGGGTTCTTCCCTCTGCTCGTGGGCGGCGATCCCGTGATCATGGCGAGCCAGCAAGGCAAGAAGTGACATGAGATGGTCTTCTCCGGCCAAGGCGCAGCGGCCGCAATCGACATTATCCAGAGCTTCGGCAAAGGAGCGATCGACAAAGAGATCATGCCGCTGCCTGGAACGCGCACGTTCCAGTCGGCTTGGCAGCAGACGATCAAGGCCGCCGAGGAGGCGAACGAACCCGGCCGCTTCACGGCGTTCATCGGCTTCGAATGGACCTCGAACACGGGCGGCAACAATCTACATCGCAACGTCATTTTCCGTGACAATGCCGCGCGCGCCAGCCAAGTCGAGCCCTTTACGACGCAGGCGCCTCTTGGCAGCGACAATCCCCGCGATCTTTGGAAGTGGATGGCGGCCTACGAGGCGAAGACCGGCGGCAGCGTTCTGGCGATCGCTCATAATGGCAACCTCAGCAATGGCCGGATGTTTCCCCTGATCGAATCATTCACCGGTAAACCGGTGGATAAGGAGTACGCGGAGCAGCGCGCCAAATGGGAGCGCCTTTACGAGGTGACCCAGACGAAGGGTGATGGCGAAGCCCACCCCTTCTTGTCGCCCAATGATGAATTTGCCGACTTTGAGACCTGGGACAAGGGAAACCTCGACGGCAGCGCCGTCAAAACCAAGGAGATGCTTGAATTTGAGTACGCCCGCTCTGCGCTGAAGAACGGCCTGTTGTTGGAACAGCAGCTTGGTGCCAACCCCTACAAGTTCGGCCTGGTTGGCAGTTCCGACGCCCATACCGGGCTCGCGGCAATGGAGGAGGACAATTTCTTTGGCAAGACCACGCCGCAGGAGCCGAGCCCAGAACGAATGATGAAGACCTTCTTCGCCAACCCGCAGACTGGTGTGAAGATCATGGATTGGGAGGTCTCTTCGTCCGGATACGCCGCCGTCTGGGCAACAGAAAACACGCGCGAGGCGATTTGGGACGCGATGCAGCGCAAGGAGACCTATGCGACGACAGGTCCGCGCATGGCGGTGCGGTTCTTCGGCGGCTGGGAGTTCGACGAGGCGGACGCCCGTGAGCGGCTGCCCGCCTATGTCGGCTATCGCAAGGGCGTGCCGATGGGCGGCGACCTGAAGAGCGCTCCGGCTGGTAAAGTCCCGACATTCCTCGTGGCCGCGCTCAAGGACGCGATCGGTGCCAATATCGACCGGATCCAGATCATCAAGGGCTGGGTCGGCAAGGACGGCAAGACGCAGGAGAAAGTCTACGACGTCGTATGGTCGGGAGACCGCAAGCCGGGTCCTGATGGAAAGGTTTCATCGGTCGGCAGCACGGTCGATATCCAGAACGCCACCTGGACGAACACGATTGGTGCGCCCGAACTGATCGCCACATGGAAGGACCCGGATTTCGACGCAGCTCTGCGCGCCTTCTACTACGTACGCGTTCTCGAAATTCCGACGCCGCGCTGGACCGCTTATGACGCCAAGCGCTTCGGCACGAAACCGCTGCCCGGCACACGGATGACGGTCACAGAACGCGCCTATACCTCGCCGATCTGGTACACGCCGTGACATTCCGGCGCTTCCCTCGACATCTGCTTCCGACCATAGCTCTGGTCGCGGGGACGACGCTTGCGTCAGCCTGCGGTTTCGAGGACCCCAAGGGGGCCGATGCGGCGCGCGGCGCACTCAACTGGGTCTATCCCGAGGCACTGCACGTGACGTCTGCCGTCTGGAGGGCCCAGCTGGAGGGCACCATACTGCGCGACCAGCGGCCGGAAGCGGCCAGAGCCCTCCTGGGCTATCGCAGAGCAGCGGCGGATCTTTCCAGGCTTCGGGACAGGCTCGTCTTGGTGATGGACGTGGAGACTGTGCCCAGCCTTTCCATCCTACTGATCGGGCCGATGCTCTGGACCCGGTTTGCGCCCGCGCAAAGCGGGGTGAGTGTAGTTTCGCATGTCGACGGAGCTCAGGCATCCGACGTCGTCATAGTGACGGAGGAGTCCGTCGTCGCTGCGCTGATGTCGGGACGGATCACTCCGTCGGCCGCGCGACAGCAGGGATTGCTGCGCCTCTATGGTCCTATCGAGGGGCAAGGTCGGATTTCCGCCTGGCTCGATCGTCTGCCTGCACCGATGACGGCCGTGACGCTGCCGCCATAACGCCACGCAACGTCATGAACCGAGCTCTGCGATGATCCTACGCCTACTCAAAGAGCCCCTGGCACACTTCCTGATACTCGCGCTGGCGATCTTCGGGCTCTACGGGGCTGTCAACAGGAACGACGAGCCACGCTCCGGCGAGATCGTCGTAACTGGCCCCAAGATCGAACAGCTTGCGGGCCTCTTTACCAAGACCCGGCAGCGCCCGCCCACTACGAGCGAACTGAAGGGCCTGATCGACGATCACGTTAAGGAAGAGATCCTCTACCGCGAGGCGCTAGCGCTCGGGCTCGACAAGGACGACACGGTGATCCGCCGACGCCTGGGCCTGAAGATGGAGTTTCTCAGTCAGGCGCAGGCCGAAGCGGCGACGCCGAGCGAAGCGGAATTGGAGGCCTTTCTAAACGCGAATTCCGATCGGTTCTATGTCGAGCCGATGCTGGCCTTCCGACAGGTCTTCTTTAGCCCGCAACGCCGCGGGGAAGGGATCGAGCAAGACGTGAACTCTGTGCTCGAGGTTCTGCGTGCCAAGCCCGATACCGATCCCGCGACGCTGGGCGACGCGACCATTCTGCCGACCGACCTGCTACCGACGCGCAAGGCCGCGATCGGCCAGATTTTCGGCGCGGCCTTCGCCGAAGCGTTGGCCCAGACCCCGCCCGGGGCATGGGCCGGACCTGTGAAGTCGAGCTTCGGCCTTCATCTCGTTCATGTCGGGGAAAGCCAGCCGGGTCGGGTGGCGTCGCTCGTCGAGGGTCGGGCCATCGTCGCACAGGAATGGACAAATGAGCGGCGTCGGCAAGCCGAGGAGGCGAAACTTGCCGAGCGGTTAAAGCGCTACCGCGTGAGGATCGAGACGCAGGCAGAAAGCGCAATTCAAACGGGGCGAAGCCCGTGATACGCCTACTTACAGCTCTGGTCTGCCTTTGGCAGATGCTTTCGGCTGCGCCGTCGACGGCCCATGAACTGCGCCCGGCCTATCTCGACATCCGCGAAACGGCGGGCGGCGATTTTGCCATCGTTTGGAAGACACCCGCGCTGGGTGAGATGAGGCTTGGGCTCTATGCTCGCTTGCCGGAGACGTGCAGTCCGAAGGGCGAGGCGGTCAACTCCTTCGAGGCGGGCGCCTATTTCGAGCGCTGGACGGCGCGCTGTCCAGGCGGCCTGAAAGGCCGCAGCCTGACAATAGACGGCCTGCGCACAAGCCTGACCGATGTGCTAGTGCGCCTGGCCTATGCCGATGGCTCGACAGGTGGCGCGCCTGACCCCTGAGGTGCCGACCCTCGTCGTCACCGCGTCACAGACCACGTTCGAGGTGGCCCAGACTTATTTTCTGCTCGGCGTCGAACATATCCTGATCGGCTTCGACCATCTGCTGTTCGTGCTGGCGCTGATGCTTCTCATCCGCGACCGCTGGATGCTGCTGGCGACGATCACGGCATTTACGCTTGCCCACAGCATCACGCTC
The DNA here is from genome assembly GCF_001562255.1 of Bosea sp. PAMC 26642. Classification (NCBI taxonomy): domain Bacteria; kingdom Pseudomonadati; phylum Pseudomonadota; class Alphaproteobacteria; order Hyphomicrobiales; family Alloboseaceae; genus Allobosea; species Allobosea sp. PAMC 26642. The sequence goes on along the minus strand of NZ_CP014301.1, from coordinate 5,120,170 downwards.
GCAGGCGCGGCGCTGGGTTATCTGACCCTGCCGCAAAAGCCGGTCGAGGCGACGATCGCGCTCAGCATCGCCTTCGTCGCAAGCGAACTGGCCCGGTCCAGACCTGGTCAGCAGCGCACATCAGAAACCTATCCCTGGCTCGTAGCCTTTGCATTCGGTTTGCTGCACGGCTTTGGTTTCGCCGGCGCCCTGAAGGAGATCGGCCTGCCGCAGACCGACGTGCCGCTTGCCCTGCTGACCTTCAATCTGGGCGTCGAGGCCGGGCAATTGCTGTTCGTCGCGGCCGTTCTCCTTGCGATCAAGGTAGCGACCGCGACGATCCGTATCCCCTCTGTGCCTGTGCGCCTTGCTACGACGTACCTTATTGGAACGATGTCGATGTTCTGGCTAGTCACGCGTATCGAGAGCTTCTGGAGCTGATCGCTGAATGTTGGCAATACAGGCATGCGTCCGTCTGCGTGCTCTTGCTTGGCGCCATCGTGACCGACCAGATCTCGGCCTCGCCATCGATCCGGCAGCGCGGCTTATTAGCGACTTCGTCGATAACCAGCATAGCCTCTCGCCCGGTGAGAGCAGGCAGGACGGTGAGTTAATCTAGTCCGACCTCATTTTTGAACTCGGCGCGGCTGAGAACGTCTGCTTTCGGGCGGCGTACCAACGTCAGGAAGTGGCGCTTTCCGCTGGCGACAGACGGTCTTCGAAAAGCCACCTTAGTAACGATGAACTCTATGGGCGCTGCTGTCTCTTGACCTTCCCATGTGGGAAGTCCCATCTGTCCCCTCGGCATCAAGCAAATCGGTAGGAATAGTGTGAGGTTGGTCGGCGCACTGGCAAGCGGACTGAAGGCGGCCGCCCTGGTCGTCCTGCTGGCGCTTGCCTGGGCCACGCCTGCCACCGCGCATTCTGGGCACGGCCAGGCATCGAAGGCCATAGTCCACACCGCCGTTTCCCAACAGGGCACGCAGCGGTCATTGAACGACGCTTCGCTGGTCGAGACGGCCGGCGTCTGCCTTTCGGAACGCGAGCACGCCTGGACCGCACCGGATGACCGGCAGCGCGACGGCACCTCGGGCCGAGCCTGTTGCGGCACGATGTGCACCGTCGCCCTCATCGAACGCGGCATCGCCCCTCTTCCCCTAAGAACCCATCACGGCATTCGGCTCGCACCGCCGCCGGAGACGCCCCTCCTCGCAAGGTCTTCGGGTATCCACGCTAGGCCGCCACGAACCCTCGACATCGCCTGATCGACGGCCGGCATCCCGCCGCGCCGCCGGGAATGCCGTGCCGATGTCAGTGGGTTCCTCCTCATGTTCTCCTTATGCCGCAGCCTCGCTCGCTGCCTGATCGCGCCGTTGGCGCTCGCCTATCTCCTGTCGATTCCCGTCGCGGCCCATGAGGGCCACGACCATGGCGCCCCGGCGGCCGCGGTGTCGGCTTCTGGAACGCCCCGCCTGGCGCGTCACTCCGACGCCTATGAGCTTGTCGGAGTCTTGCGTGCGGGTCGGCTGACGCTGTTCCTCGACCGCTATGCCGGCAACGAGCCCGTTGCCGACGCGCGCATTGCGGTCGCGGTCGCAGGGGGCGCCGAGGTCGCGGCGACGCCGACGCCGGACGGCACTTACGTTCTGGCTTCCGACCAGCTTGTGGGCGCGGGTCCGCTGGAAATCGTAATCTCGATCACCCACCCCGGAGGCGACGATCTCCTGATCGGAACGCTGGATCGCCCGGCGGCCTCGACCGCGTCCCCCGCGCCCGCCGGGTCGGCGCCGACCGAACCGCGGGCCGCGAGTGTCACGATCGCCGGGAAGCAGGTGCCGGTGCTTCACCTGGCCACCGGCGCGGCCCTTGCGTTCGGGCTGCTGCTCGGCGTCGGCCTCCGACACGCCCGTCCAGCCATCCCGGCGATAGGGCTCGTCGTGCTGCTGCTGATCGCGGGCACGGCGATCGCGACCGCCCATGAGGGCCATGACCACGGCGACGCCGCCAAGGCCGCCCTTCCGGCGGGCGACACGCCCCGCAGGCTCGCGGACGGGGCCGTCTTCGCGCCGAAGTCGACGCAGCGGCTGCTTGGCGTGCGCACCCAGGTCGCCAAGCCCGAAGAGGCCGGCAGGACCGTCGCCCTGGTCGGACGCGTCATCGCCGATCCCAATCGCTCCGGCCAAGTCCAGAGCATCACCGGCGGGCGGATCGTCGCGCCGGCGGAAGGGTTGCCTCGGCTAGGCCAAGCCGTCCGGCGCGGCGACGTGCTGGCGACCGTCGAGCAGGCGGTGCCGCAGGCCGACCGGACCACCATCGCGGAGCGCGTCGGCGAGATCGAGCAGCAGATCGCCATGGTCGAGGCGAAGCTCAAGCGCTCGCGCGGGCTGGCCGAAAGGGCCATCGCCCCCCAGAGCCAGGTTATCGACGCCGAGATCGAGCTCGCGGGCTTGACGAAGAGGCGCGAAATCGTCGGACGCATCCGGATCGAACCCGAGGTGCTGCGCGCGCCGCTCGACGGCGTGGTCTCGGCGGTCCGGGTCGTGGCCGGACAGGTCGTTGGATCGCAGGACGTCCTGTTCCAAGTTCTCGATCCCGGCGGGTTGTGGGTCGAGGCGCTGTCCTATGGCGATGTCGACCTGTCGCAACTCGGCGGCGCCTCCGCGACGTTGCCAGGCGGCAAGCCCCTCGCGCTGTCCTTCCGCGGCTTCGGTCGGGCGCTGCAGCAGCAGGCGACGGTGGTACAGTTCTCGATCGAGGACGCACCCGCCACTTTGGCGATAGGGCAGCCCGTCCGGGTGACGGCCCAGAACGGGGCCAGCGTCGCCGGCATCATCGTCCCGCGCGACGCGGTCGTGCGAGGGGGCAACGGCGAGGCGCTGGTCTGGCGCCACACTGATCCCGAGCGCTTCGAGGCCAAGCCCGTCCGCACCGAGCCGTTCGACGCGACGCGGGTCGTGATCCGTGCCGGCATCGCGACGGGGGACCGCATCGTCGTGCGCGGCGCCGAACACCTCAACCAGATCCGCTGAAGGAGACTGCGATGTTCAACCTCCTCGTCTCGGCCAGCCTGCGCAACCGGCTCTTCGTCATCGCCGCCGCGCTCGTCCTCGTCGCCTATGGCTCCTACGTGCTGCCGCGCGTGCCCGTGGACGTCTTCCCCGACCTGAACCGGCCCACGGTTACCTTGATGACCGAGGCCGAGGGGCTCGCCCCACAGGAGGTAGAACAGCTCGTCACCTATCCCCTAGAGACGGCGATGAACGGCATGCCGGGCGTGTTGCGCGTCCGCTCGGTGTCGGGCGTCGGGCTCTCGATCACCTACGTCGAGTTCGACTGGGGGACCGACATCTACCGCTCCCGCCAACTTGTGGCCGAGCGGCTTTCGCTGGTGCGGGAGCAGCTGCCGCGCGGCGTCGCTCCGCAGATGGGCCCGGTCTCCTCCATCATGGGCGAGATCATGCTGGTGGCGCTGACGGCCGAGCGGTCCTCGCCCATGGAGGTCCGGGAGATCGCCGACTTCACCATCCGGCCGCAGCTCCTCAACATCGCCGGCGTCTCGCAGGTCATCCCGATCGGCGGGCAGGTCCGGCAGTACCGGATCACGCCGGACGTCGCGGCCCTTCAGGCGCTGGACGTCACTCACGAGCAGGTCGAGGCGGCGGTCACGCGCTTCGGCACCAACACCGGCGGCGGCTTCGTCGACCAGCAGGGTCGGGAGTACCTGATCCGAAACGTGGGGCTGACACGACGGCTGGAGGACCTGCGCAACACGGTCGTCGTGCAGCGGCAGGGCCAGCCGGTCCTGCTGCACCAGGTCGCGGCCGTCGAGTTCGCCGCGCGGGTCAAGCGCGGGGACGCAGGCTACCAGGGCAAGCCGGCCGTGATCATCGGCATCCAGAAGCAGCCGGACGCCGACACCGTGTCGTTGACCAGGCAGGTGGAGGCGTCGCTGGCCGAGATCCAGAAGACGCTGCCCACCGGCATCTCCGCGACTAACGTCCAGTTCCGGCAGGCCACCTTCATCGAGACCTCGATCGCCAATGTCGAGCGCGTGCTGCTGGAGGCGGCAGGCGTGGTCGCCGTCATCCTGCTGCTGTTCCTGATGAACGTCCGGGCGACCCTGATCTCGCTGACCGCGATCCCGGTCTCGATCCTGACCACGGTGCTGGTCTTCAAGTTCTTCGGCCTGACGATCAACACGATGACGCTGGGCGGGCTGGCCATCGCGATCGGCGAACTCGTCGACGACGCGGTCGTGGACGTGGAGAACATCCTTCGGCGCCTTAAGCAGAACCGGGAAAGCGCCATGCCCAAGCCCGTCCTGGCGGTCATCGCGGCCGCCTCACAAGAGGTCCGGTCGGGCATCGTCTACGCGACAGCCATAATCATCCTGGTCTTCATCCCGCTCTTCGCCCTGTCGGGCATAGAGGGCCGTCTCTTCGTGCCGCTCGGGGTCGCCTACATCGTCTCGATCCTGGCGTCGCTGGTCGTCTCGATCACGCTGACGCCGGTGATGGCCTATTATCTGCTCTCGGGCACGGCCGGTGGGCATGAGAGGGACGCGTTCGTCGTGCGTCATCTCAAGCGCGGCAACGCGGCGCTGCTGCGCCTGGCCTTCGGGGCGCGCGGCCTGATCCTGTCGGTCGTAGGCATCGGCGTGGCCCTGGCCGTCTATGGCGCGACGCTGCTGCCGCGGACCTTCCTGCCGCCCTTCAACGAGGGCACGCTGGTGGTCTCGCTGCAATACAATCCCGGCATCTCCCTGGCCGAGAGCCATCGCCTGGGGCTCATCGCCGAACAACTGGCGCTCAAAGTGCCGGAGGTGAAGTCGATCGGTCGCCGCACCGGACGCGCCGAACTCGACGAGCACGCCGAAGGCGTCCACTCATCCGAGGTCGACATCGACCTGCATCGCTCCGACCGGCCCAAGGAGGCGATCTACGCCGACATCCGGGCTGCGCTGAGCGTCCTGCCGGTCTCGGTCAACATCGGCCAGCCCATCGGTCACCGGCTCGACCACATGCTTTCGGGCGTGCGGGCCCAGATTGCGCTTAAGGTCTATGGCGAGGACCTCGACACGATCCGCAGCCTGGCCGAGACGCTGCGCGAGCGGCTGGCGGTCGTGCCCGGCCTGGTCGACCTCCAGGTCGAGCGGCAGGTACGCATCCCACAGCTGCGCATCGACGTCGACCATGAGAAGGCGGCGCTCTACGGGCTGACGCCTGCGAGCGTCACCCAAGCGCTGGAGACCCTCTCCAACGGTCGCACGGTCTCGCAGATCGTCGAGGGCAACCGCCGCTACGACGTGGTGCTGCGCCTATCCGACCAGGATCGCTCGACGACAGGGCTGGAGGACCTGCTGATCGCGACGCCGGGCGGCCACGTGCCCCTGCGCATGATCGCCTCGGTCTCCGAGACGGACGGCCCCAACCAGATCCAGCGCGAGAACGGCCAGCGCCGCATCGCGGTCTACGGCAACGGCGACGGGCAGCGCGACATGACGGCGATTATCGCCGACATCCGGCAGGTCGTGGCCGCGACGCCCCTGCCGCAGGGCTATGTCACGCGCATGGAGGGCACCTTCCAGGCGCAGGAGGAGGCGACGCTGCGGATCGGGCTGCTGAGCCTAGTGTCGCTGGCCATGATCTTCGTCGTGCTGTTCACTCGCTACCAGTCCGCGGTGCTCGCCCTGATCATCATGGGCAACATCCCGCTGGCGCTGATCGGCAGCGTGGTGGCGCTCCACGTCGCCGGGCAGCCACTGTCCGTGGCGTCGATGGTCGGCTTCATCACCCTCGCCGGCATCTCGGCCCGCAACGGCATCCTCAAGGTCTCGCACTACATCAACCTGGCGCTCCACGAAGGCGAGAGCTTCGGGCGCGACCTCGTCATCCGCGGCAGCCTCGAACGCCTCACGCCGGTGCTGATGACCGCGCTGTCGGCGGGGCTCGCGCTCGTCCCGCTGCTCTACGGCGCCGACCAGCCCGGCCGCGAGATCCTGCACCCGGTCGCCGTTACCATCTTCGGCGGCCTGATCTCGGCGACCATCATCGACACGGTGCTAACGCCGCTCCTCTTCCTCGCCTACGGCCGCAAGCCGCTGGAACGCATCGCCGCCGGCCGTGCGTCGGAAGGCGGGGAACTGACACCTGCCGAGACCTACTGAAGCGAAAGGAAGAACGAACATGCTCAAACCGCTCACCGCCCTGGCCATCGTTGCCTTCGTATCGACGGCCGGGGCCCATGAGGTCTCGAAGGGCCCCAACGGCGGGCCGGTGGTCGACGTCGCGGGCCACCATGTCGAGATGGTGGCGAGGGGGACCGAGTTCGTCCTCTACCTCAGTGACGCAGCCGACAAGCCGCTTTCCTCCGCGGGAACGAAGGCGGCGCGCGCCATCGTCCAGGATGCCGGCAAGACCGCGACCGTGGCTCTCTCGCCCGTCGAACCCAACAAGCTCGTCGGCTCCCTCTCCCAAACCCTGGGTAAGGGCGCCCGCGTCGTTGTCTCCGCCACGCTCGCCGACGGCCATGCGCTGCAGGCGCGCTTCACCAACGACTGACCCCCTCGAAGAAGGAACCGACCCGATGAAACTCTCGATCCCCACCACGCTGATCCTCCTCGCCCTTGCCGGTCCCGCTTTCGCGCAATCGTCCCATCAGGGGCATGGCGCAGCCCCCCCGGCCGGTGCCGCGCCCATGGGCATGATGAACATGGATTCGATGCAGTCCATGATGAAGACGATGATGCCGGCAGCCGGCGACGCCGCCTCGACAAAGGACTTCAAGGCCGCCGACATGAAGATGATGCACGCCATGGCCGTGCCCTACACGGGCAATGCAGACGTCGACTTCCGAACCAAGATGATCCCGCATCATCAGGGCGCGATCGACATGGCCAAGGTCGCCCTGGCTCATGCCAAGAACGAGACGACGAAGACGCTCGCCGCCCAGATCATAAAGGACCAGGAGCGCGAGATCGCCGAGATGCGCGAATGGCTCCGCAAGAACGCGCCGAAGTGAGCGGGCCGTCGGGTCTGACCTGACCGGTTACGGAATGGCCATGGCCGGGCCGTAACTGCGAAGCCGGCCGTATTCGGCGATTTGGTCGGGCGTCAGCAGCTCTGCCATCAGCAGGTGGTAGCGCAAATGGGCGGCCCGCAGGGTGCCCTGGCTCGCCGCGATCAGCCGCGTGGCGTCCCGAAGGCTCGCCGGCGTGACCGTCCTCTCGGCGAACAGGCCATCGAGCGCGGTCTCCTCGCCGACGATCCGCACCCCGATCGGGATCCTCTCCGCACGCATGGCGTCCATCAGCGCCTGGGTGCGGCTCCGCTGCTCGACCGTGAGGCCCAACGCGTCCGCCAGGTCCAGCACGTGGAGGGGGCCGGGGTAGCCGTTCAGTTCGGCGGGCAGCGCCAGACCCATGCCGCGACCGGCTCCGAGATCTGCGATCTGCTGCGGCGAAAGTGCCTTGATCCGGCGCGTCTCCAGACCGGCATAGGGAGCCGAAGCCGTGCCGCCGTGATGGCCGCCGACATGGCTTTGGGCTGCTGCCGGCGCCACAGTAAGCGAGCAGGCGACGAGGACAAGGATGGGGATCGAGCGCATCGGAAACTCCGGTTCTTCTGCGCTCGATCTTGTCTGGAAGGCCCGACCGGCCGCATGATCAGGATCATGTTGGCCTCGACTTTGAACGAACTTTGGGCCGGAACGGGGCCGCGACCGCCGCCTGGAAGCGGGCGAGACGCTCTTCCGCAGCGGCGACGCCGTTGGTCGGCTTTATCGTGTCGTGGACGGCGTGATTGCGCTTATCCGTCCGCTTCCCCATGGTGCGGACCTAACCATCCAGCGTGCGCGAGCCGGGACCATCGTCGCCGAGGCGTCTCTCTTTGCCGACACATATCATTGCGACGCGGTGGCGAGGGACGCCGCTCGCGTTCAGGGCGTCCCGGTCGAATGGGTCATCGATTTGCTCGAACGACGTCCAGATGTGGCGCGGGCGCTGACGTGCCATCTCGCCGTCGAGGTGCGCCGGGCCCGCGCCAGAGCGGAGATCGCGTCGTTGAAGACGGTCGCCATGCGCCTTGACGCCTGGCTGGCGCTGGAAGAGGGCGAACTGCCGCCGAGAGGACGATGGCGCGAGGTCGCGGCCGAGATCGGCGTTTCGCCGGAAGCCTTTTACCGCGAGCTGGCCGCGCGGCGTGCCGTCGTGGATTAAGCGCTTCCGGCGGCCTGACTTAGTCAGAACAGGCCAAAGTGCCGTACTCGTGAAACGGCGCGGGATGGAAACGGTAGCCTGCTTTCAGGTAGCGTCTCGCAGCCCAACTACGGAGAGAACTTATGAAACTAATCGTCTTGACCCTCACCACGCTGGTCGTCCTGGCGGCTCCGGCTCTCGCGAGCTGCCCCAGTTGCCCCTAATCGGGGCTGACTGATGACGCCGAAGCCGCCTCCGGGCGGCTTTTTCATTTCCAGCGAAAGGTGACTAATTGGGCTTGGCATTCTTGTAGTTGATGCCCTCGATGGCGGCCGCGAGCGTCCGGTTTATGGAGAGGGTGTAATATCAGCTTGTGGCGCATTCGTTCCGGAAGCAGTCCTGTTTCTCGCCCTCGCTGCTTTCTTGCTGAGCGGCAGCGAATCGGTCAACGTAAGTGAATCAGGCCGCGCTTTCGCGCGGTGGCGATTGGTTGACCCTCCGCGCGCAGCGGACTGATCCCGAGAGGCTTCCTCAAAAAATCTGCGAGTTTGGCTGTTGCGACAATTGTGTCGAAGCAGTTGGCATCGAGTTTTATGGGGTCTTATGGGATGGCTGAGCGATCGAAGCGTCCGGGATCATGGAAAGTAATGGGTGGCTATACATCGCTTAGCGATGCAGCCGCAGCCAGCAGCGCTGCGACAATCAATAGAATTTTGAAACGCGCCGCCGACCGTGCCGCCAAGGACGCCAAGAAGCGCGTCCAACGGGCTGGAAAGGCCAACATGTTCCGCGGCCTCGCCCGGAACTCGAAGAGCTCTTTCGAGATGGCCATGGGCCGGTCGCTGAGCCGGCACTTCGGCAAGATGAAGTCGTCGTCGCGGCCCTCCATCAAGATGAAGGCGCCAGACACCGGCGGCCGTCCCTTCCACTTCGACCACACCGCCGTCTCCCACAAGACGATCGCGATCCCACCAGGCGCGAGCGTCCCCGGCGAGCACACCTACGGCAAGCGCAAGAAGGAATTTGCCAAGCCGAAGACTCACACCTCGAAGACCTCGGCGCACATGGCCTACATCGAGCGCGAGGGCGCCGAGGAGAGCTTTGACCTCCAGGCCGAGCTCGGCCGCGCTATAGGCGGGGTCGACGGACGCGAGCGCTCGCTGTCCGAGATCCAGGGTTACCTCGAGGATGAGGAGAAGATCGCCGCCAACGCCAAGCCGGGCGCGGCGGCCTCCAAGGTGACCGAGATCGCCTTCTCTTTCGGAACCGAGGAAATGGGCGAGACGACCGAGGAGCGCATGGCGTTTTGCGATTTGGTCGAAGAACATCCCGAACGCGCCAATGCCACGCTGCAGCACCGTTTTATTTTGGAGCTGCCGCACGAGTGCTCCGCGGTAGACCGGCGCCATATTATGGAAGAGTTCACCCAGAAGTACCGCCACGACAGGGTGCCGTTCTGGGTCGTCCTGCACGCGCCCGTCGCCGGTAAAAACGACAGTCGCAACTTCCACGCTCATATCGTGCTGCTGAATCGGCCGGCTTGGAAGGAGGCTTGGCCGGAAGGTGGAAAACATCACGGGCGGGCGTCGAAGCCAGACATTGTGATGTGGAATTTTGCCGCATCGGAGCTCGTGCCCAAGACGCGCGGCAAGGGCGAAAAGAAAATTTACCCACTGCGCCAAAAAGTCCCTTCGGACTACCGCGATCATTTCGTGGGGGATGAGCGAAAGCGCTTTGCCGAGGTGGTCAACGCCCGGATGATCGCCTCGGGCGTCCCCGTCCGCTACGACGCGCGCAGCTACAAGGACATGGGCCTCGAAGTCGAGGCGATGAAGTCGGTCAAGAAGATGATCGAGGACAAGGTGCGCTCCGGCGATCGCCTTCGCATCGACAACGACCTGACCAAGCGCCTCGTCGAGCACGAGATCGACAAGCTCACCCGCGAGCGGGCGGCCGGCTTCGCGACGGCGGCCGAGCTGAAGCGCGCCACGCAGGCCAGCCTCACCGCCCTTCTGAAGGTCGAGAAGGAGGCGCAGTACCTCGGCCGCCGCGGCGGCCTGGCCAAGCTCGCCTCGAGCGCGATGAAGCGGGCCTACCGGACGGCGGCGCTGAGGTTCGCGCAGGCCAAGGAGCGGCACGTCACCAAGGAGGTCGCGCTCGCCCACGAGCGCCTCGAGCTGGAGCGCCTTGTCAAGGCGACCGACCCCGACGACATCAAGGCGCTGACCGCGACCCTGCGCTCGCGCATGAAGGCCGCCGTCGCCAAGGACCCGAAGGGCGCGGAGGCGCGGCGCCTGAAGGAGGAGATCGTCTCGCTCGACCCGCACCACACGGCCTACGTCCACGACGCGGCCAAGGTCGAACTCGGCGACTTGGTCCACCGGCACTCGCGCATCGCCACGCGCACGCTCGGAGCCATCCGGAGCGCGCTCGGCGCCTGGCGCGAGGTCGCGGAAGGCAAGTCGCCCTCCGTGCTGCCGAAGTACACGGCCGCCGTCCTCCAGCAGCAGGCCGAGGCCGCGCAGAGGGCGGCGCAGGAGCCCAGGCCCCCGCAGCCGCCGAAGTTCTACCCGAGCTCGGCCGACGAGATGATCGACGCGATGTTCTTCAAGCCGCACCACCAGTTGGCGCTGAAGGTCGCGCGCCAGATCACCGGCTTCATCGCGGAGCTCGGCGCCGTGAAGGTGCCCGGCAAGTCCAAGGCCGACGTCGTCCGCGAAGGCGTCCACGGCCTCATCGACGCCTTTAAGAAGGGCCCTCTCGAGGCCCAGGCCCACATGGCGACCGCGCCTGAGGCCTACCGTCAGCAAGCCGCCGCGGCCAAGCCGGCGACCGGCGTCCCCAAGCGCGCCTGGACGCCTCCGAAGGAGGGCTTCCTGCGACCCGAGGCGCCATGGGCCGGGCGGCCCGATCCCGTCTTCTCGGTCCCGACGGGCCCGGTCGAGCGCGGCCCGAGGCCTCCCGTCAAACCGATCCAGGAGAAACCCGAGCCCAAGGCGCCCATCACCGGGCCAGAAGCCGAGATGCCGCCGCCCGCAGAGGCGCCCAAGAAGCGCAAGAAGAAGCAGAAGGAGCGCCAGAAGGCGATCCTGTCCAGAAGGACGCGCGACTTCGATCTATGACAACGCGCGTTCTGCGACGCTGGTCTTGATGTTGCCCTTGACACGTCATCCATGCTTTTTTGGCTCGGCGCTGACGAACCAAACCAAAGCGTTTGAGGTCCTCCCACTGGCGCCCGACGAGCCTGGCAATGTTGTCATCGGCGGCGTAGCCGAGCTTGTTCCCAAGCTCGGCCTCAAACATGCAAGGCTCGCCGTCTAAGACATAGAATTCGTACCCGTCATGGATGAACAGCGTCGGTCCGGCGGTGGTCGCGGAGGTCGTCTGGCTGTCGGCCATGGCGGCGTCCTTTTACGCGAATCAACGGGTGTCACTCGGAAGATCGTGCCTGAATCCGGGGTTCCGGGCGAATCCTGTCAGAATCGCCGAGCTCCGATTCAGCCAGCTCTCGACATCACGCAGCCGCCCTGTCAGGGTGGCGCGGCTCACATCGTGAGACGCGCGGGATGAGGCCGACCAGGCCGTCTCGAGAGCCATTCATCGGCGGCCGCGAAGCGCCCCGATAGCGTCTGCAAGACCCCTCGGAGAGACTGAGGGAGGCCCAGCGAACCGATAACGAAGGTGGTCCGAACGCCTCACAGGAGGCTGATGCAACCTTTGTATGTCGTGCCCTAATCCCCCTCCTCTGACAGGCTCTGAGCGTTGTAGCTCACTCCTTCTCGAGCCTGTCTGTAAGTCCTTGAATTTGCTCGTTGTAGGGCATCTGGCGAAGCCGTCTCAAGCGACGTTTGGAGGGCTCTATCCCTTAGCCCGTTGTAGGGCCCGGGCAGAGAGCGTAGCCCGGCAGCCCGCTAAACGTCTCCCGGATCGTTGTAGATATGGGAGACGTTGTTCCTCTAAACGGCGAGTTGACCCTCGACGCCCTTCCTGTCTCCCGCTGACTGTAGAAAGTGGGAGAATGCACTGAGATTACACCCAATAAGGCTTGCCATTTAGGAGATCTCTGAATCGAAAGTGCCGATTTGTGAATCTTCCGCTGATCAGGCATTATAGGATGACTGATTCAGAGCCGGGAGATTTACCTTCCGATCATTTTAGGAGAGCGGAGCCCATGCCGACAGCACTGTTCGAACGCGAGGGCGGCGCCGGCTACTACACGGCACGCCAGGTGGCTCGGCTCGCCCGCGATAGGGGAGAACCCGACGCAGCAAGGCTATGGGGATGCGTCGCGCGCCAGGTTGCCACCAGGTCCGGCCTCGTTCCCGGACACTCCACGATCGGTCGCCCTGAGAGCGAGTGGTAGGTCACTTACGTTTCAGCGCCCACTCCGCGTAGGATGTATTCTTCGCCATGTGGCGGTTGAAGTCAGGCGCGCCGTCCTCCCACCAGACCGGACCGCGCTCACCCAGCGCGACCTTGGCGGCGTTGACCTCTGCTCTTGCCTCCACCAGGTCGCCCAGCCCCGACCTGGCGTTCTTGACGGCACGTCGCGCGTCCATCAGCTGGCTGACCAGCCGCTGCCTCTCGGCTTCTGGGATCGCCGGATTTGTCGATCTCCACAGTCTGCCTGCGATCATGAAGTACCGACCGTCCGGCGTCGTCGGGTAGGTCCTGACCGCCAATCTGGGTGTTCCCCCTGCCGATGCTGCTCCAGGCGCCCACTCCTCGTAGGCGAGAATCCTTTGCCAAGTGAGCGATTGAAGTCAGGGGTGCCCTCCTGCAACCGATCCCCGCGCCCTGAAGCGAATTGAATGGGGCCAGCGGCGCAACGGATTTCGCGCGGCCGGCTCCATGAGGGACGTGTCAGCTGACAGTGCCACCACCATGGGCATTGTAGATCCCGCCAGTCGTGAAGCTGGCGTCTTCCGCCGCAAGCTGAACATAGATCGAAGCCAATTCGGCCGGCTGGCCCGGCCGCCCGAGAGCCGTCATCCCCCCGAACTTTTCGAGCTTTTCGTCCGTCGCACCACCGCTGACCTGTAATGGCGTCCAGATCGGGCCGGGCGCGACGCCATTCACGCGGATGCCCTTCTTGCCGAGCTGCTTGGCGAGAGAGAGCACATAGTTCGTCGTCGCGGCCTTGGTCTGCGCGTAGTCGTAGAGGTCTGCCGAGGGATTGGTTGCCTGTTCGGAGGTCGTGCCGATGATCACAGCGCCCGGTTTCAGATGGGGAAGGGCCGCCTTGATGATCCAGAACGGCGCGTAGATATTGGTCTTGATCGTCCAGTCGAATTCGTCGTTGCTGATGTCGAGGATCGACGCCTTGGTCTGCTGGCGGGCCGCGTTGTTGACGACGATGTCGAGACCGCCAAGACCTGCCACCGCATCGGCGACCAGCCTTGTGCAGAAGGCCGCATCCCGCAGATCTCCAGGCAGCGCCACCGCCTTTCGGCCTTCCGCCTTGATCAGCGCGACCACCTCGCGCGCATCGGGTTCTTCGTCGGGATGGTAGTTGATCGCGACGTCGGCGCCTTCGCGGGCATAGGCGATTGCGGCCGCCCGTCCCATGCCGGAATCGCCGCCTGTGATCAGGGCCTTCTTCCCTGCCAGGCGACCAGAACCCTTATAGCTCGTCTCTCCATGGTCCGGCCGGGGCTCCATTTTGCTGGCGAGACCCGGCCAGGGCTGGGACTGCTTCTGGAAGGGCGGCTTGGGATATTTGGTCGTCGGATCCCTCATGGGCGCAGCAGTCGTTGGCGCTTGGGCTTGCGCGCCCGTCGCAGCGGCGGCCAACGCCAGACCGGTGCCCGCGGCGCCGACCAGATTGCGACGGGAGATGGAGTTCGAATCGTGAGCCATTGCCGAATCCTATGCATTTTGGGGATGGCGTTGGAACGCATGGGCGCACCTCGCCGTTCCTGACCCGTGATGACAGATGAGTGATCGAGAGACGGAAGGGACGAGATCATGGCGAGCGGTTGGGCTCCAGACGGAGCCGTTCAAGACCAAATCGACGACAGCATCGGCGACGCGGTGCGCATTGCACGGTCGCGCCTTCCCTCGGGGCCGGGCGAGGTCAACTGTCAGAGCTGCGGCGAGGAGATTCCCGAGGCGCGCAGGCAAGCGATGCCAAGTGTCCGCACCTGCGTCGACTGCCAATCCACGCGTGACGCGCCCGCCTCTGTGAGTGCGTACAACCGCCGCGGTAGCAAGGACAGCCAGCTAAGGTGAGGCGTGCACGCGTTGCCGCGCGACATCAACTCAAGAAGGGATTCGAGCGGATGCAACTTGAGGGTGGCTGCAACTGCGGCGCGGTCCGGATTCAACTGGCGGGCGAGCCGATCCGCACCGGGCTGTGCCATTGCCTGACCTGCCGCAAGGAGACAGGGTCGGCCTTCATGGCCTATGCGGTTTGGGACCAAGCCGCCGTGACAGTAAGCGGCGAGACCCGGAGCTGGACGGGGTCGACTGACCGACGCCATTTCTGTGGCATCTGCGGAAGCGCCTTGTTCGCAACCGACGACAGCACCGAAATCGAAGTCCGCATCGGCAGCCTCGATCAAGTCCCGACGGGGCTGACGCCGGATCATGAGCTATGGGTGCATCGCCGCGAGCATTGGCAGACGCCCGTCGCCGAAGCCCGCCAGCATGCCGGCAACCGTCCCTGATGGACGCAGTCCTTCGACGCCATGCTTTTGGTCCGATGACTGATCGAACCATCCCGCCTGCCGCTCGTTCAGGTTCTTTGCCACAAGCGCGAGGGATACCTGTCATGGCTGCGAATTTGACTGGGCTGTTCGAGACAAGACGTGACGCGGAGATGGCGGTGGAGCGTCTGGTTCAGGAACACGGCGTCGATCGCAGCTTTATCCTCATCGCGCCTGCAGGAGATGCCAACAGTGCGGGCGAGCAGACGGCCGGGGCTGACAGCGATGCTGCCTCGCCGGGCACGGGTGAGCGGTCCGACGCCAAGCTGACCGGGCCGATCGAGGTCTCGGTCGATATCCAAGATGACGCGACAGCGAGCACAATTCGCGACGCGTTCGCGGAATTTGGCGCTCACGACGTCGGCCGCGGATGAGGGGCGGCCCTGAAGCGGTGCAGGGTGGTGCTGATCACCACACTGCCGCTCTGAGGCTAGATGCCGGGTCTAGTCCTTCGGTACGATGCTGATCTCGCCGCTCGCCTCGAGGACGGCGAATTTGATCTGATCCTGTCGTTCCAGACCTTGTTGGATGCGGGCAGCCTTGAGAACGTCATCGATGCTGACTCGGGCACGCCTCAACGCGCGCTCATCGGCCTGGCCATGGCTCAAGAGGATGGTCGGCGCGCCGTCGATCACCAGGCTCAACCCACTATGCCCCCTCTTGAGATAGGACAGCGCGATGTCGATCCCAAACAGCGTGATGATCAGAACGAATGCATTGGTGATGGAAAAATCGTCCCCGAGCAGCGCCTGCTGCGTGGTCTCAGCGATGATCAGCAGGAGAACGAGGTCGAAGGGCGTCATCTGCGCCAGCGTCCTGCGCCCCGACAGCCGAACGATGACAAGCAAGACGACGTAGATTGCAAAGCCGCGAAGAACGGTTTCCATGATGGATCCTAGGGAAGAATGATCAGGGTCACGGCCGCGGGCGCGCCGTCGATTGAAACGGTACCGCGTACGATACCGGGGGCGTCTGGCTTGATCCTGATCTTGGCCATGGCGCGATCGCCTGGTCGAACGTGGACGATCAGCTCTTCGCCCGCCGCCGTGGCCGATGATTTCGATGGCCGAGGCTGGGCCCCTTCGATCGCGATGCTTCTGCCGAAGTCGGGGGATAGAAGAATTCTGCGGTCAGCTTCGCCTGTTGAGGCAAACGCGATCGAGATGGTGTCCTCAGTCTGCCAGCGGGCGAACCGGGGGTAATCGATCTCATTGCCGGCCGCTTGGATTTGAGCGCGAGCGAACATCCCTCCTTCTCCTGAAAACCCCAGCAGCGCAGCGACGATGATGAGGCCGTATCCGACCCAGGCCCAGCGCTGGACGGTCCAGTACTTCTCTTGAAAGGCGCGGTGCTCATCGAGCTCGAGTTGTTCGGCCACGGTCTTGGTCCCCACTCGCAACCCGCATATGTGGCTATCGCCTCGATCTGTAACGCTACCGGCTGGAGTTGGTTGCGTTGCGGTCGACTGCGTCCTGTGCGTCACTGAACCGGCATCAGTACGCGTCGATGGATTCAGTACGTTCCCCATTCCCATCCGGATCCCGCGCCCGGCGACGGTCGAGCAGGCGCATGACCGGCGTGACCGTTATGCCGTGCATCAGGATCGAAATCAGAATGATCAGGCCCACGATCGCCCAGAGCCTATCGGCGCCCTCGACACCGCCCATGTGGTTCAGGCCATAGGCGAGATAATAGATCGATCCGACCCCGCGTATGCCGAAGAACGCAAGCGTCATCCTCTCGGTCCCGTTCGCATCGTGACCGATCAGTCCGATCAGCCCTGTGACCGGGCGTATGACGAGAAGGATGACCAACGCCAGCGCGACGTCGATTCCCGAAAGGGGCGCCAGCAGCCCGCTGACGAGTGCGCCGCCGAATGCCAGCAGCAGAACCATCATCGCGATGCGCTCGATCTGTTCGGTCAGCTCGTGCATCTCGAGCTGGAAGTCGTGATCGCGATGGGCGTTGCGGAAGGTCAGCGCCGTGACGAACACCGCTAGGAAGCCGTAGCAATGGATCAGTTCGGTCAGGCCATAGGAGACGAAAGTCGCCGAGAGCGCGATGAGGCCATCGCCGGTCTTGGCCAGCTTGGTCTTGGCCGGCGCGTTGAAGGTCAGCCAGCCAAAGGCGCGGCCGATGGCGTAACCGGCCGCTATGCCGGCACCGATTTCCCAAAGCACGTTATAGGTCAGCCACTCTGTCAGCCACGGCTCGCCCGTGGCTGACGCGGCTGCGAGAGCGATTGCGAGGTGGACGAATGGGAAGGCGAAGCCGTCATTCAGTCCGGCCTCCGAGGTCAGCCCGAAGCGCACATCGTCCTCTTGACCCGATTGCGGCGGGCCGACCTGGACGTCGGCTGCCAGCACGGGATCGGTGGGCGCCAGCGCTGCTGCAAGGAGGAGCGCCATGGCCCATGGCACGCCTAGCCACCAACCGGCCAGCAGAGTGATCGCCGCGATGCTTAAGTGCATCGTGATCGCGATCAGCCGCCAAGTGATCGCCCATTTTCGGAAGCTGAACAGCCTGTCGAGCTTCAGGCCAGCGCCCATCAAGGCGATGATGACGACGAACTCCGAGAAGCGTTCGGTGATCTCGGGAAAATGCATCGGCAAGGGATCGAGCGCCACCCAAGGCAGCGAGAAGATCGCTGCTCCCAAGGCTATGCACACGATCGGCAAGGATAGGGGCAGGCGCTGCAGCGCCAAGGGCAGCCAGGCCACGAGCGAGATGAGAAGTCCGGCCCCCGTGAGCACGAGGATGTAGGGGTCGGGACCGAGGTCGGTTAGCGGTTGCATGTCAGTCAACCGCCGTTCAGCCCATTCGATCCCAGATACCCACGAAGTTTCGGCTGCAACCGCTCATCTTATGGAAGCAACGCCTGTCCTATCTCCCTGCGCCGAGGTACCGCCCTCGCGCAAGCTGTCGTCATGGTCGGCTTCAACGGAGGAGACCGTCGGCTACAAACGCATCCCAGCCCTCCAACGGCGCTTGCACGCCGTCGTCTCTATGATCTTTGATATCGCCCGCCTTGCTGTCCCGATCCTTGGCCGCGCGCGCCAGTGCCGCCTTACCCGCCGCGCGCCGTCGGTTCTCCGCGGCGGTACGCGCATCCTCCTCACGCCAGACGACCAGGAGGTCGCCATCGAGGACGTCGGCGATGTGCTGCGGCTCGCAGACGTGAAACGTCACGGCCTTGGCGCGACCACGCAGTTTCACGGTGCGCGTTCCGGCGCTTTTCAACCGCCCATCCTTCAACCACTTGTGACGCTCACGCGAAGACATGGAGAGGATGTCCTCCGCCTCGCTCGGGAGGACCGGCAGAGCTTCAATCCCGACCAGCGCTTTGGCGATTGTCACCGAGGCGTCGTCGAACGCAGCCTGCTCTGCCTCGGACATCCGCAGCACGATCCCGCCAGCGATGGCGACGACGCACTTTCGTGTTGTCCAGGGCAGGTGGCGTCGGACCTCCCGCTCGATCCCTTTCAGCCGCACTGACGAACCGAGCGTCGCCGCCGACGGCAGTGGCCATTCGGCAACCAGCGCAGGCGAAATTTCGGCAACCTGCTTGGAAGGCATCATGCCAACTCATAATTGGGAATGTGCATGATGAACCAGATCCGATCACACGTGTTCCAGCACGCGGGTGCCAGTGCGCGCATAGCCGACATCACAGCAGCTGCGGCTGCACCGGCACGGTCGTCGGCGGGGCATCTGACATGTCACCGCGTTGGGTCAACTCCGTCGCGGCGCTGAAGCGCAGGTCGAGGTCGCGATCTGACGCCAGCTCGCGCAGTGCAGCGATTGAGAGTTGGTCCCAGCTCTTGCCGCGATCGGGGCCGGACGGCACGCGCGGCAGCAGCCCCGGCTCGCGGCTCCACGTGACAAGTTGATCAAGCGAGGTTTGGTTCAGCATGTCGCGCAGATGGTGCGCGGTGACATACGCGTCGGGCATGGCGCGATGCGCCGGAAGCCCGATCTCATGGACGAGCCCTGCCGGCATGCGCTGATAGCGTAGGAGCTGGTTCGAGAACCGCGGCAGATGCGGCCATAGCCGCAACGCGCATTTCCAGGTGCAGATCCAGTCTGTCCCGCCGCTCAGCCTGGCCGTGCAATAGCGTTGCTCGAAGGCTGCGCGATGGGCCGCCAGAGCCACAACCCCGCTTTCGGGACGCAGGACGGAGGGCGCGATATCCTTCCAAAACGGCGCGCCGGCGACGTCTTCGTCACGGATATGATGGATCGCCATCGTGTCGGGCGAGATCGGCCGGCCGGGGTTCACGAAGAATGCGCCGCGCTGCTGGTCAACGTGCCAATGGCCGTCCGAACCCAGGGAGACATCCTGCCATCCGATCTCGCAGACGTCGTGAGGTCCGTTTCCTGCGGTTTCAAGGTCGATGACGCGGACGCGCGTGGTGAGCATGGGCTGGAGATCACCATCGCGACCGACCGATACAAGTCAGGAGCGACGCTCTGTCTCGGTTCGACGCGGTGCACTTTCTGGACTGAGGGCTGATCCGGTGAACCGATGCTCGCCGGCAGGCTCCCAGGGTCCTCCACGATATCGCCAGAGCAGCAAGCCCGTCGCCTTGGCTTCGAAGGGCACGAACGAGGACGAGAGCTTCTGGAAGAGGGCCTTGGCGGTCGCCGCATCGGTCTTGTTCTGGATCGTGACATGCGGGCGGAAGCCTTGCGCGTCCTATCGGGTCAGATGCGCCGACCAGCGGCCCGCGATCTCGGCCCGAAGGCGCTGCAGCTCCGGGCTGTCGATCGCATAGGCCGTGCCCTGGCCCAGGAAGCGCAGGGACGATGCCATGAGATGGAACGGCGCCTGTCGGGCCACCACCGACGCGAGCCCGTCCGTGATCTCGCCATGGCGGTCACCAGGCAGATGGTGGAACAAGGTCAGATGGGCCGGGATGAGGTTGCGGGAAGGCGGGAAATGCATCCTTCGCTCCGCATCGAACCGCGCGAAGCTCTCCTTGTCGAAACGCAGCGTCAGGATCAGAGGGGCATCGTCCATGCGGCTGCGCCTCCCGTCAGCGCCACATGCCCCGCATCTGGGCGCGGACATCGATGCGCGGGCCCTGGCTCGCTGCACGCGCCGCGTCCGACGCAGCGAGCGGCCAGGCCGTGCGTTCGAACCGGCCGAGCAGCGCATTGGGAATGAAGCGCGTACGCGCCGCATAGACATGGCGGTCACCGGTCGCGCTCTGCCCATGCGTGAAGAAGCGCTGCGGGACGACGAGATGCAGATCGTCCTTGGCCCGCGTCATCGCGACATAGAGCAGCCTGCGCTCCTCCTCGATCTCGTCGCTGGTACCGACGCCGAGATCAGACGGGATGCAGCCATCGACGACGTTCATCACGAAAACCGATGTCCACTCCTGCCCCTTGGCCGAATGGATCGTCGAGAGGATGAGGTAGTCCTCGTCGAGCAGCGGCACGCCGGCCTGGTCGCTGGTGGCATCGGGTGGATCGAGCGTCAGTTCCGTCAGGAAGCGCTCGCGCGAAGGATAACCGCCGGCGATCTGTTCGAGCTGGACGAGGTCGGCCTGCCGCGTCGAGGCGTCCTCGTGGATGCGTTCCAGATGTGGCTCGTACCAGAGCCGCGCCCGCTCGATCTCGGCCGGCCAGCCCGCGCGGCCTGAGCGCAACTCCTCGATCGCGCCCAGGAACCCCGCCCAATCGTCGCCGGCGCGTGGCGGCGGCGGGGCCGAGGCCAGCGCCTCCATCGGATCGGTCGCCGCCGCGATATGGTCCAGAACGCGCTGTGCCGAGGTCGGACCAACACCGGGCAGCAGCTGCATCACCCTGAAGCCGGCAACCTTGTCGCGCGGGTTCTCGACGAAGCGCAGCAGTGCCAGGAGATCCTTGATATGGGCGGCGTCGAGGAACTTCAGCCCACCGAACTTGACGAAGGGGATGTTGCGCCGGGTCAGCTCGATCTCCAGCGGGCCGCTATGGTGCGAGGCTCGAAACAGCACCGCCTGCTGCTTCAGGGTTGATCCTGCCTCGCGGTTTTCAAGTACGCGGCCGGCGATGAAGCGGGCCTGGTCGGCCTCGTCGCGGACGTTGACGAGTTGCGGCGGCGCGCCCGTCGCGCGGTCGGTCCAGAGGTTCTTGGTGAAGCGCTCGCTGGCGAGGTCGATGACCCCGTTGGCGGCGTTGAGGATGGCCTGCGTCGAGCGGTAATTCTGGTCGAGCGTGATGATCTCGGCGGGCGGCGAGAAGGCAGCGGGGAAATCAAGGATGTTGCGGATCGTCGCGGCGCGGAAGGAATAGATCGACTGCGCATCGTCGCCGACCACGGTGAGGCCATGTCCGTCCGGTTTCAGCGCTAACAGAATCGAGGATTGCAACCGGTTGGTGTCCTGATACTCGTCCACCATGACATGGTCGAAGCGCGCGCCGATTTCGGCGGCGAGATCGGGATTGGCCATTGTCTGCGCCCAATAGAGCAGCAGATCGTCGTAATCGAGCACGTTCTGGCGCTGCTTGGCCACTACATAGGCCGCGAACAACTCGCGCAACTCGGCGGCCCAGGCGACGCACCAGGGAAACGACCGGGTCAGCACGGCCTCGATCGGCATCTCCGCGTTGACGCAGCGAGAATAGATCGCGAGGCAGGTGCCCTTCGCTGGAAAGCGGGTCTCGGTCTTCGAGAACCCGAGCTCGTGCCGCACGAGGTTCATCAGATCGGCCGCGTCCTCGCGGTCGTGGATCGTGAAGGCGGGATCGAGCCCGATCTGGTCGGCATAGTCGCGCAACAGCCGCGCGCCGAGCCCGTGAAAGGTGCCGGCCCATCGCAGCGCGTCGGTCATCACGCTCGCGCCCTCACCCATGACCTTGCGGGCGATGCGCTCGACGCGGCGGGTCATCTCGGCCGCGGCACGGCGCGAGAAGGTCATCAGCAGAATGCGGCGCGGGTCGGCCCCCGTCACGATCAGATGCGCAACGCGGTGCGCAAGCGTGTTGGTCTTGCCGGAGCCAGCGCCAGCGATCACCAGCAGCGGCGCGGCACGGTCGCCGCCGACGCCATGGGTCACGGCGCGGCGCTGCGCCGGGTTGAGCGTGTCGAGATAGGGCGTGGCGAGCGGCGGCGAATCGATGGCGAGCATGATCCGGATTCGACCAGTTTCCGGTTTTGTTCGCAATCGCGCATCGTGCCGCAAGCCCGCGCACCCTCCGGCCTTGCGGACCGGAACTCATGAGCCGAAAGCTTGTTTGGCTTCTCAACAGGGAGATGGTCATGCGCAACGATCAGAGGGACAGGCTCATCCGGGCGCTCGCGGCACAGCTCGCAGCCGAGCGTGAGACAAGGGCGGCCATCGCCAGCGCCGTGGCAAACGGCCCGATCGACCGCGAGGTTCTGCTGGCGTTGCTGGAGGATCCCATCCCCGCCTGGTCGCAGGAGGATCTGAACCGAGCCGATCGCCTTGCTGCCTCTACTGCACATCATCGCGCGATCGCGGCTTGATCGAGACTGCTTCAAGTGTGCCGCGGAGGTGTGCGTTGGAAAAGCTGAAGGCGTATCGCCAAAAGCGCGATTTCGAGAAGACCAAGGAGCCCGATGGCGAAGCCTCCGTCGCCGCGTCGAACCGCCTGCGGTTCGTGATCCAGAAGCATGACGCAACCCGTCTGCACTACGATCTGCGGCTGGAACTCGATGGCGTCTTTCGCTCCTGGGCTGTGACCAAGGGACCCTCGCTCGATCCCGGCGACAAGCGGTTGGCCGTCGAGGTGGAGGATCACCCGCTGCCCTACGGCGATTTCGAAGGCACCATCCCGAAGGGGCAGTATGGCGGCGGAACGGTCCAGCTCTGGGATCGTGGCTACTGGGAAGCCGAAGGCAAGCTCAGCCCTGAAAAGCAACTTGAGAAAGGCGAGCTCAAATTCGTCCTCGCCGGGGAGCGCCTGCACGGCAGCTTCGTCCTCGTCCGCATGCGCCACGATCGCAATGGCGGTAAGCGAACCAACTGGCTTCTTATCAAGCACCGCGACGAACATGCCGTCGAAAGCCATGGCGACGCGGTCCTGGCCGACGACAAGTCGGTGGCCTCAGGCCGTAGCATGGCAACGATCGCTGCAGGCAAGGGACGCTCGCCCAAGCCTTTCATGCTGGACGACGATATTCTCGCCCCTGACGCGGAGTGGGACAGTCAGAAAGGACTGGCAGCGAACAAGAGGCACGAACCGACTAAGCCCGCGTCTAGGTCGAAATCTCCGTCGCCTAAGGCGCCTGCCTCCCACAAGTCCGTCGCTTCGGTTGCCCTTCCAGCCTTCATCGCGCCACAACTCTGTCGGAGCATCGAGCGTCCCGCCAGCGGCACCGATTGGGTCCACGAGATCAAATTCGACGGCTATCGCATCCAGATGCGGATCGACGCCGGCAAGGTGACCTTGAAAACGCGGAATGGTCTCGACTGGACCCAAAAGTTCGGCGCGATCGCGAAGGCGGCCAAGGGTCTCCCTGACGCCATCATTGATGGCGAGATCGTGGCGCTCGACAGTCACGGCTCGCCGGATTTTGCAGCGCTTCAGGCCGCCCTTTCCGAGAATAAGACTGATGATCTGGTCTTCTTCGCCTTCGATATGCTGTTCGACAAGGATACCGATCTGCGCGAGCGACCTCTGCTGCAACGAAAAGAGCAGTTGAAGGCGTATCTGGAGGATCATGCTGACGGTGTCGTGCTGCGCTATGTCGAGCATTTCGAGACAGGTGGCGATGCGGTCCTGAAATCGGCCTGCAAGCTGTCCCTGGAAGGCATCGTCTCCAAGGCCGTCGATGCACCCTACATTTCCGGTCGAAGTGACACATGGACGAAGTCCAAGTGCCGGGCTGGCCATGAGGTCGTGATCGGAGGCTGGTCCACAACCGAAGGCAAGTTCAGATCGCTCCTCGTCGGCGTCAACCGGGGCTCCCATTTCGTCTATGTCGGCCGTGTCGGGACCGGCTACAGCGCGGCGAAGGTGGATGCATTGCTGCCGAAGCTCAAGGCCGTCGCCGCGGAGGCATCGCCCTTCACCGGCGTAGGCGCGCCCAAGCGTGAGCCGGGCGTGACCTGGCTGAAGCCGGAGCTGGTCGCCGAGATCGAGTTCGCCGGCTGGACCGGTGACGGCATGGTCCGCCAGGCGGCGTTCAAGGGGCTGCGCGAGGACAAGCCGGCGGACGAGGTCGAGACCGAATTGCCTGCCGATCCGGCAGAGACGCAGACGCCTGAGCCCAGGCCCGCTCGCGCTCGCGGACGCGGTGGCAGGGCCGATGTCATGGGCGTTGGCATCAGCCACCCCAACAAGCCGCTGTGGCCCGATGCCGAAGATGGCAAACCCGTCTCCAAGCAGGATCTGGCCGAGTATTTCGGAGCGGTCGGCGACTGGATGCTGCCGCATATCAAAGGCAGGCCCTGCTCCCTCGTTCGCGCACCTGATGGGATCGGCGGCGAAATGTTTTTCCAGCGCCATGCCGGCATGGGGACGTCGAACCTGTTCGAGCTCGTCCGGGTCTTCGGCGACAAGAAGCCCTATCTCCAGATCGACCGGATCGAGGCGCTGGCTGCGGCCGCCCAAGTCGGGGGTATCGAACTCCACCCCTGGAACTGCCTCCCCGGCGATCCGGAGACGCCCGGGCGTCTCGTCTTCGATCTGGATCCCGGGCCTGGCGTGACCTTCGGCGATGTGATCGACGCTGCCAAGCAGATGCGTGAGCGGCTCGAGGCGCTGGGCCTCGTCAGCTTCTGCAAGACCACGGGCGGCAAGGGCCTTCACGTCGTGACGCCTTTGGCGTCGGGCAAGCGCGCCACCGTCGATTGGCCGGCGGCCAAGGACTTCGCACGGCGGGTCTGTGCCGAGCTAGCAAGCGAGGAGCCGGCGCGCTATGTCATCAACATGGCCAAGCGGCTTCGAAACGGCCGCATCTTTCTCGACTATCTCCGCAACGACCGAATGGCGACCGCCGTCGCACCCTTGTCGCCCAGGGCGCGTCCAGGCGCCCATGCGTCGATGCCGCTCACCTGGTCGCAAGTGAAGGCCGATCTCGATCCGAGCCGCTTCACCGTCAGGACCCTGCCTGGCGTGCTGAGGAAGACCAAGGCTTGGGAGGGCTACGACGACGCGGCGGGGTCGATCGCCGACGCCATCAAGAAGCTCGGCAAGCGTAGTGAGGCGGCCTAACGAGCCATGTAAGCTATCGACCGGAACGAACGGGCTCAGCTCGGCGTTCACCGGCCATCGGGAGAGAAGACCATGGCGCCGCGGACATTCTGGAAGGGCTATCTGAAACTCTCGCTTGTGACCTGCCCGGTCGCGATGATGCCGGCGCGGTCGGAAAGCGAGAAGGTCCGCTTCCATACCCTGAACCGTAAGACCGGCAACCGCATCCAGAGCCGGTATGTCGATGCCGTCACGGGGAAGCCCGTCGCCGATGACGACGAGGTCAAAGGCTATCCCAAGGGAGATGACGACTACGTCGTCCTGGAGGATGACGAGCTGGATTCCGTTGCTCTGGAAAGCACCCGGACGATCGACATCCAGACGTTTGCGCCAAGATCCTCGGTCGGCTGGATCTGGTATGACGCGCCCCACTATCTCGTGCCCGACTCCAAGGTCGGCGAGGAGGCGTTCTCGGTCATCCGCGAGGCGATGAAGCGGACGAAGACGGTAGGGATTTCCCGCGTCGTTCTGTATCGCCGTGAACGGGCCGTGCTGCTCGATGCGCGCGACAACGGCATTGTCCTGTGGACGCTGCGCTATGGCGACGAGGTCCGGCCGGAGAAGGATTATTTCGCCGGGATCAAGGACGCGGAGCCTGAAGCTGATCTTCGGCCGCTCATGGATAAGCTGATCACGACCCGGACGAAGGACTGGTCGCCCGATCTGGCCAAGGACCCGGTTCAGGACGAGCTTCTTGCCATCATCAAGGCCAAGCAGAAGGGCCGCAAGCCCACGAAAGCGGCGAAGCCTCAGGCCAACGAAGGCAATGTCGTGAACATCATGGACGCGCTGAAGCGGAGCCTTGAGCCCCGCAAGGCGTGATCAGCCGGCCTTTCTCCGCGGGGCTTCCTTTGCAGCGGCGGCCGGTTTTGGAGACTTCTTGCCGGCTCCTCCTTTGGCGCTCTCGCGCAACGCATCCAGCAGGCTGACGACCTTGGTCGGCGAGGGCTGCTTCTGCGGCTTGATCTTGCGGCCTTCGATCTTCGCCTGGACGAGTTCGGCCAGTGCACTCTCATAGCGGTCGTCGAATTCCTTGGGATCGAACTCGCCGGCTTTCGTCTTGATAATGTGCTCGGCAAGCTCAAGCATCTCGTCGTCGATCTTGATCGCGGGCACGCCGCTGAACGCGTTCTCCGCAGACCGCACCTCATAGTCGAAGTTCAACGTGGTCGCGATCAGACCCTCGCCATGCGGGCGGATCAGGATAGAGCGCATGCGGCGAAAGATCACTGTCCGGGCAAGGGCTGCAGACTTCTGACCCTTCATGCCCTCGCGGATCAGCGCAAAGGCCTCGGATGCGACCGGCGTGCTGGGCGCTACATAGTAGGGCTTGTCGAAGAAGATGTCGTCGATCTCATCGCAGGGCAGGAACGTCTCCACGGTCAGCGTCTTGTCGCTTTCGGGGATGGCGGCTGCGATCTCTTCGGGTTCGAGGATGACGTAGTCGCCGTTGCCTTTGTCGTATCCCTTGACCTGATCTTCGGTCTCCACCGGTTTGCCCGAGACCTCGTCGATGAACTGGCGATGGACGCGGTTGCCAGTCTTGCGATTTAGCGTGTGGAACGAGATCCGCTCCGATGTGGACGCGGCTGTGTAGAGGGACACCGGGCAGGTCACCTCGGCGATCTTGAGAACGCCCTTCCAGACAGCACGCGGAGCCATGGCCGTTCCTTGATTTGCGTCACCGGCAACGCAGTCGAGGAACTAGCTGGGGATGATCATGGTTCCATGGCGGTGAGTCCAAGAAAGTCAGGTCAGATGTCGAACCAGGATGCCGTCATCGCCAAGGCGCTCAACGCCGGCCTTCGCCGCTTACTCGTTGTGGCATTTGCCCATCAAGATGATGTGGGTGGCCGATCCGAGCGGATGCCGGCGCTTCGTCATGCGCTCGAGCGAGAGATCAAGCGTCTTGTGATACGGGGGGTGTCTCAGGATGGGGAGGATGTGGAGCTGACGGCGGCGGTTCGGAAGGGTCTGCAGCTCTACCTCGATGCCGCTTATCGAGAGGCATCGGAGCACCTGCCGGCTCCAGATACGATACAGTGATCGGCGCACGAACATCGCGGGAGGCCGACATTAGGCAGCCCACCACCGCTTACTTGAGGTCTTCCTCCACCGAGATTCCCAGCAGCGCCAGTGATCCAGCATCCATCCTGGCAGCGAACCAGCGATCGAGGGCATCGCGAAAGGGACGGTCCTGTCGCGGAGACGCTATGGCGAAGAGCGTCATCGAGGAATGGAACTTGCGGTCGTCCGGGGAGCCGAAGATCTCCTGCACTGAGCGGTCGTGAGTGGCCAGCACTGCCTGCGTGACCTCTTCGAGGCGCGGCCCAAGGAGTGGGTGCGCGAGGTAGGCGCGTGCTTCCTCCAGCGAAGCGACGCCGTAGAATTGCGCTGTCGGGGTGCGGCCAAGACCGCGCAGTTGCGGGAAGATAAACCACATCCAGTGACTGCGCTTGCGGCCCTCACGCATCTCGCTGAACGCAGTGTCGAACGTTCTAGCTTGTGCCTCCACGAACCGCTGTAAGTTGAATGGATTCTGCACCATCCTATGATCCCCTCGCAGATGGCCTTCAGCGCCTCGCACCATCGGAAAGCTCGATCCAGACAGGAGCGTGGTCGCTCGCTTTTTCCCAGCCGCGAACGTCGCGATCGACGCCGGCAGTGGCGAGCCGTTTTGCGATCTGCGGGCTCAGCAGGAAATGGTCCAGGCGCAGTCCGGCGTCGCGGCCCCACGCATTCCGGAGATAGTCCCAGAATGTATAGATGCGTTCGTCGGGATGCAGCGCACGGACAGCGTCGGTCCAACCCTGGCCTGTCAAAGTATGAAAGGCGTCCCGAACCTCTGGACGGAAGAGAGCGTCGTCGCGCCAGCGTGCGGGATTATAGACGTCAAAATCTGTCGGGATCACGTTGTAGTCGCCGACCAGCATGACCGGAATGTCCAGCTCGAGCAGTTCCGCCGCGTAACTGGTCAGGCGGTCGAGCCAGCGGAGCTTGTATTCGAATTTCGGTCCGGGCGCTGGGTTGCCGTTGGGCATGTACAGGCATCCGATCAGCATGCCATCAACGGCCGCCTCGATATAGCGGCTCTGATCGTCGTCGGGATCGCCTGGAAGGCCGCGTCGGGTCTCGATCGGCTCCCTGCCACGCGCCATGATCGCGACCCCGTTCCAAGCCTTCTGACCGTGCCAGATCGCGCCGTAGCCGGCCTTCTCGATGTCTTTCCTCGGAAAGCGCGCGTCGGGCGCTTTCAACTCCTGCAAGCAGACGACGTCTGGCTGCGCTTCTGCCAGCCAGCGCAGCAGCACCGACAGCCGGCCGTTGATGCCGTTGACGTTGAACGTGGCGATCTTCATCGCTCTGTTCGGCCGGTGATCCGCTCGGCCCACGCGGAAACCTCTTCCGCCATGGTCTTGAGATGGTCGGCCGCACTCAGGCCCGAGATGCTCTTTCGGGGCTTCAAGTCGTGGTCGCCGTCCTCAAGCCAGAGAATGTCGATCGCCGAGGAAAGCTGGTAGCCGGAAACGTCATCCCGCGTGCCGAACGCGTCTCGCGTTCCCTGCACGATGAATGTCGGCGTGCTCAGCTCGGCGAGGTGCTTCGTTCGGACCTGTTCGGGCTTGGCAGGTGGATGGAAGGGATAGCCGAGGCAAAGAAGGCCCCGAATGCGGCCTGCGGCAAAAAGCTCGTCGGCGACCATGCTCGCGACGCGGCCACCCATCGATTTGCCGCCGATGATCAGCGAGCCCGTCGCGCCGAGCGCGTCCACAGCCGCGATGTATTGCGGGTTCAACTTCTCCGCTCGCGGTGGTGGCTTGCGACCGGCGCCCGTGCGCCTCCCGGCCATATAGTCGAATTCGAACCGGGCCACCCGCAAGCCCGCGCCGCCCAGTGTTTCAGCGGTCGCGGTCAGAGTGCCTGAATCCATCGGCGCTCCGGCGCCGTGAGCCAGCATGACTGTGATGGGGGCTCGTTCTGGACCGTCAAACAGGACGTTCATAGCCGCTCCTTTGGGCAAGGCCTTTGTCCGGCACTGTGGCCGCTTGCGCTACCGAACAGCGCGCATTGAACCGACAGCGCGAGCTGGCGTCGTTCAGCTCAACCGACCAACCCGTCCGTCTCGAACGCGTCCCAGCCCTCCAACTGCGCTCGCGTTACCTCGTTCCCACCGTACCCAGCTTCGTCTGGTTTGTTGGCGCAACCCTTGGTCACTCATGTCAGCGCTGCCCTGCCTGCGGCGCGCCGCCGGCTCTCGGCGGCGGCTCGAGCAGCCAAGGTGCGTTCCTTTTGGCATGCGCCGTGGTCGCGGGGCTTGGCGTTAAGGCAAGGGTCGTCACAAACGTCTTCATCTTCGGCAACACCGCGAGGGCCCCAGCTCCGTTGAGCTTGCGTTTGACGGCATTTGATGCTGCTCGACCCAGCCGGCAAGACATGACCGCACCATCACTCGAAGGTGGCCGACATTTGCGTGTGCATCCCGCTCCTTCGGCCACGGCATCCCACGAGCTTGACGCGCACTTGCACGGTGCGGATTGTCTCGGCGGCCAGTCGCGTACCGGGTCGGACTTCGGGGGAAGACCATGCCGCTTGCACCATTGAGCGATGATGAACCGGGTCCGCCAATCGGTTTACGCCAGGATCATGCAGCTTTGCGTTCCGACACTGTTCAGGCGCTCGTCGAGAGCGAGGCGTCGTACAAGGCAGCGCTTCAAGCCGGCAACATGGGCAGTTGGGAGACAAATCTCCGCTCCGGGCTAAGGATATGGACAGAAGAGGGCATGGCGCTGTTCGGGGTCGATTTGCCCGACGGCAAAGGATGCGTCGGAGGTCCTAACGACGAGTGGGTGGCTGCTATCCATCCCGAAGACCGTGACCTCGCATTGCAACTGCGCAGTCAGGCCCAGACATGCGACACCTTTCCAGCGGAATACAGGATCAAGCGGCCGTCCGGCTCTGTGGTCTGGTTGTCAGGGCGGGGGCGCGTGCTGGAACGGGACGACGGGGGCAGGCCGATCCGTCTCGTCAGCATCATGGCTGACATCTCGGACCGCAAGGTCGCCGAACTGGCATTGCGTGAAAGCGAGGCAAGGTTTCGAAGTCTGTTCGAGAACGCGGCAGTCGGTATGGCCTATGCTGATCTTGCTGGCACCTGGATAACGGTCAATCAACGCCTCTGCGACATGCTGCAGGTTGCCGAGGCTGACCTGATTGGCCGTTCCGCAAACGACATGGTCGAACCGGCAGAACGCGGGCGCGAAGCCCAGGAGTTGGAGCGCCTGCTCTCGCGAGAGATCGCGCACGCGGCCTTCGAAGTCCCCTATCAACGTCGCGATGGCTCACAGATATGGATCGGGCAGACGACCTCCCTGGTCCTGAATGGCCATGGCGTGCCCCTGCACTTCGTCTCCGTCTACCGCGACATCTCCGAGCGACGGGCAGCGCAGGAGCGCCAGCGCTTCCTGCTGGCCGAACTAGCGCACCGATCGAAAAACCTGCTTGCCGTTATCCAGGGCATCGCGGGTCAGACCATACGTTCGGTCGAGAACCTGGCAGATTTCAAGACGCGCTTCACCCAGCGCTTGCAGGGCATTGCCGCGACCCAAGACATCTTGGTGCGTCAGGACTGGACCGGCGGGGACCTGCGCCAGCTCGTCACCACGCAACTTGAACTCTTCGACCTGGGCGAAGGGCGCATCACCCTGTCGGGCCCAGAGGTCACACTATCTGCCGACGCCGTACAGAGCGTTGGTCTGGCCCTTCACGAGCTCGCCACCAACGCGCTGAAGTATGGTGCCCTATCAGCGACCACGGGTCAGGTCCGTGTCGCGTGGTATTCCGAGCCGGATGGAAAAATGGCGCTAACCTGGATAGAGCAAGGCGGCCCACCGGTTGTCGCGCCCTTGCGGACGGGCTTCGGCAGCACGGTCTTGGACAGGATGGCAGCTTCGAGCGTCGATGGTGTCGTGGAGCTCGACTATGCGAAAAGCGGCTTGAGGTGGACGCTCGCCATTCCTTCCGAGCATATCACTGTCCGCTCCGAATAACGGCTGCCAGAGCGACAGTAACTCATCGCCAGATCGCCGACCCTTCGCGACGTCCTCGCAATGCACGGGACCGCTCTGGTGATCAGCCAACCTGCGGTCAGGTGAACTTCGTGGCGCGCGATGGAATTCAGCGGGTGGAACTGCTCATTCGGTCAAGATTGAAATCGTGAGGTCGAGCCGTGTTGATCAACCCGCTCATCCGGTCCGCCGCCGTTGCGCGCTGACCAGTTGGTCCTCCTCCTCGATCATGCGATCGACGAGCTGCTGAACGCCTTCTCCACGCGCGCCCTCCGTGACGAGATCGACGACCTCCTTCAGGGAGGGAATCGCGTTCGCGACCGCCACGCGATAGCCGCAGGCACTGATAAACGAGTGATCGTTTTCCGCATCGCCGACACCGACCACGTCAAGCTCGTCCAGATCTAGCCGCTTGAGTGCCTCGGCCAGTCCGGTCGCCTTGTTGACCGCGCTGGGGAGGATCATCACCGCCTCCTTGTTGAAGACGATGTGAAGCTCTAGCCCGAGGTCGCGAATGGCCTCCAGCGCCTCGACCTCATTGGGTTTCCAAAGTGCGATGATGGACCGGCCGACCGAAATGTCGGGTACCCCTGCTGCTGTGAGGCGGTTGACGAGCTCCAGCGATGGCCCCCCGGACAAAACCGCTTCGAGCTTGTCGGTGGGGTCGTAAAGTACAGCGCCGTTCTCGGCGACGACGAGGTCAAACAGGTCGAGCCGCGGGCAGACGCGGATCAGATCGTCGAGTTCGCGACCCGTTACCATGATCAGCCTGCGTCCCGAGGCCCGCAGCCGTTCCAGAGCAACGATCGTCGCGTCGTCGACGACGCCGTCGCGCGCGATCGTCCCGTCGTAGTCCGTAGCCAGAGCCTGGAACCGCATCGGTGCTACTCCGCCGTGTTCGTGAAAGATGCGTTGC
Organism: Bosea sp. PAMC 26642; assembly: GCF_001562255.1. Classification (NCBI taxonomy): domain Bacteria; kingdom Pseudomonadati; phylum Pseudomonadota; class Alphaproteobacteria; order Hyphomicrobiales; family Alloboseaceae; genus Allobosea; species Allobosea sp. PAMC 26642. The sequence continues at coordinate 5,088,100 of NZ_CP014301.1, read as the reverse complement.
CGAGGCCGGTCCCGATCGTGATCGCCGCCCAGCGCTTGACGTCGGACATGAAGGGCCGTTGCGACATGCCCTGCACGACCGCATCGTTGTGCATGACGACGATGGTATCGTGGTCTGCGATCTTCGGGATGGCGGCCGCCAGCACCTTGGGTAGGTTAAAGCGCTTGTCGTCCCAGTTCCCGCCTGGGAGGTTCATGCCGCCACGCGAGATTGTGCCGTCTGCCTCGATGACGCCCGGGCAGCCGATGCCGATAAAGGGCGCGAGGCTGAGCCCATCTTTCTCTGCACGCGATATGAAGTCCTTGAGGGCATCGACAAGCCAGTCGACCGATTTCGTCCGCCGCACATTTTCGTCCGCATGGCGCCAGAGGTCGGATTTCCAGACACTCGCCTTGGACAGGTCCTTGGCATCCTTCAACTGAGGCAGGACCACCCCTGCGCGGATGTTGCTGCCACCGATATCCGCCGCGAGGATCGCGTCGTGACCTTTGAACATCCAGGATGGCATCAGATGCAGGGTGCCGATCAGGCCGGCCTCATCAGGGTGTTGCCTGACCGCGGCGAGGTCAACGCCAATGCCCCGGGATTTGAGGCGCAAGGAAGCGGCGGCGATGGTGCGTTCGCCGATGATGCCCTCCTTGAAGCCCCCGCCGACGACGATGCGTTCGACGCCGCTCCAGTTCTTATCTTTGAGGAATCGTTGCAGGACGTCGGCGATGTCGTTCGAGAATTCGTCGACCGCCGTCTGCACGATGGCGGCGGCCATGGGCTCTTCGCCATTCAGGAAGCTGCCGAGCTGCTTCTTGCTGAGATCGGCGGTGGGCAGGTCACCCATCGGATCGGCACCGAACCTGCGGAGGTCCTGGCGAAATCCCTCGAGCTTGTCGAGGAATGCGCCTTTGCGAACCCGGTTGTTGAGGATCTCGCCCTGGTGCTTGACGTCGAAATTATAATTCTCGACGGTCGCGGCCGGCAGCACACTCGTGCCATGTCCATGCATTCTGTCGCCCTTCGCCATTCCCAAGCCCATCCGGCGGCTGGTGCTCGACCGCCAATCTGCAACGGCTTATCCGTGCCCAGGTTCCTAGAGCCGCGCGGATGCCGTGTCCCACAGCACTCATTTGGCCGAAAAGGTCACGGCCTTCAGCTTGTTTTCCATCCGGATCCTACACGAACGCCCGTAACAGTTGGCGTCACCGCGCGGCCTCAGCCCCGGCGCGCCGTCGCTGGGCCGGCCCAGTTCAAGAGCCGTTGCGTAGAACCTGTCGACCATTGCGCCGGTCTCGGCGGCAAATGGATGTGGACACCATTGCCGATGGTCGCAGCTTCGCCGTTCACCGGGACTTCGGAGCTGAAGCTCTGGTGCCGCTGCCATATCCCAAGCCGCTCGCGCCGCTCGCCTTGAGCACCAGTCCGATCGTCGGCATAAGCCCATCATAAAAGCTTGGAGAGCGGGCAAGGTGATTGGTTCCGATAGAAACGTGATGGATCATGTCCCGATCTCGTCCACCATGCCCTCTTCGGCGATGGCCCTAGCCGCTGATGTCCCGATGCGCCTTCGGCTCCATCATCGGACAGCCATTGCGCTCGAAGCGGAAGCGGGCCGACATCCTGTAGGCCGGCTTGCGCAGCCGCATGATCGAACCGAGCGGCCGGTGCGCGGCAAGCCCGTGCCAGGGAGCAAATGACAGGCCGTCGTCGAAGGCTTTCGACCTCGCCTCGCTCCAGGCCTCCTGGGGCTCGACGAAGACGCGCGCCACGGTGACGAAGGGGCTTTTGTTTTCCGGCCATTGGACCGTCGAATCCTCGACCGGCATCGTCTCCAGATCGGTGCAGAGCTGCGCGCGTAGTTCCCAGACGGCGCCATGGAAGTGGAAGAAATCGATTGCGGCCCGTCGCAGACCGTCGGGTTTTCCTGACAGGTCAACCTTGGCATTCGTCAGCGCGGTCAGCTCGGTCGATAACGGGAAGAGCGCGAATTTCGCAATATACGCGCCGTAGAGCAGCGGCACCTGGGTGAAATAGGTTTCGCCAAGCGGATTGGTCTCGGGATGGCCGCCCAACTGCGTCAGGGTGGCGCTCTTGCCGCCGAAGGCTTCGACGAGGCTTTCGGCGGCCTGCAGCACAGTCGAGAGCCCCTTCTTGGCGCCCGCGGCTACATCTGTCGTCGCGGCGAGCAGCTTGAGTTTCTCCAGAAAGGCCTTGCCTGTCGGGGCAGCGAAGACGGGGCCATTGACCATGACGAAGTCCTGCGTGGTGTCGTCTTCGACCCCTCCAGGCGCTCGCCGGGCACGCCCAAAATCTTCAGCGCGAGCCCGCGCGGCACCGAGACGTTGTCGTCGAGGACATCGCCGGGGATCGTCGAGACGCGGATCGCGACGGGATAGGTCGCCGGGGTCGCAAACAGCCCCTGTGCTAGCACGGGCGGCAGGTCTGCCAGGATCTCGATCTGGCCCTTCAGCAACGCGTGGCTCTTGGCATGGACGCTGCGAAGCGGATGTCCGCTATCCTCATAGGTGGTCTCGCTGATCGAGCGCATTGTCGCGACCAACCCATCCGCCGTCGCCGCCTCGTCGGCCTCAAGCTGCTCCACGTCAGGGTGATATCGCAGGGGATCGGTCGGCGGAGTGGGATGCGTCAAGGCGGATCTCCAGACGTCTCTCGTGAGGGCGCGTGCTTCGGCAACACGGCCACTGCCGAACTGTTCCCCATGCGAAACTTGGGTACCTGCCCTGAGGCGGCGGTCGTCGCCATGTAGCCGAGTGGCTGAGCGGCACCCGCCGAAGCGATTTGCCAGGCCTCGTGCCGAGAACCCGAGGTGGTCCGGGCTGCCGATTGCGTGATCGACCGGTCGGGATCATTCCCCCGGCTGAGGCGTTCCCATCCGACAGACCGCAAAGGAGACACGCATGACCTGGGAAACCCCCACGATCGAAGACATTGCCTGCGGCATGGAAGTGACCGCCTATGCGCCGTCCAGCGAAGACGACGATCTTCACGCTGTGCCGGTTGTCGCGTCCGTGACCGACGCTGACAACTGATCATCGATGAAGGCCGTCGTTCTCGGCTCCGCCGCGGGCGGCGGCTTTCCTCAATGGAACTGCCGATGCGCCAATTGTGCACTCGCCTGGCAGCGCGATCCGCGCGCGCCCTGGCGCACACAATCGTCCTTGGCCTTGATCGATCATCAGGCCTGCGTGGTGGTGAATGCGTCGCCAGATATCGGACAACAGCTGCGTGCGACGCCGTCACTCTGGCCACGGGCTTCGCGCCATTCGCCGATCGAGACGGTCGTCCTGACGAGTGCCGAGATCGATCACGTGGGTGGCCTGCTCTCATTGCGAGAGCGGCACGCATTCGAGATCGTGGCGCTCGCTCCCGTACGTGCCGCGGTCGCAGATAATCCGATGTTCCAACCCTTGAGCGCCGGTTGGATGACGGCAGAGGCTGATCTGCCCATCTCCGTGGCATCATGCGAGCTGACGCTATTCCACGTGCCGGGCAAGGTGCCGCTATATCTTGAGGGCACCGACCCCATCACTGAGAGCGATGCCGGCGAAACCGGTGGCGTGGCCGTGTCGGGACCGAACGGGTCGTTCGTCTACATTCCCGGCTGCGCCGCCCTGAGTGACGAGGTTCGACGTCGCGCCGAACATGCCGACATCATCCTATTCGACGGCACCCTGTTCGACGACGACGAGATGCGCCGGGCCGATCTGGGCGAGAAGACGGGGCGACGGATGGGCCATATGCCGATGACAGGCCCCGGCGGCTCGCTCGACTGGCTGGCGAGCCTGCCGGCGAGGCGCAAGATATATACCCATATCAACAACACCAACCCCGTGTTGATCGCAGGTTCGCCTGAGCGAAGCTGCGTCGAAAACGCCGGGGTCGAGATCGCCTTCGACGGCATGGAGATCGCATTGTGAGCCTGCTTTCGCCGGAAGCATTCCTGGAGGCGCTGCGCGAGGTCGGCGCCCGGCGCTACCACGACCGGCACCCGTTTCATCAGCGGTTGCATTCGGGCCTGTGTAGCAGGGGTGAGGTCCAGGCCTGGGCGCTCAACCGCTATGCCTATCAGGCGGCGATCCCGCGCAAGGACGCGACCCTGATCGCGCGGCTGGAGGATCCCGCGCTGCGGCGCGCCTGGCGCCAGCGGCTGATTGACCATGATGGCGGCGCGGATGGCGAGGGCGGCATCGAGCGCTGGCTGCGCCTCTGCGAAAGTCTCGGTTTCGAAAGACGGGACGTCATCGCCTTCAAGGGCGTGCTGCCTGCGACGCGCTTTGCCGTGGACGCCTATGTCAACTTCGTTAGGGAACGTCCGCTGCTGGAGGCGGTGGCGTCCTCGCTCACAGAGCTGTTCTCGCCGCAGGTGATCAAGACGCGCGTCAGCGGCATGCTGGCGCATTACGACTTCGTCAGCAGCGAGAGCCTAAGCTACTTCACGGCGCGGCCCGAGCAGGCCTCGCGCGACGTCGAGAGCGCGCTGGCCTATGTTATGGCCAATTCCCGAACTCCGGCCGACCAGGGCGCCGTCATTGCTGCGCTCGAGTTCAAATGCGACGTGCTCTGGGCGATGCTGGATGCGCTCGATCATGCCTATGGCGAGGCCGGACACGTTCCGCCCGGCGCCTTCGAGCCGGCCGCACGATGATCGGGGCGACGTCACAGCCGCGGCTGGCCCGTGGCGTCCGCCTCCAGGCAGATCGCGTCCGCGGCGGCTTCAACCTGCTCGCGCCCGAGCATGTGCTTCGCGTCAACGCATCCTCGGTCGCCATCCTCGATCTGTGCGACGGCCAGCGCAGCCTCGACCAGATCGTCGACCAGCTCGCCACGAATTATGCGATCGACCGCGACCGCATCGAACGCGATGCGAGGGCGCTCCTCGATGATCTCGTCGCACGGCGGATGGTGGAGGCATGAGCGCACCCGCCCCCTTCGCGCTGCTGGCCGAGCTGACCCATCGCTGCCCGCTCGCCTGTCCCTATTGCTCGAACCCGCTCGATCTCGACCGCAAGTCCGACGAGTTGGCGACTTCGGACTGGATCAGGGTCTTCGAGCAGGCTGCCGGCCTCGGCATCCTGCAGCTGCATCTCTCCGGTGGCGAGCCGGCGGCGCGGCATGATCTCGTCGAGCTCGTCGCAGCGGCCGCCCGTCTCGGGCTCTACACCAACCTGATCACTTCCGGCATCGGCCTTCCTCGCGAGCGGCTGGCCGCGCTGGCGCAGGCCGGGCTCGATCATCTCCAACTCTCGGTTCAGGATACGCAATCCGATAATGCCGACCGCATAGCCGGCCTGCGTGGATCGTATCAGCGCAAGCGTCTCTTTGCCGGCATCGTGGCCGAGGTCGGCCTGCCGCTGACGATCAACGTCGTCCTGCATCGCGGCAATATCGGCCATATGGGCGCGATGGTCGATGAGGCCATCGCGATGGGTGCACGGCGGATCGAGCTCGCCCATGCGCAGTATTACGGCTGGGCGGAGCGCAACCGCGAGGCGCTGATGCCCGATATGGCGGACGCGCTGGCGGCTCGCGACGAGGTCGGTCGCCTGCGCGCCGAGACGGCCGACCGCATCACGATCGACTATGTCCCACCGGACCATTTCGCACGGTTTCCCAAGCCGTGCATGAATGGCTGGGGCCGGCAGTCGCTGAATGTCACGCCTCGGGGCCTGGTCCTGCCCTGCCACGCCGCCCAGTCGATCCCTGGCCTCGCGTTCTGGACCGTGCGCGAGCATTCGCTGGCCGAGATCTGGCGGGGCTCGCCGGCCTTCGAGGCCTTCCGCGGCACCGACTGGATGGCCGAGCCATGCCGCAGCTGCGAGCGACGCGAGATCGATTTCGGCGGCTGCCGCTGCCAGGCCATGGCCCTGACGGGAGATCCGCGCAATGCCGATCCCGTGTGCGTGCTATCGTCCTTCCACGACAGGGTCGAGGCCCTGACCACGGCACAACGTAGCGACTCTTATGTCATGCGCGGCCGCCCGCCGAAGGATGCGCCCGAGACGACACTGGCTTGGGGAACCGAAGCGCTTCAGGACATGGTCTCGATGCACGGTGACGACGGGCGTGCATCCGCGCCGGGACTCGACGGCAGCCGGCGTGCCGGCGCCGATATCGGTAGCTGACGGCCATGGACGCCGTGTCGATCATCGGCTTTCTAGCCGCGGCCTGCTCGGTGTCGAGCTTCGTGCCGCAAGCGTTCAAGATCCTGCGCACACGCGACACTTCCTCCCTCTCGCCGCCAATGTATGCGCTGACGACGACGGGGTTCGTGCTCTGGACGGTCTATGGCATCGCGCAAGGACAGTGGCCGCTGATCCTGACCAACGCCATCTGCCTCGTCTTCGCGGGCTTCATCCTGGTAATGACGCTGCTGTCCCCAGCGAAGAAGGATGCCGTCGCCGACGCCATCGACCCGCGCCAGTAGGCGGCGGCCTTCGTTCCGCTGGAACGAGCTGGGAGGCACGCTCGGAATTGGGCTTGGTGCGGTTTAAGATTTCGAGACGTGCTCGGGCTTGCCCTTGCGTTTGGTCGAGGCGAGTTCGTCGAGTTGGGCCTCGGTCATCGATTTCGCCATCGACTTCGACGCGCCCTTGATCTCGCTCTTCTTGATCTCGCCGCGCTTGGCGGCAAGCGCCGCTCCCGCCGCCTTCTGCTGAGCCGCTGACTTTGCCGGCATCTTCGCCTCCTGAACGATCGCCGCATCGCGCGGCATCAAAATCAACCAACACAACGTGAGAGCGGTCCCGCGCCGTCAGAAGGCGTGCGGTCATTCGACGGTCCACTGGCAGATCTTGTAGTCGCGGGGGCGGTTGCGCGTGCGGTGCTTCAGGCGCTTGCAATTTTTTGAAAAGCTATACCGACAGCCGGGCAAGAAGTTCCGGAAGGGAGCGCACCGAGCGCGCTCCCTTACATCATTAGCTTGTCGGCACGGTAAGGCGCCAGATCGCATTGCCGACATCGTCCGCCACCAGCAGACCGGCGCGCTGATCGACCAGAACCCCGACCGGACGTCCGCGAGCCTCACCCTTGTCGTTGAGGAAACCGGTGAGCACGGGCTTGGGCATCCCGGCGGGCTTGCCGTCGATGAAGGGCACAAAAATCACGCGATAGCCGACCGGCTGCTCCCGGTTCCACGAACCGTGCTGACCGATGAATGCGCCGGCCGGATAGGCGCGTCCCATGCGTTCATCCTTGACGAAAGTCATGCCGAGCGACGCGGTATGCGAGCCCAGCGCATAATCGGGCTTGATAGCCTTGGCGACCAGGTCGGGACGGGGCGGCTCGATCCGCTTGTCCACCGTCTGGCCGTAATAGCTGTAGGGCCAGCCATAGAACCCGTCGCGCTTCACCGAGGTCATGTAGTCGGGCACGAGGTCGTCGCCGATCTCGTCGCGCTCGTTGACCGCGACCCAGAGCTCCTTGGTCGTGGGGTTCCAGTCGATGCCGACGGGATTGCGCAGCCCCGTGGCGAAGACCTGGGTGGCGCCCGTCTTCGGATCGATCTCGAGCACGCCTGCACGCTTCTCCTCCTCGGCCATGCCGTTTTCGCCGACATTCGAGTTCGAGCCGACGCCGACATAGAGGCGCAAGCCGTCGGCGCTGGCGACCAGGCTCTTGGTCCAGTGATGGTTGCGGCCCGCAGGAAGCTCGGCGACCTTGATCGGTGCCGCGGCGCTCTTGGTCTCGCCCTCGACATAGGGCACGCGCACCACTGCGTCGGCATTGGCGATGTAGAGCTGGTCGCCGATCAGAGCCATGCCGAAGGGCGAGGTCAGGTTTTCGAGGAAGATGCTCTTGGTCTCGGCGACGCCGTCGCCGTCCTTGTCGCGCAGCAGTGTGATCCGATTGGCGCTCGGCGTCTGCGAGCCGGCCTTCTTCATGAAGAGGCCCTGAACCCAGCCGCGGATGCCCCCTTTCTTGTCTTCCGGCTTGGGCGGCGCGTCGCTTTCGGCCACGAGGATGTCGCCATTGGGCAGCTCGTAGAGCCAGCGCGGATGCGCCAGGCCGGTGACGAAGGCGGTAACCTGCCCGCCATCGGCGGCGGTGGGCTTCTCGCCCACCTTCCAGCCAACCGCATCGGCGATCTTGAGCGTCGGGAACCAGCTCGACTGCGGTTCCGGCAGCGTCGGATTGGGGCCGTAGCCCGCCTCCTCCGGCAGGACGGACTGGCTGTTGCAGGATGCAAGCGCCAGCGCCGATATGGCAGCACTGGCGATGAGGATGGCGCGGCGGGCACTTGCCATGAGGTTTTGTCTCCTTTCGCCGACGGACGGCCGGCAGGTCATGGAAGCTCAACGTCGGCCCGGGGCTTTGGTTCTCAGGCGTTTGCGTGCATGGCCGTGCCGGCGGAACCACAGGGCCGGACAGATCGTTGCCCGTCAGGGGGGACACGCGACTTGCAAGGCATTTCCGATCACAGCGTCGCGACGAGCGGTGGCGACGGCGCCGCGGCGGCGCTGGTCAGCGCCGGCCTGGTTGCGGGCGTTGGCCTCGTTACGGTCGCGATGGTCGAGATCGGCCCGCTTTCGCTCCAGATGCTCCAGCATCTCGCCGTGATGAATGTTGTAGCCCCGCTGGCCGCACTTGGACTGGGTGCCCGGTTCGCGCCGGGCGGGCCGCAGGCGATCTGGATCGCCGGCCTGCTCCAGATGCTTTTGCTCTGGGCTTGGCATGCCCCTGCCATCCAGCAGGCCACGGCGCAGTTCGCGTTCCTGCAGGTCCTGCTTTTCATTCTGCTGGCGCTCTCGGCCGTGGTTTTCTGGAGCGCCGTGATCGCTGCCGGTTCGTCGCAAGGATGGCGCTCGCTTGCCGCCCTGATGCTGACCGGGAAGCTTGCCTGTCTGCTCGGCGCCCTGCTGATCTTCGCCCAGCGCGATCTCTATGAGTTGCCCGGGCTCGTGTTGGCACTATGCACGACAGGACCCTCGACGCTGGCCGACCAGCAGCTTGCGGGCTTGCTGATGATCACCGCCTGCCCGCTGAGCTATCTGGTCGTCGGCATAATCCTGGCCGCGCAGATGCTGGCGCGCCTCGACACCGGCGATGAGCCTTCCTCGCACCGGGCGGATGGCGATGTCGCTGCTCGCGCGCGCTAGGTCGGCAAGCCTGTCGGCGCTGGCGAGCTGGCGCCGCGTCGCGCTCGCCGCATCGGCGCTTGTCGTCGCGGTTCTGGTCGGCGCAACGCTGTTTGCGTGGCTGGGCGTCTACAACGTTGCGGCAAGCACGGGTCATTTCCGCTTCGTCGATGCCATCCTGCGCTTTGGCATGGAGAACTCGGTTAGGGCCCGCGCACCCGATACCACCCTGCCCGCCGGCGAGGACGCCGACATGATCCGGCTGGGAGCCGGGCATTTCCATGCCGGCTGCGCCTATTGCCATGGCACTCCGGGCACGCCGATCACGCCGGTCTCCGCCGCCATGCTGCCGCCGCCCCCCGATCTTGCGGACAAGGTCGGCCTCTGGACCGATGGCGAGCTGTTCTGGATCATCAGGCACGGGCTGAAATATGCGGGTATGCCGGGCTGGCCGGCGTTGGACCGCGAGGACGAGGTCTGGGCGCTGGTGGCCTTCCTGCGCAAGCTGCCGTCGCTCGACGCCCAGAGTTATCGCGCGCTGGCGCTGGGTGAGGTCGAACCCAAGCCACAGGACGGTCGGTCGATCGCGACAGGCGCGACGCCGCCCGACGCCGTCGGTGCCTGCGCGCGCTGCCATGGCGCGGAGGCGGCGCCGCTAAGCCGTCTGGTGCCGATCCTTCACGGCCAGCCCAGGGATATGCTCGCCAGCGCGTTGCGAGCCTATGCAGCGGGGACGCGACCAAGCGGCGTGATGCAAATGGCGGTATCAGGATTGTCCGACCGCGCCATCGAACAGCTCGCGACCTACTACGCCGGCCTGCCTTCGCCGATTTCATCAGATCCGTCGGCCGATGCCGGAGCCCTGGAGCGTGGTGCGGTGCTGGCCCGCGAGGGCGTGCCGTCGCGCGGTGTTCCCGCCTGCCTGAGCTGTCATGGTCCGGAGGCGCGGCCGGATTATCCCCGGCTTGCGGGGCAATCCGCGCGCTATCTGTCCGGCCAACTGGGCGTCTGGCGTGCCGGCCTCAACGATCGCAGCGAGACCGGCATGATCATGGCGCCGATCGCACGCCGGCTGAGCCCGGAGCAGGCAGCCGATCTCGCGGCCTATTTCGCGAGCCTCTCGCCATCTGCGGGCAAGGCAACCCCATGACGAGCCCGGCCCTGCCCGGCATCGCCATGGGCGCTCTGCTCATATCGGGCTGCACCGGGATCCAGTCCGCCCTCGCCCCGGCCGGCGACGAGGCAAGCCGCGTCGCGCTCCTGACTTTGATCCTGTTTGCAGGCGCGGGCGTCATCCTGCTGATCGTCGGTGCAGCCTTGGCCCTTGCCATTGGCGGATCGGATCGCACGCGGCGCCTGCTTGGCTCGGACCGCGCGATCAAGCTCGGCGGCATCGCCTTTCCGGTAGTGACGCTGACGGTACTGCTCGGCTACGGGGTCTGGCTGATGCGCGAGACGATCGCGACCGACCGGCCCGCCGCCCTGCGCATCGAGGTCACCGGCGAGCAGTGGTGGTGGCGCGTCGCCTATGCCGGCGCCGACGGAAAGCCGGTCGCAGAGGCCAATGAGCTGCGCATCCCGGTCGGGCGCGAGATCGATATCGTGCTGCGCTCGGCCGATGTGATCCATTCCTTCTGGGTGCCGAGCCTCGGCGGCAAGCTCGACATGATTCCTGGCCGCACCAACACGCTTCGGCTGAAGGCCGAACGACCGGGCGTGTATCGCGGCCAGTGCGCCGAGTATTGCGGCGGCCCCCATGCGCTGATGGCGCTGGAGATCGTAGCCCTGCCGCCGGCCGAGTTCGAGGCCTGGCTCGCCGCCGCAGCAGCGCCGCCGGCCCGCGCGGGCCAGGAGCGCGGCCGGGCCCTGTTCGAATCCGCCGGCTGCGGCGCCTGTCACGCGGTGCGCGGCACGGCGGCCGCAGGCGTGGTCGGGCCCGACCTGTCGCGCATCGGCGGCCGGCGTGCCCTGACCGCCGCCACGATTCCCAACACGCCCGAGAACCTCGCCCGCTTCATCGCGCATGGACAATCGGTCAAGCCAGGCAACCTGATGCCCGAGTTCAGGATCTTTTCCGATGAAGAGCTGCAGGCCCTGGCGGCCTATCTGGCGAGCCTGACATGACATCACCTTCGACGGCCGCCGATCCGACCTACCCCAATCTCCTGCCGAGGCCGGCGGGCGAGCTTGCCGCGCTGGAGAAGGTCTGGGCGGGCCCCAAGGGATGGCGCATCATCAGCGACGTCAACAACACGGTCATCGGCTATTTCTACATCGCCACGGCCTTCCTGTTCTTCCTGGCAGCCGGCATCCTGGGATTGCTGATCCGGCTGCAACTGGCCTTGCCGGGCAATGACTTTCTCTCGCAGGAGACCTACAACCAGATCTTCACCATGCACGGCACGGTGATGATGTTCCTGTTTGCCGTACCGGCCGTCGAGGCGGTCGGCGTGCTCTTGCTGCCGGCGATGCTCGGCGCCCGCGACATGCCCTTCCCCAGGCTTGGCGCATTTGCCTTCTGGGCCTATTTCGTCGGCGGCATCGTCTTCTTCTGCACGCTGTTCTTCGGCGTCGCGCCCTCGGGCGGCTGGTTCATGTACCCGCCCCTGACCGGCGCGCGCTTCTCGCCTGGCGTCGGTGCCGACTGGTGGCTGCTCGGCATCGGCTTTATCGAGATCTCGGCGATCGCCGGCGCGATCGAGATCATCGTCGGCGTGCTGCGGACCCGGGCGCCCGGCATGACGCTGGCGCGAATGCCGATCTTCGCCTGGACCATGCTGATCTTCGCCGGGATGATCGTCTTCGCCTTCCCGGCCGTGATCCTGGCGACGATCCTGCTCGAGCTCGAGCGCGCCTTCGACTGGCCGTTCTTCATCGCCGAGCGCGGCGGCGACCCGCTGCTCTGGCAGCATCTGTTCTGGTTCTTCGGTCACCCGGAGGTCTACATCATCTTCCTGCCGGCGGCGGGGATGGTCTCGATGATCGTGCCGACGATGACCGGCACGCCGATCGTCGGCTACCGGCTGATCGTCGTGGCGCTGATCGCGGTCGGCTTCTTCTCGTTTGGACTGTGGGTCCACCACATGTTCACCACCGGCATCCCGGCCCGCTCGCTCAGCTTCTTCTCGGCGGCGAGCATGGCGGTCGCGATCCCCAGCGGCATCCAGATATTCGCCTGGATCGCGACGATCGCGGCGGGACGGCTCAGGGTCACCGTCGCTTCGCTCTTCGTCATCGGCTTCCTTACGATCTTCACGCTCGGTGGACTGACCGGGGTGATGGTGGCGATGGTGCCGTTCGACCGGCAGGCGCATGACAGCTACTTCGTCGTCGCCCACCTGCATTACGTGCTGTTCGGCGGCATGGTCTTCCCGCTGTTCGCTGCGGTCTACTACTGGACGCCGGCCTTCAGCTCGCGGCCGCTGTCGGAGCGCTTGGGCAAATGGGCCTTCGGCCTGATCTTCGCCGGCTTCAACATCGCCTTCCTGCCGATGCACATCACCGGGCTGATCGGGATGCCGCGCCGCGTCTACACCTATCCGGCCGGCATGGGCTGGGACTGGCTCAACCTCGTCTCCACCATCGGCGCCTTCATGCTGGCGGCCGGCATCATGGTGTTCTTGATCGATGTCGCCCGCAATCTGCGGCTCACGAGCCGCGAGCCCGCCGGCAATGTCTGGGGTGCGGGCACGCTGGAATGGCTGCCTAACCACAGCTTCGGCATTCGTAGCACGCCGCGCGTGACGTCGCGCGAGCCGCTCTGGCGTCAGCCGGGCCTAGCCGACGCCGTGGATGCGGGGCGCTATTACCTGCCGCGCACCGCGACCGGCATGCGCGAAACGATCGTGACCTCCCCGGTCGAGGCGGAGCCGCAATATGTGATGCGGCTGAGCGGACCGGGCTGGGCTCATCTGGCCGCTGCGGTCTTCACCGCAGGCTTCTTCCTGCTGCTTACTGTCAAGGCCGTCGTGCTGGCCTCGATTTGCGGCGTGCTGGCGGTCGTTTCGATCATCGCCTGGATGTGGGACAGCGATCCCGCCCCTTCCGAGGAGGTCGATATCGGCGGCGGCATCGTCCTGCCGACCTACGCGTCCGGTACGCTGTCGCACAGCTGGTGGGCGATGGTGATCCTGATGCTGGTCTCCGCCGCGCTCTATCTCTCCTATCTGTTCGGCTACCTCTATCTCTGGACCGTCGCGCCGCAGAACTGGCCGCAGGCCTCCGCGCTGACCTCGGCCTGGTCGCCGCTCGCTCCCGTCGGGCTGCTGGTCGCGAGCGCGGTCCTGCTGTTCAGCGCCCATCGCCTACTGACCCGCAAAGGTGGGGCGATGGTCAGCCTTTCCCTGCTGATCGTGCTCGGCATGCTGGCGCTGCTGTTGGGGCTCGCGCTCGACAGCCTGTCGCACTGGCGCGATGGCTTGCGCCCGCAAGCCAGCGGCTATGCCGCGATGGTCTATGCCAATGCGGCGCTGCAGCTGCAGATCGCCGGCGCGGTGCTGGTCATGGCCGGCTTCGCCATCGCCCGCATCCTCGCCGGACGGCTGACCTCGGTCCGGCGCGTGGTGTTCGACAATCTGGCGCTATTCTGGGCGTACGCGATCGGCCAAAGCCTGTTCGGCCTGCTGCTGACCCATGGCTTCCCGCGGATGGTCGCTTCATGAGCAAACCGACGTTGCCGATGATGCGTGCCGCTTCTGCCCTGACGGGGCCGATCGTCTGGGCCGCGCACTTCCTCATCATCTACGCCCTGGAGTCGATCCTGTGCCGGGCCGATGCCGGGCCCTGGCACACATTCGTCGTGATGGTCGCGACGGCCATCGCGGCCGCGGTTTTGGTTCTGCACGCCGCCAGACAGCTGCGGTCGCTGCCCATCGAGGGCGTTAACGGCTTCCTTCCGCGCGCGGCGCTGACGCTGGACGGCTTGTCCATGCTGGCGATCGCACTGGCAGCCGCAGCCGGGCTTGCACTGCCCGCCTGCCGGTAGGAACCGGCGTCGGAGCTGCTGGTTATCGGCGCACGATCCGCATTCCAAGCAGGACGATGCAGATGAAAGAACTGGTTCTTCTTCGACCCGAAGCCCGCGGCTTCGTGCCTAACAACCCGGCCCTGCCGGTCATCCTTTACCGAGGCGCTTTTGAGCCGAAGAGCGCCGACCTCGCCGCTGAGATGGAAACGCGGTTCGAGGCCAATGGCTGGCCCCCGCAATGGCGCAACGGGATCTACGACTTCCATCACTATCACGCGACCGGCCATGAGGTTCTCGGGATCGCCGCCGGGAGCGTGGATCTGGTCATCGGCGGCGAGGGAGGTGAGACGATCGCGGCGAAGGCCGGTGATGTCCTGCTGCTGCCTGTTGGCACTGGACACTGCCGTGCGAGCGCAAGCAGCGACCTCTTGGTGGTGGGCGCCTATCCGCCCGGCCAGGGCGGTGAAATCATGCGCGAGGCGGCGACGGCTGCTCTGCTCCGCGACATGCGCCACCTCGCTATCCCGCGGCTGGACCCAGTCCAGGGCGACGGCGGACCGCTCGCGCAGCACTGGTCGACGCGATTGTCGGGATGACATCGCACCGGCCCGTGATCGCGGGGAACTCAGCGCCCGAGCTGGCGGCCGAGGAAGTCGGCGGAGCGGGTGGCGGCGTCGAGCTGGGACGCACCACTGAAGCCGTGCCCCTCGCCAGGATAGATATGCTTCTCGACGGGCACGCCCCTCGCCCGGAGCGTGGCCTCGATCTGGTCGGCGTTCCGCACCGGCACGACACGGTCGGCGTCGCCGTGCAGGATCAGCGTTGGAGCCTGCGGCTTGCCGGCATCAAGATCGCCCGGCCGGAACCCGAAATAGCTGATCACGGCCTTGATGCGTCGGTCCTGCGCGGCCAGCGACAAGGCCAGCGCACCGCCAAGGGAGACGCCGACCAAGGCAAACCGGGCGGGGTCGATCGCCGGATCGGCCAGCACCTCATCGATGACCTTCCTCAACCCGCCGAGCCAGAGCGGATACTTGGTGCCGATTTCGCCGTAGGAGGCACGGCGTTCGCGGGAGAGCTCGAAATAATGCGGAAACAGCACGGTGTAGCCCTGGGCGGACAGGGCTGCAGAAGCGAATTGATACTGCGAGCGGCGGGTGATGCCGTCGGCACCATGGAGGAGCAGCACGGCCGGTCTGCGCCCGGCACCCACGCCATCGCTGCGATCGATCGTGACGGTGGCGGCGGCCATCGCCGGGCCGGCGGCGAACGTTCCGGCAAGGCTCCAAAGCGCAGTACGGCGATCCAAGATCAAGCTCCGATGGGATAGATAGATGGGGATCGAAAGAGACCACGGGCCCGCTCCGGGAGCGGGACCTACTTTCAGAATAATCGCTGGCGCAAACGGGGATCGTTCAGGTAATCCGCAAAACGCCGCGTAATGGTCACATGCCGCCGAAGCCCTTCTTGATCTGGGCCACGGCCAGAGCCTGTGCTTCCTTGGCCTTGGCGACGACGGCGTCCATGCCGAAGAACTCGTGCGTCACGCCGGTGTAGATCTGGTGCGTGGTCGCGACGCCGGATTCCCTGAGTTTGGCAACGATCAGGTCGCCGTCCGACTTCAGCGGGTCGATCTCGGCATTGATAACGGTGGTTGGCGGCAGGCCCTTGAGATTAGCCGCAACCAGGTTGAGCCTCGGGTCCTGCGTGTCGCTGCCGCCATTGGTGGCGTGCTGGACGAACCAGGCCATCATCGGCGTGTTCAACGGCTTGGCAGCCGCCTGCTCCTTCTCCGACGGCGTGTCCATGCTTGTGGTCACCACCGGATAGACCGAGACGATCGCCACTGGCTTGGCCAGGTTCTGGTCGCGGGCGGCGATGGCGGTGTTGATCGCCAAGTTGCCGCCGGCGCTTTCGCCGACAAGCGCGATCTTGGTGGCGTCGTAGCCCCAGCCCTGCGCGTTCTTCAGGACGTATTTGTAGGCCTCGATCGCCTCGTCATGGGCGGCAGGGAACTTGTTCTCCGGGCCCATCGGATAGTCGACGGAGACGACAGCCGCGCCGGTCTGCTTCGCCAGCGCCGCCGGCGTCGAGTCATAGACGTCGAGATCGGCGATCACCCAGCCGCCGCCGCGGAAATAAACGATGATCGGCAGGTTCGACTCCTTGGTCGCGTTCTCTGGCACATACCAGCGCAGCTTCAGGTTGCCCATGTCGGCGAAGCGGCTGTTGGAGACCTTAAGACCTTCATGCGGCTTCACGTCGAGCTTCTTGTCCTTGATGATCTTCATCACCGCATCGGTCGGCGTCGGCTGCTTGCGCGCCTCGCTCGGCTCCAGGCTTTCGATCGGCTTGCCGCCGAGGCCGGCGAGCACGGAAAGGACCTCGGCCATGTCGACGTCGGGCTTGGAGGCAGTCATGACCATGGCCGCCGGGGCAGGCGCCGCCGTCTGGGCAAGAACGGGGGTCAGCGCGCTCGTGGCGAACAGCAACGTAAGCGAAACGGTCTTCAGGTGGATGGTCTTCATAAGGTCGAGAATTCCTCGTTGGGGTCGGTGCTCAACAGCCCCATCCGGCACATGTTCCCCGTTTGTCGGGCCGCCGGGCCCCGAAACGGCCCTCGTTGCCGGGATCGTGATTACCGGCAGTTTCAGGCCGCCGCGGTGTCAGTTGCTGCCGAAGCGCATTGGCGCGGTCGCCGGCACGATCCCTGCCATGCGCATTCTCAAGCACTGCCGGCGTTGCCGAGCGGACCGCGACGACATGTCCGGCGATAGACGAATTGTTCCAATCCGAAACTGTGGAACATGCCGCGGCGGCTCCTGTTGTAGGGCAACCGGCATCGGATCAGGCGCTCGCCCCGGATCATTACCGCTCTCGCCCGTCGGTCGCAGGAGACCAAGCCTTGCCCGCCCACGCCATCGTCGGGACCCAGACCGTCCCCACCGAGATCACCCTGAACGGCGAGCGCCGGTCGCTTGACGTCTCACCGTCGACGACGCTGCTGGATCTGCTGCGGCACGATCTGGTCCTGACCGGCACCAAGAAGGGCTGCGACCACGGCCAGTGCGGCGCCTGCACCGTCATCATCGACGGGCAGCGCATCAACAGCTGCCTGCAGCTTGCGGTGATGCAGGACGGCAAGACCATCAACACGATCGAGGGGCTGGCGCAGGACGGCGTCCTGCACCCGCTACAGGCCGCCTTCATCGAGCGCGACGCCTTCCAGTGCGGCTATTGCACGCCGGGCCAGATCTGTTCGGGCGTCGCCCTGATCGAGGAGGGCCACGCGGTCACGCGCGCGGAAATCCGCGAGCATATGAGCGGCAACATCTGCCGCTGCGGCGCCTATCCCAACATTGTCGATGCGATCGAGGACGTGCTCGTGCAGCGCGGCCAACTGCAGAGAGAGGCCGCCGAATGAACCGGTTTTCCTATCATCGCGCCGGCACCATCGAGGAGGCCGTGAAGGCGCTCTCCGACCAGCCGGCGGCGCGCATCATCGCCGGCGGCACCAATCTCGTCGATCTGATGAAATACAATGTCGAGAAGCCTTCGACGCTCATTGACGTCACGCGGATCGATGCCCTGAAGGGTATCAACGAGACCGAGGATGGCGGGCTGCGCATCGGCGCGCTCGTCCCCAACAGCACGGTCGCCTATGACGAGCGCGTCAACGTGCGCTTTCCGCTGCTGGCGAGTGCGATCTTGGCCGGCGCGACCCCGCAGCTGCGAAATGCCGCGACCACCGGCGGCAATCTGAACCAGCGAACGCGCTGCTACTATTTCTACGACGTCCAGACACCGTGCAACAAGCGCGAGCCGGGCTCGGGCTGCGGCGCGATCGGCGGCCTCAACCGAATCCATGCGATCCTGGGTGCCAGCGAGCACTGCATCGCCACGCACCCGTCCGACATGTGCGTCGGGCTCGCGGCGCTCGGTGCGGAGGTCCACATTGCCGGGCCCGCCGGCGAGCGTGTGATTCCCTTTGCCGACTACCACCGCCTGCCGGGCGACACGCCCCAACATGACAACACGCTGCAGCCCGGCGAGATCGTGGCTGCGGTCGTGCTGCCGCGCGGCAGCCAGGGCTATGCGGGCCATTACAGCTATCTGAAGCTCCGAGACCGGTTGTCATATGCCTTTGCGCTGGTCTCGGTCGCGGCCGCTTTGGAAATCGAGGGCGGCGTGATCGCCTCGGCGCGCATCGCGCTTGGCGGTGTCGCGCACAAGCCCTGGCGTCGACAGGACGCCGAGGACGCGCTCGCCGGCAAGACCGCAGACGAGCGGGCCTTCTCGGAAGCGGCGAGTCTGCTGCTCTCCGGCGCGCGGGGCCATGAACACAACGCCTTCAAGATCGATCTGGCGCAGCGCGCGATCGTGCGCGCGCTTGCCCAGGCGGCTGCCGGCACGCCGCAATCGCAGACCGACAAGCGTATCGCCTGAAAGGCTTCGGATCATGCTGAAGAACAGCACCTATGTCGGCTCGCCCCGCAGCCGGGTCGACGGCCCCGCCAAGGTCACCGGCACCGCGACCTATGCCGCCGAATTCACCGCGCCCGCGCTCGCTCATGGCTACATCGTCGAGAGCCGCATCGCGCGGGGCCGCATCACTACGATCGATGCGGCCGCGGCAGAATCCGTGCCCGGCGTCATTAAGGTCTTCACCCATGCGAACCGGCCCAAGACGGCCTGGTTTTCCTATAACTATCAGGACATGGTCGGCCCGCCTGGCAAGCCGTTCCGACCGCTCTACAGCGACAAGATCCAGTACAACGGCCAGCCGATCGCGCTGGTCATAGCGGAAAGCTTCGACGTCGCGCGCCATGCCGCGTCGCTCGTGTGCGTCAGCTATGACGAGCATCCGCATGAGACCGATCTCAGCCAAGCCCGCAGCAACAGCTACGAGCCGCCTAAAGGGCGCACTGGCATCGCGCCCCCGCCGCCAGCGCGCGGCGATGCGGTGAAGGCGTTCAGCGAGGCGCCCGTTCGGATCAGCGCCGAGTACACGATCGCCACCGAGCATCACAACCCGATGGAGCCGCACGCCACGACCGTGATCTGGAAGGGCGACGGCAAGATCACCGTCCACGACAAGACCCAGGGTGTGCAGAACAGCCAAGCCTATGTCGCGGCCGTCTTCGGCCTGTCGAGCGACGACGTCCAGGTCGTCGCACCTTATGTCGGAGGCGGCTTCGGATCTGGGCTACGGCCGCAGCACCAGCTTTTCCTGGCGGTGATGGCGTCGCTTTCGCTCGAACGTTCGGTCCGGCTCGAGCTGACGCGCCAGCAGATGTTCGGCCATGTCTTTCGGCCTGAAACCATCAACATGCTCTCGCTGGGTGCGGGCGAAGACGGCCGACTGCATTCGATCCAGCATCAGGCGGTGGCGGCGACCTCGCAGTTCGAGGATCACCAGGAGGTGGTGGTGAACTGGTCGGGCCTGCTCTACCCGGCCGAGAACGTCGATCTCCGCTATGAACTCGCCAAGCTCGACACGTATTCGCCCGGCGACATGCGCGCTCCTGGTGCGCCGCTTGGCCTCTTCGCACTCGAAAGCGCCATGGACGAGCTTGCCATCGCCACCGGCATCGACCCGCTCGAACTGCGGTTGCGCAACTATGCCGAGCGCGACGAGAACGACGACGTCCCGTTCAGCTCGAAGGAGCTGCGCGCCTGTTACCGGGAAGGCGCCGAGCACTTCGGCTGGAGCAAGCGCAGCGCCAAGCCCGGCTCGATGCGCGAGGGCCGCGAGCTGATCGGCTGGGGCATGGCCACGGGCGTCTGGGAGGCCAATATGATGAAGACCTCCGCTCGTGCTGTGCTCGGCAGCGACGGCAGGCTCTCCATCTCCTGCGCCACCTCCGATATCGGCACCGGCACCTACACTATCCTAACTCAGATCGCCGCCGATGCGCTTGGGCTGGCGATGGAGGATGTGAGCGTCTTGCTCGGCGATTCCTCGTTGCCGACTTCGCCTGTCCAGGGGGGCTCATGGACCGCCGCCTCGGCCGGCAGCGCCGTCATGGCGGCCTGCCAGACCCTGCGGGAAAAACTCGTCAAGCAGGCAAGCAAGATCGAGGGCTCGCCGCTTGCGAACGCCGCGATCGACGATGTCGCTTTTGCCGGCGGCAGGATCCTGACGCGGACCGATGCATCGCGATCGGTCTCCCTGGCCGATGTGGTAGTGGCGGGCGGCGGCGGTGAGATCGAGGCCGAGGAATCGGCGGGTCCAGGTCTCGTCGGCATGATGCTGCCCAAGCGCCATTCGTCGTATACGCATTCGGCAGTCTTTGCGGAGGTCCGGATCGACCAGGACCTCGGCGTGCTACGCGTCACCCGGATCGTCAATGCCGTGGCCGCCGGCCGGATACTCAACCCTAAGACCGCACGGAGTCAGGTCGTCGGTGGCATTGTCTGGGGCATAGGAATGGCGCTGCACGAGGAAACGCTGACCGACCATCGCCTCGGGCGGATCATGAACCACTCGCTGGCAGAGTATCACGTGCCGGCCAATGCTGACATTCACGACATCGAGGTGATCTTCGTCGAGGAGCATGACGACAAAGTGAGCCCGATCGGCGTCAAGGGGCTAGGCGAAATCGGCATTGTCGGTACCGCAGCTGCTATCGCGAACGCGGTCCATCACGTCACGGGCAAGCGGATCCGCAGTCTGCCCATCACCATCGACAAGATCCTCGCAGGGTGAGTGAGCCCGGCTCAATGGGCGAGGTCGGCTGGCTATGCTGCTCATCTGCGCTGCGGTGGGCTGCGCTTGTGTAGAACCGTCTCCCAGATCACTCGGATGTGGGGGGACGAATCCGCTTCGATACGGAACTCGGTTCCGAAGCGTGCTTCGTGGAGACACGAGCCAGTTCGAGACAGCCTTGGTCAACATGGCACTGAACGCTTGCGATGTACGAGCCGGGCGTGACACCGGGCGACATCAACAGAGTCGGATCAACACCGAAACGGCACGGTTCTCATCCTCGCGCCCCATTTCATCAGGGCCACTGCAGGGTCGGCGATCAGCCATACGTTCGAGCCTTTTCGAAAGCTTCGCGCTTATAGATCACGGGCGAAACGTGGGTCTACGCTGGGCACATGCGCGACATCATGCAAGGACTCTCGCCAGATCCCCTGCGCCGTAAGGCTTAGGCAGAAGCCTGGTACGGCTGTCCATTTCAACCTCCAGGATCTCGTGGCGCCCCGTCGCGAAGACGACGGGGAGTTGAGGATGCAGTTCACGAACGCGCCTCGCCAGTTCCATGCCGTCCATGTCCGGCAGACCTATGTCGGTGACCAGACGGTCAATCGCCTTCGTCCTTGCGATCCCGAGCGCCTCCTCGGCCGTCGCTGCCTCCACTACGACGAACCCTAGCGACTCGATCAGTGAAGCGGTGTCCATTCTGATCAGGGCATCGTCTTCCACCAGCAACACCGTTTCCGAAGCGCGGCGATCTTCAGCCTCAGGCGATGTCACTTCTGGAAGGACCTGCCGGATTTTCCGCGCCAGGGCTTCACGCGTATACGGCTTCGACAACAAGTTGACGCCGTCATCCAACCTGCCGCCGTGGACAATCGAGTTCTCGGTATAGCCTGAGGTGAAAAGGACCGTGAGTTGTGGCAGGCGCAGCTTCGCCTGTCTCGCAAGGTCCGCGCTCTTCAGGGGACCCGGCATCACAACGTCGGTGAACAGCAGGTCGATCTCGACCCCGCTTTCGACAATGCTCCGCGCGCTTTGGGCATCGGAGGCCTTGAGCACGTTGTATCCGAGTTCGGACAGGAGCCCGATGACTGTTTCGCGGACGGCGTCGTCGTCCTCGACGACGAGCACGGTCTCGTTCCCGCCCACGATAGGGCGCGCGTCATCGGGCGCAGTGTTTTCCTCTGCGCTCATCGACCGAGGGAGGTAGATCTTGATCGTCGTGCCCAAACCGACTTCGCTGTAGATCTTCACATGGCCGCCCGACTGCTTGACGAAGCCGTAGACCATCGACAGCCCGAGTCCTGTTCCCTTGCCCATCGGCTTCGTCGAGAAGAACGGCTCGAAAACCTTCGACATGACGTCCGGTGCAATGCCCGAGCCCGTGTCGGTCACGCTGACGACGACATATTGACCGGATGTCACATCCGCATGGCGCGCGACATAGACGTCATCGAGGAAGGCGTTTCCCGCCTCGATCGTCAAACGACCCGAGCCCTCCATGGCATCGCGCGCGTTGATCGCCAGATTGAGAATGCAGTTCTCGACATTCGTCGGATCGGCGAACGTGTTCCAGAGGCCTCCGGCGATGACAGTCTCGACTTCGATGGCCTCGCCGATCGAGCGACGCAACAGGTCATCCATGCCGCGGATAAGCCGTCCGACATTGATCGGCTTGGGTGCGAGCGCCTGACGGCGTCCGAACGCCAACAACTGACTGGCAAGCTGCGAGCCCCGCGCGACGCCTGACATGGCATTGGCAAGCCGTCCCCGCCCCTTCTCGCTCAGGTCCGCCTCACGGCCGAGCAATTCGAGGTTGCCGCTGACGACCTGCAGGAGGTTGTTGAAGTCGTGGGCGACGCCGCCGGTGAGGTTGCCGACGGCCTCCATCTTCTGTGACTGCGCCAACATGGATTCGACGCGCAGGCGTTCCTCGCCCTCCTGCTTGAGGCGTTCGTTGGCCCGTTCCAGCTCCGCTGTGCGCGCCTGGATCCTGCCCTCGAGCTCCGCACTATTGGCACTGAGCTGGGATGACGCTTCGGACATCGCGTCCCTCAAGGCGACGAACTCGCGCAGCCGTGTCGGCGCGGCGATGGGGGACGATAATTGCCCGAGCTTCGAACTTGCTGCCGTCAACGCCTTGAGCGGAGTTTCGATCAGGCGCCACAACAGAAGGGCAAGGGAAGAGGCGACCAGAAGCGCCATCGCGCCGCCTGCCACTAGCGCCTGGAGGGCCTCGCGCAGTGGTCGCTCTATCACACTTTGCCGGATGTTGGCGGCGATCAGCCAGTCTGACAGCTCGGAGCGGGCATAGCCGACGAGAACGTCCTCGCCGAGCGCGCTCTGGCCGATGAAAGTGCCCTCTCTGCCGACGGCCTTCTCCAGGAAGGCCGGCACGCCAGGGCGGCCCGTGAAAGCCTCATGCTGTTCTGATCGGGTCACGTAGACGCCGGCCCGATCACCGACCGCGACGAACCAGCCTGGGGGCGTGACCGTGCGGATGACGTCGTAGAACAGTTTGGTCTCGGCGCTGACATGCAGCAGATAGCGCGGCACGCCCCCAATCGAGACCGGAACCACGACCGCGACTAGAGGCGCATTGGCAATAGCCCCGGTGAAGACATCCGCCACATAGGGCTTCTGCGACGAGATGATCTGCCGGTCGACCCCCATGGGGGTCAGAGGCAGCGCCCTGCCGAAGACCTGACGCGTATTGACGAGTTGCTGGCCGTCGAGGTCTCGCAGGCCGATATCGGCGCCGATGAACGTCTTCACGGCCAGCGCCTGACGATAGAACGCTTCGAGGTTGCCGCTCCGGAGATTCTCCGAAGTGCCCAGCGTCTGGAGTGTCGCCTGCCACCCGCGTATGTGCTGGTCCACCACGGAGGCGGCCGTGCTCGCGACCTCCCTGGCCTCCTGCTGGAAGCGGCTGCGCTCGGCTTGTGCAAAGCGTGACATGAGCACGCTTGCGAAGATGGTGCCGGGCAGCACGATCACGCCGAAGAACGCGATGATGACGACCCTTGTCGGGAGGCCGGTTGCGACGGACCGCAGCATCAAATCTCGTTCCTGGCAGCGAATTTGGGGCCGCAGTTCACATGGTTTGGTCACCCGACACAAGGCAACCGATCAGGGGGGCGCCTATTGTGCGTGCCGGAGCCGACTGTAGATCGGAAACCGGCACTTCTCATTAAGGCAGCGACGGCTTGACGATAACGAATGAGCCATATCCCCCGCCTCAACGGGGCAAACTTGCACGCCGAAACATTCTTGGCCTGCGACGCTAAGCCCTAAGCCCCGCTTTAACGCGCTCGGGGGTCAACGGCAGTTGCCGCAAACGCACTCCGATCGCGTCGGCGACGGCATTGGCGAGTGTTGCCCCGGTTGGCCCCTGCGAGGCCTCGCCGGTGCCCAGGAACGCCGCTCCCTTGCGGTCGATCAGCACGACCTCGACCGGCGGAGTCTCGCTGAACGTCAGGATCGGGTAGCTGTCCCAGCCATCCGACAGGATGCGGGTATCGTCGAACTTCACCTCTTCCTTCAGCGACCATGACAGGGACTGGATCAGCCCGCCCTCGATTTGGTTGGCGATGCCGTCCGGGTTGACGATCTCGCCGGCCTCGTTGGCGGCGGTGGCGCGAAGGACACGCACCACGCCGGTGGCCCGGTCGACAGCGACCTCCAGCGCCACGGCGCAATAGGCGGCGATGTTCTTGTAGCGGGCGAAGGCAATGCCGCGGCCATGGTCGGGCCGTTTCTGCCAGCGCTCCCAGCCGAAGGCCTCTGCAGCCTTCACCAGGACGGCGCGGGCGCGCTCGTCCTTGAGGAAACGAAGCCGGTAGGCGACCGGATCGACCCCGGCTGCCAAAGCGAGCTCGTCGATGAAGGATTCGATCGCGAAGACGTTGCCATAAGCGCCGAGCCCGCGCGTCGAGGAGACGCGAACGGGCATCTGCGTGATGAAATGCGTCGTGACCTTGTGGCCGGGAAATTCGTAGAGCGCGATTGCGTTTCGGTCGGCGGCATAATTCGGCGGACCGCCATTCTGCGGCACTGGGATTACGAAGGGTTTCTCCAAATAGCGTGCCGACAGGAGGTTTCCGGCCTGGCCGCCGGGCCGCGTGCCGTGCGGGGTCGACCAGAGGTCGAGCGTCCAGTCGAGCACATTGCCGTCCTTGTCGAGGCTCGCCTGCGTCTTCACCACCATGGCCGAGCCATAAGGTTCCCAGAGATGCTCCTGGGCGCGGGTGTATTGCAGGCGCACCGGCTGCCCCGGCACGGCGGCCGCCAGCAGGGCCGCATCCGCCGCGGCGTCGTCGGCCATGTTGTGGCCGTAGCAGCCCGAGCCCTGGACATGCTGGCAGCGGACCTTGTCGTCAGCCAGCCCGAGCATCTGGGCGATGGCGGCGCCGGTCTCGAAGACTGACTGGCTGTGGGTCTGGATTGTCATGACGCCGTCGGCGAGTGTGGCGACCGCCGCCGAGGGGCCGATCGAGGCATGCATCTGGTAGGGCCGGCGATAGCTCGCCTCGAGCGTGCGGGCGACCGGCGTGGCATCGCTGCGCGTCTGAGCCTTGATCGGGATGTCGCGGGCCGGTTTGGTCGCGAGCAGCCAGTCATAGATGCCCTCATGACCTGGCATCGAGGCCTCGACATTCCAGCGCGCCGCGGTCTCCAGCGCCTTCATGGCCGCGAGAGCCTGGTCCTCGGTCTGCGCGACCACGCCGAGGAAGGAGCCGTTGCGGACGATCTTGACCACGCCCGGCATGGCCTCCACGTCTTTCGTCCCCAGCGAGGCCAGCGTCGCACTGTAGGCCGGCGGGCGCACGACGCGGCCATGCAGCATGCCGGCGGGCCGCAGATCCTGCAGGAAGATGTCGCCGCCGCTCAGCTTGGCCGGCAGATCGAGGCGCGGCACGGGCCGGCCGATATAGCGGTGGGCGCTCGCGGCCTTGAGCGTCGCCTGGCCGGCGGCGTCGACTGCGAGTTCCTTCCCGGTCACCAGATCCCAGAACGCCGCGCTGGCGCCACCCGGGGCGCTGACCATGCCATCGGTGACGCTGAGGCTCTGGGCCGGCTGGCCGAGCTTCAATGCAGCCAGGCCAACGAGGATGCCGCGTGCTTCGGCCGAGGCGTGCCGGACGGCGGTGGCGCAGTTGGGCATCGAGAAGGATCCCGCAGTGACGCCCTCATTGGGGACCAGCGCGGTGTCGCCGGAGATGATCCGGATCCGGCCGATGTCGATGTCGAGCTCTTCGGCGCAGACTTGCGCAACGGCGGTCAGGATACCCTGGCCGAGCTCGACCTTGCCGACCATCAGCGTGACGGTGCCGTCGGCGTTGATGCGAAGCCAGGAATCCAGGCGGGGCGTGGTGGCGAGGTCGCCCGGCAGGCGCGGGCGCTGCGGTGCAGGCGCCTGCGCTTCGGCATTGAGCGGGATCGAGAAGGCCAGCGAGAGCGAGCCTGCGGCCTTCAGAAGGCTGCGGCGATCGAGAACGGTCGTCATCGGTCAGGCCTCCCTGGAGGCGCGCTGGATGGCGCGCACGACACGGTTCTGCGTGCCGCAGCGGCAGAGATTGCCGTCGAGCTCGGCGCGGATCTCCGCCTCGCTCGGGTTGCGCTTTCGCGCCAGCAGCGCCTGCGCCGTCATCAGGATGCCGGCTGTGCAGTAGCCGCATTGAGCGGCCTGCTCGGCGATGAAGGCCTGCTGCAGCGGGCCTGGCTTGCCGTCGCGCATCAAGCCCTCCAGCGTGGTGACCGAGCCGCCGGCGGCGGCCTCTACCGGCTGCACGCAGGAGCGGACCGGCTCGCCGTCGACAAGCACCGTGCAGGCACCGCACTGGGCCTGCCCGCAGCCATATTTTGGCGAATTGACCGCGAGCTCGTTGCGCAGCGCCTGCAGAAGGGTCAGCCCCGGACGCGGTGCGACCTGCGCTGGCTTGCCGTTGAGTACGAAGTCCATGGCTTTCTCCTGCAGTCTCTGCGTGACGGCCGGGACCCGGCGCTCAGCGCCTGGCCAGCGCCTCAGGAAGGATGGTCGCGTCGATGTAGCGCGTCGGGTCATCGAGGGTCTTGCCCGCTGCGGCGTAGGTTGACCGCAGCCGCAGGACGGTGCGCAGCCCCTCGATGTCGATCATGGCGTCGCGCTTGATGCCGCGCTGCGGATCGGTCAGGCGAGCATGGATCTTCTCGGCGAGCTCGGGCGAGGTACCCTGGACGCGCTCTCGCAGAAGCGCGATCGCCTCGACCTTGTTGGCAGGGTCGACGAGCCAGGCGACGGAGGCATGGAAGGCGCGCAGGAAGCCCTTGGCCGGGTCGCGGTTTTCCGCCAGCCAAGTCTTGCGCGCCATTCCAGAAATGCCTTGATAGGGGCCGATCAGGCCGCGCATGTCGGCCAGACGCACCGAGCCGGCATTCTCCGCGATCAGGTCGAGCGGGGCGTTGAGGAGGGTCGCGGTCTGCTTCTGCTCGCGTAGGGCGGCTAGGCGCTGCGCGCCGCCGCCGACCGCGACGATGCTGACCTCGTCCGGCTTGATGTTCGACTTCGCCAGCGCCTCGCGCAGCACGAAAGCGAAGCCCGTCGTCATCGCATCGACCGAGAGCGTCTTGCCCTTAAGGGCGTCGATCGAAGCCGTGCCCGGGACCGCCATCAGCGCGAGCATGCCGTCGTCGATCCCCATGAAGGCCACGAAATCGGCCTGTCCAGGTAGCTGCGCCTCGCCTTGGCCCTCGACATAGGCGACGACATTGTCGATCGAGGTAAGGGCTATGTCGAAGTTGCCGCCGTAGACGTCGGCCGCCATCTGACGCGAATTCGGCGTAATCTCGAGCGTCGCCTGCAGCTTTTCGGCGGCAAAGAAGCCCTTCTGCTGGCCGACCCAGACCGGCCAGTTCGAGGCACCGGCGAAAGCCACGAGCCTGACCGGCTTGAGTTCCTGGGCCGGCGCTGCCGCGCTGCCGAGCATGAGGGCGCAGGCCGCGAGCGCGGCCCTGCGGGTGAGGTTCCATCCCCTGGTCATCTGGCGTTCTCCCGTTTTTATGATTGATGCGGTCTCAGCGTGTCATCAGCTCGGCAGCCTGGCGCTGCAGGTCGCTCGCCGCCCTGGCGATGTCGCGACCGATGAAGGCGCCGGTGCGCTTGATCGGCTCGCCATCGACGAGGACGGTGTCGACCATGCCGATATGGGCCTGCATCACCACGGCGGCGATCGGATCATGCAGCGGCGTCGTCGCCAGCCCGCGGCCCTTAAGCATGACGATGTCGGCGCGCTTGCCGGTGGCGAGCGAGCCAGTCTCGGATTCGATGCCGAGCAGGCGTGCGCCGTCGATGGTGGCGGCCGCGAGCACCTGGCGCGTCGTCAGCGTCACGGCCTTGAGCGGCTCCTTCTTCTGCTTGGCGGCGAGATTGTCCGACAGCCGCTCGGCCGCGAGCGCTGTGCGCATCTGGGTGAACATGTCGCCGCCTATGCCGGTGACGACATCGACGCCCAGGCCCGGCCTGCCGCCATTGCGCAGGACTCGGCCGGTCGCCGGCTGGCCATGGCCCATCAGCATCTCGACCTCGGGTGTGACGGAAAACTTGGCGCCCGCCTCGGTGGCGATGCGGTATTCGTCCTCCTCGAGATCGTTGGCGTGGACCAGAATCGATTTCGCGGAGAGCAGCCTGTCGGCGGCGAGCTGCGCCACGGCGCGCGGTCGCCGGCCCTGATAGAGCCAGGCGCCAACATGGAATTGGTGCAGCAGGTCGAGCTCGCGGGCCATGTTGAAGTCGCTGGTGGTGTCCTCCGGCGAGGATGAATCGGGCCCGCGGATGCCGAGGGCCAGCCTGACCCGCCCCTCGCGGCTGGCGAGTGGCCCAGCCAGGACGCGGCGGATATCGGCTTTCACCGCCTCGCCGCCTTGGGCCGCGCCTGGAATCGCATAGCCGAGGAAGGCACGGATGCCGGCGCGGCGCATCGCGTCGATGGCGGCGTCGGCATGGGCCGGCGTCAGCACCTC
Organism: Bosea sp. PAMC 26642; assembly: GCF_001562255.1. NCBI lineage: Bacteria > Pseudomonadati > Pseudomonadota > Alphaproteobacteria > Hyphomicrobiales > Alloboseaceae > Allobosea > Allobosea sp. PAMC 26642. The sequence goes on along the minus strand of NZ_CP014301.1, from coordinate 5,059,344 downwards.
GCGGCTCCAGTCGAAGATCGTAGTGACGCCGGCATCGAGCTGCTCGAGCGCACCGGCATAGTCGCTGGCGGCGAGATCGGTCGCGCTCAGCTTGGGGCTATAGCGCCCGACGACGACCTGGAAGTACTGGCCCAGCGTATGATCGGCCGAGAGCCCCCGGATGATCGCCTGGCCGAGATGGATGTGGCTGTTGATCAGGCCGGGAATCAGTATGTTGCCCTGTGCCTCGATCACCTCGGCCTCGCCCGCGGGCAAGTCCTGGCCGATGGCCGCGATGCGACCGTCGCGGACCAGGAGGTCGCCGTTGCGCACTCCGCCATCGGGCGCATCCATCGTCACCAGCGTCGCGCCGCGGAAGAGCAGCGGCCGGTCGCTGCGCGCCTGGGCATGGACCTTCGGCAGGGTGGCGCCAGCGACCGCGAGCACGGCAGTGCCGCCCAGCAGCAGATCGCGACGGTCGGGTCTCGGTGCAGTCACAGCGTCTCTCCCTGGATTGTCGCTTTTTTGGTTTGGTCCGGTGGGCGCTCTGCGGCGCCCTTGCCGTCGTCTTCGGCGTCTTGTTGGCGACTTGGCGCGAGCCCCTGGGTCAGCCGCTAGCGGCGGCGACGAGCTTGCCGTAGCGCTCGGCATCGCCGCGGAGGTCGGCGTCGAAGGCCTCGGGAGTGGAGGTCGTGATCTCGACGCCTTGTGCGGCGAAGCGCCTGGCGAGATCGGGATCAGCCATCGCCTCGCGAACATCCTGGCTGACCTGCGTCACGATCGCCCTGGGCGTCGCGGCCGGCGCCATCAGTCCAAACCAGCTGTCGTAGACGAAGGCCGGCAGGCCGGCCTCCGCGAAGGTCGGGACATCGGGCAGCTGTGGCAGTCGCGCCGTGCCGGTAACCGCGAGTGCCCGCAATTGGCCGGACTGGATCAAGTCGCCGCCCACGCTGAAGAAGGTGAAAGCCATGGCGGTATCGCCCCGCAGCACGCTGAGCTGGGATTCGGGCAGGCCGCGATGCGGTACCAGGACCATCTGCGTGCCGGTCAGCTGCTTGAACAGCTCGGCGGCGATGCCGGTCGAGCTGCCGATGCCGGCCGAGCCATAGCTAAGATCACCGGGCTTGGCTTTAGCGGCAGCGATGAAGTCAGCCAGCGTCCTGAAGGGTGCGTTGGACGGCACGATCAGCAGCGACGGCGTGGTCGCGACGCGGCTGATGCCGGCGAAGTCCTTGATCGGATCGAAGCCGACATTCTTATTGACCACGCCGATCACCGTGTGACCGTTGGAGGTCAGCATCAGCTGCGAGCCGTCGGAGGGGCCTTTCACGACGCTGCTGGTGCCAGCGATGCCCGGCTTGTTTTCGACGATGACCTGCTGCTTCCAGCGCATCGAGAGCTTGTCGGCGACCGAGCGGGCAACGATGTCGGTCATACTTCCGGCTGAGAACGGCACGACGAGCCGGACGAGCTGGCTTGGATAGGCTTGTGCGGCGGCGCGACCGGCGGACAGGGCAGCGCCTGCGGCGAGCCCCGTGCCGATCATGAACTGGCGACGATCCATGGGTGTCCTCCTTGGAGACGAGCCGGGCTTTCAGCCTCTGGCGGGGGTGGGCGGCGATGCGCCGGGCAGTGGCATGGCGAGCAGCACGGTGGCCGGTCGCTTGGTTTCGTTGCGAAGCGCGCGCGACTCATTGGGGGCGATCCGGCAGGAGTCCCAGACGCCCAGCGTCACGACGCCTTCGGGCGTCTCGAAGGTGACCTCGCCTTCGAGGACCAGATAGAGCTTCTCCTCGGGCGAGACAGAGGGATCGATCCGCCCACCAGGCAGAAGCTGGCTCATACCCATCCACATCACATCGGAAGGGCCAGCCTCGCGGCCCTGCAGGCGGAACATCCGCATGTCGTGATGGCCAGGGGCCTCGTAGCGAGGGGCATCAGTCAGGCGCACGACATGCATGGCGGTCATCCGTTCGGGAAAAACACGACGCGGTCGCGGGACGAGCCCAGCACCGCGGCATAGGCTTCGCGCGCCCGCTCCAGCGGGTAGATCGCACTCGGCTCAATCTGGAAGGGCTTCAGGGCGCCCGAGCTGAAGCCGGACACCAGGTCGCGCAGTACCTCGGCCGTGGCGATTGAGGACAGCGACAGGGTGTCGATGCCGACATAAGTGTGCCGGCCGCGATAGAAGGCAAAAATGTCGAAGGGCACGGTCTGCTTGAAAGCGGCGATGAAGATCATTCGGCCGAGGATGGCCAGCGCCTTGGTGCCGGCCTCGTAGTAGGGCTCGCCGACCGTGTTGTAGACGATGTCGGCCCCCTTGCCGCCCGTCAGCTCGCGCACGCGCTGCGCCACATCTTCGCGGCTGGAATCGATCACCGTGACCGCGCTATGGGCGTGGCCGACATGCGGCTCGTCCTTGCGCACGACGCCGATGACACGCGCGCCCTGCCAGGAGGCGATCTGGGCGGCGGCCTGGCCGACCTTGCCGTTGAGACCAAGGATCAGCACGGTCTCGCCCGGACGGGGCATGCCGGCGCGGCGAAAGCCCTCCTGGGCGGTGACGAAGGGCACGCCGATTCCGGCTGCTTCTGCCAGCGTCAGACCCGTTGGCTTTTCGACGACGGCATCCACCTCGACAACGAGATGGCTGGCATGGGTGCCGTCACGGCGGATTCCGAGATCGCCCGACGACCCGAAGACCTCGCGGCCTAGCAGCTCGGCGGGGCCCTCGACGACGACGCCGGCGAAGTCGCGCCCTGGGGTCCGCGGAAACACGGCATAGGGCATCATCCCGATTGCGGCTTTTGCGTCGGATGGGTTCACGGCCGCGGCCCTGACCTCGACAATCACGTCGCCGGGGCCGCCCAGCGTTAGCGCGCGCCGCTCGATGGCGGGTGCGACCGCCTCGATCGTCTCGGCCTTCGCCTGCAGCCTCAGCGCCGTCGCCGTAGTGGAGGTGATCTTCGCCGGTGCGTTCATGCCCGTTCCCGTGCTCGTTTTCGTGTCATGACGCTCGTCCAGGCGAGGGGCCAACCGAAGGCAGGCCGAAGAGTTCGCGTGCCTGGGCGGGGGTGGAGATCTGCGCGCCGAGCTGCTCGATGATCAGCCGCGCCTTGGCGACCATGGCGGCGTTGGACGGTGCAAGCGTGCCCCTGTCGATATAGACGGCGTCCTCCAGGCCGGTGCGGGCATGACCACCAGCCAGCACCGACTGCGCCACCATTGGGAAGGTCGAGCGGCCGATACCGATCGCGGTGAAATGCGCGCCTGCCGGTAGCAGGCCGCGGGCATAGAGCACCGTTTCCGGCGAGGCCTGGAAGCCGTATTTCACGCCCATCACAAAGGAGGTCAGCGCCGGTCCTGACAATGTGCCGTCGGCCAGCAGATCGTGCAGCAGGGCGATGTCACCTGAATCGAACAGCTCGATCTCCGGTTTGACGCCGGCCGCGCGGATCACCTTCGCCATGCGCCGGACATTGCCGGGCGTATTGATCACGACCTGGCCACCCGAGTTCATGGTGTTGAGGTCGAGCGTGCAGATGTCGGGTTTTAACGCCGCGATATGGGCGACGCGCTCCTCCGGGTTCATCAGCGTGGTGCCGGGGTCGGCGATCTTCGGATCGTCCTGCGAGGGCACGAAGCGCCCGCCGGGTCCCGTGGTGATGTTGAGGATCAGCGCGCTGTTGCGGGCCCGGATGCGCGCGACCACGTCCTGATAGTAGTCGAGCCGCATCGAGGGCGCGCCGGTGCCGGGCTCGCGGACATGGATATGGGCGATCGCGGCCCCGGCCTCCACCGCGCCCAGGCAGGCATCGGCGATTTCTTCTGGTGTTACCGGTAGGTGAGGTGTCTGGTCGGGACGCGTCAGATTGCCGGTGACGGCGCAGGTGATAACGACCTTGTCAAGCATCGCGCGCATGGTCATCGCCTCACAGAGCCCTGCCGCCATCGACGATCAGGATCGATCCGGTCGAGTAGGTCAGATGCGTCGCGCAGGCGGCGATCGCGCGGGCGACATCCTGTGCCGTGGCAACCCGCTTCAGCGGGATTGTGGGAGCCACCTTCTCCAGCGCGGCGGCGTCGCGTCCCGGCACGAAGTCGGTCGCGACGATGCCGGGCGACACCGACATCACTCGGACCTCGGGGCTGAGCGCGCGGGCTAGCGACTTCGTCATCGTGTCGATGCCGGACTTGATCGCGGCATAGGCGAGGTTGGAGCCGACGCCGTTGAGCCCGGCAATCGAGGAGACGTTGACGATCAGCCCGTCGCCCGAGGCCTTGAGCAGCGGCGCGAAGGCACGGATCGCGGCAAACTGGCCGCGCCAGTTCACCTTGAACATGTCGTCGATGAAGTCGTCGGTCAGCGCGTCGAGATCAGCGATCGGGATCGGCCGGGTGTAGCCGGCGCTGTTGACCAGGATATCGCAGCGGCCAAACCGCTCACGAACCTCGGTGGCAAGGGCAACCAGCGAGGCGCTGTCCTCGACTGTGGCGGGACTAGCGAGATGGCCTGAGCCCGGCAGGCTCGCGACGACCGCGTCGGCGGCGGCCTTGTCGCTACGCCAGGTCACGACGAGGCGCGCGCCCTCCGAGGCCAGAGCCACGGCGGCGGCGGCGCCGATTCCCCCTGAGCCACCGAGCACGACCGCGACCTTGCCTGCGAGTACTTGCGTCATCGGGATCGGCTCACTTGATAGGGGGCGTCGGGAGCACGGCGTCGCCTTGCTCCATCACAAAAGTATAGGCGAGGGAGAACCAATCTCCGGACACGTCGGCGGCGGGTGCTGGACCCTGACCTTTACGGAAATCGCCGATCAAAGCCCGTGTCACGCCGAAGACGACGTCGCTTTCCAGATGCGCGTCGTCGTCGACGAAGACCTGGGTGATCAGAGTCTTGAAGCCGGGCTTGTAGGCCAGCACATGCAGATGCGCCGGCCGGAAGGGGTGGCGCTGCTGGGCGGCCAGCATCTCGCCGGTCGGGCCATGGGTCGGGACTGGATAGCCGGCCGGCTTCACCGACCGGAAGGCGAAGCGCCCCTGCGCATCGGTGGTGAAGACGCCGCGCAGGTTCATGTCGGCCTGGCTCTCGTCCTGGTTCTCGTACATCCCGCTGGGAGAGGCCTGCCAGACATCGACGCGAACGCCCTCGATCGGTGCGCCTTGCCCGTCGCGGATGAGGCAGTCGACGAAGAGCGGGGCGCCGGGCGTCGGCGATCGAAGGATCGAGCCGCCAGTCTCCGTCATCGGCGCATTGGCACGCCAAAACGGGCCGAGCAGCGCCGCGGCGGTCTCGGTGGCGCCGCCCTGGCCGTTGTTCAGAAGACAGACCAGCGTCGAGAGCCCGACGGCGTCGGAAAACAGCACCCCCTCATTGTGGCTGTCATTGGTCGCCTGGCCGATGCGGTTGAGGAAGTCGATCGCGTGCTCGAACTCGGCCTCGGTCAGCGAGACCTCGCGGGCGAAGGCGTGGAGATGGCGCACGAACGACGCCATCACGGTGCGCAGCCGCACATCCTCGGCTCCGTCCATGGCGGCGAGAACGGCCTGCGTCACGTCTTCCTGACGCGCGATGATCATTGAACCTCCCTGGCCGGACATGGTGCCGCCGGCTCCCGCGTCGCGGCCGATCCGGCCGCCGTTGCGCTTCACCATCAGGCTGCGCAATCGATTGCGCAGACCGTATGGCAGTCGATTGCAGCCGTCAAGCGCGGCCGCTACAAGCGGATCATGGCTGGGCTGGCGACGATCAAGGACGTGGCGAGGGAGGTGGGCGTGCACCCCTCGACAGTGTCGCGCGCGCTCGACCCTATGCAGCGCGACCGGCTCGGCGAGCCGATGGTCAAGCGCGTCCTGGAGGCGGCGGCGCGGCTCGGCTACCGGCCCGATGCGGCGGCTGCTAGTCTGAGGAGCGGGCGCTCCCGGCTCATCGGCATCATCGTGCCCGATATCGCCAATCCCGTGTTCTCGCCGATCATATCGGGGCTGGAGCGCACGCTCGCGGCGCATGGATATGCGCTGATCGTCGCTGACCAGCCGCCCGACCGCTTGGAGCAGCCCGACATCCTGCAGATGCTGGTGGCGCGCCGGGTCGACGGGCTGGTGCTGGCCAATGTCGCGCTGAGGGACGACGCGGTGGCGCGCTGCCTCGACTGGAAGGTGCCGGTCGTGCTGGTCAACCGTGCCGAGGCTTCGGCGCGGGTGCCCTCGGTGGTGTCCGACGACGTCGCCGGAATGAAGCTGGCGGTCGATCACCTGATCGGGCTCGGACACCGCGCTATCGTTCATGTCGCGGGGCCGCAATCGCTGTCCACCGGATCATTGCGCCGGCTCGGATTCGTCACGGCGATGGCGGCTGCGGGCATTGCGGCGGGGGAAGACGCCATCGTCGAAGCCACCGCCTTCACGCGCGAGGCTGGGCTTCCCGCCGCGCGCGAACTTCTCGCAAGGCGGCCAGACGCGACTGCCGTGGTCGCCGCCAACGACCTTCTGGCGCTCGGCGTTTACGAGGCCTTGCGCGAGCAGGGCCGGTCCTGTCCCGGCGACGTCTCGGTGATCGGCCACAATGACATGCCCCTGGTCGATATGGTCAGTCCCGCTCTTTCGACCATCCGGATCAGCCATCGCGAAATGGGCGAGCGCAGCGGAGACCTGCTGCTCGCTATGATCGGCGGCGCCAGAGAGGCGACGCCGCAGATCGTGACGGAGCCGGTGCTGGTGGCGCGGGGCTCGACCGTGCCGCCGCGCCACTGAGGCGTCAGTTCAGCCGCGGCTGGCCCGCGGTGTCCTGGTACCAGTCGAAGGGCTGATCACCGGTGTTGATCATGACGCTCTTGGTGTCGAAATGATCGTCGAAGGATTCTGGACCGAATTCGCGGCCGATGCCCGAGAGCTTGACGCCGCCCCACGGCGAGGCCGGATCGAGCCGATGGTGGTCGTTGATCCAAACGATGCCGCATTCGATCGCGGCCGCGACGCGGTGGGCACGGGCGATGTCATTGGTGCGGATCGCTGCCGCCAAGCCAAAGGGTGAATCATTGGCGAGCGCGATCGCCTCGGCCTCGGTCGAGAAGGACGTGACCGAAGTGAAGGGTCCAAACACCTCCTCCTGGAAGATGCGCATCTTCGCGGTGACGTCGGCGAAGACGGTCGGCTGGACGAAATAGCCGCCGCTCTCAGCGAGATCGGCGGGGATCTCCCCGCCCGCGACGAGGCGGGCACCATCCTCCAGGCCGTATTTCACATAGGTGAGGACGCGGTTGCGCTGCTTCTCGGAGATCACCGGCCCGAGCTGCGTCTCGGGGTTGGTCGGGTCGCCGATGCGGATCGTTTTGGCCTTGGCGGCGAGCTTCTCGACGAACTCGGCGTAGATCGATTCATGGACGATGTGGCGGCTGCCGCAGACGCAAGTTTGGCCGGCGCCGATGAACGCGCCGAAGGCGGCATAGTTGACCGCACGGTCGATGTCGAAATCCGGGAAGACCAGTACCGGTGTCTTGCCGCCCAATTCGAGTGTCTGGTGAGCAAAGTTGCGGCCGGCCTGTGCGCCGGCGAGCTGACCGGCTTCAGTGCCGCCGGTCAGGACCAGCTTGTTCAGGTCGCGATGCTCGCAGAGCGCCTTGCCGGTCGAGGGGCCGAGGCCCGTGACGACGTTGAAGACGCCGTCGGGCAGGCCGGCCTCGGAGAAGATCCGCGCCAGCGCCAACGTCGTCAGCGGGGTATATTCCGAGGGCTTGACCACGGTGGTGCAGCCCGAGGCGAAGACCGGCGCCAGGCTCTTGCACATGATCATCAGCGGGTGGTTGAAGGGCGTGCAATTCCCAACGACGCCAATCGGCGTGCGCAGCGTGTAGTTCAAATAGTTGCCCTCGACGGGTATGACCGCGTCACGGCGCGAGAGCGCCAAGCCGGCGTTGTAGCGGAAGAAGTCCGGCAGGCGGCGTAGCTGGGCGCGGGTCTCGTTGAGCGGCCGGCCATTGTTCATTGTCTCGAGATAATAGAGCTCATCGAGATGAGCCTCGAAGGCGTCGGCGATCTTATTGACCAGCCGCGCCCGGCTGCGGATGTCCATCTTCCCCCAAGCGACACTCTCGAAGGCGGCGCGGGCGCTCTTGACCGCCCCGTCGACGTCGCCAGCATCGGCATGGGCGATGCGGGCGATGACCTGTCCGTTGGCCGGATTGCGCACATCGAGCAGGGCGGGCGAGGTGGCGGGCACCTCGCGACCGTCAATGAACAAGCCGTGGGTCTCGATCTCGCTACCGGCTGGCGGCTGGGCGTGAATGGTCATCTGGAATCCTCCTAGTTTTTTGTGGGTTAGGCCTGGACGGCCGACCATTCGAGGGCGGACATGAAGCGACGCTCGGCGGCGCCCATATGCGCCTTGAGCAGGGCCGCCGCGGTCTTGGGGTTGCGCTCCTGGACCGCATCGATGATCCGGGCGTGCTCCTCGACCAGCTTCTGCGGATCGCGGCCGCGCACCACGCTGACACTGAGCCGCACCAGTCGGTCCATCTCCTCGATCAGGTCGCAGGTCGTGCGGCTCATCCGGGCGTTGCCGCAGCAGCGCGCGAGCTCGCAATGGAAGTCGCGGTTGTAGGAGACGAAATCGGGCCAGACTTCGTCGGAGAAGGTCCGGAAGCGGTCGAGCCCGGTCAGCATCTCGACGCCCGCGGTCTTGGCAGCCTCCGTGACGGCGGCGAGCTCAAGTACCTCGCGCAGGGCGAACATGTCGTGCGCATCCGCCATCGAGACCGGCGAGACGCGGTAGCCCTGGCGCGGCATCACCATCACCAGCCCGTCGCGGACGAGGTCCTGCAGCGCCTCGCGCACCGGCGACTTGCTGACAGCGAACTTCGCGGCGAGTTCCTGCTCGCGCAGTTCTGCACCCGGCGGCAGCGCGCAGGTGAGGATATCCTGCCGCATGATCTTGTGGATTTCGGTCCGTCTCATCGTCTTTCTGAAACCATCATTGATACCCCATTATGCGAGCTGTGAGATATTAGGTCAACTTAAAACTCGGACGGTGAGAGCCCCGCGACAGGAGAGCGCCCGATCATCGGTAAGCGATAATAGAGCAACATAAGCCATTTAATTCAATGCTTTATTGCAAATTCAGCCCATGCACCCCGAATGTGAACATGGTTTGAGCGCTTGACACCCCCCAAGGGACGGTGCGATGCAGGCTTCCAATAAGCGATGATATGTAAAGTATCACGAAACAAGTTTTGGGAGGAATTTGATATGCTGAAGCTCACTGCTACCGTCTCGCTCGCCGCGCTTTCGGTCGGGTTCCTCATCGAGGCCGCTCAGGCCCAGGGACAGGGCCCGATCAAGGTCGGATTCATGACCGTCCGCTCCGGGGCCCTCGCCGCCGGCGGCCGTCAGATGGAGGAAGGCCTCCAGCTCTGCATCGACCAGCGCAACGGCATGATGGGTGGCCGCAAGGTCGAAGTCGTCACCGCCGACACCGCCGGCCAGCCCGCTTTGACCAAGACCAAGGCGCAGGAATTGGTCGAGCGCGACAAGGTCGATGTGCTGATCGGGCCGCTGGCCGCCTTCGAAGCGCTGGCCATCGACGACTATATCCGCCAGGCCAAGATCCCGATCATCTCGCCCTCGGCAGCCGCCGAGGATCTGACGCAGCGCAAGCCCAATCCCTGGTTCGTGCGGGCCGTTGGCACCTCCGCCCAGGCGCATCACCCGCTGGCCGAATACGTCGCCAAGGAGCTGGGCTACAAGAAGATCGCCATCATCGCCGACGACTTCGCCTTCGGGCACGAGATCGCGGCCGGCTTCCAGCGGGTCTTCGAGGAGAATGGCGGTAAGGTCGTCCAGAAGCTCTGGCCGCCCCTGAACACCGCCGATTATGGTTCCTACGTCACCCAGCTCGACCCCGACGTCGATGCGGTCTTTGCTGCCTTCGCCGGCGGTAACGGCATCAAGTTCCTCGGCCAGTACAAAAATTACGGCAGCACCAAGCCGGTGATCGGCGCGATGACGACGGTCGACGAGGGGGTGCTCAAGAGCATGGGCTCCGAGGCCGTAGGCGTGATCTCATCGGGCTGGTACAGCGCCGCGATCCAGACTCCCGCCAACACCAAGTTCGTCGAGGCGATCCGCGCCAAGTACAAGGCCGATCCCGGCTACTATACCGTCGGCGCCTATATGGCCTGCGAGTTCCTCGCCAGCGCCGTCGACCAGCTCAAGGGTAAGGTCGACGACAAGGATGCCCTGATCAAGGCGCTACGCGAGGTCAAGATCAGCGAGAGCCCCTATGGCGCGGTCAAGATCGACGAGCTCGGCCAACCGCTGATGGACATCACCATCCGCAAGGTCGAGCAAAAGAACGGCCGCCTGCAGAACGTCGTGCTGAAGACCTATCCGGCTGTCAGCCAGTTCTGGACGTGGAAGCCCGAGGCATTCCTCAAGAGCGCGGTCTATGGCCGCGGCAACCCCGAGCCGATCGCGCGCTGAGCGGGTGCCGGCTGGGAGGGAGCGATGAATTTCTGGATTATCCAGGGCCTGAACGGGCTTGCGTTCGGCTCGCTCCTCTTCATCCTGGCGGCGGGCTTCTCGTTGATCTTCGGGCTGATGCGCGTCGCCAACCTTGCCCACGGCGCCTATTTCATGCTCGGCGCCTATGTCGGGCTGGCGGCACTTGATGCCGGGCTCAACTTCTGGCTTGCGGTGCTGGCGGGAGCGGCCGTGGTCGGCGTGCTAGGCGGCATCGTCGAACGGCTGGTCTTGCGCCGGCTCAGCGGCAAGCCCTTGGCGCAGGTGCTGGTGACGCTTGGCATCGCCTTCATCATCGCCGACGGCTGCCTCTGGCTCTGGTCTGGCGATCCGCGTCCCGTGCCAATGCCGCCGGGCTTCGAGGGCGTGTACCGCTTCGGCAGCGTCGCCTTCCCGAAGTACCGCCTTTTCGTTGTCGCGGTGGCGGTCGCGCTGGCGGTCGCGCTCTGGCTGCTGCTGGAGCGCAGCCGTCTCGGCGCGATGATCCGCGCCGGTGTCGACGACATGGACATGGCACGCGCCATGGGCATCCGCACATCGCTTCTCTTCACCACCGTGTTTTGCCTCGGTTCTGTGCTGGCGGGCGCCGGTGGCGTTCTGGCCGGGCCGATCCTCTCGGTCTATCCCGGCCTCGACTCCGACATGCTGCCGCTGGCGCTGGTCGTGGTCATCCTGGGCGGCGCCGGCAGCCTGACCGGCGCCTTCATCGGCAGCCTTATCATCGGGTTCATCTACAGCTACGGCCAAGCGCTGCTGCCCGATCTTGCTTATGTCATCCTGTTCCTGCCGATGGTGCTCGTCTTGACGCTGCGCCCATCCGGCCTGCTTGGCCGGAGGCTGGCATGAGCCGCCCGATCGCCTTGGCGCTCGCCGCCGTCATCGGGCTTGCGCTCCTCCCGGCAGCGATAGGCTCCGACTACTATGTCAACCTGGCAAGTCAGATCCTGATTGCCTCGATCCTGGCGATGAGCCTCAATTTACTCGTGGGCTTCGGCGGCCTGACCTCGCTCGGCCACGCCGCCTATATGGGGGCCGCCGCCTATCTGACGATCTACGCCACCGCCCATGCCGGGTTCGGGCATCTTGCGGGGCTTTGCATCGCGCTCGGCGGCACGCTGCTCCTGGCAATGCTTTTTGGCTATCTCGCCTTGCGCGCCACAGGCCTCGGCTTCCTGATGATCACACTGGCGCTCGGCCAGATCCTGTGGGGTCTTGCCTTCCGTTGGGTGAGCTTCACCGGCGGCGACAACGGACTCGGCGGCCTCAAGCGACCGCAGCCCTTCGGCATCGACCTCGCCCAGGCGACCAGCTTCTACCATCTTGTGCTGATCGTCTTCGCGCTGGCCTTCCTCGCCATCGCCTGCTTCACGCGCTCGCCCTTCGGCCAGAGTCTGGCGGGAACGCGCGACCAACCGCGCCGGATGCGCGCGCTCGGCTACAACGTCTCGCTCATTCAGTGGATCAGCTTCGTCTACGCTGGCGTCTGGGGCGGCGTGGCGGGCCTGCTCTATGCCTACTACCACCAGTTTGTCAGCCCGCAGGCGCTGCACCTGACGACCTCAGCCGAGACCCTCCTGATGGTGATCGCCGGCGGTGCCGGCACGTTGACTGGCCCCGTCGTGGGGGCAGCGCTGGTGTTGATCCTGAAGAACGTCGCCAGCGTCTACGTCACACGCTGGGTCATGCTGCTTGGCGTCGTCTTCGTCGTGATCGTGCTGTTCGTGCCCGAGGGGCTGGTGCCGGGCGTCGCGCGCTGGAGCCGCCGCCTGACCGCGCGCTGGCGCAGGCCGGCCGCGTCTGTCCCGGCTCCCCTGACCGCGGAGCACAATTCATGACGGCAGCTCTCGAGATCACCGGGCTGCAGCGCTTCTTCGGCGGGCTTCCGGCCGTGAAGGACGTGACGCTCTCGGTCTCGCCCGGCGAGCGGCGGCTCCTGCTGGGCCCCAACGGTGCCGGCAAGACCACCTTGTTCAATCTGATCACCGGCGACATCTCCGTCTCAAAGGGCGAGATCCGCCTGTTCGGCAACGATGTCACCGCTGCAAGGCCCGACCAGCGGGCTCAGCTGGGGCTCGCCCGGACCTACCAGATCATCACCCTGTTCCCGAAGAACACGCTCGCCCACAACGTCGTCATGGCGCTGGCCGGCCTGCGACGGGATAGGTTCGAGGCCTTCACACCGCTTAGCGCCCGCACCGCGCTCTGGGTCGAGGCGGAGCGCGTGCTGGGGCTCGTTGGGCTCGGTCCCCTGGCGCAGCGCCTGGTTTCCGAGACCAGCTATGGCGAGCGCCGCCGGCTTGAGATCGCCATGGCGCTGGCGCAGCAGCCCAAGCTGCTCTTGCTCGACGAGCCGCTGGCGGGCTTGTCGGCCGCCGAGCGCAGCCAGGTCCAGCAGGTGCTCGAGGCGATCCCGCGCAGCGTCACCATCATCATGATCGAGCACGACATGGACGTCGCTTTGGCCTTCGCCGACAAGATCACGCTGATGCAGCGGGGCCAGATTGTGGTCGAGGGTTCGCGCGCCGAGGTCGTGGCCGACCCCCGGACGAGGGAGGTGTATCTTGGCCACTGACCTATCGCCCACCGACAGCCTCGCCCGTCCGATCCCGGCTTCAGTGCCGGTCGCCGCAGACGCGCTCGTCTGCGTTGGCCTCAACGCCTTCTATGGCGAGAGCCATGTGCTGCACGACGTGTCCCTGCGCGTTGGAGCCGGGCGCGTGCTGGCGCTGCTCGGCCGCAACGGCGCCGGCAAGACAACCGCCATCGGTGCCATCGCCGGGCTCGTCCAGTCGCGGGCTCAGCGCATCACGCTCTTTGGCGACAACCTGGCGGGGCTAGGACCCGAGGCGATCTCGCATCGCGGCATCGGTCTTGTGCCGCAGGGACGTCGGATCTTTCCCTCGCTGACAGTGCTCGAGAATCTGACCGTCGCGGCGCGTCCGCCGCGCTGGGGCGATGCGCCGGGCTGGACGCTGGCGCGGGTGTTTGCCGCCTTTCCACGCCTGCAGGAGCGCCAGCGCCAGTTTGCCGGATCGCTATCGGGTGGCGAGCAGCAGATGCTGGCCATCTGCCGTGCGCTGATGACCAATCCACGCCTCATCCTGCTCGACGAACCCTCAGAGGGCCTCGCACCGCAGATCGTCGCGGAGGTAGCAGCGGTCCTGAAGCAGGTGCGCGATTCAGGCCTCGCCGTGGTCCTGGTCGAGCAGAATCTGAAGCTCGCCATCGAAATCGCCGACGACGTCGTGATCTTCAACAGCGGCCGCGTCGTCCACGCCGGGTCGGTCGCGTCACTCCATGACGACCCCCAACTCCTCGACCAGCATCTCGGCGTGTTCTGAGATGCGACACGCCATGCGACACCACCACCCAGAAGCGGGGACATGATGACTCAGATCCAGATCGACGACGCCATCCTGAACGTGGCGGAGCATGGCGCCGGCAAACCGCTCATCTTGCTGCATTCGCTGCTGGCCGATCGGTCGGTTTTCGATACGGTCGTGCCGGTATTGGCCCGTAGTCGGCGCGTCATTGTGCCCGACCTTCCCGGCTTTGGCGGCTCGTCATCGGCGGGCTCGACCATCGCAGGCGTCGCAGACCGTCTGGCCAGGCTGTTCGACGCGATGGATCTCGGAAACCAGGCCGACGTCCTCGGCAATGGTCTTGGCGGCTTCGTCGCCAGCACATTGGCCATCCGCCATGGCAAGCGGTTCGATCGGCTCGTGCTCGCCGGCACCGGGGTCGGCTTCACCGATCAGGGCCGGGCCTCGTTCCACATCATGGCCGAGCGCGTGCGCGGTCACGGCATGGAAGGCGTCGTTGACATCGCCATGAAACGGCTGTTCCCGGAAGAGTTCCTGACTGCGAACCCGGCGATCCTGGCGGAGCGCCGCGCCGGACTGGTCAAGACCAACCCGGCCTTCTTCGCACAAGCGTGTGAGGCGCTGGCGGGGCTCGATTTGAGCGCCGAGATGGGTACGATCTCGAATCCGACGCTGGTCGTGGTCGGCGAGTTCGACGCCGCGACGCCACCCGACATGGCGCATCAACTGGCGGCTGCGATCCCTGGCGCGACGCTCGTCGAGCTGCCGGGTATCGGCCATGCGCCAATGGCGCAAGCGCCCGAGAGCTTCATCGCCGCGATCTCCGGATTCCTTGGGCTCGACAAGGCCTGATCCCCTATCGAAAGTTAGTAAGCCGATGCCCGTCGCCACGATCGGACGCTACCAGATCAACTATATCGACGAGGGAGAGGGGCCGCCCGTCGTGCTGATCCACGGCCTCGCTGGCGACCTTTCCGCTTGGGCCGCACAGGTCGCCAGCCTTCGCCAGCGCCATCGTGTCATCGCGTTCGACAACCGTGGGGCGGGACGCAGTACACAGGTCGATGAGCCGATCTCAACGACCGATCTTGCCCATGACACGATCGGGTTGATGGAGCATCTCGGTATCGCGCAGGCCCATATCGTCGGCCGCTCGATGGGCGGGGCTGTCGCCCAGATCATCGCTCTGGAGCGGCCGGATCTCGTCGCGTCGCTGGTGCTGTGCGCCTCATTTGCGAAGCTCGACCCGCTTGGCATGCGCGTCCTGACCAACATGCGCCAGGTCCTCGAGTGGCGAGGCAACTGGGGCGACCATGCCCGGCATTCGATCCAGAACTTCGTCGGCTTTGCCTTCTATAACCGCGAGCCGGCCCAGATTGCTCGAATCGAGGCGCTTATCGGAGGGGAGACGCGATTGCCGGCCTGCTACATCCGCCAGAACCATGCCTGTCTCGAACACGACACGATGGATCGTCTGTCGGAGATCAACTGCCCGACCCTGATCATGGCCGGCGGCAACGATCCGATCTGCTCGCCGACCTGCACGGAGTGGATGTCGCGGGGGATCCCCGGTGCGAAGACCGTCATGTTCGACGGCTGCAGCCACTTTTTCCTGATGGAGGAACCGCAGCGGTTCATGTCCACTTTGGACGCGTGGCTTGCGAGTCATGCGAATGCGCAGCCTTGACTGTGCTGCCCTGCTGCCGGTCGCGGGGAGGTCGGGCTGGGGCCAGCCCTGTTTGAGGGGTCACACCATCACGCCAGATAGTGCCCTTGCTCGTCGTGGCCCATAATGCGGTCTTTCAAACAATAAGATCATGAACAGCGAGACGCGCATGTCGCGTCGGGTTCCGACTTGTCGAGGCCCCCACCCGAAACACGTTCACGAGCCGGCGATCTGGAGGGACGGCAAAGCGTTCGACAAGTGCGCGGTTGCTCAGGGGCCAACAGCCAGCACCGAGATTGGACAGGCGGCCAATCCGGTCATCTCCATCGCCAGCCAAGCTCTTTAGAACGCCCTCCCCGTTTCCAGCGCATTGAATAGTTCCTAGATTTGAGGACGCCTTCTTCCCTAATTTTGAGGCAAGGAGGCCATGATGGGGCCCGGTCATTTCAGCGACGATTTCAAGCGTGACGCCGTCGCACAGATCACTGAGCGGGGCTACCCCGTTTCAGAGGTGTCCAAGCGGCTCGGCGTGAGCCAGGCGTGGGGAAGCGCGTTCATCGCGTGCAGATGCAGCCGCATCTTGATGTCCTGGTTGTGATTGCCGAAGCCGCGGCCGAAAATGTTGACGCCGCCGGGCCTGCCCTCCTTTTCGTGGATGCCGATGCGCACCTTGATCGAGTGGTGCCGGTCGAGGTCGAGCTCCGCAGGCGTGACATCGCTGAGTCTGCGCTCGCCGAGGAACGTGCCTTCGGCCGTGATGCGCCAGATCGTCAGGATGCCGTATTGCGACCCTTCCAGCTTCCACCAGTGCGGTGTGTAGGCGCCGCGGCGGTCTCCATAATCGCCGGGGCATGTCCAGGTTCCGATCTTGCGCTCGTTGACCCACAGACTGATGTCCGAGGGCCAGTCGGAATTGGTCCCCGGCACCTCCGACGACATCTCCATCTCGAACTCGAGCGTCTCGACCTTTCGGTTCAGGACCTTCGCATTGTTGGGGAACTTGTATTCGACATAGCCGCGACCGAACCAGATCAGCGCCGCCTGCACGCGGCGCGGATCAAGAAACAGTTCCGGCACGTCGAGCACGCCGAGAATGCGCTCAGTCGAGCATAGGCCGCATGGGGCGGAGACGTCCGAATTCGTATAGAGCCCGAGCGGCATCTCGACCTCGACGACGTTGTTCTCGCGGCTCGGATCGTCAGGGTCGAGATTGACGACGATCTCGGTGTAGCGCGCGGCGCAGACCTTCTGCTGACCCTTGGTGGCCTTGCCGAGCGAGGTCGAGATCAGCTCGGCCTCCTCCAGCACCTGGACGTTGGTCACGATCGTCGATTGCGGCAATCCGAGTATCTCCGCGATCTGATTGATGTTCTTCGGGCCCTGCCGGTTGAGCAGCCTCAGGATGCGAAGCCTGACCGGAGAGGCCAAGCCGCGCAGCACCTGATATTGCCGGTCGGCGTTGACGACGAGGAAGCCCAGGTCACGCGGCTTGACCGCCCCTGATGTATCGCGGCGATTGCCGCGGGGGCCGCGCTGGAGTCGTGGCAGGCTCTCGTCCATCGTCACGGGCTTCTGTCAGCTGTCCAGCCTGATCACATTCCACGAAGCGGGCTGCAAGGCCAGCGTGATGCTGTCGGGCTTCGTCGAGACCTTCTTCAATGTGGCTGGTTTGACCTTGAGCGGCTGCTCCTTGCTGTTGACCGCCTTCAGGTCGGCGTGGCGCAGTTCAGTCGCTTCCGCGACCTTGAGCTTGCCGAAGCCGCGCGCATCGATGGTCACCTCGACGCTCTGTTCGAGGTCGCGATTGAGCAGGAAGAGCGAGACTCCCTTGTCGTCGCAGACCACGGACACTTTCAGATACGGCGCGTCGATCGGATAGAAGAGATCCTGCTTGCCCCTGGGATCGAAATAGGAGGCGGCGTAGCTTTCGGATTTGACGATCGCCTTGAGCACGGTCCCGCGCCCGAGCCGGCTCATCTGCGCGAAGGGCCAGAAGATGGTCTGGCGCCAGGCCGGGCCACCGGTTTCGGTCATGATCGGCGCGATGACGTTGACGAGCTGTGCGAGGCAGGCGCTCTTCACGCGATCGGCGTGATTGAGAAGCGAAATGCAGGCGCCGCCAAAGACCAGCGCGTCCTCCATGGAGTAGATTTCCTCAAGGATCGGCGGCGCCACCGGCCACCCTTCCTTGACGCGGTCGGCCCGCACGCGCCGCGTCCGGTACCACACGTTCCATTCGTCGAAGCTCAGCATGATGCGCTTGTCGGAGCGTCGCCGCGCCGCTACCGCGTCCGATATCGCGACGACCTCCTCGATGAACTGGTCCATCAGGTCGGGGCTGGCGAGGAAGGCCTTCGTATCGCTGGCATAGTTGTTAAAGTAGGTGTGCAGCGAGATGAATTCGACCTGGTCGAATGTGTGCTCGAGCACCTCGTCTTCCCAGCGGCCATAGGTCGGCATGTTGCGCCCGGAGGAGCCGCAGGCGGCGAGCTCGATCGACGGATCGATCCAGCGCATCATCTTTGCGGCCTCATGCGCGACGCGGCCGTATTCCGTCGCGGTCTTGTGCTCCATCTGCCAGGGCCCGTCGACCTCGTTGCCGAGGCACCAGAACTTGATGTCGTGCGGCTTCTTCCAGCCATGCTTGATGCGAAGATCCGACCAGGCCGTGCCGCCGGGATGGTTGCAGTATTCGACGAGGTTGCGCGCCGCGTCGCCGCCGCGCGTGCCGAGATTGACGGCGAGCATGGGCTCGATTTTCGCCGCCCGGCACCAGTCCACGAACTCGTTGGTGCCGAAGCTGTTGGGCTCGGTGGTGAACCAGGCGAGGTC
Organism: Bosea sp. PAMC 26642; assembly: GCF_001562255.1. NCBI lineage: Bacteria > Pseudomonadati > Pseudomonadota > Alphaproteobacteria > Hyphomicrobiales > Alloboseaceae > Allobosea > Allobosea sp. PAMC 26642. The sequence continues at coordinate 5,041,029 of NZ_CP014301.1, read as the reverse complement.
GAGGCGCGCCGGCCGGTCCTTGATTGGGCCGACGCCGTCCTCCCAGTTGTAGCCGGAGACGAAATTGCCGCCCGGATAGCGCATGATCGTCGGGCCGAGTTCCTTGACGAGTTCGAGCACGTCCTTCCGGAAGCCGCGCTTGTCGGCGGTGGGGTGGCCGGGCTCGTAGATGCCGCCATAGACGCAGCGGCCCAGATGCTCGACGAAGGCGCCGAAGAGCCGCGGATCGGTGTCGCCGATGGCGAAGGCGCGGTCGAACGTGATGCTGGCTTGTCTCATGACGTGGCTCCGGGGGTTTTAACCGCTTTGCGTGAATGGGTGGCTCGGAAGGCTCCGGCGCTGTCGGGCGTAAGCACGGCGTCGCGGAGTTGGCGGGAATAGGGATGCGTGGGTGCCGAGAGCACGGCGCGAGCCGGTCCCTGCTCGACCACGACGCCCTCCTGCATGATGATCAGCCGGTCGCTAATGTAGTAGGCGGTGGCGAGATCGTGGGTGATGTATACGATCGACAGCCCGAGCTCGTCGCGCAGCCGGCCGAACAGGTTGACGATCGACATGCGCAGCGATGCGTCGATCATCGAGACAGGCTCGTCGGCGACGATCAACCTGGGCTTTGCGACGAGCGCGCGGGCGATGGCGACGCGCTGCAGCTGGCCGCCGGAGAGTTCGTGCGGAAACCGGCCCTTTATTTCCGGGAGCGACAGTCCGACCTGCCGTAGCGCCTCATCGACCGGTCCCTCGACTGCGCTTGTGCCGGTCGCGCCGCCGAAGCGCTCGGCCGTCATGAACAGATAGCGGTCGAGCCGTTTCAGCGGATTGAACGCCTCGAACGGGTTCTGGAAGATCGGCTGGACCTCGGCCATGAAGGCGCGCCGCTCATAGGTCGCAACGTCGCGTCCCCCGAGCCTGACCTGGCCGGAGCTGGGCGCGTGGATGCCGAGGATCATCCGCGCCAGGGTCGACTTCCCCGAGCCCGACTCGCCGATCACGGTGAAGATCTCGGGCTTATCCGCATCGAGGGCGAAGCTCACCTCCTTCACAGCCTCTACGCGCCGCGTCGAGAACAATCCGCCGCGCGAGAAGCTCTTGCTGACCCGGTCGAGTTCGAGCAGCGCGCTCATGCCGCCGCCCCTTCGTTAACGGCGTGGCAGGCGACCCGGTGGCCGGGAAGGGTCTCGATCATGGCAGGCGCGGTGGTTACACAGATCGGCATCGCCAGCGGACAGCGCGGATGGAAGCGGCAGCCGGGCGGAGGCGCCGCCAGATTGGGCGGGGTCCCTTCGAGGCCCTCGCGTTGCTGCGTGTCGCCGATACGCGGCAGGCTCGCGATCAGGTGCCGCGTATAGGGATGCAGCGGCCGCGAAAAGATCTCGGGCGTCTCGCCGTCCTCGACCAGCCGCCCCGCATACATGATGCCGAGCCGGTCGGTCAGGGCGGCATGGACGCCCATGTCGTGGGTGATGAACAGTACGCTCGAGCCCATCTCGCACTGGATCGTGCGGATCATCGCCAGCACGTCTTTCTGCACCACCACGTCGAGGGCCGTGGTCGGTTCATCGGCAATGATGAAATCCGGCCTGCAGATCGTCGCGAGCGCGATCACCACGCGCTGGCGCATACCGCCGGAAAGCTCGTGCGGATAGGCGTCGAGCACAGACGGATCGAGCTTGACGCGCTCCAGATGCGCTACGACCCGTGAGTCGAATTCGGCCTTGCTGCCGCCGAGATGGCGCCAGGCGAAGTCGCGAAAACTGTACCTGACCCGCCTGAGCGGATTCAGCACGTTCATCGAGCCCTGCATGATGTAGGAGAGGTGGCGCCAGCGGATGGCGCGCACCACGTCCGGTGGCGCCCGGCCGATCGCGTCCCAATCCGGCAGGAAGGAAAAGCGGGCCGAACCACCGACCATTTCGAGTGGCGGCTTCAGCAGCCCCGCGATCGTCTTGACCAGGGTCGTCTTGCCGGAGCTGGACTCGCCCGCAAGACCGTAGATCTCGTTGCGGTTGACCTCGAAGGTGACGCCGTCCACCGCCCTGACCTCGCGGTTGACGCCGAAATAATGGGTACGGAAATGCGCCTGGAGGTCACGGACCTGCAGCACCGGCACCGCATTGCCCGCATCGCTCATCGGCTGCCTCCCATTCGGGCGAGGCGGCTGCGCGGGTCGATATACTCGTTCATCGAGACAGCGAGCAGGAACAGGCCGATGAAGGTCATCGCCACCAGCGCCACCGGAAAGGCGATCCACCACCAGATGCCGGCCACGAGAGCGGTATGCTGGTTGGCCCAGTAGATCATCCCGCCGATCGTCGGTGTGTTGATGTCTGTGAAGCCCAGCACGGCGAGCGTGACCTCGATGCCGATCGACCAATTCATGTTGTTCATCGTGGTGGAGAACACGATCGGCAGCACATAGGGCAGGTGTTCGCGCGCCAGAATCTCGTGCGTCTTCATTCCCGAGAAGATGCTCGTCTGCGTGAACTCGCGCGTCTTCAGACTGAGCGCGATGGAGCGGATCAGCCGCGCGTCATAGGCCCAGCCGAGGCAGGCCATGATGGTGGCTAGCAGCGGCGTCGACATCGTGTCGCGCAGCACGAAATAGAACAGGATGAGGATGGGGAAGAGCGGGATGATGATGAAGGTGTCGTTGATCGACATCAGCACGCGGTCGATCCAGCCGCCGCTGTAGCCGGCAAGCAGGCCGACGACGATCGCGATCACCCGCGACAGCACGGCGACCATGATGCCGAAGCCCAGGGTGTTGCGGATCGCGAGGGTGAGCTGCCAGAAGACGTCCTGCCCGCGCGAGGTCGTGCCCAGCCAGTAGGTGACTGAGGGCGGCATGTCGGGCGGCACGACGAAGACGTCGCCCGCCGGATAAGGCGAGACGAAGGAGAGCCCGGCCATCACCAGCACGATGGCGACGAGCGCGAGCCCGATGCGGAATTCGAGGTTGTAACGGAGGAGGTCGCGCAGGATCGCCAGCATCAGCGCAGCTCCACGCGCGGGTCGATCAGCGGGTAGAGCAGGTCGATGACGAGGACGCCGACCGAGACGGCGATGATCGAGACGGTGGTGACGCCGAGCACCAGCCCGTAGTCGCCGGCATAGACAGCATCGACCAGCAGCGTGCCGACCCCGGGATAGCCGAAGACCTTCTCGGTGATCACGGCTCCGTTGAAGATGCCGCCGAGCGACATGGCGAGCCCGGTGACCTGCGGCGCCAGCGCATTGCGCATCACGTAGGAGCCGAGCACCCTGCGGCTGTCGAGCCCGGCGGTCTCGGCATAGACGACATAATCCTCGGTCACGATGTTGGAGACCAGCGAACGCATGCCGAGGAACCAGCTGCCGAGCCCGATCAGGATGAGCGACAGCGCCGGCAGGATGGAATGCAGGACCACGCTCGAGATGAAGGCCCAGTTCCAGCCCTGCTGCAGGTTCATCGCCGACCCGCCGGTGATCGGCAGCACCGGCCAAAGGAAGCCGAAGACGATGAGCAGCAGCAGCGCGACGATGTAGTAAGGGATCGGATGGACGCCCATGGCGACGACGCCCATCAGTTTCAGCGTGCGGTTGCGCTGGTAATAGCCGGCGAGCCCACCGAGCAGGTTGCCCAGCACCCAGGTGATGAGCGTCGAGACGATTAGCAGCCCGGCCGTCCAGGGCAGCGCCCGGCCGATCAGCGCCGAGACCGGCGTGGGGAAGGCGGAAAGAGAGGGGCCGAAATCGCCGCGCACGACCCGGCTCCAGAAGGTAAGGTATTGCTCGGCCAGCGTGCCTTTGAGCCCGTAGAGCTCCTGCAGCGAGGAGCGCATCGCCGCGATCGCCTCCGGCGCGGTGCTGCCGAAGGAGGTCACGACCGCGATCGACTGCTCGACCGGGTCGATCGGCGAGGCATGGGTGATCACGAAGGCCAGGTTGACCCCGATGAAAACCACCATGACGAACTGGGCCAGACGTTTCGCGAGATAGGCAGGGTAAGCGCTCATGCGATCCCGAAAGCTCCACCGGTCCGTGCGACGCGGGGCGTCACCGGCTGGCGATTGTCTTGGGAAGAAGGCGGGCCGCCCGGCGAGGCGGCCCGGGTTCCTTAATTGGCCGGCTTCAGGCGCACGAACATGTAGCGCGAGTTGCCCCAGTTCGTGACCGGATTGGCGTAAGGGTCTTCCGCGGTCGGGTAGCCCTTCCAGTAGGTCTGATCCATCGCGGTGAAGACGTTGTAGGCCATCAGCGGGATGATCGGCATTTCGCGGGTCATCAGCTTGACGTAGTCGCGGCCGAGCTCGACGCCCTTGGGATCGTCGAAGTCGATCTTGCGGATATCCTCGATGATCTTATCGATCTCGGGATGGGTCCAGCGCTGCCAGTTGCGCAAGGGCTGCGGCTTGCCGGGCTCGGCGACGAACTGGGAATGCCAGCTGTCCATGAAATAGGACAGGTCCTGGTGCCCGCCCCAGGTCTCGACGCTCCAGCCGATGAAGGCATCGAAATCGCCGGCCGCGCGCCGCGTCAGCAGCGTGCCCTGCGCGACGTCGATGCGCGCATCGATGCCGGCCTGCTTCCATTGCTGCACGATCATGGTGCCGGCCCGCGTCATCACCGGCCGGAGGTCGCCCTCGACCATGAGCCTGACCACGAAGGGCTTGCCGTCGGGCGTCAGCCATTGGTTGCCCTGCTTGCGGAAACCGGCGCGCGTCAACAGTTCGCCCGCCGCCGCGACATTGGTCTTCCACCAGCCGAGGCCGAAGGAATTGGCGATCACTGCCGGATCGGAGGGAATCTGGTCGCCCATGGAGGGACGCAGCATGTCGGCGATCTGCTTGCCGACCGTCGGATCATAGGGCTTGACCTTGCTCTTGCCGGTATCGATCTCGAAATCCTTGAGCCAGGCCTCCATCGGCTTGTGATAAGCCTCGGGATGAATGCCGGTCGGCGGCACGGCGATCGCCGAGATGGTCGCGGCACCGCGATAGGCCGCCATCGTCACCGCCTTGACGTCGATCATCAGCGCCAGCGCCCAGCGGACGTCGCGGTTCTTCAGGTGCTCGTTTTGGGTATTGAAGATCACCGCCGGCAGGGTCGGATCCGGGTGGCCGTAGGGGAAGCCCTTGAACCAGGCGCGGGTGCCCTTGTCCTGCTTTGCCAGCGTGAACATGCCCTCGGGTGCGATGTCGTGAATGACGTCGAGCTCATGATTGAGCTGCGCGATGACGCGCTTGTCCGGCGGACCCGGGTCGATATAGGCGAGATATTTCGGTCCCGGCTTGCCATACCGGCCGAGCGAGCTGCGCTGCCAGTCCTCGCGCAACTGCCAGATGTACCATTTCCCGTCAGGATCGAAGGAGTGCAGCGTATAGGCGCCGAGCGAGACCGGCTTGTTGAAGTCGAACTTCGCGGGATCCTCGACCTTGTCGAAGACATGCTTGGGCAGGATCCAGATCGCCCCCCAGCGCACGGTGAAGTTGGTGTGGAAGCGCGAATTGGGCTTCTTCAGCTTGAAGATGACCGTCTCGGCATCAGGCGCTTCGACGGAGGCGACGTTGTTCGCTAGCACCGCCGAGAAGCGCATGCTCCCCGCCTTGACCTGGATGTCGACGGTCGCCTTGACGTCCGCGGAGGTGAATTCGACGCCGTCGCTCCAGAACAGGCCGCGCCGCAGCTTGACCCGCATCTCGGTGAAGTCGGCGTTGTAGACCGGCTTCTCGGCAGCCAGGGAATTGTCCCAGGCGCCGTCGAGCCCCTTTTCGGGGTCGATGTACCAGAGGGTATCGAGCGCCGCCTGCTGCAGCCCGTTCGACTGGCTGCCGGCGTTGATCGCCCAGATGTTAAACCAGGCTGCGTTCTTGATCGTCCCTTCCGGATTCTCGAGAATCAGGAGTTCCTTGCGGGGAATGTTCTGCGGAATGCCCTGGGCCGCCGCCGGCGTCGGCAAGAACGGTATTGCGGGCGCAAGCAGCGCGGCCGTTAGCAGCCAGGCGCGTAGGCGCGTCATCGTCACCTCCCTGAAGACGGGGCGTTGTTCGCCCTTCGATGACACGAGCTTAGGCGGTGCCTAAAAGGGGGGCAACGATGGATGTGGTCCATATCAGAAGGTTAGATATGAATGGCATAAATCATTGAAAAATTTAGATATTACAAATCGTATTTTAGGACCTCGCCACATCCGGCAGTGCCGCTCGTCGCGCCACCGAGATTGCTCTCGGACTAATACTTCGGCGATCCGGCGAGACCGCGAACGATATTCTGGGTTCTGGCCGTCCTGGCGCGCCAAGATCGGGAGGAAGGTCAGGTCGGCGACGCTCCGGTTGAAGAATCCATTCTCGTCCATGCTATGTGGTGCAGAATCGGTAGATGGAGACGGGCCAGTATCGCTCGCTTGGCTCCAGCCGAGGCGAAGCGAAGTCGGGACGATTGCGTGCGTTCGGGCATAGTTGCGGCTCAAGACAGAAGTGGCCTGCCCCGATTGAGTGGTCCGATTTCAATCAAATGCATGGTCGGCTTTGCGGTCATGCCTGACGATGGGTTTGACGGCGGCATGCCGGCCCCGGAGGCCTGAAATCGAAAGCTAGCTGCCGCGGCGGCTCCATCATCACCCCGGCGTAACCGCCCCAACCTTTCGCCAGCATGCTTGTGAGTATGGAGTTGTTGCTGTGTGCCATGCCGGGCTAACAGCCGGCGGTGACGATGGTTCCCACTGTCCGTATCGCGCAGACCCGAGTCTGTTATCGGCGGCACCAAAGAGCCCAAGCGATCAAATGCCTTCCAGGAGTCTGGTTTCGGCGGCGGCTGTTGGGAAGGTGTCGTTTTCGGATATGCAGGGCACGTCTGCTTTCGGAAAGAGAACCGGCGTCTGGCTTTGGCGCGTCTCGGAATGCCGCCCAGCGGCACTGCAAGCTTCTTGCGGAGGTTTCCGCCTGTCTCCCGCGCGTTCTCTATTCCTGCAATCTGATTGAAATCTCTCTGGCGATATCAGCGAGATAGCTGCATTCAGCGGCAGACTCATTGTCCCACCACATTGCGCAGAGATTGTGGGACGGGATCGGCGGCTTCGTCTCCAGCACGCGCAAGGAGAGATCGTCGCCAGAGACCCTGATCATCTCGCGCGGGATCAAGGCCGCGCCGGTGCCGGCGTTGGCGAGCCTTGCGATCACCGTCAGCGGGTTGCAGGTGTTCATCCGATGGGGTTTGAGCCCCTTGGTGCCGAACCACATCTGGATCGTCGTAAATAGGCCCGAGGGCGAGCTGTTGGTGAAGATTGGCAGGTCAACCAGATTTTCCGGCGTGGCGACGTCGCCCTCGAAGGGCAGGTCCTTGCCCACGACCCAGACGAGGTCGATCAGCCAGAGGGGCACGATCGTGATTCCAGCGTGGGCCCTGGGCTGCGACAGGAAGGCGATATCGATCGAGCGGTCGAGCAGAAGCTGTTCCAGCCGCGTGCTGAAATCCACGGTGACGTCGACTTGGAGGGCTGCATGCCGTGCAGCCAGCGCCGCCAGCAGATCGGGCAGGATCAGCGCCGCAAAAGAGTCGGCGGCGCCGATGCGCAGGAGACCGCGCCCCGGAAGCGCGTCCTTCGAGCGGCGCTGAACCTGTTCGGCATGGGCGAGCATCCGCTCGACATCGGCATAGATCGCGCTGCCCAGCGTCGTCGGCACCGGCCGATACAAGGCGCGGTCGAACAACTCCGCTCCCAGAATTCGCTCCAGCTCCTTGACGCGCAAGCTGACGGTTGGCTGAGCGAGATTGAGATGGGTTGCTGCGGCCCGGAACCCTCCGAGCCGGGCCACCCAATAGAAAGCCTCAGCCTGACCGAAAGTGTAGCGCATGGGCAAAGACGATAGCGGTCGGCTATCGAGGCGCCAAGAGTTCTTATTTTCATTCGGCTTCGCGCAGGTGTTACGCTTCTCCCTGTTCAGCGCCACGCCAGACGTTCCGCGCGGTCGAGGTTCGCCACATAAAAGGGGATGTTCGATGGTCAATCTGCCGACGGATCGCCGACAATTTCTGACAGCGGGCGCCGGTGGCGCGCTGGCCGCGATGCTGCCGACCAGCTTGCTTTACGCTCAACCGAACGCGGGCAAGACGCTGACGATCGTCCTCCCGAGCAATCCGATCACGATCGACCCGATCAACCAGCTCAATCATGACGCGATGGTGCTGGGCCAGACCGTCTTCGAGAACCTTGTCGAATTCGATGTCGACGGCGTACTGAAGCCGCAGCTCGCCAAGGACCTGCCGACGATCTCGGCCGACAAGAAGACCTACACCTTCGAACTGCGCGACGACGTCACCTTCCACAACGGCAAGAAGATGACCGCCGAGGACGTGAAATACTCGTTCGACTATCTGCTCGACGCCAACAACAAGGCGCTGCGCCGGCCGCTTTTCACCAAGATCGCCAAGGTGACGGTGCTGGATCCGCTGAAGGTCCAGGTCGATTTGTCCGAGCCTTATGGCCAGTGGCTGTACTTCCTGACCAAATATATGGGTATCTTCCCAGCCGGCTCGCGCAAGGAACATGGCGACGACTATTTCAAGTCGAAGCCCGCGGGCATGGGCACCGGCTTCGGCATGTTCGAGGAGTGGAAGCCCAACGACTCGATCAGCTTCAAGAAGAACCCGAATTACTGGCGCAAGGGCCTGCCCGCCTGGGACCGGCTCGTCGTCAAGATGATCCCGGAGGACGCGACGCGCGTCGCCTATCTGCTGACCAACCAAGTCGACATCATCAGCGCGCCGCCAGCGCGCGAATTCAACCGCCTCAAGACGATGCCAGGCATCACCGGCGCCTCGCGCCCGACGCTGGGCGGCGCGCTGCTGATGTTCACCAACAACCTCAAGCCGCCGCTGGATGATCTCAACTTTCGCAAGGCGTTGTCCTGCGCCATCGACCGCAAGACAATCGGCGACAAAGTCTATTACGGCCTGCTCGATCCGGCCGCCGTGCTCGCCCCGCCGCGCGGTTGGTGGTTCAACGCCGAGGCCGAGAAGGAGCTCGGCTTCGATCTCGACCGTGCCAAGGAGTTCCTGGCGAAGTCGAAATATCCGACCGGCGCGGAAATCGACATCTCGATCCAAGCCGAGCCCTATCTGCTCGACACCAAGGATGCGGCGATCTTCCTGCAGGCCCAGCTCGCCAAGATCGGCGTCAAGATCAACCTGAAGGTCTACGAGTTCTCGGTGCTGATCCAGCAGATCGCGCGCGGCGAGCACCAGATGGCGATGCAGGTCTTCATGTCGCCGGGTGAGGCGACCTACATCATCGCCAACACGGTGATGCCAGGGCAGTTCCTCTCCAAGAGCACGGGCTATGATAACCCCGAGCTCAATGCGCTGATGGCCGCCTCCTTCCTCGAGACCGAAGAGGCCAAGCTAAAGGACCTCTACGGCAAGATGCAGGCGATCCTGGCCCGCGACGCGCCCATCGGCGTTCTCGGCTTCGTCCACGCCTCCAATCTCTGGAGACAGGGCGTCCAGGATTTCAAGGTCAACCAGGCGCTGACGATGAGCGTCGGCGAGGTGAAGGTCTAAGGCACGCCGCCCACCCCGGAACCATCACACATGCTTCGCCTCGTCGCCGGCCGGATCGTCTCGTCCTTCGGCACCCTTCTCTTCGTCGGCTTCGCGTTGTTTGCGCTGACGCGCGCTGGTCCGGGTTCGCCGGCCCGGATCGTGCTCGGGGCGGACGCGACCGCTGAGCAGCTGGCGCAGTTCGAGCAAGCCAACGGGCTCGACCGGCCTTTCCTGGCGCAGTATGGTGCCTGGCTCTCCGACATCCTGCGCGGCGATTTCGGGAAATCATTCGTCACCGGACGCGATGTCGGCACCGAGATCGTCAACGCCCTGCCGGTGACGCTGTCGATCGTGCTCTTCGCCTTCGCCATCGCGGTGGTCTTTGGGATCAGCATCGGCGTCGCGGCCGCCTTGCGCCCCGGCGGCGTGTTCGATCGCGTGTCGCGGCTTTTGTCGGTGGTCGGCCTGTCGGTGCCGGCCTTCTGGCTCGGCATCGTGCTGATCCGCTTCATCGCGGTCGATATGCGTTGGCTGCCGCCCGGAGGCTATGCGCCGCTCTCGGCCGGGCTGTCGGCGCATCTGCAGACGATCCTGATGCCGTCGGTCTCGCTCGCAGTGTACTACATCGCCGTGCTGGCGCGGATGACACAGGCCAGCCTGCAGGACACGCTGCGCGGCGACTATGTCCGTACCGCCCGGGCAATGGGGCTGTCCTCGCCGCGGGTCGTGGCCTACGCGCTGATCAATGCGCTGCCGCCGGTGATCAACCTCGCCGCATTGTCTTTCGGCTATATGTTCGGCTGGGCGCTGATCATCGAGCAGGTCTTCAACGTGCCGGGCCTGTCGCGCGCTTTGCTGAATGCGATCTCGCAGCGCGACTTCCTTCTGCTACAGGGCATCGTCTTCCTCTTCACCGTGATCTTCGTGTTGGCGAATCTCGCTGCTGATCTCGTCAACCGCGTGCTCGATCCGCGCCAAAGGGTCGCCGCATGAGGGGCCTCGCATCCACGCTGCGGATGATCGACTGGACCGGCTGGCTCGGCGGCGCGATCGTTCTCGTCATGGTCGCCGCCGCGATCTTCGCCCCGCTGATCGCGCCCTACGACCCCGTCGCACTCAGCATAGAGGACAGGCTGCTGGCGCCGGACATGGCGCATTGGCTCGGCACGGACCAAGCCGGCCGCGACGTGCTCAGCCGGGTCATCTTCGGCGCGCGGGCGTCGCTCGCGGTCGGCATCGGCGCCGTGGTCATCGGGGCGCTGATCGGCGTCTCGGCGGGGCTCTTCGCAGCCTATAAGGGTGGGCTCGGCGACCAACTGGTGATGCGCATCGTCGACGGCGTGGCCTCGATTCCCCTGCTGGTCTGGGCAATCGCGATTGTCGGCATCCTCGGCGTCGGGCCGGTGCGCGTCGGGCCGCTGCTTCTGCCGAACGAGATCAAGATCGTGCTCTTGGTCGGCGTGCTGTTCTCGCCGGTCTTCGCCCGGGTGACCTATGCGGTGGCGAGCCGCGTCGTCGGGGCCGACTATGTCCAGGGGCGCTATCTCCAGGGTGCGACACATTGGGACATCGTCACCGGCGACGTCCTGCCCAACTGCCTGTCGCCGATCATCGTTCAGGGCACGCTCCTGGTCGCGATCGGCATCGTCGTCGAGGCCTCCGTCTCCTTCGTCGGATTGGGGGTGCAGCCGCCACAGGCGAGCTGGGGTTCGATGCTGTCAGATGCGCGCAGTGCGATCTATTCCGGGGAATGGTGGCTGCCGGTGTTTCCCGGGCTGGCGATCTCGATCACCGTGATCGGCTTCAATCTGCTCGGCGACGCGGTGCGCGAGCTGTTCGATCCGCGCAGCGAAGCCAGGACACTTGTCGCATGAGTGTCGCTGGTCGCATGAGTGCGCCTCTGCTCGGCATTGAGGGTCTGCGCGTCGGCTTTCGCAGCGCGGATGGCGGTGTGGTCGAAGCGGTACGCGGCGTCGATTTCTCGGTGGCGGCCGGCGAGGCCGTCGGCGTCGTCGGCGAATCCGGCTCCGGCAAAAGCCTTAGCATGCTCGCGGTGATGCGGCTGCTCGGCTCGCCGGCGCGCACGACCGGCGGGCGCGTGATGTTCGACGGGCAGGATCTGCTGGGCCTCGACGAGGCCCCCATGCGGGCCATTCGCGGCCGCGACATCGCCATGGTGTTCCAGGACCCGCAAAGCTCGCTGAACCCGGCGCTGACCATCGGCCGGCAGATCACCGACGTCGTGCGGGCGCATCGACGCGTCTCCGGCACGGAGGCCCGGCTGATCGCGGCGGAATCGCTGGAGCGCGTCGGCATCCGCGAGGCTGGAAAGCGGCTCGACGCCTATCCGCACGAGTTCTCCGGCGGAATGCGCCAACGCGCTTTGATCGCCATGGCGATCGCCTGCCGCCCGCGCCTGCTGATCGCTGACGAGCCGACGACGGCGCTCGATGTCACCGTGCAGGCCCAGATCGTCGACCTGATCGCGGAGCTGCGACGCGATCTTGGCATTGCCGTGATCTTCATTTCGCACAACCTTCAGCTCGTCGCCGAGATCGTCGACCGTGTCGTGGTGATGTATGGCGGCAAGGTCGTCGAGGACGGACCCGTCGAGGCGATCGAGCGCGAGCCACGCCATCCCTATACCGGCCTGCTGCAGGCGTGCGTGCCGAGCCTGACCGGGCCTGTCGGTCCGCTGGTGTCGATCGAGGGCGCGCCGCCGCGTCTCGGCCGCATGCCGCAGGGCTGCCCGTTCTCGCCGCGCTGCCCGCATGTCGTCGAGGCCTGCGTCGAGGAAATGCCGCCGCTGGAGCGCGAGGCCGAGCGCCGCTTCGCCTGCTGGAGGCCGCAATGACCGTCCCGATCCTGTCGCTGCGCGGCATCACCAAATCCTATGGGCAGGGCACGGCCTTCGACCGCCTGCTGGGCCGCGACACGCGCTTCGTGGCGCTCGCCGGCATCTCGCTGGAGATCGTGCGCGGCGACGTCGTCGGCATCGTCGGCGAAAGCGGCTCGGGCAAGTCGACATTGGCGAACATCGCGACAGGGCTGACCAGGCCGACCTCGGGCGAGGTTCTGCTCGACGGCGAGCCGCTTTCAAACCTGATGCGCGACCATGGCGGGCCGTGGCGGCGGCGCATCCAGATGGCGTTCCAGGATTCGAGCAGCGCGCTCAACCCACGCAAGACAGTGAGCAGGTGCCTGACCGAGACGCTGGCGCTGCGCGGCGTGGCGAAGCCTGAGCGCGAATCCGAGGCATTCGCGATGCTGGCGCTGGTCGGTCTCGGCGCTGAACTGGCGCCACGGTTGCCGCATGAACTCTCCGGCGGACAGCGGCAGCGCGTCGGACTGGCGCGGGCACTGGCGATGAAGCCCGACATTCTGATCGCCGACGAGCCGGTCTCCTCGCTCGACGTCTCGCTGCAGGCGCAGGTGATCAATCTGCTGAGCCGGCTGACGCGCGACCTCGGCCTGACGCTGCTCTTCATCAGCCATGATCTGGCGCTGGTGCGCACGCTCTGTTCACGGATCATCGTGATGCGCAAGGGCGAGATCGTCGAGCAGGGACCGTGCCTCGACGTGCTCGATGCGCCATCCCACCCCTACACGCAGCTCCTGATCGCCGCTGTGCCGAAAGGCATCAAGGGGCGTCGCGGCCAGGCGGCCGCCACCCTTCCCAGCCCGCTGCGCGAGAGCGCCGGCTGATCTCTCCTCCGACCTCACGAGACCAAGACCATGGCGCAGCATAGCTACAGGATCGGCATCGATATCGGCGGTACGTTTACCGATATCGTGATTGCCCGCGACGACGGGCTGATCGAAACCCGGAAGGTGCCCTCGACACCCGACGACTATAGCCGCGGCATCGCCGAGGCACTGAGCCGGCTCGTCGCGGACTATGAAACCACGCCAGACCGCATCACCGGCATCGTTCACGCCACCACTGTCGCGACCAATGCGATCCTGGAATACAAGGGCGCCCGCACGGGGCTTTTGACCACCGAGGGCTTCCGAGACGTGCTCGAAATGCGCCGCCTGCGCATCCCCGTGCTCTACGACCTGCAATACGACAAGCCCAAGCCGCTGGCGCCCCGGTATCTGCGGCTGGAAGCGCGCGAGCGGCTCGGACCCGACGGTTCGGTGCGCCTCGCACTGAACGAGGGTGATGTTCGGCGCGCGGCCGCGCAGTTTCGCGAGCAGAAGGTCGAGGCGGTCGCAATCAGCTTCATGCACGCCTATGCCAACCCCGACCACGAGATCGCAGCCGAGGCGATCCTGCGCGCGGAGCTTGGCGAGGAGGTCTATATCTGCCGGGGCTCGGAGATCCTGCCCGAGATCCGCGAATATGAGCGCACTTCGACCGTCGTCGTAAACGCCTATATCGGGCCGGTGGTGCGCAATTACGCCGCCGCGCTGACGACGCGGCTGGCCTCGATCGGCGTCACCTGTCCCGTCGAGATGATGCATTCGGGCGGCGGCATCATGCGGCTGGGTTCAGCGGTGAAGCGCGCGGCCTCGCTGGTGGAATCCGGGCCTGCGGCCGGCGTGATCGCTTGCGCGCGGCTGGTGTCGGGCGGTAATGAGCCCAGCATCATCTCCTTCGACATGGGCGGCACCACCGCCAAGGCCGCGCTGATCGAGGATGGCGAGCCAGCCCGCACCACCGAATACGAGGTCGGGGCCGGCATCAACCTCTCCAGCAAGCTGGTCAAGGGCGGCGGCTATCCGATCAAGATGCCGTTCATCGATGTCTCGGAGATCGGCGCCGGCGGCGGCAGCATCGTTGCGATCGACAAGATGAATCAGGTGTCGGTCGGCCCCCAAAGCGCCGGTGCCTATCCCGGCCCGGTCTGTTACGGGCTCGGCGGCAAGCAGGCGACGCTGACCGACGCCTTCCTGACGCTCGGCTACATCAACGATGTGGCGCTGGCCGGCGGCACCTTTCCCTTGCAGGCCGATGCAGGACGCGCGGCGCTGAACGACCAGGTCGCGCGCCCGCTCGGGCTCGACCTAACAACGACGGCGCGCGGCGTGCTGACGCTCGCCGTCACCACGATGACGCGGGCGGTGAAGGCCGTCTCGACCTATCGCGGCCGCGATCCGCGCCATTCGACGCTGGTCGCCTTCGGCGGCAACGGGCCGGTCGTGGCCGCCGAAGTCGCCAAGGCGCTCGGGATCAGGCGCGTGGTGATTCCGCGGGCCGCCGGCGTCTTCAGCGCACTCGGATTGCTCCGCTCGGATGTCGAGCAGGAGTTCGTGCGCCCCTCGCGCCGCAGGGCCGGCGAACTCGACGACGCCGGTCTGGCCCGGCTCTACGCCGAACTGACCGAGGATGCCCGTCGGGTGCTGGTGCTGGAAGGCTACGAGCTTTCGCGCGCCGAATTCCGGTTCGCGGCCGATCTGCGCTATGTCGGGCAGGCCTATGAGCTGACAGTGCCGGCGCGGCGCCTCGCCTTCGATGAGCTGGCCGAACTGTTCCATCAGGAGCATGAGCGGACCTATGGCCACCGCTCGCAGAAGGATCAGGTCCATCTCGTCAATGCGCGGCTGACGGCGCGGCTGCCGCTGGTGGCGCCGCCGCAGAGGTTCGGCGCGGCACCGCCGCAGCGCCGGGTCGACCGGCCCGTGTCCTTTGAAGAGCGGGGCGCGGCCACGGTCGCTGTGATCGGCCGGGCCGATCTCGACGCACTCCCCCGGCACGGGCCCTTCGTCATCGAGGAATATGACTGCACCTGCGTCATCGGGCCGGGCCAGACTGCCCGCCTCGACGATGCCGGCAATATCGACATCGCGCTGGAGGCCGCATGATGACTGACGCGATCGACCCGATCACGCTTGAGGTGATCCGCAACGCGCTCGCCTCGACCGCCGACGAGATGGCGCTAATCGTGATGCGCAGCGCCTATTCGCCTGTGGTGCGCGACATCATGGATTATTCAACGGCGCTCTGCGACGCGCAGGGCCGCGTGATCGCGCAGGGGCTGACCCTGCCGATCCAGCTCTGCTCCTTTCCGCGCGTGATGCAGTTCGTGAAACAGCGATATGGCGCGACCCTGAAGCAGGGCGACGTGCTGATCGCCAACGATCCCTATGGCTCCGGCGGCCAGCATCTGCCTGACATCTACATCCTGAAGCCGATCTTCGTGGAGGAGCGTCTTGTCGGCTTTGCCGCTACGGTCGCCCACCACACCGATATCGGCGGCATCGTGCCGGGCAGCGTCGCGATCTACGCCACCGAAATCCAGCAGGAAGGCCTGCGCCTGCCGCTGCTCAAGCTCTATGAGGCCGGCGAGCCGGTCGATGCGGTCTTCCGTATCATCGAGGCAAATACACGCGCGCCGGTCGAGGTTCTCGGCGACATCCGCGCCCAGATCGCCGCCTGCAACGTGGCGGAGGAAGGGCTACGCTCGCTGATCGCGCGCTACGGCGCGTCCCTGCTCGACCGCTATATCGACGCGCTGCACGATCATGCCGAGGCGATGATGCGCGACGTGATCCGCGCCCTGCCTAACGGCGTTTACAAGGCGACCGACTATATCGACGGCGTTGGCGAGCATCCCGAGCCGCTGGCCATCGTCGCGACCGTGACGGTCGCGGACGACACGATCGATATTGACTTCGCCGGCACGGCCGGTCAGGTCGCGGCGTCGATCAACTGCCCGATCTCGCTGCCGGAATCGGCCGCCTTCTGCGCGATACGCTGCCTGTCGCAGCAGGACATCCCCAACTGCGAGGGCTATCTGCGCCCGATCACGGTGCGTGCGCCCGAAGGCTGCCTGGTCAATCCGCGTTATCCGGCAGCATGCGGCGCGCGCGGCGTCGTCGGCTACCGGGTGTTCGATGCGATCATGCAGGCGCTGGCGCAGATCGTGCCGGAACGTGCGATCGGCGGCTCGGAGGGCGGCCCCTATCTGCTGGCCGGCGGCGGCATCGATGAGGGCAAGCCCTTCGTGCTCAACGAGATGGTGGTCGGCACCTGGGGCGCCCGGGCCGGCAAGGACGGCATCGAGGGCATTTCCAACCCCGCTGCCAATCTTTCGAACCAGCCGATCGAGATGGTCGAGACCGACATGCCGGTCGAGGTGCTGCGCTACGGGCTCGTGCCGGATTCCGGTGGCGCGGGCGAGTTTCGTGGGGGGCTCGCCTTCGTTCGCGAGTTCCGCTTCCTGGCCGACGCGCGCTTCACGCTGCGCGGCGACAGGCGCGACCACCCGCCCTTCGGCATCGAGGGCGGCGGCACGGGCGCGCCCTCGGCGCATCTGTTCATCAGGACGGATGGCACGCAGCAGCATCTGCCGACGATGCCGATGGAGAGCTTCAACGCCAAACGCGGCGACATCTTCCGCCTGACCGGGGCCGGCGGCGGCGGCTATGGCGACGCGCTCAGGCGCGAACCCTGGCGCGTCGCCGACGATCTACTGGAGGGCAAGGTCACGATCGCGGGCGCCAGGCGCGACTATGGCGTGGTCTTCGCCGCCGATGGCGCGAGCGTCGATCAGGCGGCCACCCTGCGGGCACGCGCCGAGCTGATGGAACAGCGCTCATGAGCTTCGCACCGTTCGGAGCGGCAGCGCTCAACCAGCCGCTCATCGACCAGCCCGGCAGCCGGTCGCGTCTGGAGACGCCTGCGGCTGTGCTGGATCTCGACATTTTCGAGCGCAACGTCGCGACGCTCGCCGACACCTGCAAAAGCGTCGGCATCGCTTTCCGGCCGCATGCCAAATCGCACAAATGCGCCGAGATCGCGCGGCGGCAGATGGCGGCGGGCGCCTCGGGCATCTGCTGCGCCAAGCCGGGTGAATTGCTGGCCCTGTTCGAGGGCGGGGCCAATGATCTGATGCTGAGCGCGCCGATCGCGAGCGCTGCCAAGATCGACGCGCTCGCGAAAGCGGCGGCGAGGGGCGCGCGCATCGGCGTCGTGGTCGACCGGCTCGATCTGGTGGCGGCCTATGCCGAGGCGGCCGCACGCCACGGCACGCGCTTCGACGTCTTCGTCGATCTCGACACCGGCCTGACGCGCAGCGGCGTCGCCAACGGACAGGAGGCGGTCGCGCTCGCACGCGCCGTCGCGGAGCAGCCCAGCCTGCGCTATGTCGGCGTGCAGGCCTATCAGGGCCGCGTCCAGCATATCAATGATTTCGCCGCGCGCCGGTCAGCCAATGACGAGGCGAACCGGATCCTAGCCGCGATGCTGGATGTGCTGAAACAGGCCGATCTGGCACCCGGCATCGTCTCGGGCGGGGGCACCGGCAGCCATCTCCTCGACGGACAGGCGCGGGTTCTGACCGAGGTGCAGCCAGGCTCCTATGTCTTCATGGACGAGGCCTACAACCCCGTCGACATTTACGGGGCCGGCCGACCGGAATTCGGGCCGGCGCTACGCGTTGCGGTGACGGTGGTCGGCCATAGCTCGGCCGGTTTCGCGATCACCGACGGCGGCAGCAAAAGCTTCGCACTGGATGGCCCGCCGCCGCGCGTCTTCCGGGGCGGCGAGTTGGTCGGACGGACCGAATGGTGCGGCGACGAATTCGGGCGCATCCTTCCCGAGCCGGGCCAGTCGGTCATGCCGATCGGGGCGGTCGTCGAATGCACGGTCCCGCATTGCGACCCGACCATCAACCTGCATGATTTCCTGCATGTAGTGTCGGGCGACAGACTGGTCGAGCTCTGGCGGGTCGACGGGCGCGGGCGGGCGGATTGAGCGAAACCGAGCAGATTATTTTGGACCCCCAGTCAAAGTTCGCTCCGGGGTGATTAATTCTGGAGGGATTCGCGAACCAGTCGGCTGACGACAACGACCGTTCATCAGCAGGTGGCTAGGAGCAGGTTCGAAGCCAAATCGATCCATGAGCAATGTCCGGTTCCAAGCGGTATAACGATGTCGGCTTTTGGCGCGGGCGGGCCATGCCCAATTGCGATGGTAGGCGCACCTGTCAGGTATGGGGACGCGGCGCTGATGCACCGACCTTTGGTTTAGACCATTGCTGATCGAACGAGGCGATCAATCTCACCGTCGCAATAACGGCTACCGCGGAGATTGCAGTCGCGATCGAGAACAGCCAGCCATAGCCCAGCGTATCCGCGAGCTTGCCCGCGATCATCGAGCCGGCGAGATAGACCAGCAGCTGCGCGCAGGCCATGATGGTGAAGTCGGTGCCGGGCTGCTCCGATGTCGTCACCGCCATGAACAGCGAATAGAGCGCCACGATCTCCATGTAACGGATCAGGGTCTGGAAGCCGGCCGCGCCGAACAGCGGCCAGGCGCCGGTGACGACGCCGAGCGCATGGCCGGCGAAGAGCAGGAAGCACAGCGTCCGCAGGCCGCCGAGAAGCGCGAGCACGAAGGCAAGCCCGCGCGTCTTGACCATCCAGGCGGCGAGGATCGAGCCGCCGAGGCCCGCCGTCGTCGCCGAGATGCCAGAGAGATAGCCGATCTGTGTCAGCGGCACGCCGGCATCGACCAGATAGGCTCCTTCCATCGCCTTCACGAGGCCTTCGCTGGCCCGGTAGATCAGCGCGATCCAGAGGATCTGGCGCGCTTCCGGGCGCCTCAGGAAGGCGCGGATCGAGGGTCGTGGCGCGCGCGCATCCGGCACCGGATCGGTCTCGCGCATCATCGCAGCCGCGATCAGCGGCAGCAGTGAGACGGCGGCGATCGTGAGCAGCATGCCGGTCCAGCCGATATGCTCGTAGAGCACCAGCCCCAGCGTGCCGCCGATGACGACGCCGAAGGCGATCGAGCCGCCCTGGATCGCGTTGCCTATCGGCCGGTCGGCTTCCGGCAGATATTTCGCCGCATAGCCGTCTGTCGCGATGTCCTGCGTCGAGATCAGCAGCGAGGCGACGAAGCCGATCGCGATGATGCAGCCGATTTGGGTCGGCCCCACCGCGATCAGCGCCAGGATCGTCGCGATCACGCCGATCTGGGTCAGGAACACCCAACCGGCGCGATGCACCCGCGCGAAGGGCCGGATCCGGTCGATCCACGGCGCCCAGATGAATTTGATCACCAGCGGGAGCAGCAGGATGCTCATATAGCCGATCGCGGTGCGCGACACGCCGACCTCGCGCATGATCGGCGGCAGCGCGGCGACGAACAGATAGGACGGGATCGATTGCGCCAGATAAAGCCCGCCGAGCACGACGAAGAGCCGCTGCCGCCCTATTGTCGGCTGCGCCACGTGGCCGTCTGGTAACGTCGTCGCGCTCATGATGCGGCAACCAGGTGCTGGAGCAGGAAGGCGCGGCCGACCGCCTCGTCCCGGTCGGCGATGATCGGGAACGGGCAGAGCTTGCGGAAGGTCTCGGCCGTCTTCTCGCTGGCATCCGGCCGCACGATGGCGCAGGCGCGGCAGAGCCGGCCGACCTGCGCCCGCGTCGCCTTGAACCAGAGCGCCTGCTCGCGCTCGCCAGCTTGCGAGAGCCCGCGGCCGCCGCCAAACACGGTCAGCAGCGCGAAGGAGCTCTGCTGCCGCCCGATCTCGGCCAGCGCATCGAGATAGGCCCGCTCGTCCTCATCGAGATAGGGCGGCATGAAGCGCAGCGTCACGAGGCGGTCGGCACCGATATCGAGGCTGACCATGGCGCTCAGAAGGTCTTCTTGAAGCCGAGCGTGACCGTGCGGCCCCAGGCATAGTTGGCGAGGTTGCGCACCGAGGTCGCGGTCGGGTTTTGGTAGCTGCGGTCGAACAGGTTGTTCACCGCGACATAGGCCTCGCCGGAGAAGACCGGCGCCGTCAGCGCGACGTTCATGGTCGCGGCGCCCTTGAGCTTGTAGCGGGTGCCGCGCAGGTCGATCGCCTCATCGCGCTCGGAGAAACCTTCGCCCTCGACCCGCAGGCTGACCCCGTTCACGAAGCGGTAGGTGCCGTGGATCATGACGCGCCAGGGCGAGCCGATGCGGTTGTTGGGCAGGTTCGAGTCGAGGCGCCCGTCGCCATTTGTGTCGTAGCGGCCTTCGCGGAAAGAGGCGACCGTGCCCATGCTGAACTGCTCTGTAAAGGCGTAGTCGCCGACGAATTCGACGCCCCAGATCCGTTCCTTCTGCTGCGACAGCGTGTTGGTTACGGGATCGAACGTGACGCCATCTTCCGAGGTGCTGATATAGCCCGACAGCGAACCCTTGAAGGCGCCGTAGCTGCCGCGCACGCCGAGCTCGTAGTTGTTGACGATCTGCGCCTCCGGCGCGATCGAGCCGTAGCTGATGGAGCGGCGGCTCGCGGGCAGACAGTTCGGCAGCGCAACCGGGCAGGCAAAGGCGGTCGAGATACCGGCGCGGCGGGTGAAGGCGCCGACATCGGGCAGGGCGAAGCCTTGCGAGAAGCCGCCGAAGACCTCGCTCGACTCCGACAGCTTCACGGTCGCGCCGATATTGGCGGTCAGCGCCGAATAGTCGAAGTCGCCGCCGGTGACGTTGAGCGCCGGCAAGACGAAGCTCTGGAAGCCCTGCGCATTGTTGGCGGCAACCGCGGCATAGGCGGCCGGCCGGACATAATCGGAGACCGAGAGCGCGAAATGCTCGTAGCGCAGGCCGCCGCGCAGGACGACGCGATCGCCGATCGGGATCTGGAGCTGGCCGAAGCCTGCCGCCGTGGTCTGCTTCAGCGGAGTGAACACGTCCTGGCCGCTGGTCAGCGTCTGCCAGGTCTTCTCCTGGATCAGGTCGCCGCCCCAGGTCAGCTTGGCGCCCGGCAGGAGACGGTCGAGAGAGGTGTCGATCGTGACGTTGGCACCGCCGCGCTGCGAATAGAGCGTCGTCTGGTTGTCGGGGCTCGTCGGCGCGAGCGGGTTGAAGGAGTAGTAGACCTGGGAGTTATAAGGGTAGGAGAAGGTCGAGAAATTGAAGCGCTTCTTGATGTCATTGTAGAAGCCCAGCACACTGAGCTTGCCGAGCACGAAGTCGCTGTCGGTGTAGCGCAGCGAGAGCGACTTTGTGTCCTCCATCACGCTCTGGCCGTTGTAGAGCTGCGTCCGTTCAGGGCGAGCGAAAGGGGCGGCATAGTTGGTCAGGTATTTCGGGTCCTGGTCGAAGGCGATCAGCGAGCCGTTGAGCTCGATGCGCTTGCTCGCATCGAAGTCGTAGCCGAGCTTGGCCAGCAGGTTGCCGGCTTTGTAGCGGTCGCCGCCGCCCTGGCCGAGCAGGCCGTCGGAGGGCAGTTCGCGTCCCGAGCCGTCATACGTCCGCCCTGCGCCGCGCATCTGCCCCGAGATCAGGTAATCGATGCCGTTAGGCACCTTGCCGGAGACGGTCAGCGCGGCTTCTGGCGCCAGCGAGCGGCCGATCTTCTGGGTGAAGGCGCGAACTGCCGTATTGACGGTGACGGTCGGCTTGCCGTCGGTCGCCTTTTTGGTGATGAAGTTCACCGTGCCGCCGGTCGCACCCGCACCGTAAAGGCTCGACGCACCGGAGACGACCTCGATCCGCTCGACCGAATTGAGGTCGATCAGCGACAGGATGCGCGAGACGTCGCGCAGCGGCGTGTTCAGCGGCACGCCGTCGAGCATCACCAAAAGGTCGCGACCGCGATAATTCTCAGACGCGCTGGAGACGGTCTGCGTCGGCGCCGAATAGCCCGGCACCAGCTTGCCGAGCGCGGCCGCGGCATTGGGGCTGAACTTGAGCTGCTCCTCGATCTGCTCGCGCCCGACGACCTGCACCGATTGCGGCGTTTCGGCGGTGCTGCGCTCGGCACGCGCCGCCGTCACCGTGATCGTGTCGAGATCGATCACCTGCTGATTGGCCTGAGGCGCAACCTGCGCGACCGCGATCGAGGAGGCGACCAGAGCCAGAAAGCTGGTGGCGAGAGAGATGGATCTGAGCATGACGGGCACCTATCGACGGCGGCTGCTGCATCCGGGCGCGGTCGACGGAGGTTCCATCCGCATTTTCGCCGACGCATTACTTGAAGAGATTACAGACTGCTTGTTTGGAATTATCGTAATGTAGATCTATTCCATCGCCCCACGCATTTGAGCGGAGACAATCTCGCTTGTTCGATTGCAGTATCGATGCCATGCGGGTTTAATCTTGGACCTGCGCGAACGGGTCATGGGACTCAAGCGAATCGAAGTGTCGAAAACGATGAATGTGGCGGCGGCGACACGCTCCGGGGCGGGCCGAACAGCAGGAGAACCGGCGGCAGCAAGCGAGTCGGACGGCGAGGCCTTCTCGCCGTTCTGGCTGGTGTCGAGCCAGGTCGGGCGGGAGGAGGCGAGCGCGCTGTCGCGCAAGGTGCTCGGGCACTCGGTCGGGCGCGAGGCGATGGAGGCCGACCTCGCCTTGCCCTTCGCCGCGCGCTGCGCCTTGACGACAAGGCCTGATATCGGCCTGATGTCCTGCTTCAATCCGGCCCTGCAATGGTCCTGGCCCCAGCCGGCGGATGGCGCCGGGCCACGCCATATCTTGGTCCGGCCCGCCGAGGGACGCGTCGTGATCGAGCAGGGCGATCGGCGGATCGTCCTAAAGGCGCGCGAGGCGGCAGTGCTGGCGCTCGATCCCGCGACGCAGACTCGCTTCTCGCTCGTGCAGATCGGCCGGATCGACCTGATTACGCTCGACGCGGCGCGATTGCCGTTGCTGGGCGAGCGGGCGGCGCCGGGGTTGATGCAGCCGGTTCCGCGCGGCAATCGCGGCCTGCAGGTCCTGGCGCATTATGGCGCGCTCTTGCTGCGCGGGCTCCTGCCGTTGCACTCGGCCGCGCTTCAGGGGCTCGCGGTCGGGCATATCCATGATCTGATCGGCGTCATGCTGGCCGATCGCAGCCTCCCGGCACCTCTGGCCGCGAGCGACCGGCGCGCCGGGCGGTTGATGGCGATCAAGGCCGATATCGAGGCGCGGCTGGAGCGGCGCGACCTCGGCATCGACATGTTGGCGGGGCTGCATGGCGTGAGCCCGCGCGCCATCCAGAAACTGTTCGAAACGGAAGCGCGGACCTTCTCGGACTATGTCCTGGAACGGCGGCTGGAGCGCGCATGGCACCGTCTTCTCACGGTCGAGGGCGGCGGGCCGACGATCAGCGCGGTGGCCTTCGAGGTCGGCTTCGGCGACCTGTCCTATTTCAACCGCAGCTTCCGCAAGCGCTTCGGTCGCTCGCCCTCGCAGATCAGGGCAGCCCTGTCGGACAGATGAGCCTGGATCAACATCACTTGGCCTTAGCCGTGCATCTGGCTGCTCTCCGACCAGGCGCTGTGGGGCAACTCGATTAGGTCTTCAGAGATTTCCTGGCCCAAAGTTCTCGAGCCTCGGGTGTATGCGTCTGGTTTTAAGCGACCGTCCAGAGTCTGCTTATGGCGCCACGCGGTCGGCTAGAAGCGCAGTCCTGATGAGCGGAGTGTCACGCAGATCGAGCCTGAATTCTTCAGTATTTTCAGGGTGAAGTTCGGGGTAGGCCACAATCCGAACGTCTCGTGTGAATTTGCCGCGGTTTGCGAAGACCGCCAAAAGGCGACCGCCGGCGGCGACCCGCCATGACAACCCCGATCGGCCGCGATAGTTTGGCTGTACGCTTCGAATGCTGCGCCCACCGGAGGCCGATCAATCGTCATGGAATGGGGGATTCTCGGCCTGCTTCTCGGTTTCTTCTTTTTCGTCATCGTTCCGTGGGCGGCCCTTCGGGCCTCCGGACGCAGCAACACGGCCCTCGATCAGATCGCGCAACTGAAGTCCGAGTTGGCCGTGCTCCGGGAGGAGCTGGGGTCGATGAGAGGCGGCAGCGTTCCAATCCTCGTCGCCCCGCCGGCTTATGAGGTCGCGCCAGCGGAAACGGCGCCGGAAGCCGAGCCGCTGCTGTCAGCCGAGATGCAGGCGCCCGACTCGGAGCCTGCGGCCGAAACCGCCTCGCCCGAACCCGAGGCGCTCGAGCCGTTGGCTTCCCCGGCGGAAACGATCCCGCTGGCGGCGCGGATGTCGGCCGAAGCGCACGCCGAGCCGGCGCCACCATTCGAGCGCTTCGAGCAGGAGGCCCTCCAGGAGCAGAACGCACGAGAAGAGCGAGAGGTGCCGCTGGAGCTGGAGGCGCAGATCGAGCCGCCGCCACCGCGGCGCGACATCGAGGAGACCATCGGCTCGCGCTGGGCCGTCTGGGTCGGCGGCGTCGCGCTGGCCTTCGGCGGGCTATTCCTGGTCCGCTACTCGATCGAGGCCGGCCTGTTCGGTCCCGACGTGCGGCTGCTGATGGGCGCCGTCTTCGCCCTGCTGCTGGCCGGGGCCAGCGAATATCTGCGCCGCCGCGAGGCGCCGCTGCCGTTCAATGCGCCCGGCGCGCTCGGCAACGCCAACATCCCATCCGTCTTGGCCGGTGTCAGCGTACTGGCCGGCTTCGGCGTCGTCTTCGCCGCCCATGCCATCTACGGTTTTATCGGCCCGACGCCCGCCTTCGCAATGATGGCGCTGATCGGCCTTGCAGCACTCGCCGCCTCCCTGCTGCACGGGCCGGCACTCGGGCTCTTTGGGCTGGTCGGCTCCTATGTGACTCCTTTCCTGATCGCGAGCACGGCCCCGGACTTCGCCTCGCTCTCGCTCTTCATCGCCTTCGTGACGGCCATCGCTTTCCTGCTGCATGCGCGACGCCCAGGTCGGATCGTCACCTTGGCGGCCGTCGCCGGCCACGCAGCCTGGACCGTGCTGATCGCCTTCACAATGCGCGGGCTGCTCTGGCCCTCCTTCCTCGCCGGAGCCGGCGCCGTCCTGGCATGGCTGCTGCTGAAGGAACTGCCGCTGTGGCGCCGGCGCGGCGAACTCGCACCCTGGCGTCCGGTCCCGTGCGATCTCACCGGCCTCGTCGCCATTGCGGTGCCGCTAGTCATCTCGGGGGGGCTCTGGGTCGGCATCGGCGCGCCGGGGCCGCTGTACCTCGCGATCCTCGCGACAATCGCGGTCGGCCTCGTCGCCGCGGTCCGCCATCGCGACCTCGCGCCGCTGGCCCTCGTCGCGGCCGCCGGCGCCGTCGGCATGATCCTGCTTTGGCCTCGCCAGGACGGGCCGCTCGGCCTGTCGCCCGCGACCCTAATCGACCTGGTCCGGCTTAGCATCGCCCCGGATGCCGGGCCCGGACTGACTTGGACTGCCGCGCTTTTCGCCGTGGTGATCGGCGGGCTGCCCTTCGCGGCCCTGGTCACGCGCCGCTGGGCCGGCGCCGGGGGCTATGTCGAGCGCGGCTGTCTTGCTTTCGCCTCGGCGGTAGCGCCGGTCTGCCTGCTGCTGGCAACCACGCTGCGCGTCAACGGCTTCGAGCGCTCGCCCGGCTTCGCGGCACTGGCGGCGCTGCTGGTCGTGGCGCTGTTCCTCGCCTCCGAGTTCCTTCTGCGGGTCGAGCGTGCCAGCACCCGATCACGCAACCCGCTCGCTTTGATCGGCTCTGCCGCCTATGCCGCGGCCGGCGCGATCGCGCTCGGCCTCGCCGTGGCGCTGGCCCTGCGCGAGACCTGGCTTGTGGTAGGCTTCGCGATCGCTGCCGCCGGCCTCGCCATCCTCGCCCGCGCCCGCCCGCTCCCATTGCTGCGGACGATGTCGGCCAGCCTCGCGACCGCCGCCTTCGCACGCTGGGTCTGGGATCCGATCCTCACCGACATGGGCTCGTGGCCGCTGCTCAACTGGCTGATCCCGGCCTATGCCCTGCCGGCTGTGTGCTTCTGGGTGGCCGCACTGGCGCTGCGCGGCACGCAGGATCGGCCGAAAATGGTGCATCAGGCGCTCGCCGCCTTCTTCACCGCGGCCTTCGTGCTGCTGCAGGTCCACCAGCTCTTCGTCGGCCCTGATCTGACGCCCGATCTCGCCCGGATCGCCGGCCATTATGCCCAGCCGCGCAACCGGTTGTTCGAGGAGGTCGCCTGCCTCGTCATTGCGGCCGGACTACTGGGCGCCGGATTCCAGCGCCTGGGCCGGGGCGCGGGCAACGCGGTTTTCCGGATCGCCGGACTCGCCGCCGCAGCGCTCACGATCTTGCTCGCCATCGGCGGGCTCTGCGCCCTGCTCAACCCGCTGTTCGACGGCACCACGGTCGATGGCTGGCCGGTGCTAAACCGACTGCTCTGCTACGTCGTCGCCGGCGCTGCGCTCGGCGCGCTCGGCTTCGCCACATCGCGCGAGGGCGGTTCCCCGGTCGCGGATGCGCTGAGCGCCTGCGGGGCCTTCCTCGTCTCGCTCGGCCTCGTCCTGATAACCCGCCACGGCTTCGCTGGGCCGCAGCTCTCGCCGGTGGACGGCGCCTCGGTCGGCTACGCCGAATCCGTCATGATCGCCGTCGTGCTGATCGCGCTGACGGCTGCGGCACGGCTCTGGCACGATGCGGCGCAGGGCCGGATCGCCCGGCTCGCCGTCGTGACGCTTGGCTGCATCGCGGTCGGCTGGACCGTCCTCGCCCTTGGCTTCGGGCGCAACCCGTTCCTGGACAGGCATACGGTCGAGGGGCCGGTCGTGTTCAATCGCATCCTGTGGGGCTACGGGCTGGCGTCCCTCGCCCTTGCCGGTCTCGGGCTGTGGCTTCGGGAAGGCTTCCCCAGGCTTTCGCGCGCCTTCGGCCACGCGGCAGCCGCGGCAGCCATCGGTTGCGCCTTCCTGCTGCTGCGCCATGCGCTGCATGGCCCCCATCTGTCATCCGAAGTGCCGATCACCCTGGCCGAATCCGGGATCTACGCTGCGCTCGGCTTCATGGTGGCGATCGCCGTGATGATCGCGGGTTCGGTCCGCTGGCTGGGACGTAGCGTGCCGGTCGATCCTTTAGCCGCGACGCTGGCCGCCTGCGGCTTCTTTGCCGGCGTCGCCGTGATCGCCAGCCCGGCGGTGACCGACCAGCCTCTCGCCGGCGTGCTAATCCTCGACAACGCGCTGGTCGGCTACCTGCTGCCCGGAGCCATCGCCTTCGCGGCCACCGCCTGGGCACGGGCCCATCTCGCCCGGCCGCTGATAGCGCGGGCTTATGGCGTCGCCGCCATTCTGGGGGCGCTGGCCTATGTCGTTACCGAGGTTCGTCGCGCCTTCGTCGGCCCCGACCTGTTCAGCGCCAATGTCGGCGCCGGCGAGCTCTATGCCTATTCGGCCGCGATCCTGCTCTATGGCATCGCGCTGCTGGCGCTCGGCTTCCGGGCTGGGTGGCGCGATCTGCGCCTGGCCTCGCTCGGCATCGTCACCATCGCGATCTGCAAGGCCTTCCTCATCGACATGTCGGGGCTGGAGGGCCTGCTGCGGGCGCTGTCCTTCATCGGCCTCGGCGCAAGCTTAGTCGCCATCGGCCTCGCCTACCAGCGCCTGCTACGCCGCGGGACGAACACCGCCGCGTCCGAAGTATAGCTGTGTTGTCCATAACGGGACAATTTCCGCTATGACTTACTGCGCGACGTAGGACGGCTTTCCGGCAGGGAGGCCCAGTCCGCTTCTGGCGCTTTAAGGCAGCGGTAGGATCGCATTTGAATTGCGTTGACCGGCGGCGCTAACGCAGCAGGCGAGCTGGCGGCAGGGTCCGATGCCAAAGTAGGGACACAGGCTCGAAGGTTGCCGGGACATTCTGCTAACGGGCCAATCGAGGTGCCGGTCGATGCTCATGACAAAGCCGCCGCGACTATCATTCACACGGCACCTGACGAATCCAGCGCTCACAACGTCGATCAGCACTGAAGGCCGCTGCGGATGAGCTCGGAGAGGCGGTATCCATGTGACGTGCTACGATCGCCCCATAAACTGTTCTCGTCGCTTCGGTCCTCGCGCTAACTCGGCCTAAAATCTGTCGCGACATGAGATCTATCGGACAGGTCAACATCGCAGATTGATCATCTCGGCGGCGGAATGACCGATTCTCTCTCGATGAGGCGCGTTTGCAGAATGATGCGCTGGCCGGCGGTGGTGTCCCCGCGGGCGCGCCGCACAAGGGCAGCAGCGCTTTCCGAGCCCAGTTCGTAGCACGGCTGCGCGATGACCGTAATGGACGGCGTCGTTACGCCGGTCCAGTCCGCATCATGGAAGGCGATGAGCGACAGATCGCGGGGAATGGCGATGCCCAGCGCGCGCAACGCCTTAAACAGCTCGAGTGCAACCACGTTGTCGGATGCGATGAGGGCGGTTGGCCGGTCGGGCAGCGCCATCAGTTCGGCAACGATCCTGGGCGCGCCGCCCAGCCGGTTCACGCCGAGGCGGACATAGCGCTCGCAGCCTTCTCCGCCCGCCTGCGCGGCAGCCTCGAGAAAGCCTTCGATGCGGTCGCGTACGGTAGACAGATGAAGCTGGTGCGGACCGCGATACACCGGATCGTCGCACGCTGTCGCCGACACGTAGCTGATGCGCCGATGCCCGGCTTCGGTGAGCCGTCGCGCCACGGCGGCGCCGGCGGCCCGGTCGTCAGCGACCACTGTGTCGACGCTCATCGAAGGGATGTAGCGATCCAGCAGCACGATCGGCCGCCCGCTGGCTTCCACGGCACACAGGTGTTCCGTGTCATGCATGCTGGCAGGCGTGACGATCAGACCGTCGACGCGCTTGCCCAGCAACATGCGTATGGCGTCTCGCTCGCGTTCGACGTCCTCGCCGGAATTCGCGAGGATGACATCGAAACCCTCGGCCCGCGCCACATCGCTGATGCCGCGTACCGCCAAGCCGAAATAGGGGTTCTCGACGTCGGCGACGACGACGCCGATCGCGCGCGACCGGCCCGTCGTCATGCTGCGGGCGACCTCATTTGGCCGGTAGTCGAGGATCCGAGCGGCGGTCATCACCTTGTCCCGAACCGCTGGACTGGTGACGCTGTAGCCGCCGAGCACGCGCGCCGCGGTCGCCTTGGAGACGCCGGCCTCTCGCGCGACATCCTGCACGGTTGCATCTCGAGGCTTCGATGGTGAATCGCTCATGTGTTCGCCTTAGTTCCGCTACCCGACGATCGCAACGCGAAACGGTGGCGATTGACAGATGAGACCGGTCTCATTATCCCTTATAGCATCGTGAGGGGCGGGATGTCATGATGCGCAAGCTGAAGTGGGGCGTGCTCGGCGCGGCAAACATCGCGCGCAAACATGTCATTCCCGCCATGCTGGCGAGCCAGCGTTGCGAACTCGTTGCGGTCGCTTCGCGCGACGAAGAGCGTGCGCGTGCCGTGGCAAGCGAATTCGGCGTTCCCAAGGCCTACGGTTCCTATGAAGCTCTGCTGGCCGACCGGGACGTCGAGGCGATCTACAATCCGCTGCCCAATCATCTGCACGCGCCCTGGACGATCAAGGCGCTGGAGGCCGGCAAGCACGTCCTGTGCGAGAAGCCGATCGCGCTCGACGCCGCCGAGGCCCGCGAGATCGCCGCCGCCGCCGAGCGTGCGGGCCGGCTGGTCATGGAAGCCTTCATGGTGCGCTTCCATCCGCAGTGGCGGCAGGCGCGCGCGATCGCGGAAAACGGGCGCATCGGCGACGTGCGCGCGATGCAGACGATCTTTTCCTACTACCTGACCGACCCCGCCAATGTCCGCAACCAGCGCGACATAGGCGGCGGCGGGCTCTACGATGTCGGCTGCTACGCCATCAACACGGCGCGCCACATCTTCGGCGCCGAGCCGGAGCGGGCCATCGCGCTGGTGACAACCGATCCGATCCTGGGCACCGATTGCATCACCAGCGGCCTGCTGGCGTTTTCGCAGGGCCGGCAGCTCGCCTTCACATGCGCAACGCAACTCGTGCCGTGCCAGCGCGTGCAGATCCTCGGAACGCGCGGCCGCATCGAGATCGAGATTCCCTTCAACGCGCCCAGGGCTGCCGACGCGTCGATCGTCGTCGATGACGGCAGCGACCTCGCCGGCGGCGGCCGGGAACGGATCGTTGTTCCTGCTTGCGACCAGTATGCGCTGCAATGCGACGCCTTCTCGCGTGCCGTGCTCGGCGAAGAGCCGCTCGCCGCGACGATGTCCGACGCCGTGGCGAACATGCGCGCGATCGACGCTCTTTTCCGCTCGGTGCGCTCCGGCGCCTGGGAAGCGCCGTGAGCCGTACCGCCACCCACCGCCTCGTCTGAAGCAGAGAGAAACCTCGTGAGACCGTCTCCAGACCGCCCGAGCATCGTGATCATCGGCGGGGGCATCTTCGGTGTCTCCACGGCGCTACATCTCGTCCGCCAGGGATCGCGCGTCACGCTCGTCACCGAGGGTGTCCTCGGCAGCGGCGCTTCGGGCCGTTCGTTGTCCTGGCTCAACTCGGCTCGTGCTCGCTCGGCCGCCTATCACCGCCTGCGGATGGTCGGCATCGATCGCTACCGCACGCTGGCGTCACAGCATCCGCAAGCTCCGTGGGTACGCTTCGACGGCGGCCTCACCTGGGACACCGACGATGCGTCGAATGCGATCGACGCCGCCGAGGCGCATGAACGCAGCATCGGCTACGACGTGATGCGCCTGGCGCCTGAAGAGGTCGCTGCCGTCACGCCCGGCGTCGATGCGCGGGCCATCGCGCGGCAGGGCGCGTTGTTCAATCCCGGCGAGGGCTGGGTCGATCTCCCTGCCCTGATCGGCCTCCTCGCCGCGGAGCTTCGTATGCGGGGCGGCGAGATCGTCGAGAACGCCGGCGCCGCATCGGTGCTCGTCCGCAACGGCTCTGCCCGCGGCGCGAAGGCTGCCGACGACCGTCTGTTCGAAGCCGATGCCTGCCTGATCGCAACCGGTCCCCGCGCCCCCGCCATGGCCGCCGATCTCGGGGTGGACATTCCCGACGCGTCGCCGATCGGGCTTCTGGTCAAGACGGCGCCTGTGGAGACCGCGCTCCGTGCCGTGCTGAACACGCCGCGCGTGGCCGTGCGACCCACGCCCGACGGTGCTTTGGTGCTCGACTCCGCCTGGTCTGAGGAAGCGATGCACGTCAACGCAGACGGCAGCTTCGCTGTGCCGCAGGATACGATCGAGGGCCTGCTGCGGGAGGCCTCCGCCGTGCTGGGCGGCAACCCGAAGCTTACCTTCGGCTCCTATGGCGCAGGGCGCAAGCCCATCCCGGGAGACGGCGAGCCGGTTTTCGGCGCGCTGGACGGGATCGGCTCCTGTTTCGTTGCCTTCAGTCACAGCGGCGCGACGCTGGGACTGATCGCGGGCGAGCTCCTGGCGGACGAGATCGCCAATGGCCGCCGCAGCCCGCTGCTGGACGACTTCCGGCCTAGCCGCTTCCAGACCGCTGCCCGAACCTTGGCTGACGCCTGATGCCACGCGTCGCCCGACCGATCCGCATCGCCGACATCTGCCGCGAGAAAGGGTCGCGAATCCGCGCCCGTCGCTAACTACGAGCTGGCCCACAAAAAGCAAAAGAGGAGCGGGAATGATGACGCAACTTTCGTTCAAGAACGCGATGGCATCACTTTTGGTATCAGCGTCCATGCTGTGGGGCGTGGCCGCCGCACAGGCCCAATCCCTGCCGCCGCTGCCCAAGGCGGTCAAGGATGCCGGGGTGCTCCGCATCGGCGTGCGCTGCGACGCGCCGCCCTTCGGTCAGTCGGCCACCGACGGCAAGCCGGTCGGCATCGAGATCGACATCGCAAAGCAGCTCGCCGTCTATGCGCTCGGCTCGGCCGACAAGGCGGAACTGACCTGCGTCGCAACGGATGCGCGCATCCCCTCGCTGACCGGCCGCAAGATAGACCTGCTCGTGGCAACGCTGGGCCGCACCCCGCCCCGTGAGCAGGTGATCGATTATTCGACGATCTACTACTGGGGCAGCAGCAACGTCGCCGTGCTGAAAGACAGCCCCGTGCAGAGCCTTGCCGAGCTGAAAGGCAAGTCGATCCTGATCGTGAAGGGCGGCAACCAGATCAACTGGCTGCGCAACAACATTCCGGACGTTCAGTTCGTGCAGCTCAACAACGCCTCGGACAGCCTGCAGGCCCTGTTCCAGGGACGTGCGGACGCTTACGTCACCGACGGCACCACGATGGCGCTGCTGCTGGGCAACTATCCCAATCTGCGCGTGCTCAAGGGCGAGGTCGACCTTGGCTTCAACGGCGTCGGCATTCGCAAGGGCGAGCCCGAGATGAAGGCCTTTGTCGATGCCGCTCTCGCACGGATGAAGGACGAAGGCCTGCTCTCGAAGTCGGTGAAGACCCATGTCGCCGACGCCAGTCTGCAAGCGCAGATGATCCGCTCCTTCGAGACCCCGCCACCGTCGAACTGACGGCAGGCGCGCCGGCGGGCGGACCGTCGCCGGCGCGCCGTTTGCTGGTCCTCCTGGGGAAGCACCATGGACCTCGACTATATCCTCGGCGCGTTCCCGGATCTCATGAAGGGTCTGAAGATGACCCTGATGGTCAGCGCGCTGTCGATCAGCCTGTCCCTCATCCTCGGGGCGCTGGGGGCCGCCTTGCGTACCAGCGGCAACGCGCTTCTTCGGTATTTGGTCGTCGGCTATGTGGAATTCGTGCGGGGCACGCCGCTGCTGGTGCAGATCTTCTTCATCTTCTTCGGCCTGCCCAGCCTCGGCATCCGCTTCTCGGTATTCTGGTCCGGCGTCATTGCCCTGACGGTCTGGGCCACGGCGTTCCAGATCGAGAATGCCCGCGCAGGGCTTGCCTCGGTGGCGCCGGGCATTCGCGATGCGTCCATCGCACTGGGTCTGAAGCGCTGGCACCACGCGATCCTCGTCGTCTTGCCGATCGCCGCCCGGGCCGCCCTGCCACCCGCCATGAACACCGTCGTCTCGACCTTCAAGAATTCGGCCTACCTGCAGACGATCGGGCTCGTGGAGTTGACCTTCGTCGCCGTCGATCGCATCGCCTATGACTTCCGGGCGGTCGAGATGTTCGCGACGATCTGCGTGATCTACCTGTTCTGCGTCTTCGTTCTGGCAGGGCTGGCCAAGCTGGTCGAGCACCGGCTCGATCGTCCTTTCGCGGAGCGCTGACCATGCTGCTCCTGGAGTTCCGGAATTTTCTGCTGGCGGGCTTCGTCAACACGCTGCTGCTGTCGCTCGTGCTCACGGCGGGCGCCACCTTGTGCGCCGTCCTGTTCACGGTCGCGCTGTCGACGCGCTCCACGGTCTTGACCGGCTTCGTCTATGGCCTCGTCGAGTGCCTGCGCGACGTCCCGCTGATGGTCACCGTGCTGCTGGCTTATTTCGTGCTGCCGAAGGCCGGCATCTCGCTCAATCCCTTCTGGTCGAGCGCGCTCAGCATCTCGCTTTGGGGCGGCGCCAATGGCGCGCATATCATCCGCGCCGGCCTGACCGCCGTTCCGAAAGGGCAACGCGAGGCCGCCGACGCGTTCGGCCTGCGTGGCTGGCGCAAGCTCATTCTGGTCGTCCTGCCGCAGGCGATGCCGGTGATCATCCCTCCCTATGTCGGCCTGGTGACAGGCCTGGTGCAGGCGAGTTCGCTCGGCGCGGTGATCGGAGTGGAGGAAGTCTTCCGCGCCGGTCAGGTCATCATCGAGCAGACCACGCTCACGCGGGGCGGCAGTCCAGCCTATCTCGTCTACGGCTTCCTGCTCGTCATCTATTTCGTGCTGTGCTGGCTGATTTCCCACGTCGGGCGTCGCTTCGAGCAATACTTCACCCGGCATTTGACGGGAGCCGATGACGCCTCCCCTCTGCCGCGAGATGCGACACAAGTCGTGCCTGCCTGACGTCGGCGGCAGTGGAGTTCTTTGCCACCGCATGGCGCATCTACTGAAGGCGTTCGATGTCCTGATCCGTCCAGGGGACGTCTGCTTGATGGTAGTGAGCGAATGTTCGGAATTGGCGCGAGGCCGACTGACCGGCCTAGACGCTCCCAATATGACTGTAAGGCGATTGAATTCGCGCCTTCTATTGGCCTCCATATTTTTGTGGGAGCCGCTTATCCGGCGGAGAGCACTCCGTCAGCGTGATCGTGGTCGCGCCTTGACGCGGCCGCTTCGTACGTACCCGCCGTACTTCGGGGCAGGAAGGACGGCGCCTTAGTCAGATACCAAGGCGTCGCCTCACGCGGCGAGGCTACGCATCTCCGCGATAAGGTCGGCTTTGCCCTCAAAGCCAATGCCCGGCAGGTCCGGCATGACAATGTGGCCGGCCTCGACGCGCACGCCGTCAGGGTAGCCACCATAGGGCTGGAACAGGTCGGGGTAGGATTCGTTGCCACCGAGGCCGAGACCCGCTGCGATGTTCAGCGACATCTGGTGGCCGCCATGGGGGATGCAACGACGCCAGGACCAGCCGTTCTGCTTCAGCATCTCCAGCGTGCGCAGATACTCGACGAGGCCGTAGCTTAGCGCGCAGTCGAACTGCAGCCAGTCGCGGTCCGGGCGCATGCCGCCATAGCGGATCAGGTTGCGGGCGTCCTGCATCGAGAACAGGTTCTCGCCGGTCGCCATCGGGCCGGGATAATGCTCTGCGAGCCTGGCCTGGAGATCGTAGTCGAGTGGATCGCCAGCTTCTTCATACCAGAAGAGATCGTATTGGCGCAGCGCCTTGGCATAGGCGATCGCGGTCTCCAGGTCGAAGCGGCCATTGGCGTCGACCGCGAGCTTGCAGCCGGTCGGCAGCATTCGCAGCACGGTCTCGATGCGCTCGCAATCGTCGGCCAGCGGGGCGCCGCCGATCTTCATCTTTACGACCGTGTAGCCGCGGTCGAGATAGCCCTGCATCTCGGCCGCGAGGCCTTCCAGCCCCTTGCCGGGATAGTAGTAGCCGCCTGCGGCATAGACGAAGACCCGGGGGTCGGCGGTGACACCGGCCCGCTCGGCCAGCATCCGGAAGAGCGGCTTGCCGGCGATCTTGGCTACGGCGTCCCAGACCGCCATGTCGATGGTGCCAATCGCGACCGAGCGCTCGCCATGGCCGCCCGGCTTCTCGTTGGTGAACATCGCCGCCCAGACCTTGCCGGGGTCGAGGTTGCTGCCCTCCCCATCGAGCAGGCTGTCAGGCTCCGCCTGCAGAATACGCGGGGCGAAGCGCTCGCGGATCAAGCCGCCCTGGCCATAGCGCCCGTTGGAGTTGAAGCCGTAGCCGATCACCGATTTACCGTCGCGGACGACGTCGGTGACGACCGCCACGAGGCTCAGCGTCATCTTCGAGAAGTCGATGAAGGCATTGGCGATGGGCGAGGCGATCGGAGCAGTGCGCTCCCGGATGTCGACGATACGCATTTAAGATCCTGACGTGATGGAGATCGGAGGGGTTCAGTCGGCGAACTGACCGGCGGCCTGGATCAGCGGACGCCAGCGGCCGATGTCGTCTTTCAGGGTCTGTGCCAAGGCGTCCGGCGTGGCTTTTTCCGGCGTCGGTATTGTGCTGATGTCAGTGAAGCGCTTGCCGAGCGAGGGGTCCTGCAGTGCCTTCGCCAACGCTGCCGACAGCGTCTGAACCACGGCGTCAGGGGTCTTCGCTGGCACGAACAGGCCGTGCCACACGCTGATTTCCATGTTGGGAAGGCCGCCTTCGACCACTGTGGGCACATCGGGAAGCGCGGGGATTCGCTGCATGCTCGTGACGGCATACCCCTTGATGCTCTTCGACTGCAGCTGGGGCGCGGCAGTGGTGGCCTGCTCGCAGCCAAGGTCGACCTGGTTCGCCAGCAGCGCCTGCAGTACCGGCCCGCCGCCCCGGAAAGGCACCTGAGTGAGCTTCCTGTCGACGGCTGCCATGAACAGCAGTCCGCAGAGTTGGGAAGAGGCGCCCAGGCCCGAATGGGCAAAAGTCATCTCCTGCCCGCGCGCTTTGACGTCTTTAATCAGATCCGCGAGTGATTCAGGCTGGTATCCCGGCCGGGCGATGATCGCCATGCTGGCATCCGAGACGACGCCGACGGGCTTGAGATCGGCGATCGGATCGAAAGGCAGCTTGCGATAGAGGGTGACGGCCGTCGCCAGTCCGAGATGGTTGAGCAGGATGGTGTGTCCGTCGGGATCGGAGCGGACGGCTCGATGACTGCCGGTCGTGCCGCCAGCGCCGGCCACATTCTCGACGATGATGTTATGGCCGAGAATACGGCCCATCGTTTCGGCGGTCACGCGAGCGACCGTGTCGGTCGGCCCCCCGGCGGCAAAGGGAACGATCATCGTGATCGGCCGTGTAGGATAATTCTGCGCCGCAGCCGGCGTCGCGATCGCCGCCGCCAGCAGAATGCCAAGAGCCAGTTTCGCCATCGTTGCCTCCCCGTTTTTGGTTGACGGGACGATAGATCGAGCCGCAGGGAATATCAGCCACCTCTGACGTGGTCATTTATCATCTAAGCCGTTCCATTTGGAGATGGCCGCAAAGCTCTCCCGGAGGCTTCATGCGTAGTTTCGACCCGGTGTCCTTGCGCCTGTTTGTCGCCGTCTGCGAGGAGGGAAACATCGCGGCCGCCGCCCAGAGGGAAGCGATCGTTCCCTCGGCCGTCAGCAAGCGCCTCGCCCAGATGGAAGGCGAAGCAGGCGTCAAGTTTTTTGAACGTGGTCGTCGGGGCGTGACGCTCACGGCCGCGGGCGAGGCGCTCTGGCGCTATGCGCGCGAGTCCCTGCAGATGCTCGACCGGATCAAATCGGACCTCGGCGCCTTTGCGCAGGGCGTGCAGGGCCAGGTTCGCGTTTTCGGCAGCAAGTCGGCGGTCGCTCAATTTCTGCCCCATGATATCAGTTGCTTCGCCAAGATGTACCGCGACGTCCGAGTGAGTTTGGAAGAGCGGGAAATCTGGGAGGTTGTAAGAGGCGTCGAAGAGGGACGAGCCGATATCGGCGTTTGCTGGGATGCTGTGGACTTCCGAGATCTGACCCTCTTTCCCTATCACCGCGATCACCTCGCCGTCGTCGTACCCCAGGGGCACCCACTTGCCAGCCGCGAGTCCGTCGCCTTCATCGAGACTCTCGACTACGAGCACGTCGATATCTTGGCTCGCAGCATCATGCAGCAAAGACAACGGAGTGCTGCAGGAGCGGCCGGAAAGCAGCTGATCCACCGGATCCAGGTCTCGACGGTGGATGCTGCCTACCGGATCGTCGCCGCGGGACTGGCGGTCGCCATCGTCCCGGGCGAGGAAGCGCGCGCGGTTCAGCAGTCGCTAGGTCTGACGGTGGTCCCGCTAACCGACTCTTGGGCCCGCCGCCAATTTGTCATCTCGACAAGGAACAGGGGGTTGTCGCTTCCTGCCAGTCTCCTGGTCGAAAAGCTCCGGGATGCGGCCGGCGCTGACAACACTGATCAGCGAGCCCATCCAACGTCTGCTGTCGGGCTACCATCGGATGTCAGGTAATGGCGCAAAGGAGGTGCCTTGCGCGCACCACTTAAGGCCCATGCACTTATGACCATTCCAACTTGACTTGTATCGAATTTGTATCTTTCATGTGGCATCCTTCCGTCGGGATGCGCGCTTGATCCGCTACCAGGAAATCGCCGAAAGCCTTGAACGCGGCCTTGCAGCCGGCGGCGCCGGCGCCCGTGCGGTTCCTTCCGAGCATGAACTCTGCGAGCGCTATCGCGCGAGCCGTACCACCATCCGCTCCGCCCTTAAGCAGCTTCAGGAGCGCGGGCTGATCGAGCGCCGCCAGGGCCAGGGCACGTTTTACCGTCCACGCCATATCGCCAAGCATCTCGGCAGCCTCGTCGATTTCCATACCGAGGCGCGCATGGCCGGCCGCGTGCCGACCACGCGTGTGGTGTCGCTGGTCGCGCGCCCGACCGCCACTGACGAGGCGGCGTTGTTTGGGCCGGCGGCTGCCGCCGGCCTTGTCGATCTCACCCGCCTGCGCAGCCTCGACGACGAGCCCGCGGTCCTGCAGCGCTCGCGCCTCGGCCTCGCCACGCTGGGCAGGGCCACGACGGCCGATCTGGAGAACGCCTCGCTCTATCGCTACCTTGCCGAATGCCGCGGCGTGCACGTCGCCATAGTGGAAGAGACGCTTGAGCCCTGGGCCGTCAGTGCCGAAGAGGCATCGCCGCTGGCGATCGCGCCAGGCACGGCGGTCTTCCGCTCTCAGCGCGTGGCGCGGGACGCAGCAGGTGCCGTGGTCGAGGTAAGCGACAACCTGATCCGTGGCGACATCTACCGCTTCACCATCCATCGCGACGTCTCCGACGTGGCGATGGGAGCGACGTCATGAGCGTGGTCCTCGCCTGCGATCTCGGCGGCACGAGCTTCCGCGCCGCGCTGATCGATGAAACGGGCGCGACGCTTGCGCAAGCCACGATCCTCGGCCCCACCGCGATCGACCGGATGGGGTGGTCGGAAATTGATGCGACCGCCTGGTGGCGCATCCTCGTCGAGGCGACCGGACAGCTCGTCGAGGCTGAGCCCGACTTGTTCGGCCAGACCGAGGCCATCGCGATATGTGGCGTCACGCGCACGCAGGTGTTCCTCGGCCGTGACGGACGCCAGTTGCGCCCCGCGATGACTTGGAAGGACACTCGCTCCGAGGCCGCCGCCGGCCGCTTGCGCGAGCGGCTTGGCGACCATCCCGAGGCCGAGCGTATCAATGCCTTCCACCCGCTGGCGCGCCTCGCCTGGCTGCGGGAAGAGGAGGAGGCCTGCTTCCGCGCGCTTGCCTGCGTGCTCGAGCCCAAGGATTATCTGAACGCCCGCCTCACCGGCCGCCAGGCCGGCGATCCCGTCTCGATGGCCCGGCTCCTCGCGGCGCGCGAGCCGGCGGGGGGTGTCGCACCCTTCGCGGCGATTGGGCTCGCCGCCGGCATTCTGCCGCCGCTGCTGCAGCCCTGCGACAGAGTCGGCTCCGTGCTGCCGGGCCTACCCGCACCGCTGGACCGGCTGGTGGGGGTGCCCGTCTTCTGTTCGTCCAGCGACACCTGGGTTGCGGTGGCGGGCCTCGGCGCGCTGCGGCCGGGCTATGCCTACAACATCTCCGGGACCACGGAGGTCCTCGGCGCCGTCGGCTTGGAGCCGGTCGAGGCCGAGGGCCTGCTGACGGTGGACTGGCTTGGCCTCTGGCAGATCGGCGGGCCGAGCCAGAACGGGGCCGACACCGTCACCTGGCTGCTTTCGCTGCTCGCGCGGGATGCCACGGGGCAGCGCTCGACTGGCCAGCGCATCGACGCGCTGCTGGCCGGGCGCCGGCATCCGCAGCCGCTGCTCTTCCTGCCCTATCTCCAGGGCGAGCGCGTCCCCTACTGGAATCCTTCGCTGCGCGGGGCGATCATCGGGCTGAACCGTCAGCACGGCGACACCGACCTCGCCTATGCCGTGCTGGAGGGCGTCGCGTTCCTCAACCGGATCGTGTTGGAGCGGGCTGAGACCGCACTCGGCGCGCCGGTTGCCGAGATCCGCTTCGGCGGCGGGGCGGCGGCCAATCCGGTCTGGAGCCAGATCAAGGCGGATATATGCGGGCGACCCGTGGTCGTCGGTGTTTCCGGGGAGCCCGGGCTGCTTGGTGCCGCCATCGTCGCCTGGACCGGGCTCGGCCGCTTCGCCTCGCTGGCCCAGGCTCAGGAGGCGCTGGTTCAGCCGGCGCGGCGCTTCACCCCGGAGCCCGCGCGCAAGGCCGCTTATGAGGCGCTGTTTTCCCTCTACCGGCGCAGCGAAGCGGCGCTGGCGCCGGTCTCTGCCGACCTTGCGACGCTGTCGCGCAGCGCCGGCGACCTGCCCGGCGTCCACGCCCTGCCCTCACCCGCACTAAGGACTAACCGCCCATGAAAACCCTCGTCCAGACCGATTTCGGCCGCGACCATCTCCTCATCGGCTGTGTCCACACACTCGCCTTGCCCGGCACCCCGCTCTACGACCGCAGCGGCGGCATGCGTAAGATCGTCCAGCAGGCGAAGGAGGAGGCGAAGATTCTAGAGGAGGCCGGCTTCCACGCGTTGCTCTACACCAACGAATCCGACATGCCCTACGAGGCCAGCATGCCGATCGAAGTCGTCGCCGCGATGACCGAGGTGATCGCCGAATGCCAGGCGCAGGCCACGCTGCCCCACGGCGTCAACATGCTGATCGACCCGCCGGCCTCGATCGCGGTGGCCCATGCCACGGGCGGGCGTTTTGTGCGCGCCTTCCTGACCGGCGGGCTGGTCGGCGACATCGGCATGATGACGCCGGACGGGGCCCGCGCGCTGCGCCTGCGGGCCAATCTCGGGGCAGAGCACATCCGCATCATCTGCAACGTCACGCCCGGCTTCTCGATCAATCTCGACACCCGCCCTGTCGAGCAGAAGGCCTCGGGCGCGGTGTTCATCGGGCTTGCTGACATCGTCTGCGTCGGCGGCCCCGCCGCCGGCAAGGAGGCCGACATCGCCGTGATCGAGAGCGTCGCCCGGCAGGTACCCGATACCCCCGTCGCGGTCGGCACGGGCGTGGCCGAGGAGAACATCGCGCGTCTGGCGGAGGTGGCCGAGCTCTTCATCGTCGGCACCTCGATCAAATACGATCGCCAGACGCTGAACCCGGTCGAGCCGCGCCGCGCCCAGGCGCTCGTGCGCGCCTATGAAAACCGTAAGGCGGCCTGAGGCCATGGCGGAACCGATCACGCTCGTCACGGGCGCTTCGGGCGGCATCGGCGGCGCACTCGCGGTGATGCTGGCGGCGCAGGGTCACCGGCTGGTGTTGTCGGGTCTCGACCAAAGCGGGCTCGATGCACTGGCGACGGATCTCGCGGCACAGGGCGCTTCCGTCGCGACGCTCGCCGGCGACGTCCGCCAGCGCCATCTCGCCCAGGCCTGCGTCGATCTCGCGGTCGAGCGGTTCGGCCGGCTCGACCATCTCGTGACCGGGGCCGGCGCCTCCCGGCCCGTCCCGATGGTCGAGATGGCGGATGACGAGTGGGACAAGCTCGTCGACATCAACCTCTCGGCCGTGTTCCGCATCTCGAAGGCGGCCGCGCGCCAGATGATCGCCCAGGGCGAAGGCGGCGCCATCGTCCACATCTCCTCAATCGCCCATGCCAATGGCGGGGCCAATCTCGCCTACGGCTCGGCCAAGGGCGGCGTCGCGACCCTCACCTACGGCATGGCGCAGCAGCTCGGCCCGCATGGGATTCGCGTGAATGCGGTTGCGCCAGGGATCATCGATACGCCTATGGTGCGCGGCGGCTTCGCGCAGCAGTTCGACGCGCTGGTCGCCGGTGCTGCCGTGCGCACGCCGCTTGGACGTTTAGGACGACCAGAGGATGTCGCTGCCGTGATCGCCTTCCTGCTTTCGCCTTCGGCCGCCTTCGTGACCGGGGCGCTAATCCCGATCACCGGTGGAATCGAGATACTGTCTCCGATCTCGACGATCGCGAAGGGAGCCTAAGCCGATGGGCCCGATCGATATACGCGAGGTGATCGGCCGATACGGCACGGCGATCGCGGGACTGGCGTTGATCGTCTTCTTCCTGCTCTTCGCGCCGAACTTCGCAAGCCCGATGAACATCATCAACGTGCTGAAGGATACGAGCTTCCTTGCCGTCCTGGCGCTGGGCTTCGCGCTCGCCTTCACGGTTGCAGAGCTCGACCTCTCGATCGCGGAGATGGCGAGCCTGGCAGCGGTGGTCTGCGGCTGGATGGTGCATTCACAATATCCACCCGCCGCAGCCGTTGGCGCGGCACTCGCGGTCGGAATCGTGCTCGGAAGCCTGAACGGCTATGGCGTCACGGTGCTGCGCATCCCCTCGCTGATCATGACCCTAGGCACGGCGGCCATCGCCAAGGGGCTGGCCTTCATGATCACCCAGGGCGTCGCCTTCACCGGGCGCTGGCCGGTGAGCTTCACCGGGCTCGCGCGCGGCTACACCTTCGGCCTGTCCAATCTCGTGCTCTGGATGACGGCTGCGACGTTGTTCGCCTGGGTCCTGGTGAAATGGACCCGGACCGGCGCGCATATGGTCGCCACGGGCGAGGCGGACGAGGCGGCCAGGCTCGCCGGCATCGCCACCGCCCGCATGAAGCGCATCGGCCTCCTGCTCGCTGGCGTCTTCGCGGGGCTGATGGCGGCGCTGCTCGCCGCAAACCTGTCCTCCGCCGCGCCCAACATGGCGGGCGACTACCTGCTCTACGCGATCGCCGCCGTGCTGCTCGGCATGACCATGTTTGAGCCCGGCAAGCCCAACATTGTCGGGACGGTCTTCGCGGCGCTGGTGCTCAAGGTGCTCGGCAACGGCTTGGTCCTGCTCGGCGCGCCCTATTACATCCAGGACATCGTTCTCGGCGTCATCATCATTGGCTCGGTCGCCTTCTCGGCCAGCGCGATGAAGAAGGCGGCATTCAAAGTCTGAACTGTTCGCCAACGATCAAAACGAGGGGAGACATCATCATGTTGGGTTTCAGGAAGATGCTGCTGGCCGCGGCCGCTATGGTCGCGCTGGGCTCGCAGGCACAGGCCTTCGAGGTCGGGATCATCGGTTTTCAGTTCTCGTCGGAGACGCATGCCCGCGTCGCAAACGCCGCCGCCGCCGCCGCCAAGGCCAAGGGCTGGGGCGTGACGCTGCTGAATTCGGAAGGCGCGCT
Source organism: Bosea sp. PAMC 26642 (assembly GCF_001562255.1). NCBI lineage: Bacteria > Pseudomonadati > Pseudomonadota > Alphaproteobacteria > Hyphomicrobiales > Alloboseaceae > Allobosea > Allobosea sp. PAMC 26642. Next base: position 4,998,198 of record NZ_CP014301.1, on the reverse strand, counting down.
GCCCAAGCATGCCGAGCAGTTCGACGCGCTGATCGCCAAGAAGGTCGATGCCATCATCATCGCCATGGGCAAGCCGGTCGAGGCCGACGCCCAGTTCAAGGCGGCCAAGGACGCGAAGATCCCGGTCATTACCGTGCAGTCGGGCTCGAGCCCGCATGCGCTGTTCGACATCCAGACCAACGAGTACAAGGTCGGCGCTGACGCCGCGCTCTATCTGCTCGGCCAGCTCGGCTACCAGGGCAACATCGCCACCGCGCGCTTCGACCTCAACGTCGCCTCGCGCATCCGCGGCCGCCTCCTCGACGCGGTGCTGGCGGAGAACCAGGGCGTCAAGGAAGTCGGCAAGTTCTCGATGGCCCGCACCCAGAGCTGGCGCGACGACGTCCGTGCCGGCATGCAGGCTTTGCTGCTGCAGAACCAGGGCAAGATCAACGGCATCTGGGCCTCGTTCGACGGGCAGGCATACATCATTGACGACCTGCTGCAGGCACAGGGGATCAAGAAGGGCCAGATCCCGCTGGTCTCGGTCGATGGCGGCAAGGAGACCTATGCCCGCATCGCCGATCCGGCCTCGACCTTCATGGCGACGGTGGCAATCCCCTTCGAGGCGATGGGCAAGCAGGCGGTCGACGCCATCCAGACAATCGTCGTCGACAAGAAGCCCAAGGAAACCGTCGCGAGCGGGCCGTATCTCTTCACGGACGCGGTGCTGGTCGACAAGACCAACGTGCAGCAGTTCCTAAAGTGAGCCCAAGGCGCGTCATGCTCGGGGAAGGCCCCGAGCATGACGCTCCGGAGTGTCCGGTGAGCGCCACCAGAGACTGACGCACCCCCCAGACCGCCAGCCCCGAAGGGCAAGCCCATGAGCGATCCCACCCCCCTCCTGTCCCTGCGCGGCATCGGCAAGAGCTACGGCCCTGTCGTCGCCGTTCGCGAGGTCGATCTCGACATTTTCGCAGGGGAGGTCGTCGCGATCTGCGGGGACAACGGCGCTGGCAAGTCGAGCCTGATCAAGGTGATCTCGGGAGCGGAGGAGCCGACAGCAGGCGCGATGAGCATGCGAGGCAAGCCGGTCTCCTTCGGCTCGCCTCATGACGCGCTGGAGCAAGGCGTGGCCACCATCTACCAGGATCTCGCGCTCGCGCCGCGGCTATCCATCGCCCAGAACGTGTTTATGGGCTCAGAACTGACCAAGCCCATCCTACTGCCCTTCCTGCGCGTGCTCGACAAGAAGCGCATGATAGCGGAATCGCAGCGCTATCTCTCGCAGCTTTCGGCTGCGGTGACGGACATGACGCGGCCGGTCGAGCGGCTCTCAGGCGGCCAGCGCCAGGCGGTGGCAATCTCGAGGGCGCTGCGCTGGAACGCCGAGATCATCATCATGGACGAGCCGACAGCGGCGCTCGGCGTCAAGGAGAGCGCGCTGGTGCTCGGGCTCATCCGCAAGCTCAAGGCCGACGGGCGCACCGTCATCCTGATCAGCCACAACATGCGCGACGTGGTGGCACTGGCGGATCGTGTGGTGATCATGGGCGCGGGGCGCAAATATGTGGACCGCCCGGTTGGCGATCTGACGGCCGACGACATCGCCCACATGATTATGGCCGGCAACGCGAAGGCGGCCTGAGCGGATGCGCGAGGCCATCATCATTGACACCGATCCGGGCCAGGACGACGCGGTCGCACTGCTGCTTGCCTTCGCAGCCAGCGACATGCTCGATCTGCGCGCCATCACGACGGTTGCCGGCAATGCGCCGGTGGCGCAGACCACAGCCAACGCCCTGCGCATCCGCGATCTCGCCGGAGCCGCGGCCGCCTCCTTGCCTGTCCATGCCGGCGCCGAGGGGCCGCTGCTGTTCCCGCTAGCTACGGCCGAATTCGTCTGCGGGCCGGACGGGCTCGCCGGGGCCGGACTGCCTCCGCCGGCGAGCGAGGCCGATCCTGGCCACGCCGTCGAGGCGATCATCGCTCTCTGCCGGGCGACGCCCGACAGCGGCGTCACGCTCTGCCCGCTCGGGCCGCTGACCAATCTGGCGCTGGCCTTCCGGCTCGCCCCCGACATCCTATCCAAGGTGAAGCGCATCGTGCTGATGGGCGGGGCCATCGGGCTCGGCAACATGACGCCGGCGGCAGAGTTCAACATCCATGTCGATCCCCATGCCGCGGCGATCGTCTTCGGCTGCGGCCGCCCGATCGTGATGATTGGCCTCGGCGTCACGCTGCAGGCAATCGCGAGCCACGTGCAAGTCGCGCGGATCGGTGCACTCGGCACCGCCACGGGCACGGCCGTACACGGCATGCTGACGCGCCCAAGGCCGGGCGAGCTCGGCACGGCCGGGCATCCGATGCACGACCTCTGCGTGATCGCCTGGCTGCTCTGGCCGGAGCTGTTTTTGGGGCGCGACTGCCATGTCGAGGTCGAAACCGGCGCAGGGTCGCTCCGCGGGCGCACAACGATCGACTGGAATGGCCGCCTCAAGCGCGAGCCCAACACCCACGTCGTCGCCACCGTCGAGGCGACGACGCTGTTCGAGCGCCTGATTGAGCGTCTCGCCACCCTGCCCTGACTGCCTTTGAGGATCAGCTATGTCCCATCTGGTTGAGGAATTGCGCGCCGAGGCGACAGAAGCCATCGCCGCGATGCGCACGGCCGCGCTCGCCGCCCGCCATCTCCATGCCCGCGCCGAGCTGATGCGCCACATGCTGACGACGGCCCGCAAGGTGAAGGACAAGCCGAAGGCCGAGGCGGTCGAGGCCGTGGTGCGTGAGTGGATGGACGCCTGGAATCTAGACAGGCACGACTGGCCACAAATCGCATACGAAATGGAAAGCTTCACCGCCGCTTTCCACGACTATGCCAACGGTTCAAACGACGCCCACGACCAGCGTCTCCGCCAGAGCTGTGACGCGCTTGACGCCGCGTTGGCGCGCGAGGGCACCTCGATTTCCGAACAGATGGCCTACCGGTCCCAATGTGCCTATGGCTGGTGGGAACTGGTAAAGCCTGTACCCCTCAATCTCCCTGGAAAAAGGCCTCGACCTTCGGTTCCACAGCTCGGGCCCGGTCAACCATTCTGGGAAGTAGGCTGCGCAGATTTTTGCAGATGACGGCCGGCGAACCGGCGCCCCGAGTGGTTAATATGGTTACGGGTGATACCCGTGCACCCGAGAAGGCGCGGGCTCGGCTTGTGCCGCGGGGAAAACAGAAAAATGCCACTGGGGTTTGTCGAGAGTACCACCAAAAGGCGCCACACCGTTTCAGGGTCAGCTTTCGGGAAGTAGGCCTATGTCTGGAGGTGGCGCAAATTAGCGTAGTGAATTCGGGACCGGAGCATTGCTGCGTTTCAGCATACTTTGGCGCGAGACCCGCAAGATGCCTCCCGCGCGGTCATTGTAGAGAACCGCGTCAGCTGCGCCTGTGCGGTAAACTGAACACGAGAAGATCTAGTTGCCCATCATTGTTCGCGGTAGCCACAGGATAATCTCCGGAAATGCCAGCATCACCCCAATGATCCCGATGTGGGCGATGAAATGCGGCATGGAGCCCCTGAAAACCTCCTGGACTGGACGACCCGAATAACGGGCGACAACGAAGCAGTTCAGTCCCACCGGCGGCGTGATCATCCCGACCTCGGCCGTTACGATCTTGATGATGCCGAACCAGAGCGGGTCGAACCCGAGCACTTTGACGAGCGGCAGTACGATTGGCACAGTCAGGACGAGGATCGCGATCTGGTCCATGAACGTGCCGAGCACGATGTAGCCGCAGAGGATCAGCACCATGATGACCCAGCGCGAGACTTCGAGCGCGCCGACCCACGCGACGAGGTTCTGTGTCACCTGCGTCAGGGTGAAGAAATAACCGAAGATGTGGGCGCCGAGCAGGATCATCACGATCATACAGGTGCCGTTGGCCGAGCGGCGCAGCACGCGCACGAGCGAGGAGCGGTTGACCTTGCCGTACTGTCAACGGCGGTCGGATTCCAGGCCATCGGGGCGGAGTCAAAGCAGGCCAGTGGCGGCGCGGGCGGACGATATGCAAAGGGCCCCGATCGGGGCCCTTTGCATATCGTCGTGCTCGTTTCTGATTAGCCTGTGGTGATCTCTCCGGTTTCGGGATCGACGTGCTCAGCAGTGGCCTGGTTTTGCTCCGCCACGGCGAGGCTGCGCCGTCGGCCGGCAGATTGCTTCAGCCGATAGCTGTCGCCGTTCATTGCCAGGATGCTGACGTGGTGGGTGAGCCGGTCGAGCAGCGCGCCTGTGAGACGCTCCGATCCCAGGATCGAGGTCCAGTCCTCGAATGGTAGGTTCGAGGTCACGATGGTCGAGCCGCGCTCATAGCGCTGCGAGAACGTCTCGAACAGGAGTTCGGCCCCGGTCGGCGACAACGGTACATAGCCGAGCTCGTCGACGATCAGCAGCTTGACCGCCTGCAGATCGCGCTGAAGCTTGAGCAGGCGTCTCTCGTCGCGGGCCTCCAGCAACTGGTTGACCAGCGAGGCCGCCGTCGTGAACGTGACGGAGAAGCCCTTCTGGCAAGCCGCCAGCCCAAGCGCCAGCGCGACATGGGTTTTGCCGGTACCGCTGTTGCCGAGCGCGATGATGTTCTCACGGCGCAGGAGATAACCGCAGCGCGCCAGCTCCAGCACGAGCATCTTGTTGAGGCCAGGGATGGCGGCGAAGTCGAAGGTGTCGAAGCTCTTCACCGCCGGGAACCGCGCTGCCCGGATGCGCCGCTCGACCGTGCGGCGCTCGCGATCAAGGAGTTCGAGCTCGATCAGGCGCAGCAGATAGCGGGGATGATCGACACCATCACGCGCGCATTCGCGGGCAACCTTGTCATACTCGCGCAGCACCGTCGGCAGTTTGAGCTGCTTGAGATGGTGGGCCAGGAGGACCTGGGGCGTGCTGCTGGTCGTTCCCGTTGGCATCGCGTCGCTGGTGGTGCCGGTCATGCCGCTTCCTCCGGCAGGAGCACGGCATAGTCGGCAGCCGAGGTCGTCCTCACCGTCGTCCTGGGCAGATGAGGATAGGCCGACAGGTCGAGACGAGCTGGCCTGCGCTCGATCCGCGCCAGCGCGATCAGCTTGACCGCGTCGAAGCCGATGGCGCCGAGCGTGATCGCCTCGGTCACGGCGAACGTCACGACCTCAAGCGGCAACGCCTCCAGCAGCCGCAGCACCTGGATGAACTCGCGCTTGCCGCGATTGCCCATACGCGCCTCCAGCAGATGGCGCAGATGCTGGAAGACCTCGGGCAGAGCCCAGTCTTGCAGCGCCGCCGCCTGGTCGAGTGCATTGGGCTTGGTCTCGATCAGAGCGAGATAATGCAGCGGGTTGGAGACGAACACGCCTTCGCCGTAGCAGCGCGGGTGACGGGCAATCTCGGCCCCGCGGCACAGGATCACGACCGCGTCGACGAAGCCCTTCACCATGACGTCCTGGAAGCCATAAGCGGTCGGCACCGAGTAATCGTTGGAGCGGTAGCGGACCAATGCGGTCGATGAGACCCGGCCGCTGCGCTTCTCGCACGGTTCCAGCGGCACGGCCGGCAGGTCGCGCAACCCCGCCAGATCGGCGACAAGCCGTTCCCCGATCGTCCCGGCATGCCGTCCGGCGCGTTCGCCCTGCCGGAGGCGGCATTGCTCGGCCAGTCTGGCGTTCAGCGCCTCGAAGCTCGCCACCACCGGGATCGGCGTCATGAAGTTCGAGCGGGCGTACTTCACCAGCCCCTCGACCTTGCCCTTGTCGTTGCCCTTGCCGGGACGGCCGAAGCGGTCCCGGAACAGGTAATGGCTGACCAGTTCGGTGAAGGCGCGAGTTCGCTCGCGCTTGCCGTCGCCGCAGATCTTCGCCACCGCGATGCGCGTGTTGTCGTACAGGATCGACAGCGGCACCCCATCGAAGAAGCAAAACGCCGAGACGTGCCCGTCCAGGAACGCTTCCGTTGTCTCGCGGGGATAGGCCTTCACGAAGCAGGCATCCGACTGCGGAAGGTCCATGCAAAAGAAATGGATCTTCTGCCGGACCCCGCCGATCACGGCGATCGCCTCGCCGAAATCGACCTGAGCGTGCCCGGGCGGATGCGCCAGCGGCACGAAGGTCTCGCGCCCTCGCGCCCGGCCGACCCGCACATAATCCTTCACCACGGTGTAGCCGCCAGCAAAGCCATGATCGTCGCGCAAGCGCTCGAAGATCCGCTTCGCCGTGTGGCGCTGCTTCACCGGCGCGCCCCGGTCAGCCTCCAGGATCGCGTCGATCACCGGCAGTAGCGGGCCGAGCTTCGGCTTCTCGGCAGGCTTCGTTCGCGTGTACCCCGGCGGCAGCGAAAACCGGCACATCTTTGCGATCGTCTCGCGGCTCAGACCAAAAACACGCGCCGCCTCGCGACGGCTCTTCCCCTGAATGAAAACAAAATCACGAACCGCCGCGTAGACCTCCACAGCGAACATCCCCGCCAACCCCAAAAGGGATCAGCCTATCCAGTGGCCGACTTTTACGCCGCCCGCGCGACCACAAACGGCGGCGCTCCAATGGATGGTTTTGTCACCGCCCTGCACAAGCGCCATCGCGCCGCCCGATCCGCCATTGATCGCTCTCTGGATCAACTGTCTTAACTGGGCACCAAAGGGCTGTGGAGACGCCGACACGGTGCGGTCGCGCAACACCAGCCCGTGCATCTGCGCGCTACGGATTGCCGTCTGGCTGGCGAACAGTACGCTGGCCCAACGATCGACGATGACGACGCCCGTTGTTAGCAAGTCGAGTGTCTTGAGGCTTGCGTCGCGCAGCGCCTCGTATTGTTCGACCCGAAGATGGAGCTGGGAGGCCCGCTGAAGATGCGGGATCAACCGTTGCAAGAGGAAACGCTGGTCATCGTGCATGACCCCCTCGCCGACCGAGCGGGTCATATTGAAGGCTACCGCTAAATCGGGGCGCGAGATCAAGGGCGTCATGTAGTTATGGACAATCCCCTGCGGCTCCAGCACGTCGGCGTAGAATTCCGACTGTGCCAGTTCGCCGAGCGGCAAAATCTCGTCGGACAGCACAAGCGCCATCGCAGGTTGGACGAACATGTGAGCGGACCACGGGTTCGCGAAATGCCGCTCTTCATAGAGCTTGCTGCAATCGGGATCGAGCCGTCCCAATGAACGGCCGAGAATTTCACCGCGGTAGGGTGCCATCTGGTACATGATCCCGCCCATGCTGCCTGTCATGTCCGCGATCTTGATCAGCACTTCGGACCAGAGTTCCGGGCTGAGAGCCGCGTCGTAGATCAAGTCGATGATGGCCGCACTGCTGTCCTCGCGGTCCGCCCTCATACGCGCCGCTCCATGAAATCGAGTTTGATTGGAACGCTTCAAGCAAAATTACGATTGGGCATAAGCACGCCGGACAACGTCGGCGCAGCATAGTATTCGCATGGTCAGCGACGTCTGGATGACCGACGAGGCGTGCGGCACTGCACAGCCTATGCATGATATGAGCCAGCCCGGCGATTTAAGCCTGCAAATCAGGTGCGTCGTCACCCAATCGGGTGATGTGCTCGCTTGGTGAGTCGCACTAAATTCAAGCCCCGAACGGCGGCGGGGACGAACAAAATGGCGGCCTACGGAACATGATTGGCTTCCTGGCGGCGGCCGCAACCCTGGCGACGTTCTGTCAGACCGATATTCGCAGGCTCCGTTCCTGGGCCGTTATGGCGAATTGCCTCTTTATTCTCTACGCGTGGATTGGTGTCTACGCTCCGGTGCTTGTGCTTCATGTAATTCTATTACCAATAAATCTTCGAATGTTATTTCTGAGCGGTCGGACCATAAAGCAGTGATATTTCTATGCTTTGAGTTCCAGAAATGGGGATTGGGATGCGAGACGTGCTGGGCGGGGCACACAAAGCGATTGCGTCACCCGATGGGATGACGACAGACCGTGCGCGCGAAAGCCTTATAGCCTCCTTCAATACCTAGGAGGTCAACATGCATTGGTTACACATTTCTACGGCTGTTAGCATTGTTGTTTTGAATGCGTTAAGCTTAAATCAAACGGCAGCGCAGCCTTCGCCGGTCAAGACGCTAACCGCCTGTCAGGCTTGGGACGCGACGATCAGGAAAACCCTTGTTCTCCATGAGTATTTAGGAATTCTAGATCAAGCGCTTTCGAAAAGCATTCCACGAAAATTGGAGCTGTTGTCTACCAAATGTGACGAAAAAACGCTTATTACTGCTCTTGATGGATACGCCGTCTTGGCTCAACAACTCTACGATGATAGCGAGCCGGTATTCTAAGATATAAGCAGCATACCCGCTGGATGCGGCCGGCAGGCGGCCCAGCATTGAGGCAGGCTCAGGCCGTTGAGGTCGTTAACGGCTTCGATCTCGACCACGTGAGCGCGACCGACATCAGCAACTGGAACGGATAATCGCGACGTATAGTCCGGTTTTTGGCAGGCGCTTAGCTTCTGCTCTTGGCGCGATGGAACCCAATGTCTTTGTTTTAAGGTGCGTTCGTTCGCTGACCCTTGGCAGAGGATGTATGCGAACGCTTGCCAATGATCCGACACCGCAATGGGGCTTGCAGAAATTCGAGCCAGGGGTGCCGCCGCTAGCGGAGGCCTCTCGCCACTGACGAGTATTCCGCTGGATCTTGGGTGCAGGTCCGCCGCAACCTGGCGAGAGAAAGGGGCCCTCCGTCCTATTCGCGCAACGTCGGTCGATCTTGATGCGCAACTCCCCTTGCGAGTGGGGTTGGCCCGCGTATTCTCCGCGCCTGGCGCCGACGCCGAGGCGCCGGAGGATATGCAGATGCCTTTCCGCAACCTTGTCGCCGAGCCCGACGTGCTGGCCAAGCTATCCGCAGCCTTCGATGTGGCATGGACCGCAATAGGGCCATCCATTGATCCGCTGGATCGATCTGCGGAGCGAGAGTACTTGGGCTCGATCATCTTCGGTCTGTGGGAGTGCGGCGAGACGGAAGCGCTCGCCGCACAGGCGGTGATCAAGTTTCAAGAATCGCCGCGCCTTTTCTCGTCAGACGTGCGACCCGATGCGAGAGACCCCGAGAGCGCACCATCGCCGACAGATGCGATGATATTAAAATGAACGCGTTGCTGCCGATGGTGACGGCCAGGCAGATGGCCCAAAGCCAAAGTGATATCGACATCGGGTGACCGGATCAGAGTTTCGGGCCAGTCCCCATAGTGCGGATGGCCGCTGCGATTTCATCTGCAGCCTTATCCTCCACCGCCGCCTTCTCCTCCTCCGCCTTCCGCGCGTCTTCGGCGGTCTGCGCATCGAACGTCAGCGATGCTTGATAGATCTGCTCGCCGGCCTCGTCTGCCACCTTCACATGGAAGTCAGCATGAGATCCGTTCGGCAGTTTTTCACGCGCCATTTCGGAGAGGGCGATCTGGGCATCGTCCGTTGCCGCCTTCTCAGTCGGGAACTCCATGCTTTCTCGGACAGGCTCTGCGCTCTTGCCCTCGTCGGTCGTAACGATGAATTTCGGCATTCGACGAACTCCTCGCGGTTCGTCTACAACTTCGGATGTCAGGCCCTGTTCCGGCTGAGCGCTACGGTCATGACGGATCATCGTCCTGCGTTGAATGACCGTCGCGAGGGTATTTGAGACGGTTGATCTCGGGCGCGGCATTGAGCTTCAGGCTGTGCAAAGAAATACCCCGTCGCGCCGGGGGAGCACAACGGGGCAAAGGCAGCCTCTCCAGAAGTTCCACAACGATGGTCTCGCACCGCTAATTTTGGGTAAAGCGACCCGACCGATTCCGTTATGATGTTTTAAGCACTCCCAAATGCGGTGGTGCTCCCGCCGATGGCTGCGCACAATGACGCTTGATCCACTCCGCCCTAGTCAGTGACGGTTCAAGCTCCTGACGTGCTCCCTGAAAACCCGGCCAGTCTGAACTGGAATTTTCCACTTATGATCCCGGGATCGGGACGAGGAGAGTTCCATGGAAGGCATCGAAGTTCACCGAGGCGCAGATCGCGTTCGTTTTGAAGCAGGCTGAGGGTGGCGCGTCGATCGCGGAAGTTTGTCGGAAGGCCGGCATTTCGGACGCGACGTTCTATAACTGGCGTAAGAAGTATGCGGGCCTGATGCCGTCGGAGATGAAGCGGCTGCGGCAGCTCGAAGATGAGAACGCGAAGCTGAAGCGGATCGTGGCGGACCTGTCGCTCGACAAGGCCATGCTGCAGGATGTGCTCTCAAAAAAGCTCTGAGGCCTGCACGCAGACGCGAGCTCGTGGACAAGCTGCGGGGTGAGTGGAAGGTCTCGACGCGGCGCCTGCTCGGCGCTGCGGATCGACCGCTCGCTCTACGTCTACAAGTCAAAGCAGTGCGCGCAGGCCGAGCTGACGCATCGGATCAAGGAGATCTGCGAGACGCGTGTGCGATATGGCTATCGCCGCGTGCATATCCTGTTGCAACGGGATGGCTGGGCGGTGAACCCGAAGCGGATCTATCGCCTTTACAAGGAGTTGGGCCTGCAATTGCGCAACAAGGTGCCCAGGCGCCGGGTCAAGGCGAACCTGCGCGAGGACCGTCATCCGGCGACCCAGACGAACGAGAGCTGGGCGATGGATTTTGTCCACGACCAGCTCGCGACGGGCCGCAAGATCCGGGTCCTGACCGTGGTCGACATCTTCTCCCGGTTCTCGCCGGCCGTCGATCCGCGGTTCAGTTATCGCGGCGAGGACGTCGTCGTGACGCTTGAGCGGATCTGCGGCGGCATGGGCTACCCCCGGAACATCCGCGTCGACCAGGGCTCGGAGTTCGTCAGCCGGGACCTCGATCTCTGGGCCTATCAGAAGGGCGTCGTGCTCGACTTTTCCCGGCCAGGCAAGCCGACCGACAACAGCTTCATCGAGTCGTTCAACGGCAAGTTCCGGGCCGAATGCCTGAACACGCACTGGTTCATGAGCCTTGACGACGCCCGGGCAAATGGAGGCTTGGCGTAGAGACTACAACGAGGTCCGGCCACACAGCGCCATCGGCAACAAGCCGCCGATATCGCTGATGAACGGCTCTCCGGCGCCCCCGTCGGCATGAGCCCTAACCCCGGAAGATTCCAGCTCGCGCTGGCCCAAAATCGGGGAGCACATCAGGCTGAGCAAGGTCAGGCTCAGGCGACTTGATGGTCGGAGGCGAACGCCTGGCGGGGCTCGCCTCCGATGGTTCCAGTCAGGCGATCTGCAGCAGCTCGTTCATGGTGTCCGCGCCCGCAACCGTAACCTCCAGGAAGCGGGCCTCAAAGGGTTGGCTGTCAAATGAAGTGGCGTGGAGGCCGACGGCCAGGCCGCTGGCCAGTGTTCCGCCCGCCGCCTTGGCCAGCGTGTGGTTGCCCTGCAGCGCGGCCAGTACTTCGCCGGTAAGTTGCACCTGCGCGCCCGTGCCCGTGAACGAGCCCGTCCCCACATTCGACGTAAAGGCCCAGCGGGGCACGGCGATGCCGGTTTCGGCGTCGACGATCAGTGACACCGTGACGGTGTCGTTGGCGTCGACGTTGCGCAGTGCCGCTGCCTGTGAGGTGTAGTTCTGGCTCACCGTGCGAACGTCGTTTACCTCCATCTCGACCCGCATGTACGGGTTGCCGTCTGAGCCCCCTTCCAGCACCAGCTTGAGATAGTCGCTCTGGTCACCCGTGCCGATGGAAAGACCCATATTCTGGTAGCTGTCGGGTGTACGGCCGTCGAACGGGTTGTCGAACGTCGTCGATACGAGGATGTATTTCGCTTCCGGCGTTACGCCGAGCTGCGCCCCGTATTTTAGATCGTTCGCTTCGTAGTAAGAGTCCCCGGCCGGGACGGACGCGATGCGGACCTGGCCGTCCGCCACCGTGAAGCCGGCGTCGTCGATCCCAAGCTGCTGCGGGGTCGAGCTCCCGTTTATGCGAAGGCCCGTCAGGCCCGACCCGAAGCCCAGAGGCGCGCCGCCCGGAGCTGTGCCGTCGAAGGTGAACACGAACTTCTCGCCCGCGCCCACTCCGAAGGCGCCGTTCGTCGCGTCCGCGAAGAACGGATCGGCGAGGTTGAGCACGCCGTCCCCGTCGAGGTCGGCAGGAGACACCGCCAGCGGGGTGATCGAGAGGGACCGGATGTCCATGGAGCCGCCCGCGAGCGACATCCTGACCGTCTGGACCCCGGCTTCGAGCTCCACCTGGACCGCTTGGGTGCCCGCATAGGTGCTCCACTGGCCGGTGTTCGCAACGGGAGCCGGCGCCGCCGTCTCGTACACGACGCCGTTCTTCTCGAATGTGGCCGTGATGCTGCGCCCGGACGTGACCGCCGCCGTCAGGAAGGACAGGTTGTAGGTTCCGGCCTGCTGGACGTTGATGGTGTATTCCAGCCACTCGCCGCTCTCGACCCAGCCCACCGCGGTCCCGGCCCCGACGATGTCCACCGCTGTTCCGGGGCGATAGGTCGTGTTGCCGAGTTGCGCCGTGTTCGTGTCGTTGAACGCCACCCCCTGGCCGCCATTATCGTAGTTGGCGGCAGAAATGGTGATGCCATCGCCGTCGACCAGCCAGGGCGTCTGAGTGGCGTTGAACGGTGTCTGGCTCGGCGTGGGCGCCACGTCCTCGCTCACGATGGTCACGCCAGCGTTGGCCGCGGTGATGGCGAGCGCCTGGGTGCCGAGCCTGGCGTTGGCAATGGCGACCGACAGGGTCTCGTTGGGCTCTACCGCCGTGTCGTTCAGGATCGGCACCGTCACGGTCACGGAGGTCTGGCCCGCCGCGATCGTGGCCGTTGCGGTCGTCACAGCCGTGAAGTCCGACCCGGCCGTCGCCGTTCCGGCGACGGTCGAATACTCGACCGTCACGGCGCTCGACTGCGCGGCGCTCAGCTGGATCGTGAAGCTCGCCGTCGTGGCCGCTCCCTCCGTCACAGTCGGCGCGACCGCCGAGATGGAGACCGTCGGCAGTGGAGCCGTCACGGCCTGCAGCCCAAAGGATCGGAAGTCCATCGCTCCGCCCGCGAAAGCCACCCTCACCACCTGGACGCCGGCGGCGAGATCGACCGTGGTCGGAGCGCCGTTGGCGAAGGTCGTGTAGGAGTTCGTGTCGGGCGCCGCGACGCCGGCCACCGTGCGGTAGACAGACCCGCTCTGCTCGAAGGTGGCCGTCAACGAGCGACCCGGGTCGGGCGTGGCCGTGTTGAAGGTCAAGCGGTAGGCGCCTGCCGTGGGCACGTCGATCGTGTATTCGAGCCACTCGCCTGCTTCGATCCAGCCGATGTCGCCTGTTCCGGTCTGCTCGACGGCGCTTCCCGTGCGACCGCCATTGGAGCCGCCCTGAAGGCCGACGGCGTCGTTGTAGGCGACCCCCTGTCCGCCGTTGTCGTAGTTGGACGCGTCAACCGTGAGCAGCCCATTGACGAAGGCCGAAGCCGTGCCGCCGAACGGTGTCTGGCTCGGCGTGGGCGCCACGTCCTCGCTCACGATGGTCACGCCAGCGTTGGCCGCGGTGATGGCGAGCGCCTGGGTGCCGAGCCTGGCGTTGGCAATGGCGACCGACAGGGTCTCGTTGGGCTCCACCGCCGTGTCGTTCAGGATCGGCACCGTCACGGTCACGGAGGTCTGGCCCGCCGCGATCGTGGCCGTCGCCGTCGTCACGGCCGTGAAGTCCGACCCGGCCGTCGCCGTTCCGGCGACGGTCGAATACTCGACCGTCACGGCGCTCGACTGCGCGGCGCTCAGCTGGATCGTGAAGCTCGCCGTCGTGGCCGTTCCCTCCGTCACGGTCGGCGTGGCCGCCGAGATGGAGACCGTCGGCAGCGGAGCCGTCACGGCCTGCAGCCCGAAGGATCGGAAGTCCATCGCTCCGCCCGAGAAGGCCACCCGCACCACCTGGACGCCGGCGGCGAGATCGACCGTGGTCGGAGCGCTATTGGCGAAGGCCGTGTAGGAGTTCGTGTCGGGCGCCGCGACGCCGGCCACCGTGCGGTAGACAGACCCGCTCTGCTCGAAGGTGGCCGTCAACGAGCGACCCGGGTCGGGCGTGGCCGTGTTGAAGGTCAAGCGGTAGGCGCCTGCCGTGGGCACGTCGATCGTGTATTCGAGCCACTCGCCTGCTTCGATCCAGCCGATGTCGCCTGTTCCGGTCTGCTCGACGGCGCTTCCCGTGCGACCGCCATTGGAGCCGCCCTGAAGGCCGACGGCGTCGTTGTAGGCGACCCCCTGTCCGCCGTTGTCGTAGTTGGACGCGTCAACCGTGAGCGCGCCGTTCACGAACGTGGCGGGCGAACCGCCTAACGGCGTCTGCGTGACCGGAGCCGGAGGCTCGCGATAGTCGAAGCTGACGGAGCGCAGGTCCATCAGGTACAGCGAGCCAGCCTCCGGCGTCCCATTGAAGGTCAGCCGGATGGTTTGCACGCCCGCCCCCAGAGACACGCCTACCGGGGCGCTCGCCTGGAACGGAGCGGCCGAAAAGCTCGCTCCGCCGTCCTGGAGTGTCGCGGTCGCAAGCGTCGCGCCCCCTGCGATGGAGATCGCCACGGTAGCATTGGCCAGCGGCGTCTTGGCCAAGAAGCTCATGTCGTAGACGCCGGCCGTCGGCACGTTGACAGTGTACTCCAGCCATTCGCCCGGCCGGACATAGCCGACGTCGTTCTCGGTTCCGACGAACTCCACCGCGTCGCCCGTACGGAACGTGGTGCTGCCGCCGTCGCGCCCGGAATTGTCGCTATAGGCGACCCCTTGCCCACCCGTGTCGTAGTTGGACGCGTCCAGAGTGAGCAGCCCATTGGCGAAGGCCGGAGCCGTGCCGCCGAACGGTGCCTGCGGGCCGGTCGGAGGCGTCGTGGTCGTGTCGAAGAAATTCACGGTCCCGTCGGCGTCCGTGTCCGTCTCCAGTGCGTCGTTCACGTCGTTGTTGTTGGCGTCGTTTGCCGCCGTCAGCTCGTGCGGCTTGACGTTCTTGATGACGAACATGTGGTCGTTGTAGTCGTAGTTGCCGGCCCCGGGGTAATCCTGGATGGCGATATAGGTCCCGACGATCACGTTCCCGGCCTGGTCGAGCGCCTGGAAGAAGCGGATCAGGTGGCCTTCCCCGGTATCCACCAAGTTGCCGAAGTTCGGGTCGATGTCGTTGGCCTTCGGGTCCGTCCAGGACGAGTAGGTCGGCCGGCCGTCCACCGAGATGTAGAGCCCGAAGGGCCCAGCCTGGGTGATCGTGCCGCGCGCCGCGCTGGCGCCCGCGCCGGCGCCCGTCACGAGCTGGTCCGGCAGGACGGTCTGGCCCTGCTGGTCGTCGTTGGCGAACAAGTTGGTGACCTGTGACGAGCCCAGGCCATGGAAGCCGAGGCGCGCCACGTTGCCCTGATTCAAGAAGGCGGCGATCTGGATCACCTCGATCGACTTGGTGGCGTCGAGGCGCTCGAGATAGGGCATCAGGACTTCGTCCCCGATGACCTCGACCACGCCGCCGCCTGCGAGCTCGCCTTGCGCCACGTCCGTGCCGTAGCCGAAGGCTTCCACGATCTGGGCGACCGTCGGCTCGGAGTTGTTCTCCGAGAACTCCTGGGCGAGGCCCGCAAGCGTGATGACCTTTTGTCCCTGAGTGAAATCGTTGGAGACGATCGTCAGAGTGGTCTCGTAGAGCTCGGCGCCGGCCGTCGTTCCCGAGTGGGTCCCGACGAAGCGAACCGTGACGGTGGCGCTGGCGCCGGCCGCCACGGAGGTCGGCGTCGCGCCGACGATCTGGAAGGCCGGGTTGCCGATCTCGATGCTCTCGATCGTCAGCGCCGCCGCGCCATCATTCGTGATGGTGATCACGGCTTCGTTGCGGAAGGCCTGCTGGGCGTTGGCCGGCGTATCGATGTTGGTGAAGACGAGACGTTCGTCCGCCGCCGCCGAGTCCAGCCCGGCCACCGTCATGCTCTGGCCGAAGCCGACGGGCGTGACGCCCTCGATGACGAAGAGGTTATCGTTGTAGTCGTAGTTGATGCCCGTGTAGTCCATGATCCCCAGATAGACGTTGGGGATCACAGCGCCGTTCGCGTCCAACGCCTGGAAAATCTTGACGGTATGGCCCTGCTGGGCCCCGACCACCTCGACATTGCCGCGCGGATTGAGACGCGGATCGCTCGACAGTCCGGCGACAGAGATGCCGAAAATGTCATTTCCGACCCAGCCATCCGGGATGTCGGCCCGGGTGAAGGTGCGGGTGGCGAAGCTCGTGTCGTTGCCCGCGTTGGGCAGCAGGCGCTGGTTGTCGGTTCCCTCGTGGTTCCAGAACTGGACGTTGGCGCCCTTGTTGTTGGGGTTGTGGATGTGGAACGTCGCGCCGCCGGTGCCATGGAAGGCCGCGATCTGGGTGACCTTGGCCTGCGTGAAGCCGTCCGCTATCCGCCAATAGGGCGACAATACCTCGGTCTCGTCGGTCTTGGCGAACACGTCGTCGGTGCTGAGGGATGAATTCTCACCGCCTCCGCGCAGCGTCAGGTTCTCGATCACGTTGCCGAAACCGAAGATCTTCCAGATCTCGTTGACATTCGGCTCCTGGCCGCCTTCGTCCCTCGCCTGCCAGAACCCGGCCAGGTCGATGGTGGTGAAGGGCGTGTCGGCGTCGTTCGTGATCAGCTTGAGGGCGCCGGTGAACACCGTCGAAGTGGCGTCCACATTCGTGGTCGGAGGCGTGTAGGCCGCCCTGTTGAACAGAACCGTCACGTCGACCGACTGCCCGGCCGCGATCGACAGGCCGTCGAGCTGTGTTGGGTTGGCAAGCACGAACGGACCCGTGAGCTCGTGGCTCGTGAAGGTCAGGGCTTCCGTGCCGGTGTTGGTGATGCGCACCGTGCCGCTGTCCTTGAAGTCGCGGTCGGCGGAGTCCGGCTCCACGGCGTCCGGGTCCTCCAGGAAGCTGAAGTGCAGGCGGTTGTCGAGATAGGCCGGGTCGAGGCTCTGCACCGCAATGTCGGCGTTGGCGTTGCCCGGGGCTAGACGTACGTCCAGGTAGTCGATCGCGCTTGCGCCCGGCGCATTCGAGAGCACGCGCAGCTGGTACTGCGTGCCGGCATCGAGTTGCAGATAGGCGGTCTTCTCGCCTGCCGTTCCGACGCCCGGGAAGGCGAGCGTCTCGACCGCGACACCGTTCAGGAAGAGCCGCAGCCCCTGCCCGTTCGGCGCACCCGCATTGGCGGCGAGATCGAGGGCGTAGAGCCCGTCCTGGGCGACCTCGAAAAAGAACTCCACGGCCTGGTTGTTGAGGACCCGGGTCGAGTTGTCGGCCGTCTGCTCGAGCTCGATCCGGCTTCCCGTGGTGATCGAGACATAGTCGGGCTCGAACGGGGGAGCGGCCGCGCCGGTGGCAACTCGCAGCTGGTCGATGTTCGGACCGACCGCGTTGGGAGCGGTCACCGTGATGGTGTTCGCGCCCTGCACGAGGTTCACGAGCGCGGTCTGGAACTGCCAGGTGTTTTCCGCGTCGGGGCCGAAGCCTTCGAAGTTCACCTGGCCGAGTGAGACCCCGTTCACCGTCAGGCTCAGCGGACGGTCGGCCTTCGAGTCGGCCAGGGCGTAGCGGAACGCGATCTCGAACGAGCCCGCATTGGCTGAATTCACCGTCCAGGTGATCGACTGGTTGCCGGTGCCGACGAAGTCGACGAAGCCGGCGCCCTCTTGGTTGCGGTTCTCGGTCACCACCGTGGCGCCGACGAGCTGGGCGTTTTCCGCCTCATAGTAGGCGTAGGGCACGTTTTGAGTGGTGGGCTCGGGCGCAAGAACCTCGATCTGGTCGATGTTGGGCCCCGTTCCGGCCGTGGCCTGGAACGTGACCGTGTTAAGGCCGGCCACGAGGCTGACCGGTACGTCCACCACCTGCCAAGTGGTCCAGGCGGCGTCACCGGTGACGCCGACGGGCGGCAGGAAGCTGACGGTGCCGGCCGCGGCGCCGTTCACGACCAGCCCCAGCGGACGGTCGGCCGTTCCGCCATTCGCGAAGCGCACCTTGATCATGCCGGAACCGGCCTGGTCGGCCGGGACCGAGAAGGTGAAGGTCACGAAGTCGGCGTTGGACGCGCCGAAGTCGGCATAGCCGCCGGCGACCCCGTCGGTATTCACGGTGTTGCCGTCGAGGCCGAACGCGCCCGGCCGCAGGCCGCCGACCAGACCGGTCGTCGTGCTCGGCTCGGGATTGGTCGTGGTGCGGATCTGGATCTGCGACGTCCCGCCGGTCGCGGCGACCACGGACGTGCCGTCCGCCGGCGTGTTGTCCTCCGCCTGGATGGTGAGAAGCGGCACGAGACTGCCCGGATTCGGGTTGGTCGAGCCGGGCGTGAAGGTGGTGCTCACCGAGGCGCGGTTCAGGGCGTCGTCCGTGACTTCGACGCGGGCCGTGATCGGGCCGGTGTCGATGTTGGGATCGATGGTGAACTGCTTCTGGGCGTTGAGCGTGACGGTCTGTTGCAGGCCGTTGTTGAAGTTGACCCGGATGGCGGTGATGTCGCTGTCCAGGCCGTTGACCTGGAACACGACCGCGTCCGGATTGCTGGCATTGACCACCACGAGGGCGAGGTCGCCATTCTCGTCGGCGGAGATGTCTTGGGTGACTCCGCCCGGCGCGGGCGTGAGCAGCACGAGTTGGCTCGCCCCGGTGCCGCGGTTCAGCGTCATCAGGTAAAGCTGGCCGGTCAGCGGGTTCTCGATGATGTCGAGCGGATCGATGTAGTTGTTGATGATCGACCCGTCCGGCCGGCGCAGCACGTCGTCGCCGATGATCTTGCCGTCCTGATCGACAAGGATCGAGCGGACGTTGTCGCCCGTCGAGAACTGCGCGATCAGGAGCGCGCCCTTCAGGTTGGATCCGAAGGCGCTGCCCTTGTACTCGATGCTGCCGTTCGGCGACTGGTTGCGGCCGAGGCTGTAGGCGCCGGCGATGTCGTAGTTCGGGTCATAGGCAACGCCCGCGTCGTAGCCGTCCGTGTTGGGATTGCCGTCCTTGCGGTCGGTTACCTCGTTCTTGTCGACGCCGGCGGTCGGGTTGCCGCCGTTCAGGATGTACTCGCCGCGCAGAATGTTGGTGTGGCCGTAATACATCCCCTCCTTGATGGTGAAGAAGTAGTCGTCCTGAGTGGGCGAGTTCGTGATGACCTGACTTCCCGCCTGGGTCGGATCATCAAAGGTCTTGCCGCCCGACGCGGTGCCGTTCGCCGCCACGTAGAGCTGTCCATTGGAGTGCCAGACCAGGTCGTAGGCGTTGCGCACGCCGGTGGCGTAGATCTTCAGGACGGCGTCGGCCGCATAGGGATTGTAGAAGCCCGGATAGGTGCCGTCCGCGTTAAACCCCGTGTTCTGGGTGGTGGGCGCGGTCACCGGCTCGGTGCGCACGTTGAAGCCACCATTCGGCGCGTCGCGCGTCGGGTCGATCTCCAGGATGGCGGCGTTGAGCAGGCGCTCGGGGCGGTTGCCCCAGGCTCCGTCGGGTGCGCCGGCCGCGGAGTTCGAGCCCTGCGAGAGGTACAGGAGATACGCCGGCTCGCCGGGCTGGCCCGCGTTCGGATTGGCGCGGAATTCGAGGCTGTTGGTGACGTGGTCGCCGCCCGAGCGAGGCAGCCCGGTGATGTAGGTCTCGGCCGTCGCCCCCGTGAACGAGCCGCCCGCCCCCAGCGTTATCTTGCTGATCTGGCCCGAGAACTCAGGCGTGTTGAACGCCTTGTTCTCACGCGGGATGGGGTAGTTGTCGCTGATCCAGATGGTGTTGGGATCGGCGGGATCGAACACGAAGCCAATGATGCCCCGCCGGTCGCCGTCCTGGGCCAGGTAGTCCAGGATGAGGCTCTCCTTGGAGGCCTTGTTGATCGTTCCGTCCGAGTTCACCGTCCAGCGATAGATCTCGCCCATGATGGTGGCGACGTAGAGCTTGCCGTCGGGGCCGAACTCGATCGACGTAAAGCCGCCCGCCTCGTCGGCGAAGCCGTTCAGCAGCGTCTGCGTTGTGAACGCGACCTCGCGGGCCACCTCCACGGGCGCCACGCCGGTCACAAAGGTGGTGGTCAGGTCCTGCATCTGCCGCAGCGGCGCGGTTCCGTCCGTGATGCTGCCGAGATCGAGCACGTCCTCGACCAGCAGCGTGTAGCTGGTATTCTCCTTGAGCTGGGCCAAGGGCCGGATCGTGAGCGAGTCCGCGCCGCCGCTGATCTGGACGTTGATAGCGACCTCGACTCCGGTCAACGTCTCCACGAGCTTGATGCCGTCCACATGGGCGATGTTCGGCCCTCGGTAGCCGGGGGCCTGCACGTTGACGCCCACCACGAGGCTGGCCAGAGGGTTAATGCCCACGGGCAGCGAACCGTCATCGCCGATCTCCAGCGAAACCTGGTCGTTGAGATAGGCGGCGCGGGGCGCCACGAAGAACGAGTAGTCGAGATCGGCAGCCCGGTTGTCGGTTGGGGTGACGTCCGGAACCCGTTCGATCTCCACATACTGCATCTCGGTGTTGACGCCGCCGATGGAGTCGACGGTCAGCTTGCCGTCCTGGACCTGCACGATGCCGGTGACCAGCGTGGACCGGAAGCCTCCGCCGTTGAGGTTGCCGTTTCCGCCAGGATTGGCGGGCACGAAGGTCGAGCCGAACCTCTGGCCCTCGACATTGATCGCATAGGAGCTGTCGAACGCGCCGGCCGTGTCTCCGACGGAGATCCGCACCTGGTAGGTGCCGTTCTCGAGCCCGATCTCCCACGCCCGCGCATTGTCGCCGCTGGCTCCAGGATACTCGAAATGCGCGTAGGTCTTCTGCAGGTTCGACGCGCCCGTGACGGTGTTCTTGTACCAATGCGCGTTGGCGGGCTGGGCCAGCGGGGTCGTTCCGTTGGCGGTGCCGTCCGCGACACTGGTCTCGCTCACCCAGCCGTAGGAGAATCCGTTGCCGCGCGCGCCATAGGCCGCGCCCACGTCGGACAGATATCCGGTCGGGGTCTGATATCCGGCGGGCAATCCCTGGGTGGTCTGCCCGGGCGCCGGCTCGAAGTTTACCTTCACCACCTCGACGAAGGTCTGCTGGGCGCGCGGGTCGATCGGCCCGCCGGTGCCAACGTCATCCTTGCTGACCGTCACGCTGTCGAGATTAGGGCCGTTCGCGACCGTGTTGGCGATGGTGAGCGTGTTCTCGCCCGCCGCCAAGACGACCTCGACCGTGGTGGTCGTCCAGGCGTCCCAGCCATTCACGCCGGTACCCGGGAACGAGACCGTCTTGGTCTCGCCGCCGGAAACCACCAACGTCATGGGCCGGTCGCCATTGGGCGCGCCGCCTCCGTTGGAGAAGCGGAACGTGAACGTGTAGGTGCCGGCGGTGGGTGCCGTGACCTTGAACGACGCGGCGTCGCCGATCTGCGCGCCCATGTCCAGATAGCCGGTGCCGGTGAACCCGTCCCAGAGCCCGTCCGAATTGACGTCGCGCAGAAGCGGGAGCGTCGGCTCGGGATTGGTCAGCGTACGCGCCTGGGTGATCTGGTTTCCGGTTCCCGTCGTGTCAATCGGCGTGAACGCCTCGGCCTGCAGGGTCAGCAGGAACGGCACGGGCTCCACCGGCCCGCTCCCGCCGGGGGGCGTGAACACGATCTGGTCGATGTTGGGACCAGCTGTCGCGCCGGACGGGATGGCCAGCTTGATCGTGTTCGCGCCGGCGGTGAGGTTCAGCGTCACCGTCTTTTCGACCCAGGATTCCCATCCCGACGCCGTCGTGCCCGTCCCGATCACCGGGCCGGGAACGAAGTCCACCGCCGTCGCGCTTGCGCCGTTCAGCGACAGTTCCAGCGGCCGGTTGGCGGCCCCGCCATTCGCGTAGCGGAACGTGACCTGGTAGGCCCCAGCCGTTGCCGCATTGACCGAGATGGTGATCGCGTCGCCCGCATTGGCGCCGAAGTCCATATAGGCGCCATCCACCGCACCAGCCCGGAAGTTGCCGGTGGCGTCGGGATTGGCCGCGTTCACTACGCGGGTGAAATCGGCGCTGGTCGACACGCCCGTGTCCTGCACGGTGACCTTGGTGGCGTCCTCTGCCTGGATGGTGATCGGACCTCCGGTCGCGCCGGCGCCGACCACGAACGTCATGGTTTTGGACGCGACGTTGCCAGCCTCGTCGGTGACATACACGGTCGCGACCTTGGTCCCTGGCGTGAGCGCCGAGCCGTTGGCGACGAAGTCGCCATCGGCGTCGGGCAGGACGACCGTGCGGGTCAGGCCGTTGTCGAAGCTGATCTCCGTCTTGACGATATCGTCGTCGCGGCCTGCTACCGTGAAGTTGATCGAATCCTTGGCGGCCCCGGTGATCTCACCCTGGGGGCCGGACAGGAACAGGTTGCCGTCCGCGTCGGCCGAGATGTCAGCGGGCGGACCGGGCTGGCGGATCGTCAGGCTGTCGATGTTGGGGCCGTTGGTGCGGCCCGCCGGGATGGCCAGCGACAGCGTGTTGGCGCCGGCCTGCAAAGTGACCGTGACGGTCTGGGTCAACCAGACGTTGAAGCCGTCCACCGCCGGCGTGCTGCCCACTGCCGGAGTGCCGGTGCTGGCGAACTGAATAGTGGCGGGCGCCCCCGCTCCGACCGCCAAGTCGAGCGAGCGGGCGTCGCTGGACGCGTAGCGGATGTCGATCTCGTATTCGCCGGCCTCTTCGACGGTGACCACGAACGAGGCCTTGTCGCCGGGATCGTTGCCGAAGTCGAGATAGCCCGTCCCGGTATATCCGGCTCGAAGGCCGAACTGGTCCAGGATCTTGCCCGTGCCCGGCGCTTCCGGATTGGATGTTTGCGTCCGCAGCATCGTCGAGTTCGCGTCGGCAGCCTGGGTGAGGGTCACGACCGCGACCTCCCCCTGCACCACGACGGGCTCGAACGGCTCCGGCTCGGAGGCCGGATCGACCACGACCGTGAACGAGATGGGAGCCGAAAGGAGCTCGCCGTCGGTGCCGAACAGCTCGACCATGTAGGTTCCGGCCAAAACCGTGCCGGAAACCACCAGAGAGCCGCCCGAGAGCGTGATGCCCGCCGGAAGCGCTCCGCCGCCCGCCAGGCGTGCGCCGAGGCTGGCGAGGTCGCCGGCGTCCGGATCGGTCGCGACCAGCGCCGCGAGGCTGACCTGTCCACCGATCCCGGCCTCGAAGGCCTGCGTCGCGACCGTTCCGCTCAGGACCGGCGCCTCGTTCACGTCGGAGACGTTGAGCACTAGCTGGCTGGTGGTCGCCGAGCCCTTGCTGTCGGTTGCCGTTACGCTCACGGTCGTGCCGTTCGCCGTCTCGTGGTTCAGCGACACGCCGGTTGCAAGCTTGAGCTCAGCTAGGCCGCTGACCTGGTTGGTGGCGACAACGAAGCGGGCGTCCGTCGTCGAGAAGGTGATCGCGTCACCCTGCGCGTCCGTGGCCGAAAGGACTCCGATCACGCCGCCGGCCACGTTCTCCTGGACAGAGCCGGTCAGCGCCAGTCCGGTCGGAGCCGTGTTGGCCGCCTGGACGGGCTCGAACACGAAGCGGTCAACCCGCAGTGACTCGCTGCCGAGCGCCTGGCCCGACAGGGTCATGACCGTGCCGTTCTGGACCTGGACGACCGTGTCGAAGGCGATCGCCTTCAGGTTGCCCGCATTGGCGGCCGTTCCGCGCGCCGAGGACGGATTCACGAACGAGCCCGGCCCCGCGTCGCTCAGGACGACCGTGGAGGACCCGCCCACCTGCAGCGACGTCCCGCCCACCGAGACCGAAAAGGTGCTCGCGCCGTCGGTCTCGTCGAACACATAGGCGGTGACTTTGTAGAAGCCATTGGCGAGGCCGCTGGCCGACAGATTGGTCGACACGGAGCCAGAAGCGCCCTGGTTCAGCAGGACGAGCTGGCTGCCCGAGGCCGTGGCGGCTCCGCTGGCGAAGAACCCGGCCGCAGTGGACAGGCCGGTGAAGGCCTCCGCCTCGATGCTCTTGGCGACGTTGCCCTGGCCGCCCACCACCAGCTGGATCGTGATGGTGTCCGATAGCCCCGCAGGGTCGGTCGCACGAATGATCACCGGATAGGTCCCGGCCGTCATGGGCGTTCCCGAGACGTAGCCTTCCTGGTTGATGCTCAGGCCCTGCGGCAGGCCCTCCACGGTCAAGGTCAGGGCGTCGCCGTTCGGGTCTGCGAAGTACTGCGCGAAGGAGTTCACGTCGAAACCCGCGAAGGCCGCGCCGGTCTGCGCCACAAAGGGCTCGAGCAGCACGTCGTCCGCCACCGGCGCGTCGTTCACCGGGTTCACGGTCAACAGGAAGCTGTCTGAGGTGGAGCTCAAGCCGTCGCTCGCCGTCACCGTGACGGTGAACACGCCTTCGCCGAGAGCGGCGACGCTGCCGGCGAGGACGCCGTCGACCACCGCGAGGTTGCCGGCCGGCACCACCATCCCGGCCGCGTTCTTCACCACCACGGTGAAGCTGAGCGCATCGCCGTCCGGATCCAAGAACGGCAGGTCGACCTCGATGGAGCCCGTTTCCAGGAGCGTCCGGTCCGCGATGCCGCCGCCGACCAGGATCGGCGCGCCATTCTCATCGGCTGCCTCGAAGAACTGCACGTTGGAGAAGATCGACGAGCCGAGATTGGGACGGCTGTCGTCATCGTTGATAAACACGAGCGACGAGATCGACTTGCCGGCATGCGCGCCAAGGTCGATCACGAACCGGACCGAGCCGTCCTGGTTCGGGGTGCCCGAGCCGCGCAGGTCGATGAAGCCGCCCTGCGTCTGCGTCCCGCCGAGCTGGTAGATGCTGGCGTCGCCGTCGAATGGATCCTCGTCCAGGTCGAAGCCGATCGCCGAGATCTCGGGCGTTTCCGTTCCGGTGCCGGTGCGCAGATCGAGCTGCAGCTTGGTGTCGGCCGTGATCACATAGGTTTCGGTGAGGGTCGAGCGTTTCCAGAAGTTGCCGTCTAGTGTCAGGGCCGAAGGCGTCGAAACGACCTGGCCGCCATCCTGCGGGCGGTCCTGCGACGAATAGGCTGTCAGCGCGCCGAACGTGACCGCCACGGGGCCGCCCTCGTCCACGTCCGTCACCGACACGGCAATCGTCCTGGTAGTGGTGAGCGCGCCGTCGCCGACTGCGACTTCGACGGTGAACTGCGTGTCGCCGGCCAGCGCCTCGAAGTCGGGCGCCACGAGGAACGACAATGCGCCGGTCGTGGAATTGATGGTGAACAGCGCGTTGTCGGTCGCCGCATTGGCGGTGAGCGCGTAGCTGAGTGTGTCGCCGTCCGCGTCCGAGGCCGCCACCGTTCCGGCCGCGGCCTGGTTCTCGGGCGTGGACAAGGAAGTGGTCGAGACCACCGGAGCCACGTTTGTCACCACCGGCGCGTCGTCCGCCGGGTCGTTGGCGACCGTGACCATGATGGTCTTCAGCGACGTTCCCGTGCGGTCGGAGGCGGACACCTCGACCACGTAGCTGTTGTTGGCATCGGCGTCGGTCGGCAGCTCGAAGTCAGGCGCAGTATTGAAGGTCAGCGCGCCGGTGCTGGCGTTGATGGTGAAGCGGGCGTTGTCGGTCGCCGCGTTGGATGTGAGGCTGAACTCGACGCGGTCGCCGTCCGGGTCGCTGGCCGTGACGGTTCCGACAACCGCCGTGCCCTCGGTGACCTGGAAGGCGCTCTGCGCCACGAGCGGATTGGAGTTGCCGGCCGAGAAGTCAGCCGTCGCCCCTGCTGCCGTGATCGCGATGGCGTCGATGTTCGGGCCGGATACGAAGCCCGTGGGGATCGCCAGCGAGATGCTGTGCGTGCCGGCCGAGAGCTGGACGCCGCTGACCTTCTGGACACCCCAGTTGTTGAAGCCCTCGGTCGGGCCGGACGTGTTGGTCCCCGTGGCCACGAAGGGCAGGTTCGTGGCGGCCGCGCCATCCAGCGAGAAGGCCAGCGGCCGGGCACCATTGGAACCGTAGCGCACGTGGAAGTCGTAGACGCCTGCCTGAGTGATGGTGAATGTGTAGGTCGCCTTGTCGCCGGGCGTGTCGCCGTAATCGAGATAGCCGCTGCCGCTGAAGTTGGGCCGCAGCAAGGTCGGAGCCAGCGCCGTGTTGGTCTCCAGGTTCCAGGGATTACGTACCACCGTGTCGTTGGTGTTCGTATCGACATCGACCAGCGTGAGCGCGCCTGCCTCGGCCTGGATCAGGATCTGACCCACGGCCGGCGGGGGAGAGCTGACCGACAGGGTCAACGGGACGGAGTTCGAGTCCAGGGAGCCGTCGCGAGCGAAGACGAGCAGGCCATAGACGCCCGGAGCCACCGTGCTGGCGACCACCAGGGCGCCGTTCTGGACCGCAATTCCGGTCGGCAGGTCGCCGCTCGCCGCTCGGACGTCGAACGCCGTGACGTCCCCGTCGGGGTCGCTTGTCACCAGGCTCGCCAGGGAGATCGTGCCGCCCGTGGACGGAAGAGTGGTGCTGGCCAGCGTGCCGGTCACGGTGGGAGCTTCGTTCTGGTTGGTGACCGTCACGCTCAGCGTCTTGGTCGTCGTGGCTTGGCCGTCGCCGACAGCCACCTCGACGGTGAACTGCGTGTCGCCGGCGAGCGCCTCGAAGTCGGGCGCGGCCAGGAAGGCCAGCGCGCCGCTGGTCGGGTCGATCGCGAACAGGGCGTTGTCGGTCCCCGCGTTGGCGGTGAGCGCATAGCTCAGCACGTCGCCGTCCGCATCCGTAGCCGCCACGGCGCCGACCGCGACCTGGTTCTCGGGCGTGGACAAGGAAGTGGTCGAGACCACCGGAGCCACGTTGGTCACCACCGGCGCGTCATCCGCCGGGTCGTTGGTGACCGTGACGCTCAGCGTTTTGGTCGTCGTGGCTTCGCCGTCGCCGACAGCCACCTCGACGGTGAACTGCGTGTCGCCGGCGAGCGCCTCGAAGTCGGGCGCGACCAGGAAGGCCAGCGCGCCGCTGGTCGGGTCGATCGCGAACAGGGCGTTGTCGGTCCCCGCGTTGGTGGTGAGCGCATAGCTCAGCACGTCGCCGTCCGCGTCCGTAGCCGCCACGGCGCCGACCGCGACTTGGTTCTCGGGCGTGGACAAGGAAGTGGTCGAAACCACCGGAGCCACGTTGGTCACTACCGGCGCGTCATCGGCCAGGTCGTTGGTGACCGTGACGGCGAAGTCGCGCGTCAGCGACAGGCCGCCCGGGTCGGTGGCCACGATCTGGATGGCGACGCTGGCTTGGGTCTCGAAGTCGAGGCTCTGGCCAGTCTTGAGGCGGAGTTGACCACCTATGATCTCGAAGCGGGTGCTCGCGACCCCGTTCTCGAGCACAGCAAGAGTGTGAGAAGCGGAATCCGCGTCCGATACCGTCACTGCGCCGATCTGGGCCGCCGCGACGTTCTCGGCGACAGTCAGGCTGGCGACCGAGATGTCCGTCGGGGCGACCGGCTCGGGAGCAGCTTCCACGAGAACGAGCTCGATCTTGTCGAGATTCGGGCCTGGGCCGGTTCCGGCGAGGCGCAGCACGTTCAGGCCAGCCTGGAGGCTCACGTTCACGCCGAGGGTCTGCTTGGTCCACCCCTCCCACCCCAGCGGGTCGGGAACGGAGCCGGCGTCAGCGCCGTCGGCAGGCCGCAGGCGTAACGGAATGTCCGCGTAGTCGAGCGGATAGAATGTCGGGGTCGCGGTGGTGCCGAACGCGAAGGTGCCTATCACGGTGCCGTCGAGCTTGGTGAGCGAGATCGGGCGAGCCGTAGATCCATTCGCGTAGGTGATTGCGATAGAGTAGGTTCCCGCCACGGGTGCCGTGATGGGCAGCAGGACCGAGGCCGCCGCGCTGCTCCAATCGAGGTAGGAGTCACCCTCGGCTCCCACCCGGAAGATTTCTGAGTCGGAGCGGCTATCGAGATAAGCCATAGTGATGGCGCGGTTGACCGTGGTCGGATCCGTAACTGAGGGCGCCGGCAGCAGGCTCTCGGCCTGGATCACGATCCGGTTCGGATCGGGCGCGCGAAGCTCGACATAGTCGAGATTGGGACCGCTGGCTCCCACGGAGGTGAGCCGGACGGTGTTCTGCCCAGCCTCCAGAAACACGCGCGTCACCTGCTCGCCATAAGTGGCGAAGCTGCCGGTGGCCGGCAGGTCGAACATGCGATCGAAGGTGGTGAAAGCGCCCGCGTCCAGCTTCACGTCCAGCCTGAGGGGCCGATTGCCGGTCTCGAGCGCATAACCGACCGCGAGGTCGTAATAGCCGCTCGTGTCCACCTGCATGACGAACTCGGCATACTCGCCGGCCGGCGTCGCATTGCCGAAGTCGACATAGGCGTCACCGTCCGCCGCCAGGGCGCGCGGTAGGTCGGTCGGGCTAGCGGTCGCCGGCGTTACGATGGCCGGCGTCGTTGTGGTCGCGCCGACCTTGCCGAGGGTTGCGTTCTCGGCCTGGATGCGGATGGGTGACGGCTCGGCAGCCAGGGCCGCGAAGGGCAAGTCCGATCCGTCCTCCTCTCCCCCCGACACCGACATGAGGCTGAAGCTCATGGTCGGGGTCGTCACGGAGGGATCGGTCTCGGGACCGCTCGCCAGCGGGATGGAGCTCGACAGGGCGAGTTGCTGGACCAGGCCGCCGCTGCCGGTCACCTGCGGGATGGAGTTCGAAAGGGCGAGTTGCTGGGCCAGGCCGCCGCTCCCGGTCGCCTGCGTGATGGAACTGGACGGGTCGAGTTGGCGCGCCAGGCCGCCGCTACCGGTCGTCTGCGTGTCTGAGATGGCTGTCGAGCCTTCGTCACCCTCGCCGCCGTCCGAGGCGAGTGCGCCGGCGGAGCCGCCCTTCTTGGGCGGCGCGTCACCAGAGCGCACGCCGGGCGCCCCCGCGCTGGGCTCCTCGACGGGTCCGGCCAGGCCCATGCCGGGCTGTAGCGGCTTGCGAGGCGCGTTCTGCTCGGGAGCCAGGGCGTCGGAGATATTCCCCGACGCCTCTTCGAGCGAGAGAATCAGCGCACCGGTCGCAAGCGCCAGAGCGCCCTCTTTCCGGCCGCCCTGCTTCGATTTGCCGGTGTCACGAGCACTCATGATACGCTCCCTTGAACTCGCGGATCCGATCCGCGGCTGACGCTTTTTTGTTGGTCGGTACGGTCGTTTGTAGTTCAGCTCTCACGAAAGCTTTTGGTGATTGATTCAATGAAGGGTCGGATTAGGTAGTCCAGCGCCGTGCGTTCGCCCGTGAGGATGTAGACCTCGGCCGGCATGCCCGCAGAAAGCTCGAACCCCTCGCCCAGACCTTTGAGCTGGTTGGGATCTACTTCGATCTTCGCCATGAAATAGCTTTCGCCCGTCCGTTCGTCGGTCAGGCGATCGGCGGAAATCGACCGTAGCTTGCCTCTGAACTCGGGCAGGTTGCGCTGGGTGAAGGCCGACAGAACGATCTTGGCCGTCATGCCCCGGCGCACGACGTCGACGTCCAAAGGACGGACCCGCGCGTCGACGATCATGGGCGCGTCCTGGGGCACGATCTCCAGCAGCGTCTCGCCCGGTCGCACCACGCCAGCTTCCGTGGTCACTCTGACGTTCATGACCGTCCCGGCGATCGGGGCGGCCACGACGGTCCTGGCCAAGACGTCGCTGCGGGCCGGCAGCTTGCTCTGCAGAGACGCGAGCTCGGCTCTGACGCCGTTCAGCTCCTCGTTGACCTTCTCGCGCTCCTGCTGGCGCATCGTGAGGAGCTCGATCTCGGTCTCGCCCATCGCCTGCTTGTTCTTAGCGATCCGCGCCACATTGCTGGCGCGCGCGCCAGCAACCTCGGCCTGAGCGCGTTGGAGCGAGAGCAGCCGCGGAAGCCGTTCGAGCCCCTTATCGTAGAGCGTCTGGACGGACGCGATCTCGAGAGTGATCAACCGAGCCTGCTCGTTCTGCGCGACGATGACCCCGGACAGGCCGCCGCTCTCTTCCTCCAATTGAAGGATGCGCTGCCGCAAGATTCGCTCACGGCCGATCCGGGTTTCGCGGCGGTTCAGGAATAGATCGTCCTGGCCCTTCAGCGCGTCCAGCAAAGAGGCGGGATCAACTCGATCAATGGAGCGAGGGATCGCCATCATCGGTGAGCCGGCCTGCTCGGCCGTCAAGCGCGCTTCGAGCGCGATAAAGTGGACCAGTCGGTCCCGTAATTCGCCTAAGTTTGCCTTGGCGAGCGTGTCCTCCAAGCTGACAAGCTGCTGGCCAGGCGAGACATGGTCGCCTTCTCGCACGTGGATTCGGTGGACGATGCCGCCTTCGAGGTGCTGCACCGTTTTGCGGCTGCCGTCCGGGCTCACAAATCCGGGGGCAACAGCGGCCCCCGACAATGGGATAAGGGAACCCAGAACCCCGCCGATGACGAACACGCACAGGATCGTGGCCCAACCGAGATTTCGCGAGCCCCGGACCACGTCGGCAAGAGCCGTCGCGGGGGAGAAATTCGGGCCGGGCTTGCGCTTGGCGCGTGCCAATTTGGCGACGAACAGGATCGCAATCGCGCCCACCGCAAGCGCGGCCGCTATAAGGGCAACTCGTTGAACAGCTGGGTCGCGGGGCGAAAAACCTGAGACAACTGCGAGCGCTGACTGGCTCGATTCCTCGAGCAGGGCCCAGACACGCATCAGGATCGTCGACATGTCCATGATTGCTCTCCGGCCTTACTCGGCGGCGACGATGCGGGTTTCGGCTGAGGCCGGAACTTCGGATGATGAGCGCGGGTCGACGGAGGCTCCGGGCTGCACCGAATGAGAGGCTTGCCCCGGGTACGAGGATTGCGGCGCCGCCGGTCGGGGTTGGTGAACGGTGAGCTGCTTCAGGACCTCATCGAGCGGTCCGAATGCGCCGACGACGCCTTCCCGCAACACCAGGAGCATGTCGGCGCTCCGCAGCACACCAGGGCTGTGGGCCACGATAACTACAGTGCGGCCCTGCCGTTTGAGTTCAACGAGTGAATTTGCCAGCGCCTGCTCGCCCGCTCCGTCCAAGTTGGAGTTGGGCTCGTCGAGGACAACCAGTTTGGGGTCGCCATAGAGCGCTCGGGCGAGACCAATTCGCTGGCGCTGCCCGCCGGAGAGCCGGTCGCCAAACTGCCCGACCTGGGTCTCGTAGCCTTCCGGCAGACGCAGAATCATGTCGTGGACGTCCGCGAGCATGGCGGCCCGAGCCACCTTCGCGCTGTCCACCTGGCCCATCCGCGCGATGTTCTCAGCGATCGTGCCGGGAAAGAGCTCTACCTGCTGGGGCAGATAGCCGATATGAGGGCCGAGCTCGGCGGGATCCCAGGACGACACGTCTGCGCCGTCCAGCCGCACATGGCCCGCTACCGGCGCCCACGCGCCCACTATGAGGCGGCAGAGCGTGGACTTGCCGGAGCCGGAGGGTCCCAGGACCCCGCAGGTCGTGCCCGCCTCGATGGCCAGATCCACGCGCTTGAGGATCGGCTCCTCTGCGCCGACAGGCGCGTAGCGAACTTCCTCCAGAACGAGGCGGCCCTTCGGAGCCGCAAGCACCATTCGGTCGTCGCGATCTGGCGTCGCCTCGAACAAAGCGCGCAGGTTGCGGCGGGCTTGGCGCGCCGACACGAAGGTCCGCCAAGCGCCCAGCGCACGTTCCACCGGCGACAGCGCCCGCCCCATGATGATGGAGGCCGCGATCATGCCCCCCGAGCTGAGCTGGCCACGCAGCACCAGGGTGGCGCCGATGCCCAGAATCAGGATCTGCAGCGCGAGTCGCGTTGCTCGGGTGATGTTGGAGATCGTCTCCGTGACGTCCAAGGTCCTCTGGGTCGCCGCATGGACCTGGATCTGGTTGCGCTTCCAGCGGGCCAGCATGGCGCTAACCATGCCGAGCGGTCGGAGCGTCTCGCCATGGTCGATGATGGCCTGCGCCGAGCCTTGGAGCGCGCGCGCCGCGCCGGCCGTCTGCATGGACGGTCCCCGGGTGAGGATGTCGTTCAGCACCGCGAGCCCGAAGAGAAGAACCGCGCCGACCACCGCCACTGCGCCGAGAGCCGGGTGCATGAGCCAGATGACGCCGATGAAGACTGGCATCCACGGCGCGTCCAGGAAGGCCAGGATGGCTTCACCTGAAACGAAGGCCTTGATCTCGCTTACGTCGGAAGGGCCGGCCTCGCTGCGCACGCCGGCAAGGCGGGCCTCGACGCTTCTGCGTACGACGGCCTCGGAGAGCTGGGCGTCGAGCCACACGCCGGTGCGGGCAAGCATGCGCCGCCGCGCCTGCTCGAGCAGCCCGTAGGCGGCAACGCCCACCATTGCGGCCACGGTTAGCCAAAAAAGCGTGTGCGTGGACCCGCTGGTTAACACTCGATCGAAGACCTGCAGCATGTAGATGCTGCTTACCAACATGAGTAGGTTGGCGGCCAAGCTGAAAGACATCACCGGCTGAAGCTGCCGGCGCATCTGTTCGGAACAGGCATCGAAGATATTACTGGACGCCACTAAACCAACTCCTGAATGGAGGTTTTTTTAGGTGGCCTCAGCGTGACGGCTACAACTGGTCCGCGCACTACCCGTTTGGATAGGTTTAGCGATAATTTAACGTTTGGTTAACCTCCGGCGCAAATGGACTGCTAACCATCTCCGCGAGCGGGCGGCGGCTCCACTTGCGACATCCGTCGGAACGACGCCTGGCCTCGACGAGTTTGCGGCTAACGCAGTAGATCGCCTTCCGACGCTGCCGAGAAGTCGGCAGATCGTGGGACCCAAAAGCCCTGAGAAGAGGAGCGGCGAGTCACGTGGACCTGTCCGTCCTGATGCTCGAGCGCCTCGCCGTCATCACGGTGCACTTGGGCCGGAGAGCAGCCCTACCCCAAGACCTTGGTGAGTTGTACGCCATTCAGAAGCGCCGCGAGCTCAGCCTGCCGGTGCGTGGACGTTTTCAGGAATACGCTTTTCAGATGAAATCGGATCGCGGCCGCCGACACGTTGAAACCATTCGCGAGCTGCTCCACGCGGGCGCCGGAGGCGATTCCGGCGGCGACGCGAGCCTCAGCCGGCGTGAGTTCGAACAAGTCCTGAATGATCCCGGAACTCGGAACACGAGCCTGCTGGATCTCGGATACGATCGCGAGCATCTCGGCGCCTGCGAACAGGTTGACGGCGGGATCGATCGCTACTCGGATCTTCTGCATCAAAATTGGGCCGCAACCGCTGTGGGCCGGAAGCGCTGCATGGGACGCTGTCGACCGGGCAAGCTTCCGCAGCCCCGCCTCAACCCTAGAATCGTAAACCGGCGCCCTCCCGCGCCCGCTGATCCCGCCAGACTTGGAACGCGTGAGGAGTTTCTCAAACAAGTCGTTGCTCGCGACGATATCCATATGCACGTCCAGCATGGCCGCCGAGTGCCCAAGCTGGTTCAGGACTTCGAGTTGAGCGCGTATCCGTGCGTCCTCCGCATCGACGCAGGATTTGGCGGCCGCGGCCAGCAAAGTCTTGGCGTGCGTCAGCGCGTCGAACCAATGCGGCGCCTTTTTTTGCCCCCCTTGCCCGAGCACGAGAAGGACTAGGTCCATGTCCTTACCCAGCCGTTGCGCCAGGACATTTAGAACCTGCAGGTTCAAGATCGCCACCAATGCCGACGACAACGCGTCGATATCGATATCCGAAACGCCATCACGGTCGGCACGGCGTAACGAGCGTAAGACCAAGGCGTCGATTGTCTCGCTTTCCCGGCCAGAAGCGATGCCGGCATGCAGGATGCGCATCTGACGTCCGCGCCTGTAGACAAGTACGGCGACCTGTGAACGCGATTCAGCAACGATATAGTTCAGAAGCGAAGGCCACCTGCCCGGATTGGCAGCAGCCGAAGCGATACTGTTATTCAGTGAATCCAGGACACGCTTAAACATGACGCCTCGTGTAAAAGACGCCACTTAGTTACATTTTACCTCAAAGTTATACAATCTAACAGTGTCGGCTGGGTTATTATTGGAAGTATTATTTCTAGAAAAACTCGTAATCAATGGTTCTAGATTTTAAACTATGATGAGCCGGCCAGAGCTAGCTCAGAAAATCTGGACAGTGGGCGTAGGTGGATTTTCAGCCTGAACGCGGGATGATCGCCGTCCGATGCGACGAGATCATGCTTAGGATGCTGAAGCGGAAGCAGGCCAAGCTTTGAAGTCCGAATGCTCCGCTCTTTCCCTTGACCGGATGGCGGTCGAAGAGGTCGGCGCAAATCCCGAACGGCTCGCACAAGCCATTCATCAGCAGCTTGGACCGTGCGGCATGCGCAGCTCCAGTCATCACGACGACGACGAAGACGACCAGGTTGAGGATCTCGTCGATCGGCTCGGCCGGTGGGGCGCGCGCTCCCGATAGCGGCGCCTGGTTCGCTGATCACTGAATTTCCGTTCTCTGATGCTGCCAGTTGGCTTCCCTGTTCTGCGAAACAGGGAATTCGTCCGCAAGCCTTTGATTCTGCTCAGCTGCAAGCGCCGGCTGAGCCGGATAGAGCAGCCGGATGGCCAAGAGGGACGCCAGAAAGGCCAGCTACCGCACGGACCCGGCCCGCCATAGATATAAGGTCTACTGCTGCTTCGAGCATGAGCCCAACCCGCAGACATGGCTCCCGACCGCCCTCGGCGGCGTCCTGCCGGCTACGCCGCCCCTACAGCAGCGAATTTCGTACCTTGGAGATGGCTAGCGACGATCCGATTCATGAACCGGTTCGGGAGAATGTGGTGTCGCAAGCCACCTGCGTATCCTATTTACGTCGCGGGACGCAGATCGTGTCGGAAAAATGCTACGGCATTAGCTGCCCGCCGTTCACCTCGATCACCTGCCCGGTAAGGTAGCCGCTGAGTTGCTCCGAGCCGAGGAAGAGAAAAGCTCCGACGCAGTCCTCCGACGTGCCGACGCGGCCCATTGGCACCTGACGCCTCATGTTCTCGATCTGCTCGGCATTGGAATAGCGTTCGTGAAAGGGCGTGTCGATGACGCCCGGAGCGACCGCGTTCACTCTGATCCGGGCGGGCACGAGTTCCCGGGCCATTCCCTTGGTAAAGGCGCTGACGAAGCCTTTTGCGGCGCCGTACATGATCGCTCCGCCGCCTCCGCCGTTGCGGGCTGCGATCGACGTGACGTTGATTATCGAGCTGCCGCCGCCGGCCGGCATCAGCGGCGCGACGGCGCGCGTCAGCGCGAAGACCGACCAGCAGTTCAGCCGCATGACGTTCTCGTAATGGGCATCGTCCATCTGCGTGGTCACGACCCGGCCGAGCATGCCGCCGGCATTGTTGACGAGCACGTCGATCCGGCCGAACCGCGCCACGGTCAGCGCGACCAACGCCTCGACGTCCTCGGTCTTCGTCACGTCGGCCTGGACGCCCAGCGCTTCGCCACCCCCAGCCTCGATCGTGGCGACCACCGCCTCGGCGGCGTCGCGGCTGGCGTTGTAATGGACGACCACCTTCGCGCCGTGGCTGGCGAAGCCCTTTGCGACCGCCGCGCCGATGCCGGTACTGGCGCCGGTGACGAGGACGACTTTTTCTTTCAGGTCGGAGATCATGCGGTCCTCGGCGTCTGGCGGGAAATGGAGAAATGGCGCGCTACGGGTCAGGATGTCAGCGCGCCCGCGGTCATGCCCTGCACCATGAACTTCTGCAGGAAGACGAAGGCGATGACGAGCGGGAGGCTCGCGAGTACCGAGAAGGCCATCATCGTGTTCCACTCGGTCACGAACTCGGCCATCAGGCTGTAGATCGCCATGGTCAGCACGCGGTTCTCCCAGGATTCGATCAGGACGACGGCGAACAGGAACTCGTTCCAAGCGAGCAGGAAGGTGTAGAGGCCCGCGCCGATGAAGGCGGGGTAGGACATCGGGATCAGCGTCCGGAAGATCGCTCCGATGCGCGAGCAGCCATCGACCATCGCCGCTTCCTCGATGTCGCGCGGGATGTTGAGGAAGTAGCTGCGCAGCATCAGTACGCAGAAGGGCAGTGTAAAGGTCAGGTACACGATCACCAGCGAGGTCCGCGTATCGTAGAGCCCCAGCGTGATGAAGATCCGGAAATAGGGGATGCAGAGCAGCACCAGAGGGAACATCTGCGTGGTGATCAGAAACATCAGCACTGCGCGCTGCCCGACGAACTTGAACCGGGCGAGGGCATAGGCCGCCATCGCACCCAGCACCAGCGACAGCGTGGTGACGACCAGAGAAACGACCATGGTGTTGAGAAAGACGACCATGAATTTCTTGTTGGTGAAAATCTTGGCATAGCCCTCGAGCGTGAAGACCTGCGGAATCCAGTCCGGCGGCATCTTCATCACTTCGATATTGGGCCGCACTGAGACCGTGACCATCCAGGCGAGCGGGAAGAAGATGATCACGATGGCGAGCACGAGAAGGCTATAGGCGAGCAGGTTCAGCAGCCGCTCGCGGTTCCGCTGGCCGAGATGATAGGTCGAGATCGTCTGGGGGTGCGTGGCCTGGCGCATGTCAGTTCACGGTGCTCATGGTTCGGCGCACATAGACGGCGCTTACGACGAAAAGGACGAGGAACATCACGACGGCCTGCGCCGACGCGTAGCCAAAGCGCAGCTTCTGGAAACCGTCGAAATAGATCGCGCTCGCCAGGACCTCGGAGGAATGCGCCGGGCCGCCACCGGTCATGACGAAGACCGGGTCGAAGGCGCGGAAGGTCCAGATTGAGTCGAGCAGCACGACGGTCGTGATGACGCCGCGCAGCTGCGGCAGGGTGATGTGCCAGAACTGCTGCCACATCGTCGCGCCATCGATGTCGGCGGCTTCGTAGAGCTGCTTGGGCACGGCCTGCAGGCCCGCCAACAGCATCACCATGAAGAATGGGAAGGCGCGCCAGACATTCATGGCAGTGACCGAACCGAGCGCCGTGGACGGGTCGCCGAGCCAGGCGACCGACGCGTTGGGATCGATCAGGCCGATCGAGACCAAAAGCCCGTTGAGCACGCCGAAAGGCGCGAGCATCAGGACCCAGATCATGCCGGCAACCGTAGGCGCCAGCAGCCAAGGTACGATCAGCAGGCCCCGCGCGATCGAACGAAAGGTGTCGTTGATCTGCATGTTGAGGAGCAGCGCCAGCCCCAGGCCGATCACCAAATGCAGCGCAACGCTGAACACCGTAAAGACGACTGTCTGCCAGAAGGCTTTCCAGAACAGCGGATCCTTCAGGAGGGCCGCATAGTTGCCGAACCCGACCCACGTCTCGCGTTGGAGGTTGCTTTCGTGGAAACTCAGTCGGATGACGTCCCCGAGCGGATAGATCAGCAGCGCGACGAGGATCAGCAGCGCTGGCCAGAGGAAGGAATATGCCAGGAGCTCGTCCCGGTATCTGCGCTTGAACGCGAGCATGGGTCGCCGATCGGTGCGGGAGCGGCCGGCGCCCTATGCGGTCGCCGTCGTCCTTAAGCCATGGAGAAGGACGCGAGCGTGCGTCCTTCTGCGATGTCGTCGCGAGTGCGGGGCCGGCGGGCCTATTTCGCCGAGGCGAGGATTTTGGTCCACTCGGCTGCTGCATCGTCGAGCGCCTGCTTGGCCGACTTCTTGCCTTGGAGCGCGTTCTGAACCTCGGTCGTCATGATCTTGTTCATCTGCACGGCGTTGGGCATCACGAGATAGGGCGATTCCGCGTTGGCGCGGCCCATTTGGGTCACGAAGGCCTGGAACTCCTTGCGTTCCTTGAACCAGCCCTGCTCGGCGACATCGGTGCGCGCCGGGAAGGCGCCGGTGCCCTTGGCCCACATCTCGATGCCCTTGGGTCCCGACATCCAGCGGATGAACGCCCAGGCGGCCTCCTTGTCCTGCGCCTGGCTCGACAGGGTGTTGAGCGAGCCGCGCACCATCGTGCCGGTTGTCTTGCCGGCGGGCAGCGGTGCGATCTCATAGTTCAGCTTCGGATTGAGCTGCTTCTGGATAGCGATGCCCCACGGCCCCTCGAACATCATGGCGACGTTGCCGGAGGCGAAATTGGCGCGCTTCTCCTTCTCGCCGTTGCTTAGCACGCCGGGAACGGACACCTTGTCCTTGTTGATGCGATCGACGTACCACTCGATCGCGGCCACGCCTTCGGGGCTGTTGAACACGGCCTTGTTGCTGGTCGCGTCGATCAGCTTCGCGCCGGCCTGCAGCAGCAGCGGGTAGATCTCGTAGGTCATATTGGTCGGCGGCTCGCCCTGAAGCGTGCCGGTGATCGCGAACTGGCGCTTGTCGGGGTTGGAGAGCTTGCGCGACATCTCCGCGAACTCGTCCCAGGTCGTGGGCGCGGCAGAGAGGCCGGCGGCCTTGAACAGGTCGGTGTTCCAGAACAGTGCGACCGCGCCGCTTTCCACGGGCAGGTAGAACTGCTTGCCACGCCAAGTCTGGTGGAAAGTCTTTGGAATGTTCTCCCAGAAGGCCTTGGGCTCCTTGGCGATGCGCTCGTCGAGCGGGTCGATCATCCCGAGATCGGCGAATTCCGCGACCCAATCGACCTGCACCATCAGCACGTCGGGGAGCTTCTTGGCCTGATGCTGGACGATGGCGCGGTCATGGAAGCCGGTGAAGGGCGCGTCGACGGGGGTCAGCTTGATGCCGGGATTGTCGGCCTCGAAGGCGGCCTTCAGCTCGGACATGAATTTCTCGCCGACCTCAGTGCCTTTCCACTGGCCCCAGCGGACCTCTTTCTGCTGCGCGAGCGCAAGCGTTGGCAAGCTGATAAGGGAAGCGAATGTCATTGCGGCAAGCGTCAGCAATGATGACCTACGATGCAGGGTCATGGACGTCCTCCTCGTTCTCGGTTGTCGTTTCCTCGGTGTGTTTTCTTGACGTGGCGGCTTCGCTTTGCGCGGCCGCTCTTCTGGGCAGGCATCTCGTCGCGGGCGCGGCCTATTCCGCGGCGATCTTGCGAAGGGTGTCGGGCAGCGGCGGCGCTACTTTCGTTAGCGTGGTGTTCTCGTGCACGAGCACCGAGGTGCCGCCCACGTTCATCCAGGTGAACATGTCGCGGAACATGCCCTGAAGCGACGTCATCACCTGCGCGCCGACGGGCTCCGGCAGCGCCCAGTAGCGCGCCTTCATCACTTTCCACGCCTTCTTGCGGACATTGTAGAGGAACTGGACGTCGGTCTCGTCCTTCTGCCGCTCGCCTGCATGGTTGCCGAAGGTGTAGTCCCGGATCTCGTCGGCGAACGCCTTCGGCAGGGCGGGGTGATCGAAGGTCAGGTTGGTGAAGCCGAGCGCGAGATGGATCTCGACGGCGCCGGTGCCCGGGAATTTGGCCAGCTGATGGCCCGGCAAAGTCGAGGCGCCGTGCTGGACCGCGCCGCCCATGCCGAACTCGCCGCGGCAGATGTCCGAGATCGTCTTCAGCAACTCGTAGTCGACGGTGACGTCGGCGAGCTTGCCGTCGGGCTGCATCTTGCCGCCGTGATAGGTGCCGGAATTGATGCTGATCTTGCTAACCGGTTCCAGGGCCTTGTCCTTGGCCGCCAGTTCCTCACGGTAGACGGCCATGAACTCGCGCAGCTCCTCGGGCGTCGTGTTCTCGTGCCCGACCTCGCCGATCTCGGCGCCCAGCGAAATCGTCACGCCCTCGGGCTCGATGCCACGGACGAACTGCGTGAAATGGGCCGTCAGCTCGGCATTGAGTCGTTGCTGCTCGCGGACATTCGGGAGGGAGAGGTCGACCACGGTCGAGGCGTCGATGTCTATGCTGTAGAAGCCCGCCTCGATCTGCTCGCGCATGATGGCCTCGAGCTTGCGTATCTCGGCGGGGCCGTCCTTGGCGTAGGCGCTGGCATTGACCTGGTCGTGGT
The DNA here is from genome assembly GCF_001562255.1 of Bosea sp. PAMC 26642. Lineage (NCBI taxonomy): Bacteria > Pseudomonadati > Pseudomonadota > Alphaproteobacteria > Hyphomicrobiales > Alloboseaceae > Allobosea > Allobosea sp. PAMC 26642. The sequence continues at coordinate 4,958,495 of NZ_CP014301.1, read as the reverse complement.
CCGCCTGGAGGAAGACGGGTCCTTCATGGCCCTCCCGCAGCGCCGCGGCGAGCACGCCGGCCGTGTACTCGGCCGGAGGTTGGGCCGCATAGATCGACTCGCCGACCGCCTGCTCGAAGATGAACAGCTTGGCGTCCATCTCCCTGGCGGCGCGGAAGACCGCCCGGCAGGTATGGTAGGTCCAGCCGCGCAGGTTCATGGCCGGAACCGTTCGCCCTCCCCACGCGCCGGCCGCCCGCGCGAGATAGAGCTCCTGCACCGAGGCCGGCACGATTCCCGCAGCCAGCGCCGCGCTGCGGATGGCCCAGATCGCAAGAGCGCGCGCCTGCGGCTCCGCCAGCGCCGCCGTCTCGGCCCAGCGGTCGATCATCGCATCGGACGGGCGCCGGGCTTTCGAGAAGTCGGGAGAGGAGGACGAGAGATCGACCTTCAGGCTCTCGAGGTCGGCGGTGAGTTCGGCGAGCGACGCGCAGCCCATGGAGAATGACACCTTCTAGAACATGTTCGAAATCGAAAGGGCCGGCCTGAAGCGTCAGTCCGGCGGGGAGAGCGATCGTCAGGTGACGGTGCGCGTTCTAGGTCTCGTCGCGCGGCGTTATGTGACGATCATGCTGGGTAATTGGTGTTGATCCTCGGTCTTGATGTCGTGGCACATGATGCCTCTCGTTTCGGGAGATCCATCCGCATGACGAAGATAGATGCATGATATCTTCGATATCGCAATCATCATTTTCGTTTTCGACCTTTCATCCGGTTGCCATCAAGCCAAGCACGGCCTCGCGATCGGGCATGCCGTTCCAGCCTTGTGCCCTCTCGCCCTTGAGGGCCGCCGTCGCGCTTGCTAGCCGGGCCGCCTCGATCGGCGTCATGCCCTCGCCGAGCCCCAGCGCATAGGCGCCGTGAAAGACGTCGCCGCAGCCGGTCGTGTCGGCGATCACGACCTTGAACGCCGGGACTGCGACGATCTCGCCGTCGAGCAACCAGAGGCTGCCGGCCGCTCCGCGCGTCACCGCGAGAATTTGGCCGTACCGCCGCGCACAGCGCCGCAGCAGGTCCTCGGGAGTGCCGTCGCCAGCAAAATCGCGCAGGCCCTCGCTGGAGAACACGACATGGTCGGAGGCTTCGATCAGGCGCTCGTTGTCGTCGTGGCTGCCGCCGTCGGCATCCAGAACGGTCGGTATACCGGCTCCGCGCGCGCGATCGAGCACGATCCTGGCGCCGGCGGGCCAGCGCGTGTCGGCGAGCACGACGGCGACGTCGTCGAGGGGATCGATCGGCAGCACGGTGGCATCGGGTGGCAGGCTTCGGCGATCGGAGACGATGCTGCGCTCCCCGCGATCGTCCACCATGACGATGGCGCGCAGGGTCCGACCCTCGGCGATCATCGCGACGCCTGCACAATCGACACCATGCTCGCCCATGATCCGGATCGCCGCCTCGCCAGCGGCGTCCGCGCCGACCCGGCCCCAATAGGACGCCACGCCGCCGAGATGGCAGATCGCCACCGCAGCCGTTGCGGCCGGGCCGCCGAAGCGCGACTGGTAACCCTGGACGCCGGTCTTGATCCCCGACGCAGGCAGCGCGTCGACGCGAAACACCTCGTCGTGGACGAGATTACCGACGCAGACGGTCCTGCGCTTCACAGGTTTCGCCCCGCCGGCCCGAACCAAAGGCGTCCGGCGCGCAGCATGTCAGTCCTGGCCGGCTCCAAGCCGGCCGGTCTGCGCCGATCCTCAATCATGTTCCGTCCCAGATCTTTTTTTGCGGTCCATCGCTCTCGCCCGGCCGCTTGTCACCTCGCGCCAGCTTTCGCCATCGCGCACCCGATGATGCAGCAAATATTCCTTTTCGCAAGAGCCATTTTCGATTACGCGCATTGCCTCGATCGTCGGATGCGCTGTATGGCTTGCCGCCAGGATGGACCAGCTCAGCAAACGCCACGGCGAGATTCTCGAACTTCTCAGTCGGCGCGGCTATCTCGCGATCGAGGAGATGGTCGCTGCCTTCAACGTGACGCCGCAAACGCTGCGGCGCGACCTGCAGGATCTGTCCGACAGGGGTCTGTTGCGGCGTCATCATGGTGGCGCCAGCGCCAATCTCAGCACGGCCAATGCCGATTACGGGCTGCGTCATGTCGAGACGGCCGATGGTAAAGCCGCTATCGGCCGCGCGGCTGCGGCCTTCGTCAAGCCGGGCAGCTCCCTGTTTCTAACGCCGGGAACGACCACCGATGCCCTTGCCAAGGCCATAGCCGAAAAGGCCCCCGGAGGCCTGCGGGTCATCACTAACAGCACGGCCGCTGCGGCGATCCTGGAGAACTGCCCAGGTATCTCCATCCAGATCACGGGCGGCCTCTGGATGGGCCATAACCGGGCCGTGGCCGGCGCGCCGGCTGTCGATTTCGTTGAGAACTACCGCTGCGACCTGGTCCTGACCAGCATCGGCGGCATCGATCCGGAGGGCAACCTGCTCGAATACCGCGACGAGGAGGTTGCCGTTGGGCGGGTCATGCTCCGCAATGCGCGGCGCAAGGTCGTATTGGCGGACCACAGCAAGTTCGGCCGCGTAGCGACGTGCAGGCTAGCCCATCTCGGCGACATCGACACATTGATCACCGATCGCGCGCCGGTCGAAGCGCGCGCACGCATGATCGACGGCGCCGGCTGCGAGTTGATTGTCGCGGAGTAAGGACTGGCGGCACAAGCCTGCCCGGGGAGCCTATACCGCCGGTCTGTGCAAGCGCCTTGGCGCGACGACACTTTTGCTCCTAGGCGCGCGAGCGGTCGGCAAACCGCGCTAGCAGGCCAAGAAAGGCGTTGTAACGCTCGTAGAGCAGCAGTCGCGGACTGACCCTGGCCAGAAAGCCCGCGAGCTTGGCTCGGCCCGATCTCGCGACAGCAGTACCAAAGCCGAACGCGGCGGTTCCGGATATGGATCGAGGATAACCCGGCCGGCATTGTAAAGTCGCTCTGTTAATCGGCTCTCTGTATTCGATTATCGTCGAGCATGATCATGGTTGCTGCGGCTGACTGGCGAAGCCGACATCGTCGTGCGCGCTAGGTGTTTAGTCCCGCAGTGTGATGGCGTATCTTTGTCGCCGTTGGAGAGGGACGCGCTATGGGCCAGGTTCTTCACGGGAGCGCCAAGACGACGCACACCGTTCGAGCGGAGCTACAGCGATCGCAAGCTTCGTCCGCGAAGCTCGCAAGGCGCTTCGGGATCAACGAGAAGACCGTGAGGAAGTGGCGGTCGCGCGCGGTGGTCGAGGACGAGCCGATGGGCCCTAAGGAGCGACGTAGCTCAGTTCTTTCCGCGATTGAGGAGGCCGCGATCGTGGCGCTGCGCGTCCAGGCCCGTCTGCCGCTGGACGACGTCTTCGTCGCGCTGAAGGACGTCATCCCGCATCTGACGCGGTCGTCGCTGCATCGCTGCTTGCAGCGCCATGGCATCTCCCGCCTGCCGAAGGCCGACCGCGAGAAGCCCAAACGGTTCAAGGCCTACGAGATCGGCTACTTCCACATCGACATTGCCGAACTGCGCTACGAGGGCGGCAAGGCCTACCTGTTTGTGGCGGTCGATCGGACCTCCAAGCTCGTCTTCGCCCGGATATACCGGAAGGCGACGAAGCTGGTCGCGGCCGGCTTTCTCAAGGCTTTGCTCATGGCCGTTCCCTACCGGATCCACACCGTGCTGACCGACAACGGTGTTCAGTTCGTCCAGCACGACAAAAAGGCCGAGTGCGGCTCTGTCGCTCATGTTTTTGGGCGGGTCTGTGCCGAGCGCGGCGTCGAGCACAGGCTCACCAAGCCTTATCATCCGTGGACCAACGGCCAGGCCGAGAGGATGGTCCGCACGATCAAGGAGGCGACCGTCCGCGCCTTCCACTACGCCTCGATCGACGACCTGCGACGCCACGTCCGGGACTGGCTGCTCGCCTACAACTACGCCAAACAGCTAAAGGCACTCCGCTTCAAAACGCCACTCGAGGCCATCAAAACCATCAGCGTCGAAAAGCCAGAGCTCTTCGTTCGTCAGCCAAGCCATGACATGCTGGGACTGAACACCTAGGCCCCGAGGCTCGGCCCTGCGATCGGGATTGAAGAAGCGCGCGCCGTCGAAATGGTCGCTGAGCGGGCCGGAATAGTAGAAGGTCCGTGGACCGCCCGTCTCGGCGGACTGAACCCGCCCTGCACCAAGAATGCTGCCGATCATTCCGAGGGCTAGGCGTCCGCCCCCTCGCCTAGTCAAACGCACAAATCGCCTCTCTCGTCATCCTCGCGATAGACGATGATGGCTAAGACAAGTCGCGTGACCAGCCCCACACGGCACGCCTCACGGCCTTGCGAAGGCTACTCGACGCGCGCCACAGGAGACGCCGAGATGATGCGCCGTTTTACCGCCATGCTCGCGCTGGGCTTGGTGCTGGTCCTTGCCGGTGTGCCGACCTCGGCGCAGACGCCACCTTCCGCCGCCGAAATCGCAGCGTATGACGGCCTGCAGTCGGCCGCCTGGATAGGCGATGTCGCCGCTATCGAAAGACTGGTGGCGGCTGGTGCAGTAGTCGACACACGCGACGGCCAGCGTCGGACCGCGCTTCATATCGCGGCCCATGCCCGGCAGCGCGAGGCTATGCGGACGCTGGTCAGGCTCGGGGCCGATCCGCGCGCCCTTGATGCCCAGCGCTACGACACGGTCACTATCGCCGCCGTGGCGGACGATGCCGAAACGATGCGCGTGGCTCTTGCGATCGGCGCGGATCCCAGGGCGATAACCAGCCCCTATGACGGCACTGCGCTGATTGCCGCCGCCCATCTCGGCCATGACGAGATCGTAAGAATGCTGATCGAGGCCGGAGCTGCGCTTGACCACGTCAACAACCTGGCCTGGACCGCACTAATCGAGGCCATCATCCTTGGCGATGGCGGCGCACGGCATGAACGCACCGTGAGCCATCTTGTGGCGGCAGGCGCCAGGCGGGACATTGGCGACCGCAACGGCGTCACACCCATCGAGATGGCGCGCCAGCGCGGCTATGGCGCGATGGTTCGCATTCTGGAAGGCAGATGATGGCCGTCACCAACGCTTGCTGAAGGATCACCTAGCACCCCGGTGTTGTGTGCAAAGTCCGGTTTCGAGTAAGCAATCGACTTCCGTTCTTGGCGCAGAGGGACAGCGGAGCGCGCCGCCGTTCACTACAGCATCAGAGCGGCGTCCCGATGTTGCCGATTAGCTGCCCCTTGTGGACGAAGGCGTGCTCTGTCTGGCGGAGCACATAGCCCGGAAGAGGGGCCAGAACATCTTCCGCCGTCGCCTTGCGTCCCATCGTCGGGTGAAGCCGTGCCACGAGTTGACCCTTGGCCACTTCGTCCCCGAGCGAGATGCAGTGTTCGACCAGGGCTGGGCGGGACGCCAGATACTGTCCCTCCGGACCCGCCGTGAAATGCACGCCTTCGAAGGGGATCTGCGGAAGCTGCGGCTCGAGCACGCCAAAGGCCGCCAACGCGCGCAGCAGGCCGGCCTCCATGATCTCCAGCTCGACCGTATGCATCCGGCCGCCGCCGCCCTCGACCTCGATCGAGGCGAGATCGGCCAGTTTGGCCGCGCCGCAGGCGGTCTCGTCGATGCCGTCGACATGCTGCACGAAGCGATAGCCCCAGGCTTCCATCAGAACGGTGAGGCGGGCGTCGTCGACCTTGCTGCTGCCGGTGGCGAAGCCGAATACCATCGGTACGACCGAGACATCGCTCCCACCCGCATGCACGTCGATCAGCAGATCGACAGCCGGGAACAGCTGGCTGGTGACGAAGGCGCAGAGGCGCTCCGTCGGCGTGCCGTCGGCCTTGCCGGGGAAGCAGCGGTTCATGTTCTGGCCGTCGAAGGGCGACAGGCGTTTGCCCTTCTCGGACGCTGGGAAGTTGATAGACGGCACGATAAGGATGCGCCCCGTGACATCGGCGGGAGCGAGGCGCTCAGCCAGGCGACGCAGGACGATCTGCGCCTCGTATTCGTCGCCATGGATGCCGCCCAGGAGCAGCACCGACGGTCCCTTGCCATTGTTGATGCAGCAAAGGATATCGCCTGCGACGCCGTCGAGCGGGCCTGCGATCGGGCCGAGATCGTGGATGGTCTTGCCGGGAGCGGTGAGGTCGAGAGCGGGCAGCATGGCAGTCCTTCAATCCTGATGGCTCGCGGAGGCGGCTTTTGCCGCCTCCGTTCGTGTGATGGCGTCGATGAGGAAGCGCTCAGGCCGCGACGCGGCTGAGCGTGACGTCGGCGGCGAAGCGCGCCGGCTCGTGGAAGCGCCGTGGCGAGAACGGGTTCAGCGCCTCGGGCTTCCGGCCGGAAACGACCCATTCCGTCATGAGCCTGGTGAAGCCGAGCGAGATCGCGAAGCCATGGCCCGACCAGCCATAGCCATAGATCAGGTTGGGCAGCGCCTCGACCTGCCCGACCAGAGGGATGAGATCGGCCGTGACCGTCTCGACGCGCGAGGCGTCGGCCTTAACGAAGCTCGAACTGTCGATGAAGGGCATCGTCAGAATCGCATCGGTGACGTTCTGCGTCATCGCGCTAAGGGAGCCCTTCCAGAGACCCTCGGGCGTATAGGCGACATGAGCGCCGCCCGACAGCATCAGCACACCGTCCGGCAACTGCTTGATCGCCAGGCGGCGATGCGCATGCGAAAGCAGATGATTGACCGTCTTGTTCAGAGGGTTGGTGACGTAGAGCATCTGCGGCATCAGGTTCCAGACCGGCCCGAACTCATAGGGCTTGAGGACTGGCTTCAGCAGCGCCTCGGCGCCCGCGTTCGCCACGACGATCAGCTTGTCGCCGACGGGAACGGTCTCGCCGTCAGCGAGCGTCACCGCGGTCGCGACTCCCCGCGACTGCACGATGCCGGTTACGCGGGCGTTGGTGCGGATGACGACGCCCGCCTTGGCGGCCTCCTTCGCGAACTGTCGCGTCGCGAAGCCATGGTCGCCGACGCCGTCATTGGGACAGTAGATCGCGCCGATGGTCCCGGCGGCGAGCTCGGGCTCGCGTGCCAGGGTTTCGTCGCGCGTCAGCACCTGCGAGGGCGTGCCGAGGCTCGCCTGCGACGCTGCGGTTGTTGCCATGCGGCCGCGGACCTCGTGTTCGCGGTGGCCATAGGGGATGTCGAAGACCTTGAGGCCGCCGACCCTGCGGAAGCCGACGCCCCCGTCGATCGACTGCTGATATTCACCCCAGAGCCGCTGGGAAAGCGCGCAGACCGGCAGTTCGCGCAGGTCGCGGCCATTGGCGCGCACGCCGCGTTCGCCCGGCCCACCGGAGGCGCCGCCGGCGACCTCTCCCGCTTCGAGGAGCGTCACCGTTTTGCCGGCGCCGGCAAGCTGATACGCCAGGCTGGTGCCGTAGATGCCGCCACCGACAATCACGATTTCGGAGGCGTTGCTGTGATCGGACATCGATCGATCCTTCGTCGTTTCAGGAGTTTTGATCAGGGAGGTGACGGTCTGCGAAATGGCAGCTCGCCGTGCTGCGGCCTCCCGGCGCAGGGTGGGGAAGGGGCTGCGTTTCGACGCAGGGTCTGGGCAGCGGCCCATCGGATGTCGTGACGGTTTCGCCACCGGTCGGACCGGAGGCTCTTGCCAGTGTTCTCGCGAGAGGGCAGCGCGTGTGGAAGCTGCAGCCCGACGGGATCGCGAGGGGGCTTGGGATCGACCCTTCGAGTACGGTCGCAGAGCGGTCGCGGTCCAGCGGCGAGGCGTGGGCCGCGATCGCCATCAGGCTTTGCGTATAGGGATGACGCGGCGCGGCGCAGACGTCGCCGACGTCGCCCTGCTCGACGAAGCTGCCGAGATACATGACGCCGACCGCGTCCGCCATATGGGCGACCAGCGCCAGGTCGTGGGTGATGATCACATAGGTCAGCTGCAGCCGCGCCTGCAGCTCGGCCAGCAGATTGATGATCTGCGCCTGGACGGAGACGTCGAGGGCCGAGACCGGCTCGTCGAGCACCAGGATCTGCGGCTCGCAGATGATAGCGCGGGCGATCGCGGCACGCTGGCGCTGGCCGCCGGACAATTCGTGCGGGTAGCGCGCCAGATGCGCCTGGTTCAGCCCGACCATGCCGACCACGGCCTCGATCCGTTCCTGCCGCGCGTTCCGCTCGCGGTGCAAGCCGTGCACGGTGAGCGCTTCGGCCAGGATGTCGAACACAGTCATGCGTGGATCGAGCGAGGCGCGCGGATCCTGCAGGACGAGCTGGACCTTGCGGCGCATGGCGCGCAGCCCCGCACCGTCGAGCGAGGAGAGCGCGGTGCCGTCGATTTCAACCTCGCCGCCGGTCGGGCGCAGCAGGCCGACGATTAGGCGGGCAAGCGAACTCTTGCCGGAGCCGGATTCGCCGACGATGGCGAAGCAAGAGCCGCGAGGGACACTAAGGGACACGTTGTCCACCGCACGCACGACCGGCGTGGCCCTGAGGCCGAAAAGACCCTTGCCACCGCCGAAATCGCGGCTCACCCGCTCGACGACGATGACGTCGTCGCGGCTGGCGCTGGGCGCTCGGGGCATGGGGAAGGGCGCGTTCATGCCAACCCCTCTTCGGCAAATACGCAGGCGACACGACGCTCGGCGACCGACCGCTCGGGCGGCTCCTGAGCGGCGCATTCCGCGCGGCCGGCATGGCGCGGACAGCGCGGGCGGAAGGCGCAGCCGTCCGGCAGGCGGCCGACCAGCGGGGGCTCGCCGGGTATACTCCGCAGCGGCTTGCCGCGCTCCTCTGCCGCGCCGGGAGCCGAGGCCTGGAGCGCTCGGGTGTAGGGGTGCAGCGGCCGCTCCAGTACCGTCTCGATGGCGCCGCTTTCGACCAGCCGCCCGGCATACATCACGGCAACGTCGTCGGCGAAACGCGCCACGAGGTTAAGATCGTGGGTGACGAGCAGGATCGCCATGCCGCGCTTGCGCTGGATCTCGCGCAACAGCACCAGGATCTGCTGCTGGATGGTGACGTCGAGCGCGCTGGTCGGCTCGTCGGCCAGCAACAGCTCAGGATCCTGGGCGAGCGCGATCGCGATGACGATGCGCTGCTTCATTCCGCCGGAAAACTGATGCGGATACATGTCGAGCCGGCGCTCGGGATCGGCGATGTTCACGTCGCGTAACAGCGCGACGCAGCGCTGCCGGACCGCCTGTGGGTCAAGGCGATGGCAGGCGCGCACGGCCTCGCCGAGTTGCTGGCCGATGGTCAGCACAGGGTTCAGGGCGCTGGCGGCGTCCTGGAACACGACGCCGATCTTACGCCGGCGCAGGTCGCGCAGGGCAGCGGCGGGCAGGCCCAGTGCGGTTTCGCCGCCAATCGCGATGCTGCCTGCGGTGATCGCTACCTCCTGTGGATTGGCCAATGTGCCGATCGCGCGCAGCAGGGTCGATTTTCCGGAGCCGGATTCACCGACGACCGCCAGCGTCCGACCGGCGCGGATCGTCAGGTCGACGCCGCGCACGACGTCGAGCAGCCCATCGGCCGTGCGGAAGGCGAGGTGCAGGTCGCGAACCGCGACGATGGGCGCATCGGGGCCGGAGGGGGCCTCGGTCGTCGAAGCCGGCACGGGCTTGCGCCGGCGCAGGAAGCCCAGCAGCGGCAGACGGCGGGCGCCGCGACGGCTGGTCGGGTCGTAGATGGTCCGGAGGGCGTCCCCGAGCAGGTTGAAGGCGAGCGCCGAAACGGCGAGGAACAGGCCGGGGAAGGTCGCCAGATAAGGGTGGCTGCGAATGTAGGAGCGGCTTTCGCCGAGCATCGTGCCCCATTCGGGGAAGGGCGGCTGGGTGCCGAGTCCGAGGAAACCGAGCCCCGAGGCCGAGAGCAGCGTCGAGGCGAACAGAAGCGTCGAGAGCGTCAGAAGCATGCCGGAGATGTTGGGCAGCACATGGCGCAGGATGACGCGGGCGGGGCTGGCGCCGAGCGCGACCGAACCTTCGATGTAGGGCTCGGCCAGCACGCTCAGCGTCACGGCACGGGCCGTGCGGGCAAAGACAGGGATCGATACGACGCCGACGGCGATGATGACATTCTGGGTGCTCGCTCCCAGGATCGCAACGACCGCGAGCGCGAAGACGATGTCGGGAAAGCTCAGCATCACGTCGATGGCGCGCATCAGCACAGCCTCGATCCAGCCGCGGCGCCAGGCCGCGAGGATGCCGAGCGGAACGCCGATGAGGAAGGCGACGACGACGCCGCCGACGCCAATGCCGAGCGTCGCGCGGGCTCCGACCAGAATGCGGCTGAAGACGTCGCGGCCTAGTTGGTCGGTGCCGAACCAGTGGGCCGCGGACGGCGGACGCAGCGTCTGCGCGAAGTTCTGCCGGAAGGCATCCTGCGGCGCCAACGCCGGGCCAACGATGGCAAGCGCGAGATAGAGCACGACCAGCGTCAGGCCGATCGCGCCCTTCGGCTGCGCGAGGATGCGCCGCAGCAGCGTCCAGGCCGCGTTGGGCTTGGCGGGGACGGGCTCTGCGCGATGGGGCAAGGCGACCATGTCCTGAGCCAGGCTCATGCCGGTCTCTCCTGCTCGCGTGTGCGCGGGTCGAGCCACTGCGTCAGCAGGTCGGTGACGAGGTTGATGGCGACGAAGAAGACCGCGAACATCAAGATCGCGTACTGGATCACTGGATAGTCGGCGCGGGAGACCGCATCCACGAGGAGACGGCCGACGCCGGGAATGCCGAAGACCGTCTCGGTGACGACCGAGCCGCCGAGCATGCCGCCGAACTGCACGCCGGCGACGCTAACGGCGGCGATCAGCGAATTGCGTAGCGCATGGAACAGCACGACGCGGGTTTCGCTAAGGCCCTTGGCCCGGGCGGTATCGAGATAGTCGCGCCCCATGCTTTCGGTCAGACTGGTCGCGACGAGGCGGCTGAACATTGCCGCCGGCCGCGTCGCGATGACCAGGATCGGCAGCACGAAGTGCAGCGGCGTCGAAGCGCCGGCCGCCGGCAGCCAGCCGAGATGAACGGCGAAGTACCAGATGCCGAGCAGGCCAAGCCAGTAGATCGGCATCGAGATCCCCGCCAGCGTCAGCACGGTGATCGCAGCGTCGGCGATGCCGCCAGGCCGCATGGCGCAAACGATGCCCGCGACCGTCCCGAGCAGGACGCCGAGCGCGAGGCCGCCGATCGAGACGATCAGCGTATTGGGGAGGCGCTCCGCCAGTTCGACGACCACGGGCCGGTGGGTCCGAAACGAGGTCGCGACCGAGGGGTCGAAGATGCCGCGCAGGAACTGCGCATAGCGGGTCAGCAAGGGCTCGTTGAGGCCGAGAAACGTGCGAATGCTCTCGATCTCTTCGTTCGAGGCGGTCGGCCCGGCCAGAATCTGCGCCGGGTCGCCCGGGATGAGGTCGACGAAGAAGAAGACCAGCAGCGAGACCGCAAACAACGTCGGCAGGGCGCTGGAGAGGCGTCTGAGAACGAACATCGTCGCGGCTCCCGCTTCGGCGCTGCTACTTCAGGGTCACCTTGTCAAAAACCAGCGTCTCGTTGGGCTGGACGGCAAAGCCCTGCACCCGGTTGGACACGCCGATCGCCTGGGTCTGGTACCAGAGGAAGAGGAAGGGCTGATCGTTCCAGACGATTTCCTGCACCTCGCCATAGATCGCCTTCTGTTTGGCCGGGTCGGTGGTGGCGCGGCCTTCCTTGAGCAGCGCATCGACGCGCGGATTGGAGTAGCCTGTGCGGTTAGCCCCGACGCCGGTAAAAAACAGGCGGTAGAGGGTGTAATCCATGCCCGCTGTGGCGCGGCCGACCATGCCCATGTTGTCGGTGCGGGCCGCAGGTTCCATGCCGATCACCTTGCTCCAGGTGCCGCGGTCGACCACCAGCGGCGTCGCCTTGATGCCGACGTTCTCGAACGACCCTGCAAGGGCCTGGCAGACCTGGACGTCCTTGATGTAGCGCCCGGTCGGGCAGGTGAAGCTGAGCAAGAGCTGCCCCGGCTTGTAGCCCGCCTCCGCCAGGAGCTTCTTCGCCCCTGCCGGATCGAACGGGATCGGCGGGAAGGTCTTGCGCAGCTCGTCCTGCGTGCCGGGGCCGACCATGCCGACCGACGGCGTGCCGAGCCCGCCGAGCACGCCCTTGGCGATGCCCTCGCGATCGACCGCCAGGTTCAGCGCCTTGCGCACCCTGGCGTCCGTCAGCGACCCCTTCAGCACCATCTCCATGTTGATCGAGAACATGCTGGGGGGCGTGACGACCTTGGCGTCCTTGAGCGCGTTGATCGCCGCCATCGATTCCGGCGGCACCCGCTCGACGATATCCGCCGCGCCGGTTTCCAACAGCGCCATGCGCGAGCCGTCCTCGGGCACGACGATGAAATCAATCGATTTCAGGGTCGCCGGATACTCGCCCTTGTAAGTCGGGTTTGGGACGAGCCGGAAGCCCTCGCCGCCTACGAAGCGATCGACCTTGTAGGGGCCGGACCCCACCGGCTTGCGGCCGTATTCGGCGCCCATCTCCTTGACGGCCTTGACGTTGACGATGCTGGCAGCCGTGCTCGCGAGCAGCAGCAGAATATGGCCGTTGGGCTCGGCGAGATGAAACTCGACCGTGTCCTCTCCCACGGCCCTGACCGTGCCGAGCGAGGCGTAGAGGCCGCGATAGATCGAGCCGACTTTCTCATCGAGCAAGCGATTGAAGCTGGCCGCGACGGCCTCGGCATTCAGGGGATCGCCGTTGCTGAAGGTTCTGCCGGCCATGATCTTCACAGTGAAGACCTTGCCGTCGGGCGAAAACGAATGGTCCGACGCCAGACTCTTCAGGACGTTGTTCTGGGGATCGAGCCGGAACAGCCCTTCCAGCACGGCGAGATCGACCGCGTTGCCGACGGGCAGGTCGTTGAAGGCGGGGTCGAAGGTCGCCGGGTCGGCACCGACGGCGACCCGAAGGACGCCCGCAGGCTGCGCCTGCGCGTGCGCGGCAAAAACGGAGAGCCCGGCGATCAGGGCGGCGCGAAAACAGGTCTGGCGTAGATTGCGCATGTACGGCTGTTCCCCAAGCTGGCACTTCATCGTTCCGGGGATCGCGGTCGCGTCCTCGGCATCAGGCGACGAAAATCCGCGTTTTGCGTTCTTGGCCGCTCCGTGGCCCGGCTGCCCTTGCTCCGGAAACTCGCGACGGAGGCAAGGAAAACACACGCATCGATCTATCTCAAATTCATAAGTTTACGATCTATATGAATTGAGGTTATGGCTCGACCCCATGAATTACCGTCAGGTTGAGACTTTCAAGGCGATCATGGATTCCGGCTCGATCACCGAGGCGGCCGGAATCCTGCGCATCTCGCAACCAGCCGTGAGCAAGGCGCTGAAGCAACTCGAGGCGGAACTTGGCCTGCGCCTGTTCTCGCGAACGACCAAGGGCATCGCCGCCACCGAGGAGGCCCGCCTGCTCTACACCGAGGTGGAGCGGACCTATTTCGGCATGCAGAACCTGGCGCGCTTCGCGGAGGGACTGCGCGATCGCCAGCAGGGCCGCATCGTCGTCAGCACCATCCCGGCGCTGGGGATCGCCTGGCTACCGGCGATGGTCGCGCGCTTTTCGGACAAGTATCCCGACGTGACGATCTCGCTGCATTCCAGCAATTCGGCCGATGCAGCGCGGCTGGTCGGCGCTGGCGAGATCGATCTCGGCATCGCGCAGCTGCGCAGCGACGAGTTCAACCTGTCCCGCCGCAAGCTCTTCGAGCTCGAGGGTGTGGTTGCGATGCCGGCCGGGCATCGCCTCGCTGACAAGGAGATGATCGTCGCGCAGGACCTCGCCGAAGAAACGGTCGTGGCGCTCGGACCGGAGGACGAGTTCAGGCGCCGTCTGACGCAGGCGCTCGACGGGGCGGGGCTGCGCTATCGTGGCGTCATCGACGCCAGCTTGGGCGTCACCGTCTGTGCGCTGATCGCCGCGGGCTGCGGCATAGGGATCGTCGACAGCGAGGCCGCGCGCATCAATCAGAGCACCGGGCTGGTTTTCCGCCGCTTCAGCCCGACCATCCGCGTGCCGATCGTCCTGTTTCGGCAAAGAGGGCGGCCCAGCGGAAAGCTTGTTGAAGCCTTCAGCGCCATGCTGCAACCGCCGCCCCAGTTTGGTTCTGGTTATGGCTGATCTTTTTTCTCGGTGGTGAATGGATCGGTGTCGGCAATTTTGACGACCGCATTGAAGGACGCATAGCCGCGACATCCTGCGCAGCATTCCCAACGATCATTCATTCGCCTCGAAGGCACCCGCTCCCCGATCACAGCATTAATACCGCCCATCAAACCGGTCACCGGCCGTCCACTAACCTAACGTCTGCTTCTTGGCGGCACGCCGGTGTCTGGTTATGGCGCGCGGTTGTCGCGCCGCGGACAATTGCAGGCCAGTTCTGCGGTGTCTTGCCTAAGCCGGGTTACTCAAGGAACGCTGCGCCCAATCGATAAAGGCGTTGATGGCGCCGATCTTTGGGTGTTTGGCACGATGAGCGATATGGAAGCCGTACCCGGCGAGCCGGAGAGGCGAGATTTGAATAAGCGCGCCGGTCGAACGCTCATTGCCGACGAGCACGTCGCTGCATATCGCAAGTCCTTGGCCTTTGACCGCTGCCTCGATGCCATGGGCTTCCTCCCGGAAGCTGAGCGTTGGCATGGATGAGAGGTCGGGCGTCAGCATGCCGCTGGAGGCGGCCTCCGTCTGCCAGCGTCGCCAAGTCGGCGCCTCGGCATCGGTTGCCGGCCATTCGATATCGATTAGCGGAAGCGAGGCGACGTCCACCGGATCGAGTGGTAGTTGGCGTGATCCGATCAGCCGAGGGCTGCCGACGACGAGAAAGGAATCGCGCATCAGCTCGACGGAGATTAGGCCGACTGGCGGCTTGCGCGCATAGCGGATCGCGAGGTCAGCTTCACCCGCTTCCAGGTCGACGACGGTGTCTGTGCCGATGATATCGAGCCTGAAATCGGGATGGCTCAAGCGCCAGTTTGACACGCGAGGCACGAGCCAGCGGGCCGCGAATGCGTTCGTGCAGGTCACACGCAGCTCGCTTGCCGCTTCACCACGCCTCAAGCCACTTAATGTGCCGGCGAATGCCTCGAACCCGTCGCGGAGCACGGGGAAAAGCTGTCGTCCGGCTGGCGTCAGGCTCAGCGGACGCGGTCTGCGGCGGAACAGGCTCTGGCCGCAGTGCCGTTCCAACAATCTGATCTGGTGGCTGACAGCCGTCGGCGTCACGCCGAGTTCGGCAGCCGCGCGCTTGAAACTCAGCAGCCGCGCTGCTGCCTCGAAGGCCTGAAGCGACTTGAGCGGCGGCAAGCTGCCCGCGCGGATTCGGGCCGAGATTCAGACCTTCGCCGACATCAATGTCGCATGGCTGAGCCGGATGCTATCGGCCACGGGGACGGTTGGGGCTGAGCATGTCGATCAACGGGCTCGCGCCATTTTCGCCGCTGTAGGCGGCGCGCAGCTCGTCGCCAGAAGCCGCGCTGATATCTCTGTCTACGACGCCTTGATCGAGGGCTACCGCGCAGCAGGGCTCATGCCCGCGTAAGTCGCCCCCAAGCATCGCTCCATAATGGCAGTCATCCGTTTTGGGATTGCCGCGCCGCACGTGGTTTTGCGAGGTCCGCGACGGGTCGAAAGTTGGCAGCCGAGGACCGTCGTTCGGACATTTCTGCTTTTCGGCATTGGCCGAATGTCGGCAGTTGGCGCTAACTCCTCGTCTGACGTCGAGATGTCGGACGGTCGCCGAGGGCATCCAGTGCGTCGTCGTTTCTGCGGCCCCAGGCGTAGAGAAGCTCGACAGGCTCGACGAAACGCGCTCCGAGCGGGGTGAGGCGATACTCGACGGCTGGGGGCACGGTGCCGGCGACATGCCGCGTCAGGAGGCCGCTGCCTTCCATGTCGCGCAGGGTCTGAACAAGCATCTTCTTCGAGACGCCGGGAATGCTCCGCTGCAGAACGCCGGTTCGCGCGCGCCCATCGTGCCGGGCATGAAGTGTGTGCAGGATCATGCTCGTCCATTTGGTCGCAAACAGCTCTAGGACGCGCCTGGGTGCGCAATCTTCTCGCCACGCGTCTTCGAGGGAGCCGGGCTTCATGCTGGTTACCGTCTTGTGCCTATGACCCTATTGGGTGCCGTCTAGCGCTCCATGCTCTGCCTGACTAGATCGCAGTGACGGATTGGAGAGATCATGAACAAGACGGCATTGATTGCAGGCGTCAGCGGCATCGTTGGAAACAACCTCGCGCTCAGCCTCGTCGCGTCTGGCTGGTCGGTGCAGGGGCTCGCAAGGCGGCCGCCGCACAACGCTCCAGGCGTCGCCCCCATCGCGGCCGATCTGCTCGATCCCACACATTTGTCGGCCGCGCTGGTCGACCGACGACCAAGTCATGTCTTCATCACCACTTGGCTGAGGCAGAAGACGGAGGCAGAGAATATCCGCATCAATGCCGCCATGGTCCGCAATCTCCTCGATGCGCTCCGGCCGACGGAAAGTGTGCGCCATGTCGCTCTCGTCACGGGTCTCAAGCACTACCTTGGTCCGTTCGAGGCCTATGGAAAGGGCAGCCTGCCGGCAACGCCGTTTCGAGAGGATCAAGCCCGCCTCGATATCGAGAACTTCTACTACGCCCAAGAAGACGAAGTTTTCTCCGCTGCCGAACGCGACGGTTTCGGCTGGAGCGTGCACCGGCCTCACACCATCATCGGCTATGCACTGGGCAACGCCATGAACATGGGCGTGACGCTAGCCGCCTATGCGTCCCTCTGCCGGGAGACCGGGCGTCCGTTCCGTTTCCCCGGCTCCGCTATGCAGTGGAACGGGCTGACCGACATGACAGATGCGCGCCTGCTCGCCAGGCACCTCGAATGGGCAGCTACGACGCCAGCTGCGCGCAATGAGGCCTTCAATGTCGTCGATGGCGATGTCTTTCGATGGAGCTGGATGTGGGGTCGCCTTGCCGATTGGTTCGGGCTCGAGCCTGTACCGTTCGACGGCACGGTGCGTCCTTTGGAAGAGCAGATGGTCGACGATGCGCCGGTCTGGGCCGATCTCGCGGCACGGCACGGACTGGTCGAGCCCGATCTCGGGCGCCTCGCATCGGCTTGGCATACGGATGCCGATCTCGGCCGCCCAATCGAGGTAGTGACCGACATGAGCAAAAGCCGGCGCCTCGGCTTCCTCGACTACCAAGCGACGGACGGCGCCTTCTTCGATCTGTTCACGCGCCTGCGAGCCTCGAAGGTCATTCCGTGATGTCCCCTGTTCCAGATACGGAGATTTGAGGCAGCGTGGTTGCACGAAGTCCAATGCGTCCTTGAGGCTCATTGGCTCTTCAACTGGCTGTGCTGCCAGCGCGGCTACTGGGGGCTTCAAGAGAAGCCGGTCTGCGATGTCGGCTTGGCCGCACAACCAGAATTCCCCATCCGCAAGGCCATGACGGATGTCTGGTTTCGGGCATCTCCCAAATGTCGGGAAGTGGCGCGTCACGCCCGTCACAGCGACGGGTGTTTGCGGTGCTTATCAGACGGCGCGCCCGGTAGGGATATGCGGCGAAGGTTGGTTTTTCGAGGTCGAGCCTCAGGACGAGATGTAACTGGCCGCGAAGCTGGCACTCCATCAGAGGTTGTTAAGCCTCGTCTGAGGCAAGGGCGTGTCGGGCAACAGCATATTTAGGGATCGAGACCCAGCGCTGTCGAAAGCGGATAACGCCGCTCTCGCACGGAATCTACAAGGTCGTTTTCTATTACCGATCTAAAGGTCGCGGCTCGTCGTGCCGATCTCGAGAATCACGACCTCGCAGACTTTTTCCAGCGCGGTCGGGCAACGTTCGACGCCATGCGGCACGACGATGAACTCGCCCTCCTCGATGACCTCGTCGCGATCGCGGAACCTCATCAGCAGCCGTCCTTTATGGACGAAGAAGACCTCGTCCTCGCGGCTGTTGAAATGCCAGCCGGCCTCGCCCTCGAGCTTAGCAAGCTTGATCTGCAGATTATTGACCGCCGCGGCGACCTGAGGGGGCCAGGTGTCGGAGAATCATCCGAAAGCGCTCGTCAGATTTTCCTTGTGAAACGGCGAGATGTGCCGATTGAGCATCGCGACATCCCGGATGCTCGTCTTGAGCTGGCTTGGCACATCCATGCCATCGGCCGGATATTTCCCGTCGAGAGCGGCTGTGCCGATGGTAAAGCCGGCCGCGCCGGCCTGCTTCAAGGCCGCGATACGGCCCGGCGTGTCGATCGATCCGGCCACATAGACGGGTTTGGACACGGCGGAACAGACGGCGTCGATGAGTGCCGGGACGTTTTCGCGCGAACGATAGGCTAGGAGATCAAGGCCGTGCACGCCGTCGCGTGAGGCCAAGGCCTGCGAACTGGCGACGATGTCCTCGATGCTACCCTCAAGAACGCTTGGATGTCCGGAGATCGTGCCCGGGAAGGGGCAGTACTGGATCGTCGTCCCGGCAATGATCGGCAGCACGTCGTCGACCCTCGTCCCGCCCAGCAGAATGTCGATGCCGATCTCGACCGCGGCTTTTGCCGAGACAATCTCACTGTCGCGATCGAGCGAAACCACCTCGAGATAGGAGGTCGCGCCGCCAGCCTTGATCGCCGTGTTGAGCGCCTTCAGCGTGTCGAGCGGCAGGCCGATATCCTTGAAACCGATATGCCGGACTCCCAAAGCCAGAGCCGTCGCAAGTTGCTCCATCGCATCGCCGACCGTGCGATCGTTGCGGGTGAGCATGAAAATGAAGCGAAGGCCCATCAGGACACCTGTTCTGTTCGGTCCGGCCTGCGGCCCAACCAGCCGCCATGCCTTCTGCGAACATGCTGGCTCAGTCTGTCAGTTTCGCAAACGCTGGGCGCTTGGCGGGGCTGCAGTGGGCGCTCTTTGTGTGCATCGCACACCAGCCCTATCAAGGAAGCCGAATATCCCCGACTTGTTTGCCATGGCCGGTCCTGATGAATTCTCGCGTGCCTCCTGACAGCCTGCCGATGGCATCGTTTGCGATTGGTCAGCCTGTACCGCGCAAGGAGGATGAAATCCTCGTGCAGGGGCAAGGGCAATATACCGACGACCTGAGCCTCGAGCGGCAGCTCTTCGCGGCTTTCGTCCGCAGCCCTCACGCGCATGGCCATCTGAGGGCCGTCGATACGGCTGATGCCCAGGCGATGAAGGGCGTCGTCGCGATCTACACCGGCGCGGATCTGACCGGCCAAGGCTACAAAGCCATCATCACGCCGCTCAATGTACCCGGCCGCGACGGCGCGTCGATGAAAACACCTGAGCGAGCGGCGCTGGCAACCGACAAGGTTCGCTTCGTCGGCGACCCCATCGCGATCGTCGTCGCCCACACAGCCGATCAGGCCCGCAATGCCGCGGAGGCGGTCGGGCTCGACATCGATGTCCTGCCTGCCGTCACCGATGCCGAGCAGGCGCTCGGCATCGAGGCCCCGCAACTCTATAACGACCTCGCCGGCAATCTGATCGTCGATTTCCAGTTTGGTGACAGCAACAAGGTCGCCGCGGCCTTTACCGAGGCCGCGCACATCACCCGGTTGCGGATCGTCAACAATCGCGTCGTCGTCAACCCGATCGAGCCGCGCGCCGCCCTTGCGAGCTTCGACGGCAAGTCGAAGCGTTACACGCTGCATGCGCCGAGCCAGGGCGCCTTCGGCATGCGCAACAACCTGGCCGCGGCCATGGGGGTGAAGCCGGCCGAGCTGCGCCTGGTCACCGGCCATGTCGGTGGCTCGTTTGGCATGAAGGCCTCTGTGTTTCCTGAATACGTCGTCCTCCTCCACGCAGCCCGCATGCTGAAGCGGCCGGTCAAATGGACCGATCAGCGCTCGGAGAGCTTCGTCTCGGACCATCATGGCCGCGACATGGTATTCGAGGCCGAGCTGGCATTGGACGCTCGCGGTCGCTTCCTCGCCACGCGCTTCACGGGCGTGGCGAATATGGGCGCCTATCTCACGCCCGTCGGCGCGATCATGCCGACATCGAATATCGGAAAGAACTCGGTCGGCATGTACCGGACGCCGCTGGTCGAAGTCCGGACCCGCTGCGCGGTGACCAACACGCCGCCCATCGGGGCGTATCGCGGCGCGGGACGGCCGGAAGGCAATTATTTCATGGAGCGCCTGATCGATACGGCGGCCCGTGAGATGGGGATCGACAGCGCGAGCCTGAGGCGACGCAACCTGGTTTCGCCCGCCAAACTGCCCTGGGCGACGCCGATGGGCACGATCTATGACAGCGGCGATTTCCCGGCGCTGTTCGAGCGAGCTCTCGAGGCGTCCGACTGGAAGGGATATCCCGCAAGGCTGAAGGCAAGCCGGAAGGCGGGTTTGTTGCGCGGGCGCGGGATCGGCTGTTTTCTCGAAGTGACGGCGCCGCCCTCAAATGAAATGGGCGGCATCCATTTCGAACCGGACGGCAGCGTGAGCATCGTCACCGGCACGCTCGACTACGGCCAGGGACATTGGACGCCTTTCGCCCAGCTCCTGACCAGCCAGCTCGGCGTTCCCTTCGAGCAGATCAAGCTCGTGCAGGGCGACAGCGACCGGCTGATTGCCGGCGGCGGCACAGGCGGCTCGAAATCGCTGATGGCGAGCGGCTCGGCGATCATCGAGGCGAGCGATCTGGTGATCGAAAAGGGCAAGCTGCTCGCCGGTCATTTCCTGGAGGCCAATGTCGCCGATATCGCGTTCGCAGCCGGCCAGTTCACCGTCGTCGGAACCGATCGCTCGATCGGCATCATGGACATCGCGGCCAGGCTTCAGGGTGGTGCCGCAGTCGCGCCGGACCTGCCGCAGTCGCTCGATGTCGATCATGTCTTCAACGCGGCGCCCTCGGCCTATCCCAATGGTTGTCACATCGCCGAGGTCGAGATCGATCCGGAGACCGGGCATGTCGAGGTCGCGCGCTATGTCATGGTCAACGACTTCGGCACCGTCGTGAACCCGATGCTCGTCGAGGGCCAACTTCATGGTGGCATCGTTCAGGGCATCGGCCAGGCGCTGTTCGAGCGGACCGTCTATGACGAGAGCGGCCAGCTGATGACAGGCTCCTATATGGATTACGCACTGCCTCGGGCGGAGGATGTTCCGTTCTTCTCGTTCGAGAGCCAGGGCATGCCGACGCAGAACAATCGAGTCGGCGCCAAAGGTTGCGGGGAAGCCGGGTGCGCCGGCTCCCTGCCCTCGGTGATGAACGCGGTCGTCGACGCCCTAGCGCCCTATGGCATCACGCATCTCGACATGCCAGCGACTCCTCAGGAGGTCTGGAGAGTGATTCAATCGGGAAAGAGCTTCCGCCAAAACAGCCCGCCGGCCACGGCCACCTGACGCAACGATCGACAGCGCCCGTTCACCTTTCTTATTGCGGAACGGCACCTATCCCCCGCAACGAATGCCCGGTTTGAGCTAATCGTACAGTGTCCGTAAAGGCGCCGAGACCAACGTCCGCTATTCGGCAGTCGGCCAATGTCTTCCCTTGGCGCATTCCACCCGGACAGGCGACGGACATATGGCCAGTTCCGTACATTATGACCACCGGTGCTTCATGCAGTCCAGTTCAATGCCTGCCCGATTGGCATCTCAAAAGGATCAGGCCGTCCGGGCGGCCTGATGATGGCAGGCGACGCTAACGTCGTTTTGCATGCGCAGTTCGGGACGCTCCACGCGGCAAATGTCGGTCGCCATGGCACATCGTGGATGGAAGGCGCAGCCCGGCGGCGGCGCTATCGGGCTCGGTACCTCGCCCGACATAGGTCGGCGTGCGCGGTTCGGCTTCTCGACATCGGGGATCGTGTCAAGCAGCAGCCGTGTGTAGGGGTGGCGTGGCTCGCTGAAGACCTGTTCGGCCGGGCCGCTCTCGACGATGCGGCCGAGATACATGATCGCGAGGTGATCCGACATGTGGCGCACGACTGAGAGGTTGTGGCTGATGAAGAGATACGTCAGGCCAAATTCCTGCTGGAGTCTCACCATTAGGTTCAGGATCTGGGCCTGCACCGACACGTCGAGCGCCGATGTCGGCTCGTCGCAGACCAGAAAATCGGCTTCCGTTGCCAGCGCGCGCGCAATCGAGATGCGCTGACGCTGGCCACCCGAGAAGGCATGTGGATAGCGCTGCGCATCTCCGCGCGAGAGCCCGACGATCTCAAGCAGTTCTCCGACGCGCGCCTGGGTTTCGGCCTCGTTCGGGCGAAGCTTGAGCTCCCGGATCGGCTCGGCGACGATGTCCCCGACGCGCCAGCGCGGATTGAGCGAGGCATAGGGATCCTGGAAGATCATCTGCACGCGTGGTGGCCCGGACCCGCCATCGGCGCGCGCGATGTCGCGGAAGCGCAGCGTGCCGTCGGTCGGCTTCTGCAGCCCGACCACCATGCGCGCCAGCGTCGACTTCCCGCAGCCGGATTCGCCGACGATGCTGAAGGTCGAGCCGCGCGCGACCGTGAATGAGACGTCCTCGACCGCGCGCAGGATGCGGCGCGGCTGGCGGCCCAGGAACCGCGACAGGGCCGGCGCCGAGACATCGAAGCGACAGGAAGCGGAAGCGACCTCCAGGATTGCGGCGCGGTCAGGCATGCGCGCCCTCCATCAGCGGGAAATAACAGGCGGCGGCGTGGGCCGACGGCGGGAGTACGGGCCTGTCCGTCCGGCAGAGATCGGTTGCAAGTCCGCAGCGCGGGTTGAAGGCACAGCCCTGCGGGATCGCGCCCAGCCGCGGCATCGACCCATCGATCTGGTTGAGCACGGCGTTGCGGGCATGGACGCTCGGGATCGAGGCCATCAGGCCTGCCGTGTACGGATGGCGCGGCCGGCGCGTCACCTCATTGACCGAGCCGATCTCGACGATGCGGCCGGCATACATCACCGCGACGCGGTCGGCCGTCTCTGCGATGACGCCCATGTCGTGCGTCACGAGCATGATCGCGGTGCCGTGCTCGCGGCAGAGCCGCTTCAGCAATGTCGTGATCTGCGCCTGGATCGAGACGTCGAGCGCTGTCGTCGGCTCATCTGCAATGATCAGCTGCGGCTCGGCGCAGAGCGCGAGCGCGATCACAACCCGCTGTCGCATTCCACCCGAGAACTGGTGCGGATACTGGTCTATGCGCGTCTCCGCCGCCGGGATGCCGACCTCGTTCAGCAGTGCGAGCGCGCGCTGGCGCGCCTGCCCCTGCGAAACCGGAAGATGGGTCAGGATGGTCTCGACGAGTTGCTCGCCGACGGTCAGAAGGGGATGGAGCGAGGTGAGTGGATCTTGGAAGATCGCCCCGATCCGGCGGCCGCGCAGCTTGCGCATAGCGGCCTGCGGCAGAGTGTCGATGCGTTGGCCGTCGAGGTGGATCTCGCCGCCGCTGATGCGGCCGGGCGGATCCAGGAGGCCGATCACTGCCGTGCCGGTCAGCGACTTGCCCGCGCCGGACTCGCCGACGACCCCGAGGATCTCGCCGGGCGCGATCTCGAAGGTGATGCCGTCGAGCGCCGTCAGCGGGCCGTGCCGGCCGTCGAAGACGATGCGCAGGTCCTTCACGGAAAGCAGCGCCGTCATCGCCCGGCCTGCGCAGGTTCGACCGGGTAGCTCGACGAGAAGATCGCGCTCGCTGGCGGATGCCCGTGGGTGCGCTCCGGATAGCGCGCCATCACGCCCTCGAACTGCGCTTGGGCGCGCCGCTTCTCGGCCGCTTCGTCGACGCCGGGAATGAGCCGGTGCTGCATCACGAAGCGCCCGTCGATGATCACGGTCGAGAAATCGCGGCCCTGCCCGGCGAGCAGCATGGTCTGGATCGGGTCGATGATCTGGCCGAGATGGGGGCGGTCGAAGTCGAACACCGTGATGTCAGCGCGCGCGCCGGGCTGCAGGCGGCCGAGATCGGGCCGACGCAGCGCATCGGCCCCGCCGATGGTCGCTGCGTCGTAATAGTCCTCGCTCCGGCAGGCCATGACGCTGCCGGCCGTCACGCGGGCGAGGATCATGCCGACCTGCATGTTCATGATCATGTCGGGCGGGCTGGTATCGGTGCCCATGCCGATCCTGAGGCCCATCTCCCGATAGCGGCCGAAATGGTCGATCGCATTGCCGTGCCGGCCCGAGACCAGCGGGCAGTGCACGATCGTCGCGCCGGCGTCGCGGATGATCGCGAGGTCGCGGCCGGGCCGCGTGATGTGACGGCTGCCGGAGACGAAGGTGCCGTGCGGCAGCAGGCTGCGCTCGTCGAGGAACCCCAAGCTGTCCAGCCATTCGGGCGGGCTCATGCCGTGCTGGGCCAGCACGAGGTCGTATTCCGTCTTCGACTGGCAGCAATGCAGCCGCACCGGCACGTCGAGCTCACGGCCCGCGGCAGCGGTCCGGCGCAGGAGCGTCGCAGTCGAGGTCTCGATCCGGTCCGGCGCCAGCATCGTCCGGATCAGGCCGTCGGCCGCGCCCTCGTGTCGCCGGCAGAAGGCGATCGCGGCGTCGAGCTCCGACAGGCCCCGCTTCTCGTCGTAATGCGTCGTGATCGTGCCATCAGCCTCGACCAGCTGGTTGCCGGTGCGATAGGCCGGGCCTACATAGGTGCGCAGGCCAAGCTTCGCCGCGGCGTCGGCCGCGTCCTCGAACTCCTGCGCCGTCTCGCCCCAGGCCCGGTAGAACAGCGAGGCGATCGGCAGGGCTGTCGTGATGCCGTTGCGGATCAGCGTGGCGAAAGCGTGCGCCTTCTGGAAGGCGAGCTCTTCGCGCGAGTACATCTCGTAGGGGCCGGCCTCCAGATAGGAGCGTGGCCAGACGCGGCCCTTCTGCCAGGCCGGCTGGTTGTCATAGGCGAGGATCGTGGTGTCGAGGTCCGAAAGCGCGTCGAGGTCGACGAAGCCGGGCCCGATCAGGGAATGGCCGTAATCGATGCGCCGCGCCACCTCGCCGGGGAAGCCGTGCCCGGTGAAAATAACTGCGCCGTCTTCGAAGACGATCTCGCCATGCTCGTAGAGACGGTGCCGGCCGTCGCGGTGGCCGAGCAGCCAGCGCGCGGTGAGCAGGATGCGGCCCTCTGGCCGCCTGGCGGCGCGCAAGCTCACGGCGCGGTCCTGATCGAGACGCCGTCGCGGGCAACGATCCGGCCGGCCTTGACGACGCGGCGCCGGGGCGAGCGCGTGACGATGGCCTCCGCCATGGTCTCGCCTGGCAGGATGACCAGGTCGGCGTTGCAGCCGACAGAGAGGCCGTAGCCGTCGATCTCCATCACCCCGGCGCCCCCGACAGTGCAGATATCGAGCGCCATCCGCAGTTCGTCGTCGCGGCGCAGGTTGTTACGCAGGCCCACGAACATGGCGCGCTCCAGCATGTCAGCATTGCCGTAGGGGCCCCAGGTGTCCCGGATTCCGTCCGAGCCCGAGCAGACGCGCACGCCGGCCTTCAGCAGCTTCCCGACCGGTGGCGCCGGGCGGCTCGCCGGTCCCGTCGTCATAATGGCGATGTCGAGTTCGGCGAGCTGCGCGATCAGCGGATCGACCAGAGCGGGCTCCGCGCCGAGGCAGAAGGCGTGGCTGATCGTGACCTTGCCGGTCATGCCCAGCGCACGGGTGCGCTCGATGATCAGTTCGGTCGAGAAGGCGCCCATCTCGCCAGGCTCGTGCAGATGGATGTCGAGCGGCTTGCCGAATGTCTGACACAGCCCGAAGACCGCATCGAGATGCCCCTTGGGGTCGCGGTCGATCGCGCAGGGGTCGAGGCCCCCGACGATCTCGCAGCCGGCCCGCATCGCCTGCTCCATCAGAGACAGCGTGCCGGGCCGGCACAGAAGTCCCGATTGCGGGAAGGCGACGAGCTCGATGTCGACGATGTCCCGGTAGTCGTCGCGGGTCGCCATCACACCCTCGACGCCCCACAGACCGTGCTCGGTATCGACGTCAACGTGGCTGCGGATATGGGTCGAGCCCATCAGCGAGGACTGGATGCTCTGCCTCGCCGACTGGCGCGCCGGCTCGATACCCAGCCGATTCTTGTTCAGGCGCTCATTGTCGATCTTGTCGATCAGGCGCGGACCGACCTCGTTGGTGTACCAGGGCAGGCCCCACAGGCTCTTGTCGAGATGGGTATGGGCCTCGACCAGCCCGGGAATGACGATCTCGCCGCGGCCGTCCTCAACGGAAACGCCGGCGGGGGCCGCTACGCCGGCAGCCACCTGCGTGATCTTGCCGGCCTCGATCAGCATGTCGACGGCGGGCCCGCCATGGGGACGGACATTGCGCAGTAGCAGGGAGACGGTCATCGCGGGCGTTTCCTCTTGGGGGCTTGTCAGCGCAGCTTCGGGTTCAGCGCGTCGCGCAGCCAGTCGCCGAGCAGGTTGACCGACAACACGATCAGCCCGAGCTGCAGCGAGGGGAAGACGACGAGCCACCAGGAGCCCGAGAACAGATACTGGTTGCCGATGCGGATCAGCGTGCCTAGCGAGGGCTGGGTGATCGGCATGCCGACCCCAAGGAAGGACAAGGTCGCTTCCGACAGGATGGCGAGGCCGAGATTGAGCGTGGCTGCCACCATGACCGGCGTCAGCGTATTGGGCAGGATGTGGCGCGCCATGATCCGGCGCGCCGGTACCTTGATGATGCGCGCCGCCAGTACATACTCCTTGCGCCGCTCGACCATGGTCGAGGCGCGCACCGTGCGGGCGTACTGAACCCAGTTCGTCAGCGAGATCGAGAGAACCAGAACGACGGCCGCGAAGGGCTCTCGCAGCGGCGGCGGCAGCAGTTCGCGGAAGATCGCCGAGACCAGGATCGCCATCAGCAGCGTCGGGATCGACAACACCGTGTCCCCGAGCCGCATCAGCAGATTGTCGATGCGCCCGCCGTGGAACCCGGCGAGCAGGCCGAGCGTGACGCCGATCGCCATCGAGACCAGCACGGCTGCCAGTCCGATCGCCAGCGAGACGCGCGTGCCGTAGAGGATGGCCGACAGCACGTCGCGACCCTGCGGATCGGTGCCCAGAAGGAAGGGCCATTCCCCGTCCTTGTTCCAGATCGGCGGGATCTCCGCCTTGTCGATGAAGATCTGGGCGAGGTCGTGGGGGTTTTGCGGTGCGATCAGCGGGGCGAAGAACGCCGTCAGGATCAGTAGCGCCAGTACGATGGCCGAGAGCCAGGCCGCCGGCGTGCGGCGGAAGCTCCAGCCGACGTCGCTGTCGAGGAGTTGGCGCCAACGCGAAGGTTGCACGGTCTCACCGGGCATTGGCGCCTCCGGCGATCGCATCCTCGCGCAAGCGCGGATCGACCCAGGCATAGGTCAGGTCGACAAGCGTATTGAGCGAGACGAAGATGAAGGAAACGACGATCAGATAGGCCGCCATCACCGGAATGTCGACGAAGGTGACGGCCTGAACGAAGAGCAGCCCCATGCCGGGCCACTGGAACACAGTCTCGGTGACGAGCGCGAAGGCGATCAGGTTGCCGATCTGGAGGCCCGTCACGGTGATGACCGGCATCAGGCAGTTGCGCAGGCCGTGATGGAAGTTGACGGCGCGCGTGGTCAGCCCGCGGGCCCGGGCGAAGCGGATGAAGTCGGTGCGCATCGTCTCCAACATCTCGGCGCGCACGAGGCGCATCACCAGCGTGATCTGGAACAGCGACAGGGTGACCCCGGGCAGGATCAGAGCCTTACGTCCCGACGGCGTCAGGAAGCCCGTGCTCCACCAGCCAAGTTGCACGGTCTCGCCGCGCCCGAAGGCCGGCAGCCATTGCAGCGTCACCGAGAAGGTCAGGATGAACAGGATGCCGAGCGCGAAGCTCGGCAGCGAGACGCCGAGCACCGAGACGAACTGTAGGGCCTTGGCGAGCAGGGTGTCCCGCGCGATCGCGGTGTAGACCCCGAGCGGGATGCCCACAGCCAGTGACAGGAAGGTCGCGACCAGCACGAGCTCGAAGGTCGCCGGGAAGCGCTCCGCAATCAGCGTGAACACCTCCTGCTGGTTGCGGTATGAGATGCCGAAATCGCCGCGCACCGCATTGCCGACGAAGGTCGCAAATTGCAGGACAAAGCCCTTGTCGAGGCCGAGCCGGACTCGCAGTTCGTCGCGCTGCGCCTGGCTTGCCTGCTCGTTGAGCATCAGCTCGACCGGATCGCCGACGAAGCGGAAGATCAGGAAGGCGATGAACGCGACTGCAAGCATGACGCCGGCAGCGTTCAGGAGGCGCTTGAGCAGGAAGGCCGGCATCGTCGTTCCATCCCCAGGACTGCGCGGACCGTGCCGCCAGCCCGGGATCGCGCCCGTGGCGCGTCCCGGGCTGGCGGCGTACTCACTTCAGCGTCGTCAGCCACAGCCTCGGCTTGTTGTCGGAGGCCTGCACGGTCTGCGCCACGCTGTTGCGCATCGCCCAAGCCATCGGCTGCTGGTGCATCGGGATGAAGAGGTGCTCAGCCTTGGCGATCTTGAGCGCCTCCTGCATCATCGCGATGCGCTTAGGCGTGTCGAGCTCGACTCCGGCCTTGTCGATCAGCGCGTCGATCCGGGGATCGCCCCAGTTGCCCCAGTTGAACACGCCGCCCGAGCCGCTCTTCGACCGCATCACCTGGATCAGGATCGAGTAGGCGTCGATCATCGGCTCGTTGGCCCAGCCGAAGGAGATCACGTCGAACTCGCCCTTGACGCGCTTAGGGGTCTGCTGGCTGCGCGGTCCAAGGCTGAGATTGGGCTTTAAGCCGGCCCGCGACCACATCGAGGCGACTGCCTGGCAGAACTCCTCCTCGTTGACGAGGCCGTCGCTCTGGCAGTTCATCTGAAAATTGAAGCCGTTGGGATAGCCGGCCGCAGCCAGGAGCTTCTTGGCGCCGTCGAGATCGAAGGGCAGCCGCACGTCCTGCGAGGCCTCGTAGCCCGGGATTGCCGGGGCGATCAGCGCGCCTGTGTTGCGCGAGAGGCCGCGCATGGCGCGCTTCTGCACCGCGTCGATGTCGATGGCGCGGTAGAGCGCCTCGCGGATGCGGATGTCCTTGAGCGGGTTCTTGTCCTTGACGTCACTCTCGAACAACGCGTCCTTGAGATTGAAGGCGAAGATCACCGTGCGCAGTTCGTTGGTCTGCAGGACCTTGACGTCAGGCGAGGCCGCAAGGCGCGGCAGGTCCTGCAGCGGAGCGACGTTGGTGAAGTCGATCTCGCCCGACAGCAGCGCCGCCACCCGCGTGGAGGCCGAGGCGATGGGCATGAACTCGATCGCGTCGATGTTGTGCTGCGGCTTGTCCCACCAGTTCGGGTTCTTGACGTAGACGGTCTTGGAATCAGCGCGGCGGCTCTCGACCACGAACGGCCCGGTCCCGTTGGTGTTGTCGGTGGCGTACCCCTTCACGCCCTTGCCGGAATCGGTCGGCAGCAGCGCGTTGTTGGCCTCGAGCCAGGGCTTGTTGAAGATGAAGATGTTGGTCAGGTCGTTGAGCAGCAGCGGATATGGGCCGTTGACCTCGATCTCGACCGTCGACGCGTCGATCTTCCGCGACGACTTGTAAGCCGGCAGATTGCCCTTGAGCGGCGAATCCGGATGCGTGACGCGCTCCAGCGAGGCGATGACGTCTTCGGCGGTGAACGGGTTGCCGTTATGGAACTTGACGCCCTGGCGCAGTTTGAAGCGCCAGACCGTCGGCGAGACCGTCTCCCAACTCTCGGCCAGAGCAGGCTCGATCTTGAGATCGCCGGTGTAGCGCACCAGCCCCTCATAGACATGGTTCAGCACCGACAGCGTGAAAGTGTCGCCATAGGAATAGGGGTCGAGCGAGGCGATCTCGCGGGCGGCACCCCATTTCAACGTCTTGGCGCTCGCCGTGTCGGGGACGCCGCCGGTTCCGCTCAGGGCGAGCGCAGCAACCGCTGCCAGCATCCAGTTCTTGCGTGTCAGGCCAGCCTTCTTCATCGCGCCAACTCCCGTTTGCCTGGACCGGAGCGGCGCATCGGCGCTCCCGGACTGCCTGCCTCTGCCGCAATTCCACGCAGACTGGCGCGAAACGCAGCACGTCGTGTGCAAAAAATTATCAAACTTGCATACGATACTGTAAACGTATTGTATGCGATTTCTGATGACAAGCGAAAAACTGGAGCGGAGCCTGAACCCGTGACATTGACTGCGCCGGCACAGGTCGCGGGAGCGGCCGCAGCAGTACGGAGACGGGGTACGATGAGCGAACCGCGGACGCCTGGATTGCGGGCGCAATCGGTCTATCGGGCGCTGCGTCGCGCCATCATCGAGCAGGCGCTCAAGCCCGGCATGAAGCTGCCGGAGGATTCGATCGGCGAGCAGCTCGGTGTTAGCCGCACTCTGGTGCGAGAGGCCTTCGGACGCCTTGCCGTCGAGGGGCTGGTCGAGCTCAAGCCCAATCGCGGCGCCTCGGTCGCCTACCCGACCCTGGAGGAAGCGCGCGACGTCTTCGACGTCAGGCGTGGGCTGGAGCGGCAGGTGACTGAAAGCCTGGCGGGCCAGCTGACATCCGCGCAGGCGGCCGAGCTCGAGGCGCATGTGCGGCAGGAGGAAAGCGCGCTGGGCCGAGATAGACCGGAATCGATCCGGCTCGCCGGCGAGTTCCATATCCGGCTTGCCGAAATGACCGGCAATGCGCTGCTGTTGCGCTATGTGCAGGAGGTCTCGTCGCGCTGCTCGCTGATCCTGGCGATCTACGGACGGCCGCATTCCTCCGAATGCGCCGTCTCCGAGCATCGCCAGCTGATCGAGGCCTTGCGCGCCGGAGACGCCGCGCGCGCCGCCCATCTGATGGACCATCACCTGCAGGCCGTGGTGACGCGGGCCCTGCTGACGCCGCGCGGCGAGCGCGACATCCGCGAAGTGCTCGCGCCCTATGCCTTGAGCGAAGGACTGACGACACCATGACCGAAACGTTGACCCCGCCACAGATCGGCGGGACCTCTGACTCCTTCGTCACCTTCGATTTCGCCGAGCTATCCCCGCGCGAGCGCTACAAGCTGCTGATTGGCGCGGTGGTGCCGCGTCCGATCGCACTCGTCACCACCGTGGACGGCCGGGGCGTCGTCAACGCAGCGCCGTTCTCCTTCTTCAACTGCC
Source organism: Bosea sp. PAMC 26642 (assembly GCF_001562255.1). Lineage (NCBI taxonomy): Bacteria > Pseudomonadati > Pseudomonadota > Alphaproteobacteria > Hyphomicrobiales > Alloboseaceae > Allobosea > Allobosea sp. PAMC 26642. The sequence goes on along the minus strand of NZ_CP014301.1, from coordinate 4,927,441 downwards.
TCTCGGCCGATCCGGCGATCGTAGCGCTCGGCGTCGAGTATCGCCCCGCCGGCGGACAGAAGGACACCGGCCGCAACATCCGCGAGACGCTGGCCTTCACGGTCAACATCGTCTCCGATGCGCTGGTCGAGGGCATGAACATCTGCGCCACGCCCTTCGAGCCCGGCGTCGACGAGCTGGCCGAGGCCGGGTTGACCGCGATGCCGGGCGTGAAGGTACCCTGTCCATGGATCGGTCAGGCCCCCGCCGCCTTCGAATGCCGCCACCATACGACGCTCGGCATCGGGAATTCGCGCGAGATCATTCTGGGCGAGGTCGTCTATGCGCATTTCCGCGCCGATACGATCAACCAGCACCTGCATGTCGACCCCCTCGCGCTCGACGCGATCGGCCGCATGGGTGGCCACGGTTATGCAACGACGAGAGACTGTTTCGATCTGCCGACCATGTCTGTCGCGACCTTTGCGTCCGACCCCAAGTCAGCCAACCGGCGGCTCTGATGCACGCGTCGAACCTGTCAGATATCGATCCGCCCGATTTCGACGGGAGCTTCGATACGGATGTGGGATAGTCCGGCGGGAGACAGAAGAGAAGCGGACCAAGAGCGCGCTCCTCGCAGGGTATTCGCCAACGTCTGCTTCCCGCGATAGCGCTGAGGTCCTCTAATGGCGCCGAGGGGACGAGCTTGGTCGATGGCCGATTGGCCTCGGTCACGCAGAGATGGATGCGCCCTAAGCGTGCGCGGCCATGCCATGCCGAGAGTCGGAGCGAAGATTGTCCCTCGGCAACGGTCGTCACGAAGCCGTGTGCCCCGCTGGCCGACGAGATTTCGCCGAATAGCTTCAGTAGGACTGCAGTCGAACGGGAGGCTCGTGGCCTTTGCCGACGGGCTGTAACCTCGATCCACGGAGCAAGCGATGCTGCCCATTTCCACGACACGCCGCGGCCTGCTGGCTGCCGGGGCCGCCTTTGGCGCGACGGTGATCACACAGGGAGCGCCGGCCATCATTCAGCCGGCTCAGGCACAGGGATTGGCGCCGACGGGCTCGATGCGCGGGGGCGCCAACAATTACCGTCCGGGCGCGCCGATCGTGCAGCGGATCGGCAATGGCGGCTTCTGGATGTCCGGGACGGTGCGCCGGGCCGGCGATGGCGCGCCACTGCCCGGGATCCGTATCCAGATCTGGGCCCATACCACGGAGGGCTACGAGACCGATGCACAAAGCCACGGCGCGACGCTGACCGACGCCAATGGCGTGTTCCGTCTGGAGATGCCGCAGATCATCCCGGCCTTCGGGCAGGCGCACGGCCATCTCGCCTATGACGATGCAGCCTTCAAGACCGTGTTCCTGCGCCCGGTGATGCAGAGTTCCCGAGACAAGAGCCTGAAGGCCGACTTCGTGCTCCAGTCGGCGTGAGCCGCATGCCGTCGATGAGGGCGGCCCTGATCTGGGCCGTGGTCGCGGGCGCGATCGTCGTGTCGCTCGCCGTCGCTGCAACGAGCCCGCTGCTCGCCTGGCGTGGGCCGATCTATATCGTGGCTGGTTTCGCCGGCGTCTTGGCGCTGGCGCTCATTCTGCTGCAGCCCCTGCTCGCGGCCGGATACCTGCCGGGGCTCCCGGTCCCGCGCGGGCGTCGGGTGCATCGCTGGGTCGGAACCGCGCTTGTCACGGCGATCATCATTCATGTCGCCGGGCTGTGGCTGACCAGCCCGCCCGACGTCGTCGACGCGCTTCTCTTCGACTCGCCGACGCCGTTTTCGGCCTGGGGGGTCGTCGCTATGTGGGCCGCCTTCGCCGCGGCGCTGCTCGCCGCGCTGCGGCGGCCCCTGCGTATCAGGCCGCGGCTCTGGCGTCTTGGCCATACCGTGCTCGTGATGTTGGTCGTGCTCGGCGGAGTCGTCCACGCTCTGCTGATCGAGGGGACGATGGGGAGCGTCTCCAAGCTCGCGCTCTGCGCGCTCGTCGTCGGCGCCACCGCGGTCGCGCTGTTCGATCTCCGCGCATGGATGTTGCTGAGGCGGCGCAAGCCGCAGGACCGGCGCCTATGATCCTCGCGGCTCCCAGCGAGCCCCAGCGGGCTAACGGCCCTTCAGCCACCCCGTCGGCCGCGTGCGAGGCAGCGCGACGGGCCCAGGCGATGAGCGAAGAGCGTGACTGCCGCCGTGGGTCGGACGCTGACAGCCGCGAATCGTTGATCGGATACGTCCGCTTTCCGGCATCGGCCGAATGTCGGCAGTTGGCGCGTTGCGTCCGGGCATAGATGCGGCGCGCGCCCTTAATTCGTTGCGACGTACATTGCGCGAGCCGCGAATAGAGAAATGTCTGTACTGACCTGGGGGTCAGGTGGCGATGAAAAAAGGGTCGCCGTACACGCCGATTTTGACCTCGGCACCCTGGAGGAAGTTAGACCACGGTGATGCTGCGCCGACATGATGATCGACATGTCATGTTCTGACGCCGTGGTCAGCCGCGGCTCGCGGTGACCACCACCTCGATGATCGCGCCGCCGCCGAGATCGGCGACGCCGACTGTGGCGCGGGTCGGCATGTCGTCGCCGAAGAAGCCGGTCCAGGCGCCATCCATCTCCTTCTTCTGGGAGAGGTCGGTGACGTAGATCTGGGCTGCGACGATCGCCTTGCGGTCGAGCCCAACCTCGCCGAGATAGCCCTCGATCTTGCCCAGGATGTTCTGCGTCTGCGGGCCCATCAACTGGGTGGTGTCATCAGCGATGACGCCGCCGACGAAGACGAGGCTGCCGGTCTCGACGATGCGGTTCTGGATCGGGGTCCTGATACTGCGCTTGATGGTCATGGTCTGCTCTCTCGGGGGTGGGTGAAGCGGGAAATCTGGAGACCGTCGATCGGGACATTGGTCGATCCGGTCGCGATGATCTCGGCCATGACGGCGCCGGCTCCGGGGCCGAGCTGGAAGCCGTGGGCCGAGAAGCCGAACTGATGGTAGACGCCCTCGTGCCGGGCGCTGGGACCGAAGACCGGCAGGTCGTCGGGCATGCGCGCCTCGATGCCGGCCCAGGCGCGGGCGATCGGGGCCGCACGCATGACGGGGAACAGGTCCCAGACCGTCCTGGCGTTGGTCGCGAGCTTGCCCCAGTCGAGCACAGTGCGGTTCTCGTCGCGGATGGCGCGGCCGAGATAGCCGCCGCCGATCAGCACGGTGCCGTTGCCGAACTGCTTGAAGGAGAGCTTGCGCCGGCGCAGGATCACGACGGGCTTGATAAAGGCCGGCATCGCGGCGGTGATCATCAGCATCGGCGCGATCACCTCAAGTGGCACCGGCTCGCCGAGATCGGCCGCGATGCGGTCGGCCCAGGCTCCGGCGGTATTGACGATGCGGGGGCTGAGGAAGAAGCCGTTATCGGTCTCGACCCGCCAGTTCGCGCCGTCACGAACGACGCGGGTGACCCGCACGCCTTCGCGGATGTCGGCGCCGAGGCTGGCCGCCTTGCGCTTGAAGGCCTGGGTCGCGCGCAGCGGGATCGCCGCGCCGTCGCGGCGCGAAATCACGCCGCCGGGGCATAAATCGGAGACGGCCGGCACCAGCCGGCGCAGTTCAGCGGCGTCGATGAGCTCCTCATGATGGAACCCGCGCAGGGTCAGGTCGTCGACGCGGGCGCGGCAGGTGTCGAGATCTTCCTCGTCCTCCGCGACCAGGACCTGACCGTCGCAGGTGAAGCCGCAATCGTCGTCGACGAGGTCCTCGATCCTGTGCCAGAGCGCCATCGAGGCATTAGAGAGCGGAATCTCCGCGACATGGCGGGCGAGCTGGCGCACCCCGCCGGCATTGACGCCCGATGCGTGCCGGCCGGCATGGTCCTTTTCGAGAAGGATCACCGACAGCCCGCGCATGGCGCAATTCAGCGCCGTCGAGCAGCCATGGATGCCGCCCCCGATGACGATGACGTCGGCGCTACGACACTCCACGCTCACCTAACCACCGCTTTGACCGCGGCCTCGGTCGGCGGCAAGGCCGCGAGTTCGGCCAAGGTAATCGGTTTCACCGGCGGCCGCAGGCGGTAGTAGCCGACCTCTGTAGGCGACAGACCGTGCGCCTGTGCGATCAGTTCGACCACAGTCGGCCCGCAGAGCCGGCCTTGGCACGGTCCCATGCCGCAGCGCAGGAAGGCCTTCATCTGATTTGGTCCGGTGACGCCGAGCCGGCTCGCCGTATCGCGGATCTGGCCGGCGGTGACCTCCTCGCAGCGGCAGACGATCGTCTCGTCCGCCGGCGGAGCGAGGAATGCCCCGGCCGGGCGATAGAGCAGGTCCAGGAAACGGCGGCCGCGCAGGCTGCGCGCCAGCGCAATGCGGGTCGGTCCGGCCATCTCGTCGCGCTGCACCGGCGTCAGGCGGCCAAACCGGCGCGCCGCATCGAGCGACGCGAGCTCGCCGCGCAGGGCCGCGCTTTCAGCGCCGCCGATGCCGGCCCCGTCGCCGGCGATGGCGATGCCGGGAATCGATGAGGCGAACCAGTCGTCCACCGTCGGCGTCCAGCAAAGCTGGACGTGGTCGAAATGCTGCGCGCAGCCGGCGGCGTTGGAAAGGTTGATGCCGGGGATGACGCCTTGATGCAGCAGGAGCGCGTCGCAGGCGATGGTTTTGGTTCGACCGCCGCGGGTGACGCTGACGCCGGTGACCTTGCCGGAGCCTTCAGCCGCGAGAGCGGTGACGCCGGTCCTGAACGGCAGCTTGCCGCGGGCCGCCGCCATCAGCTTCAGGCCCTTGGCGAGATAAGGCGAACGCAGGAAATCGGGCAGCGCCGCCAGCGCCGAGAGCCAGTTGCGGCGCGGCATCGTGTCGAGCACCGCGACGATGTTGGCGCCGGCCGCCGCAAGCTGGCCGGCGAGCAGATAGAGCAAGGGGCCGCAGCCGGCGATTACGGTGCGGCCGCTCGGCACTAAGCCCGAGGCCTTGAGCGCGATCTGGGCGGCGCCTGCCGTCATCACGCCCGGCAGCGTCCAGCCGGGGATCGGGAAGGGCCGCTCCTGCGCGCCCGTTGCCAGGATGACCTGGTCGGTCGCAACCAGCCGCGCCTGGCCGCCGAGCGAGAGCCCGAGTTCGAAGCCGCCCACCTCGTCGGGTGCGACCGACCAGACGGTGCAACCCGGCGCATAGGCCGTGTTCGTCGGCCAAAGCCTGTCGACCAGCGCCCCGCCCTTCCAGTAGTCCTCGCCCAGCACGCCGCGCTGCGTAACCGGCGTCGTGGTGATGGCGCGGTAGATCTGGCCGCCCGGCGAGGGGTTCTCGTCGGCCAGGAGCACGGAGAGGCCGAGTTCGGCAGCGCGCGCGGCGGCGGCGAGACCGGTAGGCCCCGCGCCGACCACCGCGATGTCGTAATGCTCGGCGATCTGATCGATGGCGGTAAGCGTGATCATGACTTTGCCCCATCGGGGTGGCGGCGCCCAGTCTGGGTTTCGATCCGCATGCCATCGCGCAGCGGCACGAGGCAGCCCTGGCGGTTGCCTACGCCGTCTATGACGACCAGGCATTCGAAGCAGACGCCCATCATGCAGTAAGGCCCGCGGGCCGCGCCCGAGACCGGCGTCTGGCGGCAGGCCTGGACGCCGTTGGCGAGCAGCGCGGCCGCCACCGTGTCGCCCGTGCGCGCCGTCAGGGCGCGGCCGTCGAAGGTGAAGCCGAGCGCCTCGGCCGCCTTCAGCTCATGCATGGGCCGGAACATGGAACCTCCGTGCGGAAAAGGCATCGAGCGTCGTCGGCAAATCGCCGGACAGGATGGCGGGCGCGAGCGTCAGGACATGGTTGGCAGCCAGTGTCACGCCGGAATGGCAGGTGACGAGGAAGGCGCCGGGATGGCTGAGCGACTGGTCGTAGATCGGGAAGCCGTCGGGGCTCATCACCCGCAGCGCCGACCACGAGCGCACGACGTTCAGGCCCGCTAGGCGCGGAAACATCCGCACCGCGCGCTCGGCCATCACTGAAAGGATCGGCTGGCCGACGACCGTGTCGAAGCCGCGATCCTCCTGGCTGTCGCCGATCATGATGCCGCCCTCATCGGTCTGGCGGATCGTCACCATCGGGTTGTGCAGGAAGGCGTCGGTCTTCTCCGTGACGATGATCTGGCCCTTGCTCGGCTTCACCGGCGCATCGAGGCCGACCATGAGTGCAAGCCGCGCATTGCCGAGTCCTGCGGCCAGCACGACCTTGCCGGCCGCGATCTCGCCGAAGGCGCCCTTCAGCCGGAAGCCGCCGTCGCTCTGGGTGATGCTGTCGACGGTGCAGTTGGGCTTGTACTCGACGCCGCGACGCTGCGCGGCCTCGCGCAGCGCGCGAAACAGCTTCAGCGAATTCACATGGCCGTCGAGCGGGCTGTAGACCGAGCCGGCGACATCGGGGCCGATATCGGGCAGGCGACGCTTCGTCTCGTCATGGTCGAGGATCTCATAGGGAAAATCGGCCAGCGACATCTGGTTGTGCAACCGCAGCATGGTCTGGCGGCGCTGCCCCAGCTCGGCTTCCGACAGGCAAAGCATGAAGCCGCCGGGCTGGCTGTGGGCGACGTCGATGCCGGTTTCCGCGTGGAGGACATCGGCGAGCTGGTGCCATTGCTCGGCCGAGCGACGCGACCACATCGCGTAGTCGGGCATGCCGAGCCCCTTTGACTGGACCCAGACCAGCGCGAAATTGCCGCGCGAGGCGCGAAAGGCGACGTCGCCCTCGTCGAGGATGGTGACGCGGGCGCCGCCGCGCGCCAGGCCGAGCGCGATGGCGCCGCCGACGACACCACCGCCGACGACGACAATGTCGGCTTCGGATGAAGATGCAGGGGTAGTCACGTCTGTCAGCCCTTTCCGGATCCGACGAAGAGGCGGTCGAGCCCGAACAGCCGGTCGAGCGCGAAGAGCAGGATCGCGGTCATGGCGATGAGGCAGGCGGAGACCGCCGCGATGAGCGGGTCGATGTTGTCCTGGATGTAGAGGAACATCCGCACCGGCAGCGTCACGGTGGCGGGCGAGGCGATGAACACCGTCATCGTCACCTCGTCGAAGGAGTTGATCGCCGCCAGCAGCCAGCCCGAGACGACACCTGGCAGGATCAGCGGCAGGGTCACCCTGCGAAACACCGTGGCCGTGCCCGCGCCCAGCGAGATCGCGGCATGCTCGATGCGCCGGTCGATGCCATAGGAGGCCGCGAGCACGAGCCGCAGCGCAAAGGGGATGATGACGATGATGTGGCTCAGTACAAGGCCGATATAGGTGCCGGAGATCCCGATCTGGGTGAAGAAGCGCAGGAAGGCGATGCCAAGCACGACATGGGGCACCATCAGCGGCGACATGAACAGCGCCGTGATCGCCTCGCGGCCGGGGAAGCGGTAGCGCGCGATGGCGAGCGCGGCCGGCACCGCCAGCATGATCGCGATGGTGGAGGACAAAGCCGCCAGCCAAAGCGAGTCGCGGAAGGCGCGGATGAACTCGGGATAATCGAGGATCGCCCTGAACCAGCGCAGGCTCGGGCCGCGCGTCGGCAGCGACAGATAGCCCTCCGGCGTGAAGGCGACGACACAGACGATCAGCAGCGGCGCCAGCATGAAGACGACGAAGAGCCCGTGGAAGATCAGGGCAAGGGGGCCGTTTCTTCTCATTCGAACACCTGTGCGTAGCGACGCTCGATCAGGCGGTTGGAGCCGACGGTGATCAGCACGAGCGCGACCAGGAGCAGGGTCGCGACAGCGGCACCCAGCGGCCAGTTCAGCGTATTGAGAAACTCGTCATAGGCCAGCGTCGAGGCGACCTTCAGCCGGCGGCCGCCGATGATCGCCGGCGAGGCGAAGGCGCTCGCCGCCAGCGCGAAGACGATGATCGAGCCCGAGAGGATGCCTGGCACGATCTGCGGCAAGATCACGCGCCGCCAGATCGTCACCGGACCCGCGCCGAGCGAGAGCGCCGCGTTTTCGATCTGAGGGTCGAGGCGTTGCAGCGAGGCCCAGACCGCAAGGATCATGAAGGGGATCAGCACATGGATCAGCGCGATGACGACGCCGGTCTCGGTGAACATGAATTCGAGCGGCGTCGCGATCAGGCCCAGCGAGAGGAGCCCCTGGTTGACGAGGCCCGTCGAGCCCAGCAGCACGGCCCAGCCCAGCGTGCGCGCCACGACCGAGACCAGAAGCGGCCCGATGATCACCAACAGGAAGGCGCTGCGCCAGGCCGGAGCCATGCGGTTGAGGATATAGGCCTCGGGCACACCGATGACGATCGCCGCCAGCGTGACCAAGAAGGCGATGCGGAAGGTCCGCAGGAAGATCTCCAGGAAATAGCTGTCGGTGAAGACCTCGATCCAGTTCTTTAGCGTGAACTCCGGGACGATGCCCTTGTACTGCCCCCAATCGTAGAAGGAGAGCAGCACGGTCATGCCGAGTGGGATGATCACCAGACCAAGGAAGACCAGCAGGGCCGGCCCTGTCAGCAGGAAGGGGGCGTTGCGCTCGGTGACCGTCAGGCTCATGCCGCCGCTCCGGGCAGGAGCGCGGCGTCCGCCGCGGAGAAGCGCAGGTGAACCGTCTCGCCCTCGCGCGGCACGGCCGCGCCGTCATTGCCGCGTATCAGTGTGAGCACGCCCGCCGCGCTCTCGGCGGTGAGAAGCCAATGCGTGCCCTGGAAGACGCGGCCGAGGATGCGGGCCTCTAGGCCTGGCTCGCCGGCTGGAGCGAAGGTCAGGCGCTCGGGCCGCACGGCCAGTTGCAGCGGCCCCTTGCCAGCGCCTGGCAGCGCCAGCACGAGGTCGCCGACCGTGGCCGTGCCTTGCCCGTCTCCCGTGCCGGCCAAGACATTGGTCTTGCCGAGGAAGCTCGCGACGAAGGCGCTGGCGGGATGGTCGTAGACCTGGTCGGGCGCGCCGATCTGCTCGATGCGGCCCTGGTTCATCAGCACGATCCGGTCCGACAGCGCCATCGCCTCATGCTGGTCATGGGTGACGAGGATGGTGGTGGTGCCGACCGAACGCTGGATCTGGCGCAGTTCGCCCTGCATCTCCTCGCGCAGCTTGGCGTCGAGGTTGGAAAGCGGCTCGTCGAGCAGGAGCAGCGCCGGCTTGATCACCAGTGCGCGGGCGAGCGCCACGCGCTGCTGCTGGCCACCCGACATGCGGCGCGGATAACGGCCGGCGAAGCCCTTGAGGCCGACGAGTTCCATCACGGCGAGCGTCTGCCGGTCGCGATCAGCCCTGGCGATGTCACGCATCTCAAGTCCGAAGGCGATGTTCTCCGCCACGGTCATATGCGGAAACAGCGCATAGCTCTGGAAGACGATGCCGAGCCCGCGCTTGTTGGGCGCCACCGAGACGAGATCGATGCCGTCGAGGCGGATGCCGCCGTGATCGACATCGACGAAGCCGGCGATCATCTGCAGGGTTGTGGTCTTGCCGCAGCCCGAGGGTCCGAGCAGCGAGACGAACTCGCCGCGCTCGACGGAGAGGTTCATGGCATCGACGGCGGTGAAGCCGCCGAAGCGCTTGGTCAGGCCGTCGAGGACGAGATGGGACATGGGGCTTTCGAAGGTTTCAGCTCAACGATCGGGCGTCATGGTCGGGCTCGACCCGACCATCTCAGGACGCTCGGGGAGATACGCTCGGGTGAAACGCGAGCATGACGTCATGACTTGGTGTCGCGAGATTCTCGGGTCGCCGCGTTGCGGCGCCCCGAGAATGACGGTGGAGCCTTACCGCTCGACCTCTCGGTTCCAGCGCCGCGTCCACTCCTCGCGCTTGGCGTTAGCCATGTCCCAGTCGACGGCCTTTAGCTTCTTCACGTCCTCGCCATAGGGCAGGCCCTTCTGCTCGTCCGTGGTCAGCGTCACGGTCGTGTTGGCGGGACCAAAGCCGGCGCCGAGGGCCATGACCTTCTGGATCGGGGCCGAAAGCATGAACTGGATGAAGGCGTTGGCCTCGGCCGGGTTCTTGGCGCCCTCAATGGGGCAGGCGGCGACGCCGAGCGCGAAGCTGCCTTCCTTGGGATAGACGAAGGCGACCGGGAAGCCGGTATCGGCGAAGGCCTTGACGCGGCCCGAACCCCAGACGCCGAGCACGGCCTGGCCGTTCTGGAACAACTCGGTCATCTTCGCCGGTGAGGGCTCATAGGCGATGATGTTGGGGTTGATCTCGTCCTTGAAGGTTTGGAATCCGGGATCGATATTGTTTTCGCCGCCGCCGCCGATCTGCGCCATCGCGATCAGGGCATGCAGGCCATAGGTGTTGTTGATCGGCGGGGTGACGATCTTCTTGCCATAGGTCTTGGACTTGAGATCGTTCCACGAGGTCGGCGCCGGCCATTTGTTCTCGGCGAATATCTTGGTGTTGTAGAACAGGCCTGTCGCGACGAGGCCCAACCCGACCCCCTTGTTCGACGAGAACTTCATCACCGGCGCCACGTCCTTGTAGACGGGGCCGTCGGTCAGCGTGCCGCAGAAGCCGAGCGTGACCGCCTGATAGGCCGGGCCGTCATCGACGATGGCGACGTCGATCTGCTGGTTGCCCTTCTGCGCCTGGAGCTTGGCGAGGGTGTCGGTGGAGTTGCCGGCGACGTATTCGATCTTGACGTTGGCCTGCTTCTCGAAGAGCGGAATGACTTCCTTGCGCATCGTCTGCTCATAGGAGCCGCCATAGCCGGCCACGAACATCGTCTTCTGCTGTGCCATGGCCGCGGTGCCGGCGCTCAGTGCCGTCGTGGTCAGCAACATTCCTACCCAGGAAAACTTCATAAGCCCCTCCTCGTTTGCGAGTGATCTGTGAAGGTTCTGCGACAGATTGTAACGGGTCAAATCGAATCATTCGCGCAAGCCATACCGGAATGTTATGATCGCTCGTCAGAGGGCGAAGCCATGCTGAATCCCCGTCAGATTGAAGCCTTCAGAACCGTCATCGTGACAGGAGGGGTTACTTCGGCCGCCCGCGCGCTGCATATCAGCCAGCCGGCCGTCACGAGACTGATCCACGATCTGCAGTACGCGCTGGGGCTTACCCTGTTCGAGCGGCGCGGAAGCAGGCTTGTGCCCACCAATGAGGCTCTTTCGTTATACCGCGAGGTCGAGCGGCAATTCGTCGGGCTCGAGCAGATCCAGAACGCTGCGCGCAATCTGCGCGAGGGGCTTTCTGGGAGCCTGCGCATCGCGGCGCTGCCGACCTTCAACGTGGGGTTCCTGCCCCGCCTGGTCGCGGCCTACATGAAGGACAAGCCGGGTCTCGATGTCGCGATCTACGGCAGCATCTCCTCGCAGGTCGTCGACTGGGTCGCCACCGGCTTCTGCGATATTGGCTTCGCCCAGTATCCTCTCGACTTCCCCAACATCGACATTGAGGCGCTGCCTGCGGCGGCAGCCGTCGCGGTGTTGCCCGAGGGCCATCGGCTGGCGCATAAGGCCGTCCTCGAACCGGCCGATTTCATCGACGAGCCCTTCGTCTCGCTGGCGGGATCGACCCAGTGGCGCTACCGGACCGATGCGCTGTTCGCAGCCGCGAGGATCACGCGGCAGATGCGGGTGGAGACGCCGCTGTCGATGATCGCCTGTTCGCTCGTCGCATCGGGAGCCGGCATCGGCATCGTCGATCCATACACCGCCGTGGAGTATCGCGGGCGGGGCGTCGTCGTACGGCCGTTCCGGCCGACGGTTGACTACGAGATCGGCGTCGTCTGGCCGGCCGGCCGCTTCCGGTCGCCGCTGGCGCTGGGCTTCGTTGAGACGGTGAGGGCCGCGATCCAGGCGCTCGCCGAAAGCGAGGACGCCGTCGCCGAGCGATTGGCCGGCCCGGGCGCCCCGTGATGGAAGCGGGATGCGGACGAGTGGCCCCTGTCTCCGCCAAATGAGTGTTCCTTCGCAAGTGTCACTGCAGCCGATGGCGCAGACAACGCGACGCCTCCCGTCGGCTGCGTCTTGTAGCGCCCCTCCATCTCGAAGCGATCTACGTCCGCTGTCGGGCAGCCGCTGAATGTCGGGAAGTGGCGCGTTGTCACCCGATGCCGTCGCCAAACGGCCGGGCTTGCTGTCAGAGATTCGAGCGGCGGACGGTCAGGTCCGAGCGTTCGAACACGGCGGGCAGCAACTCGACACCGAGCCCCGGCCCTTCCATCGGCAGGACATAGCCGTCCTTGATGGTAGGCATTGTATCGACAAGTTCGTTGTACCAGCCGGTGTAGAAGGCGCGCACCGATTCCTGGATCAGCGTGTTGGGCTGGCTGAAGGAGGCGTGGATCGCCGCGATGAAGCCGACCGGGCCGATGCAGTCATGCGGCGCGAAGGGGCGGTGATAGGTGTCCGCCATCGCCGCGATCTTGCGGCCCTCGGTGAGACCGCCTGTCCAGCAGAGATCGGCCATGACGATGTGCATGGCGTCGCGGTCGAGCATGTCCTTGTAGGGGAAGCGCGAGCCTAGTGTTTCGCTGGCGCAGACCGAAACGGTCGTCGAGCGCGCGAATTCCGCCAGCGCCTGCGGCGAGTTCATCCGGATCGGATCCTCGTACCAGGTCGGGCTGTACTGCTCGAGCACGCGGGCGATCTTGATCGCGGTCGGCAGGTTCCAGAGCGAATGCATCTCGACCATGATCTCGATCTTGTCGCCCACGGCCTTGCGGATCTTCTCGAAGGGCTCGCAGGCTTTGCGCATCTGGTCAGGCGTGATGTGGAGGCCCTGGTTCTCGATTCCCGCAGGGTCGAACGGCCAGATCTTCATCGCCGTGATGCCGCTTTCCAGCAGGCTCTCGGCCACGGCGTCGGCGCGGTTCATGAAGCCGTCGAGATCCTCATAGGGGCCTTCGGTCTCGCCGAGATTCCAGGTCGAGATCGGCTTGATGTTGTGCGTGCGGACATAATTGTAGCCGGCGCAGGTGTTGTAGATGCGCTGCTTGTCGCGGCACAGGCCACCGAGCATCTGGTGCACCGGCTGGCCGCAGACCTTGCCGAACACGTCCCACAACGCGATGTCGACCGCCGAGGTCGCGCGGGATTCCACGCCGGTCGAGGCCTGCGCCATCGGCAGGTTGGTCATCTCGCGGTGCAGCGCCTCGATATGCAGCGGGTTCTTGCCGAGCAGCCGCATCGCCAGCGTATCGTGCAGATGCGACTCGACGGCGCCGGCCCCATAAAATGTCTCGCCGAGGCCGATGATTCCGGCATCGGTATGCACGCGTACCCACAGGACATTGGCGAACTCTTCCGTCCGCAGCGTTTCGATCGCGGTGATTTTCATGTCACGGTTCCCTGATGGATCTTTTTTGATTGGGTGGCAAGATGCTGCGCACGGAGGGATCGCTGGCAACGACATCGGCGAGGCTGCGGGCCTGCTGGTCCTCGATCGACTTCTCGGTGTAGCCGGTGACGTTGAACGGCGTGTCGAAGACGCTGCGGTTGCCGAGCAGACCGACCCGTGTGCCGCTGCCAACCTGTTCGCCGGCATATGGCGCGGGCGGCTGCCCGACCACTGCGTTAGGGTTGATACCCTGCACGTCGATCGTATCGAGCGTGATCGCGCCTCCGGCCTGCGCGAAGGCCGCGGCCTCGCCGCCTGCCCGCGCGACCGTGACTGTGCCGGCGCTGGTGAAGCGGTAGGTCAGCCCCGTCCCCGCTAGCAGTCGCGCCAGCGCGTCGGCCGCCGGCAGAGTGCCGGAAACCGCGCCCGAGCGGCCCGACAGCGCCTCTCCGCTCGGCCGCACGATCTGGATGCGCGTCGTGGCCGTGAAGTCGGCGAGGGCCGCGAGCAAGGGTTTGGTGGGAATGTCGAAGCGGTAAGACCGCACCTGCTGCGCGCCCGCCGGCGTCGTCAGGGCTTGCGCCGCGACCTCGCCGCCCGTCGCCGCCGCCATCGCCAGCACCGACACGCCATACAGCACCCACGCCCCGCCACGCCCAGCCATACGCCTCGTCCCCGTTGCCATCTCGCGAGGCCGACACGGCCTCCATCGATAAGAACGGGCGAGCCGCGCCGACCCCGTAACGGATTAGCAATTTTTTTCGGACGCGGCTGTTCAGCGATAGATCAGCGTCGCTACCCCCGGCAGACGCAGGATCCTGAGGCCGAGCGCCGACTGCATGGCCTCGATAACGGCCTCAGGATCGTCGGCGCGGAAGACGCCCGACAGCCGCAATTGGCGCAAGCCTGCATCGCGGATGAAGACCCTGCCCGGCTGCATCCGCGCCAGTTCGTCGACGACCTTCGACAGCGGCGCCTGATCGAGCACGATGAGCCCGCGCCGCCAGGCGAGCGCGGTCTCGGGCTCGACGGCGGTCGCGGGCCCGACATGTCCGCCCTGGGCCCAGACTTGCTGGCCGGCCGCGACCTCGACGGCGGCAGATGTCGACGTGACCGAGACGCGGCCGCGCTCGACGGTGACCGCCGTCGCGGCCGGTTCGAGATCGACAGCGAAGGCTGTGCCGAGAACGCGGGTCTCAACATCGCCGGCGCCGACCGTGAAGGGCCGCGCCGGATCGTGCCGGACATCGAGCCAGACGCGCCCGCGCAGGAGGACGAGGCGTCGATCCGAGCCTTCGATCACAACCTGCACGGCGCTGTCGCCGTCGAGATAGGCGTGCGAGCCGTCGACCAGGATGAACTCGCGCGGCTCGCCCGGCGGCGTCGCCAGATCGGCGCGCGCCCGGTCGATCAGCCCGGCGTCGCGCCATAGCGCGCCCGCCGCGACCAGGGCGATGCAGGCCGCCGCTGCAGCTGCCCAACGCAGGCCCCGATACTGTGTGCGCCGCTCCGGACCTTCGCGATGCCAGCCGCTCGCGCCCAGCAGCGCGGCCGGCTCCTCAAGATCGGACCAGAGCCGTTTGACCACGTTGAAGGCGTCGTGCCGTTCGGGATCCTCGGCCAGCCAGGCGCGGAAGCGCAGGCGCTCTGCATCGTCCACCCCAGGCTCCTTCAACCGGACGAACCAGGCCGTGGCCTCGCGCTCCCGCCTCTCGGCCTGATCTTGTCGTATGGGGTCTGTCGGATCGGCCATCGGATCTGCGTCTTCAGGCCGAACATACGGCCGTCATCATCAGAACGCTTCTAAGGCCTCGATCCCTCAATCGCCATCCCGTTGCCGGCGCCAAGCCCGGCATAGATCGAGCGCCTTCGCCATATCCTTCTCGACCGTGCTGAGCGAGACGCCGAGCGCTCGCGCGATGGCCGGATGCGGCAGTCCGTCCAGGCGCGAGAGCAGGAAGATGCGTTGCGTGCGCTGCGGCAGCGCGGCCAGCGCGTCCATGAGCGAGCCCAGGTCCTCGCGCGCCTCCAAGACCACGTCGGGAGACGGCGCATATTCGGGAGGCCCGGCGATGGCAGAGCGCGCATGCAGGTCGCGCACCTTGCGCGCCCGCAGGTGGTCGAGAGCCATGGTCTGGCCGGTTCGGAAGACGAGCCCGCGATCCGACGGAGCGAGCGCCCGGCCGGCGAGCTTGAGGAAGGTGTCCTGGGCGATATCCTCGGCGATGCTACGGTTTCCCACGATGCGGTGGATCAGCCGGCGCAGGCGGCCGCCTTCGCTCGTGCAGAGGCCGGCCAGATCGAGGTTCTGGGTGCTCATCGCTTCGTTCCGCATCGTCGGGTTGCGTGCCAGGCCGAGGCCGGCACGCCATGGCGGAAGTCATAAGCGATTGGCTTTTCGCTTGCAAATACAGTAGTTTACATGAATTCTAAAGATGCGACCGCGTGGCGCGATACTGATGACGCGACCTAAGCGCCCGGCGACGCGAATACGGCCTGCCACTGCTTGGCAGTGCGTCTTGCAACGGGCCATCGTGGAAGTCGGATCTATAGCTCCCTGGTTTTAAGGCGTTGGTGACACCCTCCCATCCCCGTGCCCTCCCTTCAGCGCGCGCTCTGAGACTTCGACTACCACCCAGGGGCGGACTGGAAACTGCACTTTGGGTGCGTCTTCACAGGCCAGGCGCCTCGCTCGTCGGATCGGCGCTGACGCAGTTCGTGCTGTTCTGGATCAACGCAGCGCAGAAAATGGATCGGTTTCATCGAGCGTAGCCGCTTGCAAGATGGATCAGGTCCTCTATTCTGAGAACTAAGCGGTCCCACTCTGCACTCCCACACAGAGTTGGAATCGGCGGCGGAATTTTCCTTGTTTTTCAAGTAATTCGGGACTGGCCGGTAGGTTCGAGTCCTCTCCTGGGCACCACTCTTTCTCGCTTTTGCGTCGAAGAGTTAAGCATTGATAACAAGTTACATGGCATTCGCTTTGACACTGCGGTTGACACCATGGCTCTTGCAATGTCCCGACCCTTCGCTACCAAGTAGGGTTCCTACTACCCCAACGTAAAGGTGCCACAGCTTCTCGCGCACCGTGGTGAGCGGCGCCGGCAAATCCCAGTTCTTGAACGGGGCGCCGGGCTCCGGGCTTACGCATCAACACCGGCAGATAGTGCCAGGGGGTCGTAGACGACCTGGTCGCGCTTGAAGCTGCGCGGGTGATCGGCGACCGTCTCGCGATCGGGCAACACAACGATCCGATCGACCTGTGCGCGCACCAGCACGGCGCGACCCGCCGCACGAGCGTCGATCCTGTACTTGTTGCGATCATGCATGATCAGGCAGGTCGTGGTCGCCCGCACAGACTTCTCGACGAAGCCGGCGAAGCGCCCCAGATACGGCATCAACCGCGCCTTCTCCCCCTCGAAGACTTCGATGACAAACTGGTCGCGGAACTCGGGGTGCTTCGCCGCCGGTCATAGGCCATGTACTGATCGGCAAGCCAGGCGTTGAGCTCATCGAGCATCTTCACCTTCGGCCTTGGCCGGAACAGCAGGTCGCGGATCGTGCCGACCTGGTTGTCGACCTGACCCTTCTCCCAGCCAGCCGCCGGATTGCAGGCCACCGGCTCGACGAGATGATGCGAGCACATCTGCAGAAAGCGCCGGTTGTACTCACGGGCGCGACCGACAAGGACCGTCTCCACCGCCGTCTTCATGCTGTCGTCGATGCTGCGCCGGCAGACCCCCGCCGTAAAAGGCGAAGGCCTTGTCATGCGCGTCGACGACATCTCCTGCGTCTCGTGAGAATAGGCCCGCGCGATCTGCATGCGGCTATGGGTAAGTTTGCCCAAATTCCGTTCAGGAGGTCAAATTGTATCCATATCTTGCGCCTGGCGTCGCCGGGTTCGGGTTGCTGTCGCATGCCCGGGAGGCATGGCCCTTCTAGGGTCGGAATTGTCCAGGCATCGACAGGGCATCGCGTCGCTCTAATGCAAATGCCCACGCCAACTGGGCTTATCGGTTCGATGTGCTGCGACGTTCGGTGGCATTTATGGATGCAATGAATATCGTTGCGTCGCTTATGGCGCCGCTCTGATCGCCGCTTCTGTTCAGTTGCGCGGCCCTACAGATCTATATTGGATACAATTTGATTAGTTTGGCACGGTCGTTGCAGGGTCGGGTGGAAAGGTCGCATCGCGGCTGGTGTATCCCGCCCGTTCGGAGGTTCGCATGCAGTGTCCGGTTTCGATCCCATCGCTCCGTTGCCACGTTCCGGGACGTATATTTACAGCTTTTGGCGCGTTGGCGGTTGGCGCAAGCCTCGTCCTCGGATCGTCCACGCCGGCCCTGGCGCAGGAGAAGGTTCTGCGGGTCGCGATGACCGCCGGCGACATTCCTGACTGGACGGGCCATCCCGACCAGGGCGCGGAGGGCCAGCGCTTCGTCGGCTTCTCGCTCTATGACAGCTTCCTGAACTGGGATCTGACGCGGTCGGACCGCGAGGCTGTGCCGGCGCCGGGCCTTGCCTCGAAATGGTATCCTGACCCGACCAACACCAAGCGCTGGATCTTTGAGCTGCGGCGCGACGTGAAGTTCCATGACGGCTGCCCCTGGAATGCGGAGGCCGCGCTGTGGAACATCGCGCGCATCACCGACGACAAGGTGCCGCAGTTCAACACGGTCCACTTCGCCCGAAACCGATCGCGCACCGTCAACGTCGCTGGCGCCGTCAAGATCGACGACTACACCATCGCGATCGACACCAAGGTGCCGGAGGCGGTGTTCCCCTACAACATGGCCGTCTGGTTCGTGATCTCGAAATGCGCGCTGGAGAAGGCGGGCAACGACTACAAGGTCTATGCACTCTCACCGCAGGGGTCGGGCCCCTACAAGTTCGGCTCGGTCGTACCGCGCGAGCGGCTGGAGCTGGTTCGCAACCCGGACTACTGGAACCCGGCCCGCGTCCCGAAACATGACCGGATGGTGCTCATCCCGATGCCGGAAGCCACCACGCGGGCGGCGGCGCTGCTCTCGGGCCAGGTCGATTTCATCGAGGCGCCGTCGCCCGACACGCTGCCGCGGCTGCGGGCGGCCGGGATGCGCGTGACCACGCTAACCTATCCGCATAACTGGCATTACCAGTTCAATTTCCAGCGCGGCGCCTTCAAGGACATCCGGGTCCGCCAGGCGGCCAACCATGCGATGGACCGCAAGGAGATGGTCGAGATGCTCGGCGGCATCGCCGAGGCGAGCGAGGCGCTGTTCACCCCGCACCAGGCGATCTACGGCAAGCCGAAGACCTATCCTTACGATCCTAAGAAGGCGACGGCACTGCTCAAGGAGGCCGGCTGCCATCCTTGCACCATTACGGTGGGGATATCGACCTCCGGATCCGGCCAGATGCAACCTTTGCCGATGAACGAGCTGGTTAAGGCTCAACTCGAGGCCGTCGGGTTTCGCGTCAAGTTCGAGGTGCTGGACTGGAATGCCTTGCTCGACCTGTTCTTCAAGGGCTGGGAGCGCGCGCCGACCTATGACGCGATCAATATCAGCCTCGGCTCGGTCGATCCCGTTTCCGGCATGATCGGCCATTTCGCCACCGCAAGGCGGGCGCCGGGCGGATATAACTGGGGCTGGTTCGACAACAAGGAGTTCGACGAACTCGCCGACAAGGCGATGAACACCTTCGAGCCGGAGAAGTCGCTCGCCATGTTCAACCGCCTGCACGAGATCGTCAGCGAGCAGGCCGGTCGGCTCTTCATCGTCCACGACCTGAACCCGCGCGCCATGTCGCCCAAGGTCAAGGGCTTCGTGCCGGCCCAGAGTTGGATGCAGGACTTCGTGACGATCAGCCTCGACTGAGCGTCACCGCGCGGGGGCGGTTTCCTCCCCGGCCCGCCCCGCCGCCACCCTTTTCCATCCGCCGCCCGTCGGCGCCGTCAGGAGGCCCATGCCATGCCCGCACCTCTGCATTTCATGACCGTCGCAGAATTGGCCAAAGGGATCGCGGCCAAGACCGTTTCCCCGGTCGAACTGACTAAGGCGCTCATCGCCCGGGTCGCGGCGCTCGACGGGATGACCCATTCCTTCATCGAGGTCACTGCCGATCTCGCGCTGGCTCAGGCCAAAAAGGCCGAAGACGAAGTGATGGCCGGCATCAGCCGCGGGCCGCTGCATGGCGTGCCGGTCGGGCTGAAGGACATCATCGACCTGAAGGGCGTGCGCACCACCGCACACTCGCACCAGCTTATCGACAATTGGGCCAAGGACGACGCCTTCGTCACCCAGAAGCTGAAGGCGGCGGGCGCAATCATTCTCGGCAAGCTCGCGACCCATGAATTCGCGATGGGCGGGCCGTCCTTCGACCTGCCGTTCCCGCCGGCGCGCAACCCGTGGAATCTCGCCCATTTCACCGGGGGCTCGTCGTCGGGCTCGGGCGCGGCGGTCGCGGCCGGCTTCCTGCCGGCGGCGCTCGGCACCGATACGGGCGGCTCGATCCGCCTGCCGGCGGCGTTCTGCGGCATCGTCGGGATGAAGCCGACCTATGGGCTGGTCAGCCGGCGCGGCGTGCTGCCGCTCTCGCAAAGCCTGGACCATATCGGCCCGATGACCTGGACGGTCGAGGACAACGCCATCCTGATGAAAGTGCTGGCCGGACATGACAGGCTCGACCCCGCCAGCGCAGACAGGCCCGATCCCGCGCCGGAGGCGTTGCTGGGCACTGGCGTAAAGGGCCTGCGCGTCGGCTATCTGCCGTCACTCGGGGAGCAGGCCGACGCCACGGGCGAGGTCAAGGACGCGGTCGCCTCGGTTGCGACGACGCTGGCCGATCTCGGCGCCGTGGTCGAAGAGATCACCCTGCCCCCGCTCGCCGACTTCGCTGCCTGCGGGTCTATGATTCTGCTCTCGGAGGCGTTCGCCATCCACGAGCCGCAGATCAAGGGCAAGCCGGAGCTCTATGGCGAGATCCTGCGGGATCGGCTGCTGCTCGCTGGGCTGATCGATGCCAGCGACTATGTCCAGGCGCTGCGCCTGCGCGCGGAACTGGTCGCGGCGGTGGCGCAGACGATGTCGCGCTTCGACATCGTCGTCTGCGCCGCGACCGCGACGCCCGCCCCCCTGATCACGGACGTTCCGAAATTCGGCCTGTTCAACAAGCCGCCGCTGACCTTCCCCTTCAACGTCACCGGCATGCCCTCGCTGACGATGTGCTGCGGCTTCTCGGCCGCCGGCCTGCCGCTCTCCGTTCAGATCGCCGGCTATGCCTTCGGCGAGGCGACGATCTACCGCGCCGCCCGGGCCTATGAGGCCGCGACCGCCTGGCGCGCGCGCCGGCCGACCCTCGAGGCCGCAACGCCAATGAGCCTCGCCGCCGAATAACGCTGCCACCCCCTCCCCTCCGCCTGTCCCAGTGAGGCCGCCATGACCGACACGCCAACCACGCCGATCCCGATCGAGGCCAAGCTTGCCGAATACGGCCTGAGGGTCGGCCCGGAGACGCTAGAATCCCTGAAGGGCTCCGTCGCCGATCTGGAGACTGCCGCCCGCAACATCCGGGTCAAGCGCAGCTACCTGCAGGAGCCCGTCCATGCGCTCCGGCTCTGGACCAAGTGAGGGAGGCCGCCATGACCGCGCTGCACGATCTGACCATCGCCGAGGCCGCTCCGCTGCTGAAGGCCAGGAAGCTCTCTCCGGTCGAATTGACCGCGTCTTATCTCTCCCGGATCGAGGCCTTCGACGGGCAGCTCAACGCATATCTCCGTGTGCTGCCCGAGCAGGCGGTGGCCGCGGCGCGCAAGGCCGAAAGCGAGATCATGAATGGCGGCTACAAGGGCGCGCTCCATGGCGTGCCGATCGGCCTGAAGGACATCTACAACACCAAGGGCATCCCGACGACCGGCCATTCCGCCCTCTACAAGGACCATGTCCCGGAGGAGGACGCCACCACGACGCGACTGCTGGCGGAGGCCGGCACCATCCTGCTGGGCAAACTCTCGACCTGGGAATTCGCCATCGGCGGCACGTCTTTCGACCTGCCCTGGCCGCCGGCGAAGAATCCCTGGAACCTTGCCCATGATCCGGCAGGCTCGTCTTCGGGGTCGGGCGCCGCGATCGCGGCCGGGTTGGCGATGGGCTCGATGGGCACCGATACCGGCGGCTCGATCCGCGGCCCCGCCGCCTGGTGCGGGATTTCGGGGCTGAAGCCGACCTACGGGCTGGTCAGCCGACGGGGCATCCTGCCGCTTTCCTTCAGCCTCGACCATGGCGGACCGATGTGCTGGACGAGCGAGGACTGCGCGCTGATGATGGACGTGCTGGCGCAGCACGACCCGCTCGATCCTGGCAGCGCCGACGTCGCCAAGCCCGATTTCGCCGGCTCCCTGCAGAAGGATGTGAAGGGGCTGCGCATCGGCGTCGTCAGGCATTTCTTCGAGACGGACGCCGAGATCGATCCCGAGATCACGGCGGGCATCGAGGCGGCGCTGACCATCTTCGGCGATCTCGGCTGCTCGGTGATCGACGTCACGCTGTCGCCGCTGTCGGTTTATGGCGACGTCGCGGCCCTGATCTCGCGCTCGGAAGCCTTCGCCTTCCACGAGGAAACGCTGAAGGCGACGCCGGAGCTTTACGGCGAGCTTGCCCGCCAACGCATCATGATGGGCGCCTTCGTGCGGGCCTGCGACTATGTCAACGCGCTGCGCGAGCGCGGCCGCCTGATCGCCGAGATCGCGACCGTGTTCGAGGGCGTAGACGTCCTGATCTGCCCGACCATGCCGGGCGTGGCGCCCAAGCTCGGCGATCTCGGCAACATGATGTCGCGCTCGCGGCCCTCCTTCACCCGCGTCTTCAATCTCACCGGCTCGCCGGCCCTGTCGGTCTGCTCCGGCTTCTCCGCGGCGGGGCTTCCGCTCAACATGCAGATCGTCGGGCGCCCCTTCCAGGACGATCTCGTGCTGCGCGTCGGCAGCGCCTTCGAGAGGGCGACCGCCTTCCGCGATCTGCGCCCGGCCCAATGGGCGCAGCATGCCATGGCGGCCGAGTGACCTGACCATCCCCCTTGCATGGAGACGACCATGAGCGAGACCATCTCAGCCGACGCCTTCCAGGTGCTGCTCGACAGGGCCGGCATCAGCGTTAGACCCGAGAACATGGACGAGATGCGGAGCGCCTATATGCTGCTGCAGGCCATGCGCGAACGCGTGCGCAAACCACGCGGCTATAATGCCGAGCCGGCACATATCTTCACCCCGGCGAGCCGTTGAGATGAAGAGCGATCCGACACTGCTCACCATCCGCGAGGCTTCGACCCTGATGGCGGAGCGCAAGCTCTCGCCGGTCGAACTGACCAAGGCCTGCATCGCGCGCACGCAGGCGCTCGATGCCACCTTGAACACCTATGTCGCCTTCACGCCGGAACTGGCGCTGGAGGCGGCCGAAGCAGCCGAAGCCGAGATATTGAAAGGCGAGCATCGCGGCCCGATGCACGGCATCCCGGTCGGGTTGAAGGACATCTACCATACGGCGGGAGTGGCGACGACGGGCCATTCCAACCTGCTGAAGAGCCGTGTTCCGACCGAGGACGCCTTCACCGTGGCGAAGCTGCGCGACAGCGGCGCGGTGATCACCGGCAAGCTCGGGACCTTCGAATTCGCCATCGGCGGCCCGTCATTCGACCTCTTCACACCGCCGGCCCGCAATCCCTGGGATCCGACGCGCACCACGGGCGGATCGTCGTCGGGCTCCGGCGCGGCGGTGGCTGCCGGCATGGTGCTGGGCGCGACCGGTTCGGACACCGGGGGCTCGATCCGCAGCCCGTCCTCGCTCTGCGGGCTGGCCGGCATAAAGCCGACCTATGGGCTGCTCTCGCGCCGGGGCATCCTTCCGCTGTCGCAATCGCTCGACCATGCCGGGCCGATGTGCTGGACGGTCGAGGATGCGGCGCTGATGCTGCAGGCCATGGCGGGCTACGACTCGCTCGATCCGGCCTGCGCCGACGTCGCGACTCCAGATTTCACGGGCAAGCTCGATGAGCCGGTCAGGGGCAAGACAATCGGCGTCATCCGCCATTTCCACGAGTGGGACCATGAGGCGGCGCCGCCCGTGCTGGCGGCGATCGAGGCGGCGATCGCCGTCTTCCGGTCGCTTGGTTGCGTGATCAAGGAGGTCACGCTGCCGCCGCTGATGGATTTCGCCGCGGTCGGCATGATCATCATGTCCTCGGAGGCCTTCGCGATCCACGAGGCCGATCTGCGCGCGACGCCGGAACTCTATGGCGAGATCGCGCGCGACCGGATCAGCATGGGCGGGCTGCTGACGGGCGCCGATTATGTGCAGGCGCTGCGGCAGCGGCAGGAACTGAGCGCCGCCGTCGCCGAGGCGATGGTCGGTGTCGATGTTCTGCTGACGGCGGGTTCGCCCTTCCCCGCGCAGCCGATCGACAAGGTGCCGAAATGGCTGATGTACCAGAAGCCATCGATCACCATGCCCTTCAACGTCACGGGCCTTCCGGCACTCGCCGTCTGCGCCGGTTATGAGGACGGAACCGGACTGCCTGTCGCCATGCAACTGGTAGGGCACGCCTTCGAGGAGGCGACCGTCTCCCAGATCGGCCATGCCTATGAGCAGGCGACCCAATGGCGCTCCATGCGGCCATCGCTGCTTGCGGCATAAGCCGTCTAAGCGCTGCGGCCCGCGAGACCGCAGCCTCTAGCTTCCTCAAAAACCGCAAAGGAACCTGCTGCGCCATGGCCGACGCCCGCAACACCGTTCAGGCCGGCATCCTCTGGATGATCCTGAGCACGGCCTGCCTGGCGGGCGGGAATTCGCTCGTACGGCAGATCGCGACGGAGCTGCACCCGTTTCAGATCAGCTTCCTGACGAATCTGATCATGCTCGTCTTCGTCTGGCCGCAGTTGAGGGGCGGGGCGGAGCTGCCCGACCGAACCGAGAAGCGCAAGCTCTACGCGATCATGACAGGCGTCGGTTGCATCTCGAACCTGACCTGGTTCTACGCACTCGCCCATGTGCCGCTGGCCAAGGCGACAGCGATGACCTTCGCCGCCCCGATCATCGTGACGGCGCTCGCCGGCGTGCTGCTCGGCGAGAGCGTCTCGCGCAGCCGCTGGGCGGCCGTAATGGTGGGCTTCGCGGGTGTGATGGTGATCTCCCGGCCGGGCTTCGTCGCGCTCGATGCCGGCACCATCGCCCTGATGATTTCGACCCTGTCGATGGCCGCGATGTATCTTGTGTCCAAGCGGCTGACGCAGATCGAGAGCATGAGCCGGATCGTCGCCGTCACAACCCTGATCCCGGTGGTGACCGGGCTCATCCCCGCGGTGCTCTACTGGCGGACACCGTCGCTCGACATGATGGTGTTCCTGGTGGTGATGGCGGTAGCGATGTTCGCCGGCCGGTTGACGTTGTTCTTGGCGCTGCGCAACGCGCCGGCCTCGACGGTCATGCCATTCGATTTCGCCCGGCTGCCTTTCATCGCGGTGTTCGCCTGGCTTGCCTACCAGGAGATTCCCGATCGCTGGGCGCTGTTTGGCGCCGCGATCGTGATGAGCGCCACCCTCTTCATCTTCCAGGACGAGCATCGCAAGCAGCGCCGGCTGCCGGCTTAGCCGGCCCGGCATTCCGCCGCCCGCAAGCTGCGGGCATCCGCCCCTCGAAGGAGAATTGAGCCATGCCCACACCGATCGCATCCGAAGCCGAGATGGGCGCCTTTCTGGCGCGCGCCGGATTTCAACTGACGACCGAGCAGATCGCTGAATATGCCGAAGCCTATGGCTACATCGTCGAGATGTCGGCCCGGATCAGGGGCGAGCGCAGCTACATGTCCGAGCCGGCCCACATCTTCAGCTTCCCCACCGAGGAGGTCGCCCGATGAGCACGGACATCCTGGCCATCAGCGAGGCTGCCGCCCTGATCGAGGCGGGCAAGCTCTCCCCGGTCGAACTCACCGAGATGTGCCTCGCCCGCGTCAAGGCCTTCGAGCCGGAGCTGCACGCCTTCGTCACCCTGACCGAGGATCGCGCCCGGGCCGACGCCAAAAAGGCCGAGTCCGAGATCAAGGCCTCGGGGCCGAGATCGCCGCTGCACGGCATCCCGATCGGCCTCAAGGACATCATCGACACCAAGGGCATCCTGACGACCTGCCAGTCCGCCCACAACCTTGGCAACATTCCCGACGCCGACGCGACCTGCGCCGCGGCGCTCGATGCCGCCGGCACCGTGTTGATGGGTAAACTCACCACGCATGAATTCGCCGATGGCGGCCCCTCCTTCGACCTGCCCTGGCCGCCTTCGCGCAACCCCTGGGACACGACACGCTTCACGGCCGGGTCGTCGAGCGGCACGGGCGCCGCGGTCGCGGCCGGGCTCGTGCTCGGCGGGCTCGGCACGGATACCGGCGGCTCGATCCGCGGCCCCGCTGCGCTGTGCGGCATCGTCGGGCTGAAGCCGACCTATGGGCTGGTCAGCCGTTCGGGCGTCGCACCGGCAGCCTACTCGCTCGACCATATCGGCCCGATGGCGTGGACCACCGAGGACTGCGCGCTGATGCTGCAGGCGCTCGCGGGGCATGATCCCGCTGATCCCGCCAGCGCGAACCGACCGGTGCCCGACTACACCGCCGGCCTCGGCAAGGGCGCCAAGGGGCTGAAGGTCGGGGTGCTGCGGCGCTGGCACGAAACGGACCGGCCCGTCGCCGACGCGGTGAAGGCCGGCATCGATGTGGCGATTGCGACCTATGAGAGCCTCGGCGCGGAGGTCGTCGAGATCAAGCTCTCGGCCATGCAGGAATACAACGCTGCCGGCTTCTTCATCTCGACGGTGGAGCGTGGCGCCGCTTATGAACGGATGATGCTGAAGAACCCGGAGAAATTCGGGCAGCGCTATCGTGATCGCTTGGTCTTCGCGGCGCTCTGCACCGGCATGGACTATGTCCAGGCCCTGCGGCGCCGGCGCGAGCTGATCGCGGAAATGGCGGCGGCGATGGCCGGCGTCGATGTTCTGCTCACGGCGGGCAACCCCGACGAGGCGCCACCGATCGACCAGGTGCCGCGCTGGGACAATCTCGACAAGCCGAACTTCACCATGGCGTTCAACCTGACCGGCATGCCGGCGATCTGCGTGCCTTCGGGCTTCGGCCCCAATGGCCTGCCCGTCTCGATCCAGCTCGCGGCGCGGCCCTTCGCCGAAGCGGTGCTGCTGCAGGCGGCGCATGCCTTCGAGCAGGCGACCTCCTGGCGTGATCGTCGCCCGGATATGCTCGGCCTGGCCAAGGCCGCCTGACTCCGCGCTACGCGGCACGGCTTCCGGGCCGTGCCGTCGGCATGACGCTCAGGCCGCGCGGGCCTTGGCAGCCGCAATGGGCTTGCGCGTATCCATCTTACGCCAATGCTCAATGATACGCTGGCCTGAACGATAGACGTGCTCGGCCGCGATGCTCTCGGCGCGCACGACCTGGCCGCCGGTGATGGCGGCGAATATCTGGCTGTGATCGTCATGGGCGCGGGCCATCGTTGCCACATCGAACCAGCGGAATTTCAGCTGGTTGAGCAGCGGAATGGCGCGCGACTTGCGCAGCATCATCGCCAGATGGGAATTGCCCGACGCTTCGATCAGCGTGTTGTGAAAGCGGTCGTTCAGATCGCGCCAGCGATCGGCGACCTCCTCGTTCCAGTCATCGACGGATTGCAGATCCTCGCTGTCCATCAGCGCCTTGTGGAGCAAGCCACGATGGACGTCCGAGAGACCTTGCTGGGCGACGAGACGCGCGCCGAGCCCCTCGAGGTTGGCACGGACGGCATAGATGCCCTCAATATCCTTGGCAGCAAAGGTCTTGACCGCATAGCCACTGTTGGGCCGGTATTCGAGAAGGCCTTCGGCGGCGAGCGTCGACAGCGCGGCGCGGATCGGTGTGCGCGATACGGCGAGGCTGTCCGCGAGATCGACCTCGTTCAGGCGGGTGCCGCCGGTGTATTCGCCCTCGAGCAAGGCCTCCCTGAGCTTGTTCGTGACCGAGACGCCGCGTGTCGCCATGATGTCCAATCCTGTCGCTAACTGGGTTTGAGCGCGATGATCGCGAGGTCGGGAATGATCACGCAGAAAGCGGAATCGCAGCGATCGTGTACATTGCGCAGGCACCTAGGGCTTGATTGACCCTAAGTCAACGGCACGCCGGTCTCTCTGACGAGAAAGTGTGCATAATCCCGGCAAACCGATAGACCTGTATGCAATCTCGGGCGCCCGCCGTCTCATTCGGCCGGCATGCCTGCGCTGGACGAGACTGGCGCGCCACGATGGTGACGCCCGAGACGAGCGATCAGCGCGAAAACGGGGGCCGCCGCCACCATGACGACGAAGATGCGGATGATATGGTGGGCAGCGACGAAGGCAACCTCGGCGTGGACCGCGAGCGCAATCAGGCTCATCTCGGCCAGGCCGCCCGGTGAGTAGGCCAGGATCAGCGCCATGGCGCGGAACCCGGTCAGCCAAGAGACCAGGGCAGCGCAGGCAGCGGTCCAGAACAGCAGGATTGCAGTCGAGCCCAGCGAGAGCAGGATAATGTGCCCGACGGTACGCGGCGCGGTGCCGGCGAAGCGGCAGCCGATGACGACGCCGAGGATTAATTGAGCGGCATTGACGATCTCGAAGGACGGCTTGAAGTCGCTCCAGCCCGCAAGATGAACGGCCGCGCTGACCAGCATCGGCCCGAGCAGGTATTTCGCGGGCAGGCTCAGTATGTAACCGATGAAGCAGCCGGCAAGGCCGCAGGCGACGAGCCAGATCTGCGCGGTTGCCGGCGTCGAGAGCATCGAAACCGCGCCGGCCATCCGGTTCAGCGAGACGCCCTCCAGCCACTGGATGGCGAAGGGCAGGGTCATGACGATGAGCAGGATCCGGACCGAATGGACCAGCGCGATGACCTGGCCGTCGCCGCCGCGCTCCTCGCCGATGCTGATCATCTCGACAAGCCCGCCCGGCATGCCGGCGAAATAGGCCGTGGTGCGGTCATAGCCGCCGATCGCGCGGAAGTACCAGACGACAGAGCCGCCGCAGAGCGCGATAAAAGCGATGAGCCCGAGCGTCGCCGGCCACCACTGCGAGATGCGCGCTACTAAATCGGGGTTGAAGGCCGCGCCGAGCATCACGCCGATCACCATGGTCATCGGCGGGCGTATGACCGGCGGCGCGGCCACCGGCGCGCGCAGTAGCGCCCCCAGCGTACACAACAGCATGGGGCCCATCATCCAGGGCAGCGGCAGCGACAGGCGTTGGAACAGCAGGCCGCCACTGACGCCGAGAGCGAGCGCAAAGGCGAAGCGGCGATAAGGGAAGCGGGACGGCCGCATGGCGGCAAAGCCGGCCCGGACGTCATGCATCCAGGCTCCGACGGGCGATGGTGGGAGCTTCATGGCGCTTGTTCGAGCCTGACCGGGGCAGGCACCGGCTTGGGTGCCAGATAGACCAGCGCGCTCGCGGCGATGACGATCGCCGAGCCGCCGAGAACCAGCAGTGTCGGGACATCGCCGAACCAGACGAAGCCGACGATCAGTGCCCAAAGCATCTTGGTGTAGGAGAGTGGCGCGATCGTCGCCACCGGCGTGTGGAAAAGCGCGCGGGTCGTGAGATACTGGCAGGCGCCCGACGCCAGGCCATTGCTGATCAGCAGCGCCCATTGCGCCGGCGTCGGCTGAACCCAGTTGAACGGCAGGCTCGGCAATACGAGCAGAGCCGAGCCTGCCAGGGTCCAGAAGGCGATGGCGAGCGAGGTCTCGTTGCGCGACAGGCTGCGTTGCTGGATCAGTGAAAGTGCGCTGAAGACCGTGCCGATGACAGACATGGTCAGGCCAAACAGGCTGCCTCCGCCCGTCGGCTTGATCATGAGCAGGACGCCGCCCAAACCGAGCAGGAGCGCGATCCAGCCGAGCCGCGTTACCTTCTCGCCGAGAAGCGGCGCCGACAGCAGCAAGACGAGCACCGGCTGCAGGAAGGAGATGGCGGTCGCGTCCGCCAGCGGCATGTGGCGATAGGCCACGAAGATGAAGAGCAGCACGGCGGTGAACTGCAGCGCCTGCAGCGCCATGCCGGCGCGATTGTGCACCTTCAGCGCGGCGAAGCCGCCGAGGCCGCGCGCCATCAGGAGCAGGGTCACGAGCGCGACGCTGTTGCGGAAGAAGATGATCTGGTTGACCGCAAAGGTCTCCGCCAGCGCCTTGACGACCCCGTTCAGGATCGAAAACAGCGCCAGGCCGATCAGCATCATGACGACGCCGCGTCGCGCGTCGCGTTCGTCCCGGGCCGGTGCGCTCTGGATCGTGCTCATCGGTTAATAGGTCAGGAAGATGCGTTCGATCTCAGCCGGCTCCGCGCTGACCGTCAGCGCCAGCGCCAAAAGAATCCGCGCCTTCTGGGGGGTGAGATTGTCCGTCGTCAGGAATCCGGCATCGCGCAGGCGCTTGCCCTTGAAGGTGCGGCCCGACCCCGCCCGCGTCGATTGCATCACGACAACGCCGGCCGCGACCGCCTCCTTGAGTACCTCGAAATCGGCCGGGCCGGCAAAGCCCGGCGCGAAGCCCGCCGAGATGATGCCCTTAGCGCCGGTGGCGACGAAGGCGCGTGCCGCGGTGCCGTCCGAGCCGGTATAGGCGAGCACGATATCGACGCGCGGCAGGGCCTCGAGCGTGCGGATGTCGAATTCGGTATCGGGCGCTGTCCTGCGCACCGGCTTGCGATAAAAGACGATCGCGTCGCCATCGGCATGGCCGAGCACGCCGAAATCCGGCGAGCGGAAGGTCTGCAGCCGGAAGGTCGAGGTCTTCGTCACCTCGCGCGCGGCATGGATCTCGTCGTTCAGCAGGACGAGGACGCCGAGCCCGCGCGCCTGCGGCGAGGCGGCGGTGCGGATCGCATTGGCGAGGTTCATGCCCGCATCGGTCGAAAGCGAACTCGCTGGACGTTGCGAGCCGACGACGACGACCGGAACCTCGACCTTGACGCTCAGGTTGAGCACATAGGCGGTCTCCTCCAGCGAGGCGGTGCCGTGCAGGATGACGATGCCCGCGAGGTCGGGATGCTCCACGACCAGCCGGTCGCAGGTCAGGACGAGCGCCTTCCAGTCCTCGAAGTAGATATTGGGGCTCGGCACCGCCTTGAACGGGACAGCGATGATGTCGGCGTGCTGGGCGACGTCCGAAAACATCGCCACGAGGGCGTCGGCATGAAGCATCGTCTCATTGGCGCCATAGTCGAGGATGTCGAAAGGGCCGACGCCGATGGAACAGATCGTGCCGCCGGTGCCGATGACCGCGACTTTGGGCAAAGCAGGCATGGTTTTCTCTGGCTGATCACGTTGCATCCGGGCAAAAGCGCTCGAATGCGAAAGGATTTATCGATGCTAAAAGTTTAAATGCCTTGCAGCAGCGAAAAGTCGGCTCCGTCCTTTCGCGCAAGGCCGTAGCGCTCCGGCTACTCGGCCGCCTCGCGGAATCGGGCGTTCTTTTCAAGACAGCCGATGAGCATCTGCGTGTCCATGATGTCCCCAAAGGTCAGGTAGAAGGCGATCAGCGAGGCGTTGTGCTCGGCGTCGGAATTGGCGGCGCTGCCGTCGGTGACCATGATCGTCTTGAAGTTCAGCATCATGGCGTCGCGGGCGGTGGACTCGCAGCAGACATTCGTCACGGTCCCGGTGATGATGAGCGTGTCGTAGCCTTGCGCGCGCAGCCGCGCCTCGAGGTCGGACGAACCCTGGATGAAGGCGCTGAACCGGGTCTTCTGAACGATCTCATCCTCCGGCCTGACCTCCAGGTCTGCCCAAAGCTCATGGCCCTTCTTGCCAGCCGACATGGATTCGACACGCGCCGCCCGCCGCTCGGGTCGGGTCAGGTTCTCGTGGAGATGGGACCAGGACGTCAGGCAGCTCTCGTCATGGGTGTTCTTGATCCAGAACACCTTGCCGCCGGTGCGACGCACGGCGTCGGCGATCAGATTGACGTTGGGCACGATCTCGCGGGCCGTGTCGCAGAGCGCATGGGCGACGCCGGGCATCATGAAGCCGTTCTGCAGATCGACGACGATCAGCGCGGTGCGCGCGGGATCGAGATCGGCATAGACGTACTCGACGCCGCGTCGGGCCAGGACATGCTGCGTGACATAGGCGGGAATCTCGACCTTGTGCATGGGACGCTCCCTAATCGGGGTCAGGAGGACAGGGCGGGCGAGCCGACCTTGAAGCAGCAGACCGTGCGGTCGGCCGCGGGCGATGTTTCCGGCGGACTGGCCGCGCGGCAAGCGTCTTCGGCGAATTTGCAGCGGGGCGCGAAGCTGCAGCCCGGCGG
Organism: Bosea sp. PAMC 26642; assembly: GCF_001562255.1. Taxonomy (NCBI): domain Bacteria; kingdom Pseudomonadati; phylum Pseudomonadota; class Alphaproteobacteria; order Hyphomicrobiales; family Alloboseaceae; genus Allobosea; species Allobosea sp. PAMC 26642. The sequence goes on along the minus strand of NZ_CP014301.1, from coordinate 4,895,888 downwards.
CAGGCGGCGCATATCGGGCGGCGAGCCGGGGATCGCCTCGATATCGACGCCGCGCGCGCTGCCATGGACGGAGGATGCAAGCATGCCGCGGGTATAGGGGTGCTGCGGGTTCATCAGCACGTCGCGCACCGGCCCGGATTCGACGACGCGGCCGGCATACATCACCGCGACGCGATCGGCGATCTGGGCCGCGACGCCGAGATCATGCGTGACGAAGATGACGCTCATGCCCATGTCGCGCTGGAGCTTGCGCAGCAGGACCAGCACCTGGATCTGCACGGTCGCGTCGAGCGCGGTCGTCGGCTCGTCGGCCAGCAGCAGTTGCGGCCGGCAGGACAAGGCCATCGCGATCATGGCGCGCTGTCGCAGGCCGCCGGAGAGTTCATGCGGATAGGCCTTCAGGCGACGCTCGGGCGAGGGAACCTTGACGAATTCGAGCAGTTCCAGCCCGCGCTTCAGCCCGTCGGCATAGGAACAGCCCTCATGCTTGACGACGGTTTCGGCGATCTGGTGGCCGATCGTGTAGACTGGGTCGAGCGCCGTCATCGGCTCCTGGAAGATCATCGAGATGGTGGAGCCGCGGATCTGCGTCAGCTCCTTGTCGCTCAGGCTCATGATGTCGTGGTCGCCGACCCGCATCTGGCCGCCGATCCTGGCCTTTCCCTTCGGCAGGAGCCGCATCAGGGCGCGCATCGTCACGGATTTGCCGGAGCCGGACTCGCCGATGATGCAGAGCACCTCGCCCGGCTGAATCGAGAAGGACACTCCGTTCACCGCAGAGACCGTGGCCTCGCGGCTGACGAACTTCACCGAGAGGTTCTCGACCTCGACCAGTGGCCGAACCGCGGCGAGTGCGACGGGGCCGGGAACGATGGATGGCGCTGTGGCTATCGTCATGGCTTGCTCCTCACGCTGTCGCAGCCAGCGCCGCAGCACCGACCCTGGGCTTGGCGACCAGCATCGGCGCCTTGCCCGCGAGGCTGTGGCCCGACCCCGGGTTCTGGACATGGCAGGCGGCGACATGCTTTTCGGCCGAGACGGCGCCGTTGAGCCGGGGGGATGTCTCGGCACAGACGCTTTCCGCCATCGGGCAACGGGTGCGGAAGCGGCAGCCGGACGGCGGGTTGATCGGGTTGGGCGGGTCGCCGGTGAGCGGCGCCTCGTGGACGCGCTCGGCTGGATCGAAGGAGAGCCGCGATGCCAGGAGCGCGCGGGTATAGGGGTGCTTGGGGTGCTCGTAGATCGCATCCACCGGCCCGATCTCGACGATCTCGCCGAGATACATCACCAGCACGCGGTCGGAGATGTACTGCACCACGTCGAGATCGTGGCTGATGAAGACATAAGTCAGGTTGAAATGGCGCTTGAGCTGGCGCAGCAGGTTCAGCACTTGCGCCTCGACCGATTTGTCGAGCGCCGACACCGCCTCGTCGAGGATCAGCAGCCGCGGTTCCAGCGCCAGAGCGCGCGCGATGTTGACGCGCTGCTTCTGGCCACCCGACAGTTCATGCGGGTAGCGCTGGGCGAAGAGATCGGGCTTGAGCCCGACCTTGGTGAGGAGTTCGCGGGCGATCTCCCTGGCCTTCTCTGTCGGGGCGCCATGGACCCGCGGACCATAGGCGATCGATTCCTCGACCGGCAGACGCGGGTTGAGCGAGGAATAGCTGTCCTGGAACACCATCTGCATGGCGCGCCGGAACTCTTTCATGGTCAGGCCGCGCACCCCGCCGATGGCTTCGCCGTCGAACAGGACCTCGCCCTCGTCATAGGGGATGAGATGCATCAGCAACCGCGCCAGGGTGGACTTGCCGCAGCCGGACTCGCCGACCACGCCCAGCGTCTCGCCCTTGAGCACCGTGAAGGAAACGCCGTCGACCGCCCGGACATGCCCCTGCGTCCGGTTGAGCATGCCCCCCTTGATCGCGAAATGCTTCTTCAGATCGGAGACGATCAGCATCGGCTGGGAGGGGCCGCCGCGGTCGCGGATGTCACCCTCGGGCACGCTCGCGAGCTGCGGCGGGCGGGATAGCTGTGCTTCTGTCGTGGACATGACGGACCCTTTCACAGTCTCACATCCATCGCCTGGCGCAGCCCGTCGCTGACCATGTTGAAGGCGAGGGAGGTGACGAAGATCATCACGCCCGGAAGCGCGCAGACGATCGGGTTGACATAGATGGACTGACGCAAGGTCGAGAGCATCAGGCCCCAGTCGGGGTGCGGCGGCTCGACGCCGAGGCCGAGGAAGGAGAGGCCCGAGGCGATCAGGATCGACACCGAGACCAGACCCGACGCGTAGATGAAGATCGGGCCGAGCACATTGCCGAGAATATGCGTGGCGATGATCGAGCGGGTCGAGCCGCCGGAGGCCCGCGCCGCCTCGACGAAATCGAGCCCGCGGACCTGGGTGGTCGCGGTTTCCGAGATGCGGCAGAGCGGCGGGATGAAGACCAGCGTCAGTGCCACCATGCCATTGGCCATGCCGCCGCCCATCGCGCCGGAGATCGCGACCGCCAGCAGGATCGAGGGGAAGGCGTAGAAGACGTCCATCGTGCGCATGATCGCCATGTTCAGCTTGCCGCCGATGAAGCCGGCGAGCACGCCGAGGAAGCCGCCGATCAGCGTGGCGAATACCACCGGCACCACCCCCATAAGCAGCGACATGCGCCCGCCATGGATCAGGCGCGAGAGGATGTCGCGGCCGAGTTCGTCTGTGCCGAGATAGAAGTCGCGGAAGCCGATCGGCCGGAGGCGGAAGGCCATCGAGGTCTTGTAGGGGTCCTTCGGCGCGATCCAGGGCGCGAAGATCGCCATCGCCACAATGAGGATGATCACGACGCCGAAGGCGAGCGTGACGTAGTCGTAGCGCAGCCTGTAGGCGACATTCTGCCAGTAGCCGCGGACCTTGGTGGCTGGGGCCTCTTCCGCGGCGACGAGGAGGCGAGTGGCTGTGGTGAAATCGGTCATGATCGCCTCCTCAGGAACGCTTGATGCGCGGGTCGACCGCTGTCTGGAAGAGGTCGATCACGAGGTTGGTAAAGACGAAAACGAGAGCGAGGATCAGGATCGTGCCCTGCAGCACGGGGATGTCACGCGTCAGGATCGCCTTGTTGAGCAGGAATCCCGTCCCCGGCCAGTTGAAGATCGTCTCGACCAGGATCGAGCCGCCCATCAGGTAGCCGAACTGCAGCCCCATCACGGCCAGGATCTGCGGCATGGCGTTCTTGAGCGCGTGCCGGATCACCGCGAGTTCGCCGAGCCCCTTGGCGCGCAGCGTGTTGACGAATTCGTTGCCCAGCACCTCGGACACCGCGGAACGGGTGGTGCGGGTGATCATCCCGACCGGCACCATGCACAGCGTGATGATCGGCAGGATGACGTGCTTGAAATGGGACCAGTTGAAGAGATCGAAGGTTTCCGAGCCGCCTGGGCCCATTCCGGTCGCAGGCAGCCAGTTGAGCTCGACTGCGAAGATGATGACCAGCACGATGCCGAGCCAGTAGTTCGGAATCGAGACGCCGACGATCGACAGGGCGGTGACGCCGCGGTCGGTCGCGCTGCCCCGGTAATAGGCGGCCAGCGTGCCGAGCACGAAAGCGATGCTGAAAGCCAGCATCACCGCGCCGAAGGATAGGAAGACGGTGTTGCCGAGCGCGCGCAGCACCTCGTCGATCACCGGCCGATTGGACTGGATCGAGACGCCGAGATCACCCACGACGGCGCGCATCAGCCAGGTCCAGTACTGGACCGGCAGCGGCCGGTCGAAGCCATAGGTCTTCATGATGAGGTCGACGACCTCCTGGCTGGCATCGGCGGGAAGCAGCATCTGGACCGGGTTGCCCGGCGCCAAGAAGACCAGCGCGAAGCAGAAGACCGTGACGCCGATGGCGATCGGGATCGCGTAGACGATGCGCCGGGCGATGTAGTGCCACATGGAAGTTCTCCCTTGGGTCGCGTCAGCTCTGGGTCGCAATCGGGGCTATGGGGGATCGGGTGGCCTGCGGCGCGGGGGCCACAGGCCACGTCTGGTCGCAGATCAGTTCGTGGTGCCGACGGTGATCGGCGTCAGGTCCTGGAACCAGCTCTGGGCCTGGACGAAGCCCTTGACCTTGGGCGAGAGCGCACGGGGATTCAGGTCATGGGTGACGAAGAGCATGGCAGCGTCGTCGTTCATGATCTCATGGACGCGGATGATCATCGCGTCGCGCTTCGTCTGGTCGAAGGTGTTGTAGATGTCCGTGATCAGCTTCTCGATCTCGGGGCTCTCGTAATGGCCCCAATTGCCGCCGGCGGGCGCCCATTGCTTGCGCATAGCGAAGCGGAAGATCCCGGAAAACGGATCCTGCGTGGCGCGGCTGACATTGACGGCGTGATAGGCGGGGAACTTCTCGCGCCCCTTGAAGGTGACGTCGAGCAGGGCGTTCCAGTCCATCACCTCGAGCTTGACCTTGAAGCCGACGGCCTCGAGCTGGGCCTTGACCAGTTCGTTCATCGGCAGTGGCTGCATCTGGCCCGAGCCCGAGGTCGAGATCGCCAGCGTGACCTCGCAGGGGTGGCACTTGGCCTCCTTGAGCAGCGCGGTCGCCTTCTTCTGGTCGAGCTTGTAAAGGACCGGCTTGCCAAAATAGGGCGAGCTCGGTGGCACGGTCGCATAACCCTCCTGGGCCAGCCCGTTGAGCATCTCGACCATTTCACCACGGTCCATCGCGTAGTTCGCGGCCTGGCGCACGCGCTTGTCCTTGAACGGACCATCGACGAAGTTGAACTGGTAGTGCCAATTGTGCGGATAAGGCAGGGTAATGACCTGCATGCCCGACGACTTTAGCCGTGCGATCGTGTCTGGCGAGGGCGCCTCGATGAAATCGACTTGGCCGGATAGGAGCGCAGCGGCGCGCGTCGTCGCCTCCGGCATCGGCTGCAGCACGAGCCGGTCGTGCTTGGGAATGCGCTTGGGGTTCCAGTAGGTCTCGTTGCGGCTCAGCTCCAGCCGTTCGCGCGGCACCATGCCGGCGAAGCGGTAGGGTCCGGTGCCCGAGGGCATCTGGGCGTATTTTTCATAGGAGCCCGCCTTCTCGAACTGCGCCTTAGAGATCATCATCCAGAAGCTCATCTGGATGTAGAAGAGCGAGTCCGGTTCCTTGGTGATGATCGCAATAGTGTGGTCGTCGATCTTCTCGGCACGGTCGATGTTGACCGTGCGCGTGCGCATCGCCGCATATTGCTTGGCGTTGAAATGCGGGACCTTGTCGTCGGTCAGGCGCGAGATGTTCCAGAGCACGGCCTCGGCGTTGAAGTCCGAACCGTCGTGAAATTTCACGTCTTTGCGGAGATCGAAGATCCAGCGCCGGCTGTCTTTGGGGTCGATCGTCCATTTGGTGGCGAGACCCGGCGTCAGCGACGCCTCGACGTCGGAGCGGGAAAGATCCCACAGGATCAGCGAGTCGTAGAGCGTGTAGCCGACGAAGCGGTAGCCCTCGAAGCCCTGGTCGGGCTGCCCGGTCACATCCGGGATGTCGCCTGCCGTCATCGCGACGCGCAGCGTGGTCTGGGCCTGTGCGGGAGCGATGGAGGATAGGGCTGCGGCCCCAAACGCCAGGGCGATGCCGGCGGCGAAGCGAGCGGCGTGCGAACGAAATGTGGTCGGGTGGTGAGGCATGCAGGCTCCCTCCGGGATGCGATGAGGTCGTGAGCGGCGTACCGGGTAATTTTAGCAAGGGCCGTGCCAAGCCGGCTCGATTGTGTCCAATGCAGCATGACCCCTGCTCCGCGCGGAAGTCGGGATCGGAGTCAATGAGCGCATTCTAGGGCGTTGAAATCGACTTCCTTGCCGTTTTCGGCGCGCGAGGCATTCTGTGATGCGGCGCCATCCCGATGATAACAGGCTCTATTGCACACAATTAAGCCATCCGCGGCGACCAAGACGCTGGGCTGGCTTCCCTGCCGCCAATCCGATACTGCAATGCACAATGTTTCGCCTCGGGGGGCGAGCGCTCGGATGTCCGCGGGCTTTTTCCACGGAAAAGACCGCACCCTCGCGGGCGCGGCCTTATGTCTTTAGAACGAGCGGAGTCGTTCACTCGGCCGCCTGCAGCACCGCGGTGCCGGCGCCGATCGTGGCAATCACCTCGTCGGTCGACTGGACGTCCCCGAAGAGCGCCAGGATGTTGCCGAGCGTCGCGTTGTGCTCCTCATCCGTTCGACAGGCATTGGCGTCCGACACGAAGACGACCTTGTAGTTCATCATCATCGCGTCGCGCGCGGTCGACTCGCAGCAGACATTCGTGGCGGTGCCGACGACGATCAGCGTGTCGACGCCCCGCTCCTGCAATTGCGCATGGAGCATCGACGAGCCCTCGACGAATGCGCCGAAGCGCTGCTTCTCGACCGTCCAGTCCTCGGGCAGGACCTCGAGTTCCGGATAGATCGCATGGCCGAAGCTACCGCGCGCGAAGGCGGCGATCATGCGCTGCTTGAAGTCGCCCTTGGTGAAGTTGTCGAACCAGACGCACCACTGCGCCTGCGTCTCTTCGGTGATCGTGTTCTGGATGTAGACGACAACGCCGCCGGCCGCCCTGAGCGCCCGCCCGATCCGGTTGACGTTGGGCACGATCTCGCGGGCATATGCGATTTCGGCGGGCTGGCCCGGCGCCATGAAGCCGTTCTGGAGATCGACCACGATCAGCGCTGTCCGCGCCGGATCGAGCGTCTCGAACAGTCTGACCTTGCCGCGCCGCTCGACGACGCGCTGGAGAACGTATTCCGGGATTGCGATGGTATGCATGGGACGCTCCTGATCGACGGGAAGAGGGTCGCGCTGACGCAGGGCCCGCCTCGGGCCGCGCCGACGATAGCCCCCCATCACAGCAAGGCCCATGCCAAATCCGCCTGATTGTATTCAATGCAGCACTGCCGTCAAAATAGTCGCCTCGCTCCGACACGAGGCCAGAGCGCCGAGATGAGCGGCTTCTGCGCCTAATAGGCCGAGACAGGAGCGCCGCTTTATTGGGCTCGCGCGCACTCAGTCACCGCCGGCGCCCGCAGGCCGGCAGGAGAATTGCCGCCGCCTGGGGACCCGATGCTTGGCCTTATTGGATACAATGATGCGGAAATGGCATGACGGTTGCATCGCTCGGGCTGACAAAAGCGGAACAGGGGACAGGGCGATGGGCGAGACGAGCGCGACCGATCTGAAGCTCGAGCTGGACGTGCTGCTGCGGCGCGCCGAAGTGGCGGTCCCGGCGGACCGGATGGAGGCCGTCCTCTCCGGCTACGGGGACCTCAAGCGCATGTGTGCGCTGCTGCGCCAGCCCCGCACAGCCGCCGCGGAGCCGTCCAACACCTTCTCCCTCGTCACCCTGATGAAAGGGGTCTGACATGTCCGCGACAGCTATGACCAAGCCCCTGCATGAACTCTCCATCGCCGAGACCGGCGCGGCCCTGCGCTCAGGCCAGGTGACTGCGAGCACGCTCGCGCAGGATGCGCTGGCGCGAATCGCGGCGCTGGACGGCGCGCTGAACAGCTTCATCACGGTCACCGCCGAGCGGGCGCTGGCCGATGCCGAGGCCGCCGACGCCGCTTTCAAGGCGGGCATCGATGCCGGTCCGATGCAGGGCGTGCCCTATGGGCTGAAGGACATCTACGATACGGCCGGCATCCGCACGACCTGCCACTCCAAGCTCCTGGTCGACAATGTGCCTGCGGCCGATTCCGTCGTGGCCGAGAAGTTGAAAGCCGGCGGCGGCGTGCTGCTTGGCAAGCTCTCGACGCACGAATTCGCCCTGGGCGGCCCGAGCTTCGATCTGCCGTTTCCGCCGGCCCGCAACCCCTGGAACCCCGAGCATATCCCGGGCGGCTCGTCCTCGGGATCCGGTGCGGCCGTGGCGGCGGGGCTGTGCCGCATGGCGATGGGCTCCGACACGGGCGGCTCGATCCGCGGGCCGGCCGCCTATTGCGGCACGGTCGGGCTGAAGCCGACTTACGGGCTGGTGTCCCGGCGCGGCGTCTTCCCGCTCTCCTACACGCTCGATCATTGCGGCCCTCTGAGCTGGACCGTCGAGGATGCCGCCCTCACCATGGAGGTCATCACCGGCCATGATCCGCTCGATCCGGCCAGCGCCGATGTGCCGAAGCCGGATTTCCGGAGCGGGCTGGAGGGGGATGTGAGCGGCCTCAAGATCGCGCTGCCCCGACACTTCTTCGCCGAAGCAGAGGGCGTCTCTCCGGAGGTCGTCGCGGCCATCGACAACGCGGCAAACCTTCTCGCCAAGGCGGGGGCCATCGTCGAGGAGGTGACGATCCCCGATTACGAACTGTTCAACGCGGTCGGGCGAGTGATCATGTTCTCGGAGGCCTTCGCCATCCATGAGAAGGACTACCGCGAGCGGCCGCTCGATTTCGGCAGGCTGACCTTCACCCGGATGATCCTCGGCGCGCTGACCAGCGGCGCCGACCTGACCCAGGCCTATCGCCTGCGCCGGGAACTGGCGGTGGCGGTCAACCACCAATTGCTGAAACAGTACGACGTGATCCTTTGCGCCTCGGCGCTGGCGCCGGCGGCACGCTTCGACAGTATGTCGGATGCCTTCCCGCCCAACTGGCCGATCCAGACCATGCCGTTCAACGTGACGGGGAACCCGGCCATATCGATGCCGGCGGGGTTCTCGGCGTCGGGCCTCCCGCTCTCGGTGCAGATCGTCGGGCGCCCCTTCGACGAGCCGATGGTTCTTCGTGTCGGGGCGAGCCTGGAGCGTGCGCTGGCACTCACCGGCATCAGACCGGCCACGGCCGCGCTCAGGCAGGCGGCGTGAGCGACTTTCGGAGCGATCGTCCCGGTCCGGAGGGACCATGAGCGAGGATTATGCCGACGGGTGCGTCGCCGCCGACATGGGCGATGAGGCGTCGCCCGAGATGGCCGGCACCGACCCCGATCTCGCGGGGCCGTCTTTGGAAAGCCTCGCGGCGGCCGCATCCATCCTGGCTGCGACCGCCCTGCCGGCGGCGGCGAACGCATTGCCTGCGGCACGGCCGCGCCATCTGCAGCGCGCCCATGGCTGGTGGTGCGCGGCAACGCCCAACATGCGCGGCTCGCTGTTGATGATCGCCGCCTTCGCCGCCTTCGCGGTGATGATGACGCTTATCAAGCTGGCCGGCGGGCGCGTGCCGCTGGCGCAGATCCTGATTGTCCGCCAGTTGGTGATGACGCTGATCCTCGGTCTGGTGGTCGGGCGTGCCCTGCCTCGGATCATGCACACCAGCCGTCCGGGACTGCAATTCCTGCGGGGGATGTTCTCGCTCGGCGCCATGCTCTGCGGCTTCACGGCGCTGATCTACCTGCCGATGGCGGAGGCCACGGCGCTGGGCTTCGCGCAGGTGCTGTTCGTCACGCTGCTCGCCATCGTCATCCTTGGCGAGGTCGTCGACCGACGGCGCTGGATCGCCATGGCGCTCGGGTTCGCCGGCGTCGTCATCATGCTGCGGCCGACGGGCGAGGCGATGAACGGCTATGCGCTGCTCGCCATTCTCGGAGCGCTGTTCGGGGCCGGTATCACGATCTCGGTGCGCGTGCTCGGTCATACCGAGAAGACGGAGACGATCCTGTTCTGGCAGGGTGCCGTCGTGCTGATCGCGCTCGGCGGGCCCGCCCTCTTTCTGTGGACGCACCCGACCCCGAACGAATGGGCGCTGATGATCGGGATCGGCGTCGTCGGCACGGCCGGGCAGTGGCTCGTCACCCGCGCCTATCAGATGGGCGAAGCGTCCGCCTTGGCTCCGCTCGATTTCGTCCGCCTGCTTCTTGCGACCGCGAGCGGTTATCTGGTCTTCGCCGAAATTCCGAACCTCGTGACCATCGTCGGCGCCGCGCTGGTCGCCGGCGGCACGGTCTATACGATGCGCCATAATGCCGGCGCGCGCCGTTTGGCCGTCGCGCGCCTGCCCGACAACACGCATGCCTGACGAAACTTCTGCCTGACCACACCCGCCCCCCGAACCGGACGACGACGCATGACCCATCATCACCTCAAAGCCAGCGGCGCGACCTGCCATTGGGGCTTCTTCGATGCGGCGCTCAAGCCGAAGCTCACCATCGCAAGCGGCGACACTGTGACTGTCGACACCGTGACCGGCGCGCCCGAGGTACATCCCAAGGCCGATGCCGGTTTCATGACCCCGCCCGAGATCGCCGACGTCCACGCCCATGCCGAGAAAACCTTGCCGGGGCACATCCTGACCGGTCCCGTCGCGGTCGAGGGCGCCAGGCCCGGCCATGTGCTGGAGGTGCGGATCGAGGATGTCCAGCTCCGGCAGGACTGGGGTTACAACGTCATCCGCCCGCTCGCCGGCACGCTGCAGAGCGACTTCCACGATGTCCGCCTGCTGCACATCCCGCTCGACCTCAATGCGAAGACCGGCAAGCTGCCTTGGGGCCTTGAGCTGCAGCTCGCGCCCTTCTTCGGGGTGATGGGCACGGCGCCGCCGCCCGCCTGGGGACGAGTGACCTCGATCGTGCCGCGCGCCTTCGGCGGCAATCTCGACAACAAGGAAATGGTCGCGGGTGCAACGATCTTCCTGCCGGTCTTCGTCGAGGGCGGGCTGTTCTCCTGCGGCGACGGCCATGCGGCGCAGGGCGACGGCGAGGTCTGCGTCACGGCGATCGAAACGGCTCTGCAAGGTCGTTTCACCTTCATCCTGCGCGAGGATCTCTCCTTTAACTATCCGCGCGCCGAGACGCCGACGCATTACCTGACCATGGGCATGGATCCCGACCTCGACCGCTGCGCCGAGATGGCGCTGCGCGACATGATCGTGCTGATCGGCGAGGTGGCGGGCCTGTCGCGCGAGGATGCCTATACGCTGTGCTCGATCGCCGCCGATCTGCGCGTGACGCAGACGGTCAACGGCTCCAAGGGAATCCACTGCATGCTCGCCAAGAAGCTCCTCGCGCCCAAGACACTCCTCGCGCAGAAGGCCGCCTGAGATGGATCTGGGCCTCAGGGGTAGGATCGCGCTGATCACTGGCGGCAGCCGCGGCATCGGCAAGGCGACCGCACTCGTCCTTGCAGGCGAAGGCGTCAGGCTCGCCATCGCGGCGCGCGGCGCCGACACCCTGGCCGCCGCGGCCGCCGAGATCAGGGCGGCTGGCGGCGAGGTCGTCACCATCCAGGCCGATTTCACGCTGGCAGAGGATGCCGCGCGCGCCGTCGCGGAGACAATCTCCGCCTATGACGAGCTCGACATCCTGATCGCCACTGCCGGAGGCAGTTTCGGCGAGCGCGAACTGGCGAATGCCAGCGATGCGGATTGGGAGAAGACCTTCCGGTTCAATGTCGGCCATTCGATCGCGGCGCTGCGTGCGGCGACGCCCGCTCTGGCCCAAAGCGAGATCGCCAATGCGGTCTTCGTCGCTTCGATTTCGGGTCGCGCGCCGGCGACGCGCGGCGCACAATATGCCGCCGCCAAGGCCGGGCTGATCCATGCCGCTCGCTCGCTCGCCTGGGAACTGGGACCACAGGGCATCCGCGTCAACGCGGTCTCGCCGGGCTCGACCATCTTTCCAGGCGGCGGCTGGGAACGGACCAAAGCCGAGCGCCCCGAGGATTTCGCGAAATTCGAGGCGGAGGATTTTCCGGGGAGACGGCTAGGCTCAGTCCACGAGATCGCCGACGCGATCGCCTTCGTCGTCTCGCCCCGCGCCGCCGGTATCAATGCGGCCGACATCCATGTCGATGGCGGCCAGCGCAGGCCGTCGATCCGGTAGAGCCGAGCCTGACAATCAGGAGGCGCGGCATGCCGACAAGCCGCGATCGAGCAGGATCTGATCGATCGCGCGGCGCGCCATGCCGACGATCACCGGATTCCTCCCCGTATAGTAGGGCAGCGCGATCACCGCGACGGACAAGGCCCAGCCCCTCCCCCGTACCCAGCTCGCCTCGTCCGGCGCAAGATGCGCGCGGAAGATCGCGCGTTCGGCCGCGGAAAAAAGGGTCCAGGCCGGCTGCAGGTCGCAGGCCGGGTCGCCGATGCCGACACAGCCGAAATCGATCACCGCGACGATCGCACCGTCGCGCAGGATCAGGTTGCCGGGATGGATGTCGCCATGCAGCCAGGCCGGCGCGTCAGGCCAGAGCGGGGCGGCGAGCGCCTCCTCCCAGGCCCGCGCGACGGCGCAAGCATCGATGTCTTCCGGCAGCAAAGCGATGGCTTCCCTAACGCGCCGGTCACGTTGCGCGAGCGGCACGCCGCGCTCGAAATTCGCGTCTCCGCATGGCGGTCCGCCCGACGCGTCGATCGCCCGGAGCGCCGCGATGAAGCCCGCCAGCGTCCGCGCCGCTGCGCCACCGTCGGACAGCCTGCCCGTCATCGCATCCTCGCCGGCGATCCAGCGGCAGATCGACCAGGAAAACGGATAGCCTTCGCCGGGCGAGCCCATGGCGAGCGGCGTGGGGATGGCGAGCGGCAGTTGCGGCGCCAGCCGCGACAGCCATAGCTTTTCCCTGCCGACCAGCGCCGCAGCCGCGGGGTAGCGCGGCATGCGCACGCAGAACTCTTCGCCGAGGCGGAAGATGGCGTTGTCGGTGCCGCCCGATGCGATGCGCGTCAGGGCCAGGTCGCGCCAGGCGGGAAATTGGCTGGCGACCAGGCGGCCGGCGAGTGCGGCGTCGATCGCCACCTCGTCGGCATGCAGCCTGGTCGCGCTCATTGCGGATGACGGTCCGTGGTTTATGCCGGCTTCATCGCGTCAGGACACGTTGGGGGGCAAGCGGCGGTGCCAGTCCGTATCGCGCTGATAGGCGTCGGCGATCTTGAGCACGCGCGCCTCGGCGAAGGGGCGGCCCTGGATCTGAAAACCGATCGGCAGGCCGTTCGAATCGAGCCCGCAGGGCACGCTGACCGAGGGCAGGCCGAGATAGTTGATCGGTCTGGTGTTGATCGAGACGTCTTGGAACGTCTCGATCGCGCCCGGCGTGCCGGCATCGATGTCGGTCGCCAGCAGCGTCGGCACCTTCATGCGCAGGGTCGGCGTGATGAAGGCGTCGCAAACGCCGAAGACCGTGGCCGCCACCGCCTTCAGGATCGCGCCGCGCCGAGCCAGTGCCTCGAGATAATAGGTGCCGGGAATGCCCTGTGAGGGATAGAGCCTGCCGCTTAGATGCACGGCATAGTCTTGCGGGCGCTGGCGCATCCATTGGGCATGGATCGTGCCGCCCTCGACGCGTGAGACGATGCCGCCATAAGTCGCGACCGCATCCATATGGGGTATCGTGACAGGCGCGATGACGGCGCCGCGCGCCTGCAGCACCGCGACCACGGCGTCGAAGGCAGCCTGCACTTCGGGATCGATCCCGTCGAAGAAGTAGTTGGTCGGAACGCCGATGCGCATGCCCCTGATGTCGCCGGTCAGGGCTGCCTCATAGTCGGGCACGGGCTCGGAGGCCGAGGTCGCGTCCTTCGGGTCGTGGCCGGCGATCACGCCGAGGAAACGGGCGGCATCGCGGGCCGTCTGGGTCAAAGGCCCAACATTGTCGGCCGAAAAGGAGAGCGGCATCACGCCGTGGCGCGAAACGCGGGTTTGCGTCGCCTTGATTCCGGTAACGCCGCAGATCGCAGCCGGAAGTCGGATCGAGCCGCCGGTGTCCGAGCCCAGCGCGCCATAGATCAGCCGCGCCGCGACCGCAGCTCCCGAGCCGGAAGAGGAGCCGCCGGTGCAGTAATCGGGATGCCAGGGATTGCGGCAATGGCCGTAATGCTGGTTGTGGCCGGTCGGGTTCTGCGCGAACTCGGCCATGTTCAGCCCGCCGAGTGTGACGGAGCCGGCGTCTTCCAGCCTCTCCATCACGGTTGCGGTGTAGCTCGGGCGGAAATCCTTGCGGATCGCCGAGCCGCAGGTAGAGAGCTTGCCGGCCTTGTAGTACATGTCCTTGTGGGCCAGGGGCAGGCCGTGCAGCGGCCCGAGCGTGGCGCCCGACTTCCGCTTCTTGTCGAGTGTCTCCGCCGCCTCCAGCGCGGCCGCGCCCTCGAGCCAGATCGCCGAGTTGATCACCTCGTCGACGCGCGTGAAGGCTTCGAGTGCGGCGGTGGTGAGTTCGACTGCGGTGACCGCCCCGTCCTTGAGCGCATCGGCGGCATCGGTCAGCGACAGATGCAGCAGCGAGCTTTTCGCCTGAGCGTTCATGGTTGCGGCTCCTTCGTCGCCTGGAGCGCGGCCTCGAAGCTCGACGGCTCGTCCTCAAAGGCGAGTTGGCCTCGCAACGCCGCGAAACCCTCGATGGTGGGGCTCATCGCATCAGCCATGATGCCGGCAGCCTCGTTGGGCTGCTCAATGCCTGACCAGGTTCGAGCCTGGACGGCCACGATCTCCCGCAGCGGGGTCTGCATGCTTATCTCCTCTCTGCAACCGTTCACGGACGACACAGAATTGCATGCAAAGCGCGTGCCGATCCGGCGCAAGACGACCTTTTGGGGCTAATTTGTATACATTGCCGTCTATCGCGCTCTATCTGGTCTTGGCGAGCCTAACCTCGTGGCGCAATCCCTCGCCGCCGTTGTAGCGAGGCCAAAGGTTCTTCTCGGTCGTCACCGTTTCGGAAACAGCGATGGGCTTTGCACACCGGAGACTTCGACCTGAACTCGCTGCGCAATGTCTGGGTCCCTTGGTCGTGTCCCTGATGGTGGTGTAGCTTCCGAGGGCCACGACGATCACCGGCTAGGCCGGGCTGGTCAGGCAGCCAAGGTTGGCATGCCGACGATGGGATCATCGCTCAATGCCGCGATGCTTTCCAGCGTGATGTAGCGGGCGCGCTAGGACGGCCCATTTGATGGCATGGACCACCCGCGTGGGCGGCGCATTATTCGGCAACGATCAACGAGGGAGAGCCACTATGAGCATCGCACGCATCGGTTTGGATCTGGCGAAGTCGGTTTTCCAGGTCGAGCACGCCACGCTTCAGCTTGCCCGCCAATGCGGCCTGCAGACGGCCGAGTCGCAGGTCGCCAGAATCGGCGGCCGCGACGTTCTGCTCGTCAAGCGCTCCCACCGCACGCGCGTCGAGGACAGCTACGCCCGCGCCCGGATGGTCAGCGGCCCTGACCCTGCTAGAGACCGACGAGACGCCTGAGGGACGGGCGCGCTGGTCCTATGTGCTGCTGGTCGAGACCCTGCGCCGGATCAGCGAGCGCCCCGCCGAGGACGCGCGTGAGCTGTTCCGCCGGATGGTGTTCAACGCCCTCGTCTCCAACATCGATGATCACCCGCGCAACCACGCGGCCCTCGCGCTGGGGTCAGGCTGGCGCCTTTCACCGGCTTATGACCTGACGCCGACGCGAGAGGATCGGCGCGACCTCGCCATGGCCTGCGGCGCACAGGGCAGGTTCGCCAACGGGGCCAACCTATTGAGCGAATGCCGCCGGTTTATGATTGCTCCGGATGAGGCGAAGGCGCTGGTCGATGAGATGGTCCGGGTAGTCGATCGCGAATGGTACGCGACGGCCCGCGCCTGCGGCGTCAACGAGGCCGACTGCGAGGTGATCCGTCGGGCCTACGTCTATCGAGGCTTTTCCGCTGGAACTCACCCCGACAGCAGAGCCGACTTATAGAACGGACGATCCGACGGCGCGCAGGTTCAACCAAGAACCCCGCTGGCGGCCAGCTTTCTCTAGGTCGATGGAGCCGTGGCTGACGCTGCAATGGGTGCTGAATTGTCTGGATTTTGGGTGTCGCGACGCTATGATCACAAGCCCAACCGTTCACATATTCCTTTCACACAGCAACCTAAGCGGAAGTCGAAAAAGCCTTTATAATTCAGTAGTTAGGTAGCTCTACTGGAGGTTCGAGTCCTCTCCTGGGCACCACTCTTTCTCGCTTTGCGTCAAAGAGTAAGCATCGATAACGAGTTACATGGTTCCGCTTTGATATTGCGGTTTGACACCATGGCTCTTGCGATGTCCCGACCCTTCGCTACCAAGCAGGGTTTTACTACCTGAACGTTAAGGTGCCTGGCCCTTCGGCCACTCGCCAAAGGCCAGCGCGAGAGCCAGCCCGTGGATGGCGATCACCACACGGTGGTCGGCGACGAAAGGTCGTTTTCTCGCTCCGGACGCGCCACTGCGTCCACGACACCGGCCGGCGGCACGCTGCTCGACATCCGCAAGGTGCTGATGCAGTTCGGCGGGCTGAAGGCGCTGAACGACATCGACATGGCGGTGAAGCCCGGCACGATCCATAGCCTGATCCGTCCAAACGGCTCGGGCAAGAGCACCATGATGAATGTGCTGACCGGCATCTACACGCCTACTGGCGGCGAGATCGCCTTCGAAGGGCAATCTTTGGTCGGGCGCAATTCGCCCCTAGATCGCTGCGCAGGGCATCGCGCGGACCTTCCAGAACGTCCAGCTCTTCGGCGAGTTGACCTGCCTGGAAAACGTTATGGTCGGGCTGCACCACAGCTATCGCAGTGGCTTCTTCTCGGTGGCGCTCGGCCTGCCGCAAGCCCGCAAGGAGGAGCACGACGCGCGCGAGCGCGCCGCCAGTAACCTGCAGTTCGTCGGGCTCGACGCCTTGGCCAACGAAGAGGCGCGCAACCTGCCTTATGGCAAGATGCGCCTGCTGGAGATCGGCAGGGCTCTGGCACTCGACCCCAAGCTGCTGCTGGATGAGCCGGCGCCGGGGCCTGACGGCGCCCGACATCAGGGAACTCATCGAGATCATCCGCAAGATCAAGGCGCGAGTCACTGAAGATCTGTTCGGACCACAGCATGACGCTCGCCTGCGCGCGCTACACGGACCGCTGGCGCGCCTGCTCGCGATCCTCTGACAGGATCGTGAAAGACGGAACCTGCGAACTCTTCCAAAAAGGAACTGGGCTCCATCATCCCGCCTTGCGGCTCTGCTGCTTTGGCAGCGGAGGCCGGGCGACTGGTGGGCGATTGCGACAGGGAGCCCGGCTTGGGCAGGGACAGGATGACATGGCGGCATGCGCGACGTCCCGCAGGGTTTGCCCTGCCGGGCGTTGCTGTTCTGCTGCTCGTCGTCGCGCCCGCCGAGGCCGCCGGGGACCGGGCGCTCGGAGCCTATCTCGCCGCCGAGTGCACCGCCTGCCACCAGCTCTCGGGCCGCGGGAGCAGCGGCATCCCGCCGATCGTCGGCTGGCCGGAAGAGCAGTTCGTCGCCGTGCTCGACGCCTATGGCAGCCGACAGCGCCACAACCCCGTGATGCAGACCATCGCCGCGCGCCTGAGCCGCGACGAGATCGCGGCGCTCGCCGCCTATTTCGGCGCGCTGGCGCCGAAGCCGTGACCGCGCGGAGGACAGGCCGATGAAACCGACGCGACGCCATCTTATGGCAGGCTCCGGCGCCCTGCTGGCGGCGAACACGCTGGCCGCGCCCACCGTCCTCGCGCAGGCCAAGCCGCGCGTGGTCGTGGTCGGCGGCGGGCCGGGCGGCGCCACGGCGGCAAAATATCTCGCCAGGGACAGTGCCGGGGCGATCGCGGTGACGCTGGTCGAGGAGAACGAGACCTACCAGACCTGCTTCCACTCCAACCTCTATATCGGCGGCTTCAAGCGCTATGAGGAGATCGTCCATCGCTACGACGCGCTGGCCTCGGCTTATGGAATCGCGCTCGTCCGCAGTCGCGCCACGCAGATCGACCGCGACCGCAAGGAGGTCGTGCTGACGGATGGCCGGCGCCTGCCTTACGACCGGCTGGTGCTCTCGCCCGGCATCGACCTGAAATATGATTCCGTGCCCGGCTGGTCGAAAGCCGCCGAGGAGGCCATGCCGCATGGCTGGAAGCCCGGCCGGCAGACGCAGCTGATCCGCGAGAGGCTCGACGCGGTGCCCGATGGCGGCATGATCGTGATGATCGCCCCGCCCAATCCCTATCGCTGTCCGCCCGGCCCCTATGAGCGCGCCTCGATGTTCGCGCATGTGCTGATGGCGACCAACCGCCGCAAGGCCCGGATCGTCATACTCGATCCCAAGGAGAGCTTCTCCAAGCAGGGCGTGTTCATGCCGGATTGGGAGAAGCGCTATGGCGCGATGATCGAATGGCTCGGTCCCAAAGTGCATGACGGCATCAGATCGGTCGATCCTGCGACCGGCACCGTCGTCACCGGCTTCGAGACTTACGAGAACTGTGCCTTCGTCAACGTCATCCCGGCCCAGATGGCGGGCGCGATCGCGCGCGATGCGGGGCTCGCTCCAGCGGGCGGCTACTGCGCTATCGACCCGGCGACCATGAAATCCGTCGTCGATTCCAACATCGTCGTGCTCGGCGATGCCTGCAACGCCGGCGACATGCCGAAATCGGCTTTCTCCGCCAACAATCAGGCCAAGGTCGCTGCGATGATTCTGCGTGGCGAACTGGTCGCGGGGCCAACCTTCCCGGCGCGCTACTTCAACACCTGCTGGAGCCTCGTCGACACCGACGACGCCATCAAGGTCGGTGGCCGCTACGAGCCGAAGGACGGCCGCATCGCCGCGGTCGAGACCTTCATCTCGCAGCCGGGCGAGAGCGCCGAGATCCGCAGGCAGACCCAGGCCGAGAACATCGCCTGGTACGACGCCATCTGCGCCGACATGTTTACCTGATGGCCAAAACCTCCCTACCGACGAAGGAACGATCATGAAAGCCCTCTATGCCAGCGCCACGATTGCCAGTGCCGCGATCCTTGCCGCAACGATGCTGCTCGGGACGTCCGCCCACGCTCAGGACGTTGCCGCCGGCGAGCGCTCCTTCAACAAATGCCGCGCCTGCCACCAGCTCGGCGAGACGGCGAAGAACACGATCGGCCCGGTGCTGAACGGCTTGTTCGGGCGGGCATCGGGTTCGGTCGAGGGATACAGCTATTCCGCCGCCAACAAGGCCGCCGGCCTGACCTGGGACGATGCGGTCTTCGCCGACTACATCAAGGACCCGAAGGCCAAGATCCCCGGCACCAAGATGATCTTCGCCGGGATCAAGAACGAGCAGGAGATCAAGGACCTGAGCGCCTACCTCAAGCAGTACGACAAGGATGGGAAGAAGCTCTGAGTGCCTCGCCCAATATGAAATGAACGATTCCAGCAGCTTTCTGTAGCCGCCATCCCTTCGTGCCGTCATTCCGGACAAGCCGCGCAGCGGCGCCGATCCGGAATCCATCGTAGAGCGCATCGCCTTACGATGGATTCCGGGTCTCCGCTTCGCTACGCCCGGAATGACGGTGCGTTTCTGACTCAACGTATCCCGCTCTTGACTAACGCCTCATCCCCGGCGTCTCCACCGGCAGGCCCCTGGCCCGCCCCGCGAGGTAAAGCTCCAGCGCGAGGTATTCCGGCGAGCCGTAGTCGAACTGAGTTGCGCGGACGCCGAGCGAGCAGGCGCGGAGGCGCCGGTGCAGCGATCCGACATCGTTCCATTCCAGCCGATAGGCCGGGTAGCCTGTGCCGGCGCCGTGGCTGACCGTGTCGCCGCGCAGCTTCTGGCCGATGAGGCCGTCATGGCATTGCTGGCAGGATAGGTTGAGCTGGCCCTGCCGGCGCTCGAAGAAGGCCTTGCCCGCCTCGTAATAGGGCTTAGCCGCGCCGTCGGTCTTCACATCCATCGGCAGGCCGCGCGAGAGCGAGCCGAGATAGGCGGTCATCGCCAGAAGCTCGGAGCTCTCATAGCCGAAGGCCGGCTGCCCCTGCCGCTCGACCCGGCACTGCTCGATCCGGCCTTCGAGGTTGAGCAGCTTGCCGCTGGCCGCATCGACCTGCGGATAATGCGTCGCCGCGCCGCGCAGGCTCTGCTGCGGGTCGGCATGGCAGGAGATGCAGGCCTGCCCGTTGGGCGCGGGCTTGCGGCTGAACAGCTCGCGCCCCTGCTCGACCCAGAAGAAGGCCGGGTTGCGGGTTTCGTCCGCCTGCTGCCGACGCATGTCGGGTGAGAGGAATTCCGTGCCGGACTTGATCTCCGACAGGGCCGGCGCAGCCGCGAGCAGCGCCAGCGCCGCAATCCATCCACGCAGCGATCGTCGCCCGATCACGTCACGGTCAGCCTGGCGGTCCGGGTATAGGTCGCGCCGCCGTCCTCGCGCCATTCGAAGACGATGTCGCCCGTCGCGACCGCCCGCGTCGTGAAGGAGACGAAGGGGTTGGCGGCAACGCCGGTGTGCATGTCGAAGCGCAAGATCGGCTCGCCGGCATAGGTCGCCGTCAGCCGGTTCAGGATCTTGCGCGGCACGGTGCCACCCTTGCCGTCGGACTGTCCGCCACGATCCATCGGATGGCGGGTCAGCACCTTGATCTCGACGATCTCGCCGGCGCGGGCCTCAGTGGGCATGGTGATGCGGGCGTTGAAGCTCATCTTGCTCTCCTCAGCCGCCGTCGATGCAGGCGCTCAGCGTCACGACGATGTCGGCATCCGCCATGACAAAGCCGCCGCCGCTCAGCGCCGCGACCGCGGTCACGGTCTGCGAGGCCGCTAGCCGCAAGGTGGTCGCCACCTCGGCGCGGCCGGCGCGGGGGCCGAGATGGAACCGCGCCATGTCGGGAAACGGGTTCTTCTCGGCAATCAGATGGATCCAGCGGACATGATCGGCTTCGGTCATCGGGCTCTCGACAAGAATCCGGGTGTCGACCGAATTGCCGTTCTCAACCAGAGCGGGGATGTCGAGCGTGATGCGGCCCCTTTCCGGCACGGCGCCGTCGGTGATGCGCGCGATCAGTTGGGCCAGTTCCGGCGAGGGCTCCGTGGCCGCACGAGCCGGCAAGGCCGCGACCAGCAGACCGGCCGCTGCGCCCGCGACGACGCGGCGGCGGTCGAGACCACCCTCAAAAGGTCTTGAGCGAGGCGAGATAGCTGACGACATCCTCGATCTCCTGGGCCGAGAGGGCCGGCTTGCCCCGGTACTGTGGAGCGACATCTTGCAGGTTTTCCGTCCGGAAATAGGGCGGCATCACGGTCTGCGGGTTCAGCGTCGAGGCGTCGACCAGCCGCAGCCGGATCTGGCCCGCGTCGAGGCGAGCCCCGACGCCGGCCAGAGGCGGGCCGATCGTGCCCTGGAAGGGCTCGGACGCATCCGCGCCCTGGTGGCAGATCAGGCAGTTGCCGCGCTCGCGATCGCGCACCAGCGCAGAGCCGCGCATCGCATTCCCGGCAAGATCGCCGAGCGAGCGCGGGATGGCGTCGCCGACGATCGTGTAGGGTTCGAGCGCGACAGCGGTCGAAGCGCCGCCGGATGCCAAAATGGCTCCAGCGAACGCCAGACGCGACATCACTCCCGCCGCCTTCACGCCTTCTTCAGATCGGCGTTCTTCAGCGGAAGTGAGCGGATGCGCTTGCCTGTCGCCGCGAAGATCGCGTTCAGGACGGCCGGCGCCGCGACCGCGATCGTCGGCTCGCCGACGCCGCCCCAGAAACCGCCGGACGGCACGATCACAGTCTCGACCGCCGGCATCGCCTCCAGCCGCATCACCTCGTAGGTGTCGAAATTCTCCTGCTCGACACGGCCGTCCTTGATGGTGATCTCGCCATAGAGCGAGGCCGACAGGCCGTAGACGAAGGAGCCCTCGACCTGGCGCTCGATCTGAGCCGGGTTGACGGCGTGGCCGGGGTCGGTCGCCGCCACGATGCGATGGATCTTGAGCTGACCAGCCGGGCTGACCGAAACCTCGGCGACGGCCGCGACATAGGAGCCGAAGCCCATGGTCTGGCAGATGCCGCGGAAAACGCCGTCGGGCAACTTGCTGCCCCAGCCGGCCTTCTCAGCCACCGCGTTCAGAACGGCGAGATGCTTGGGATGGTTCTTCATCAGGCCGCGCCGGAACTCCAGCGGGTCCTTGCCCACGGAATGCGCCAGCTCGTCCATGAAGGATTCGAGGTAGATCGTGTTCTGGTTCAGGTTGACGCCGCGCCAGAAGCCCGGCGGCACATGCGGGTTGCGCATGGCGTGGTCGATCAGCAGGTTGGGCACGCCATAGCCGATCGAGGCTTCGGGGCCGGGTGCGTTGAGACCCTGGAAGACGGCCGGATCGCGGCCGTTCTGGATCGTGCCGGGAAACAGCCCCGCCACGATCGACTGGCCGGAGATGCGCATGTGCAGGCCGGTCAGGTTGTTGTCCTTGTCGAAGGCGCCGACCATCTTGCACTGCGTGACCGGGTGATAGCGGCCATGGGTCATATCCTCCTCGCGCGACCAGATCAGCTTCACCGGCGTGCGGGGGATCTGCCTGGCGATTGCGACGACCTGGCGAACCCAGTCCTGGCTGGCACCACGCCTGCCGAATCCGCCGCCGAGATCGATCTTGTAGGCCTCGCATTTCGCCAACGGCAGGCCGGCAGCCTCGGAGGTCGCGGCGAGCGCCGCCTCGCCGTTCTGCGTGGGAGTCCAGACCTCGCATTTTTCCGGCGTCCACAGCGCCGTAGCGTTCATCGTCTCCATGGTGGCGTGGTTCTGATAGGGGTAGCTGTAGACCGCCTCGACGGTCTTCGCGGCTGCCGCAATCGCAGCCTTCACGTCGCCGTTCTGGTTGCCGACGATGGCGGTGGGCGCATCGAGCCCTTCCTTGAGCCAGGCGGCGATGCTCTCGCTGGAGACCCTGGCATGCTCCCCTTCGTCCCAGACGATCGGCAGAGCGTCGAGCGCCGACTTGGCCTGCCACCATGTATCCGCGACGACGGAGACGGCGCTTTCGCCGACGGGGAGTACATGCCTGACGCCGGGCATGTCCTTGACCTTGGCCGCCTCGAAGCTCTTCACCTTGCCGCCGAAGACCGGGCAATCCTTGATCGCGGCGTTGAGCAGGCCCGGCATCTTCAGATCCATGCCGTAGATCTTCTTGCCGTTGGTCTTGTCGACGGTGTCGAGCCGCGGCAGCGGCTTGCCCGCGATGGTCCAGTCCTTCGGGTCCTTGAGAGGAACGTCCTTGGGCGCCTCGATCTTCGCGGCAGCGGCCGCGACCTCGCCGTAGCGCAGCGAGCGGCCCGAGGCCTTGTGCGTGATCACGCTCTTTTCGGCAGCGCATTCGGCGGCGGGCACGTTCCACTGGTTCGCCGCCGCCTGGATCATCATCATCCGCGCTGCGGCGCCGCCCTTGCGGACATAGTCGTGCGATTCGCGGATGCCGCGGCTGCCGCCGGTCGAGAAATTGCCCCAGACGCGGTTGCGCGCGACGCTCTGGCCCGGCGTCGGGTACTCGGTCGTGACCTTCGTCCAGTCACAGTTCAATTCTTCAGCGACGAGCTGGGCGAGGCCGGTCAGCGTGCCCTGCCCCATCTCGGAGCGGACGATGCGGATCACCACCTTGTCGTCGGGATGGATCACGACCCAGGCGTTGATTTCGGGGACAGCGCCTTGCGCCTGCGCTTCGCTGCCCAACGGGATGGCGAACCCGAAAGAGAAGGCGCCGACGGCTGCGGCAGACCCTGCAAGCAGGCTGCGGCGGGAGGGTTTGAAAGCGGTGGTTTTGGTCGAGACGGTCATGATCATTCTCCCCTCAACCGCGACCGAGCGTGCCGCCGGCGACGACGTCGAGAATCGCCGTCTTGACCCGCGCATAGGTGCCGCAACGGCAGATATTGGTGATCTCGCTGGCGATGTCGGCTTCGGTCGCCTTGGGATTGGCCTGCAGCAGCGCCGCAGTCGCCATGATCATGCCGCTCTGGCAGAAGCCGCATTGCGGCACGTCGTGCTTGATCCAAGCCTGCTGGACCGGATGGGTGCCGTCGGGCGAGAGCCCCTCGATCGTGACGATCTTCTGCTCCGCCGTCACCGCATCGAGCGGGAGCGCACAGGACCGCGTCGCGACACCGTCGATATGGACAGTGCAGGCGCCGCATTGCGCGACACCGCAGCCATATTTCGTACCAGTCAAACCGATCTGTTCGCGGATGACCCAGAGCAGCGGCGTGTCGCCCGCCGCCTCGATGTCGAGCATCTTGCCGTTCACATTGAGCTTCGCCACCGTAAACCTCCCGGTTTCGATCAAGAAGGACGGCAAGAGTGCCAACGCGCCCTGCCGCAAATCCCGGCCTGCCGCACAGCGCGCCGGTTGAATTTCATTGGAAGCAATTGAAACTCAGATGCGCCAAAGAGCCAACCGCCTATGACGGATCGATCACGCCGCGTGATCAGCTGGATGTGGTGGAATTTCCTCCTTCGAGCCGGTCGCAACAGTCGATTTGGCCGGTCGATCAACCCGTTCGCAGTCCGATCGGCTCGCCGGGGGACGGGCGCGACGCGGCGCGGAATCACGGCAACGTGATGGGTGATGCACCAGCAGCGACCTGGTCTGGCGTCCGGTCAATTCCAGCCAGCCCCGGACCTAGCCCGTGGCGACGGCCTATAGGACGCTTTCGACCTTGTCCGCCGACGATCGTCTCCGAGGTATCGATGAACGCCGGACAGAAACCAATGCCCGCGGATCAGGCGTGGGCACGGCGCACCTCCGGCCCGTGAGCCTGCCGATGGCGCAGTTCCTGCTGGCGCGTCAGTTCGGCCAACAGCAGGGGATCGAGCGAGCGGACCAACGTTCCGACATCGTAGTCGATCAAGCCATTGGGACAATAACGATCATCGTCCCACCCCGGGTGGTTAATCACTACCCATCGAGGGTCGCGTATTGCACGGCTTCATAGGAGCGCCATGGTCTACGCCGGTGGATGACCCGCAGAGATGTCTTTCCAGCCCGGTAAAAGCAACAATACTAATCTGAATCCACCCCAGTGGGCCGGCGCAGCCGGCTGGCGCGCTGCAGATGGCGCCGCATTTGCGCCGCCGCGACCTCCAGATCCCCGGCCTCGATCGAGTCGAGGATCTGGAGATGCTCCCGGCAGTTCACCTCGACGCGCTCGAAGCCGAACACCCAGTCGTAGTTCGACAACCGCCGAAGTTGGTTCTGACGACGGATCGCCGAATGGATGAAGCGGTTGCCCGATGCCGCCGCCAACCCCTCGTGGTAGGCCGCATTCATCTCGAAGAAGCTGATCGCCGAGGTCTCGCGCCAGGGCTGTGCCAGTGTTCCGAGATGACGCCGGCGCATCTCTGCGATCCAGCCCTCGTCGAGCGAAAAGCCCGGTTCCAGAAATGCCATGGGCTCGATCAGCAGGCGGAAGCGATAGCGTTCGTCATGAACACAATGATCGCGGGGCTCCTGAAGGAAGCGCCAGCCATAACCGGGCTTCCGCTCGACCATCTCGAGTTCGGCAAGACGAGCCAGCAGCCGCTTCATCTCGGACCGGCCAAGCCCGTAGCGCCGCATGATCTCCTGCTCGGAGAATTCATCCTCCAGTTCACCAGCTCCGCGTTCATGGGCCAGCCGCACCAGCGCAAGCTCGATACCATCCGACGGGCTCGCGTTAGTCGCCGGTGCGCCGGGCGTGGTGATCAATTCGAGCCCGCGATGCGGATTGCGGCGCACCAACCCACGATCCGCGAGCCAAGCGAAGGCGGCGCGTACGGGTGTCCGCGAGACGTCGAGACGTCGCGCGATCACGCTTTCGTTGAGATGCGCGCCGGCGGTCAGACCATCCCCTCGCGCCAGATCGAGAATGCGCTCGGCGAGATCCTGCTGGAGGCGGGAAGGCTGGGACATGAAAGGCCCTTGATTGTCTTAATTGCAGATGAAATACATTAGTGGCCAACTGCAGGCCATGGGCCGGAAGAGACAATGATGATTCAGCCCTGCCCCTTCGTGGTTGTCTCCGGATCACCCCGTGAACGCGGGCGCCAGCATGGCGCGGCGGTACCAGCCCGCGTCAAGCGTTCGATCGAACTCTATGGCGGGCAACTTGGCGAACTTGGCTATGGGGCCGCAGCCAAGACGGCCCTGATTAGCGAATTCGCCCGCGAGATCGAGGCGTTCGGCGCGCATTACATCGAGGAGATGGCCGGCATCGCCGAGGGTGCCAGTGTGCCGCTCGAAGACATCATTATGATCAACGCCCGCACCGAGGTCATCGCCAAGGCGCGGCTGATTAGGAACAAGCCGGTCGAGGCGACCGAAGAGCTCGATGACGGCTGCACCGGCGCGATCATCCTGCCCGAGCGCAGCGCCAATGGCGCCCTGATCCATGGCCAGAACTGGGACTGGAAGGCCGAATGCGCCGAGACCGCGATCGTGCTGCGGGTGCGGCGCGATGACGGGCCGGATTTTCTGACCTTCGTCGAGGCCGGGGGCCTGGCCCGTTGCGGCATGAACGCCGCTGGCATCTGCATCACCGCAAACTATCTCGAATCCGAGCGCGACTTCACGCAAGCCGGCGTGCCGCTGGCGCTGATCCGCCGCAAGGTGCTGGAGCAGGAGCACTTCGCCTTCGCCATAAAGGCCGTCGCGACGACCCCGAAGGCCTGCTCCAACAACATGATGCTCTCGACCGTCGCCGGGTTCGGGATCGATTTCGAATGCGCGCCGGACGAGGCTTTCCCGCTCTATCCGACCGAGGGGCTGATCGTTCACGCCAATCACTGGGTCGGGCAGGTCGCGCTGACCAAGCTGCGCGACACCGGCACGCCGCGCGTGCCCGAAAGCTTCTACCGCGACTGGCGCGTGCGAAAGCTGCTCGACGAGGCCGGCGGGAAACTCACGGCCGACGACCTCAAGCACGCTCTGTTCGACGATTTCCTCACCCCGCATTCGGTGTGCCGTCCGCCGCGTCCCAACGACACCGGCAACCTCTCGGCGACGGTCGCCATGGTGATCATGGAGCCGGCGGAGGGGATCATGGAGGTCTGTCCTCTGCCCGCGTTGAACCGCAGTTTTACCCGATACAGCCTGACCGCCGATCCGCAGATGCTGGCGAAGGCCGCCGAATAGCCCGCCATTCAGCCGCAGCAAGCCGACACAACGATGGGGAACAGGCCGATGCTTCGACGTATTCAGACGACCGCCTTATCTGCCGGGTTGGCCCTCGCGACGCTGATTCCGGCCGCGCAGGCCGCAACTGTGCTCAAGGTCCAGCTGCGCGCCGACATCCGCTCGATCAACCCCGGCGTGAACCGCGACCACAACACCGACGGTGTCGTACTGCATGTGGTCGAGGGGCTCGTGGCGTATGGTGAGGATTCCGAGCCGAAGCCGCTCCTAGCGGAGAAGGTCGCGATCGCCGAGGACGGCAAGACCTACAGCTTCACGCTGCGCAAGGGCGTGCGGTTCCACAACGGCGCCGCGCTCAGTGCCGACGACGTCGTCTGGAGCTGGAACCGCTACATGGACCCGAAGACGGACTGGCGCTGCCTGTCCGAATTCGACGGGCGCGGTCTCGTCAAGGTCGAGAGCGTCACGGCTGCAGACCCCGCGACGGTGGTCTTCAAGCTCGACAAACCGAGCGCGCTGTTCCTGGGCTCGCTCGCCCGCACCGACTGCGCGATGACCGGCATCCTGCACAAGGATTCGGTCAAGGCCGACGGCTCCTTCGAGAAGCCGATCGGCACCGGGCCGTTCAAGTTCGGCGAATGGAAACGCGGCGAGCTGGTCCGGCTGCAACGCTTTGCCGAATACGCTGCCCTACCGAGGGCAATCGACGGGCTTACCGGCGCAAAGCGCCCGCTTGTCGACACCGTCGATTTCGTCGTGATACCCGACCTCGCGACTGCGAAAGCCGCCCTGCTCAGCGGCGATATCGATGTCGTGCCCGATCTCGCCAACGCGGACGTGGCGGAGCTGAAGGGGAACGGAAACGTCAAGCTGTCGGTGAAATCGCATATGGGGCTGGTCGGGCTGATCATCCAGACCCGCGACCCCGTGCTGAGCAACGCCAAGCTGCGCCGCGCCATCGCCGCCGCGATCGACAAGGCGGAACTCGTCTCGGCCGTGACCGACGGGCTGGGCAAGCCTAACGGTTCCGTCGTGCCGACGCTCTCGGCCTATCACAGCAAGGCGCAGGAAGAGGATGTCGCTTACGATCCTGCGGCCGCGCGCAAGCTCCTCGCGGAGGCCGGCTACAAGGGCGAGAAGATCGTGATGCTCGCCAACAAGCGTTATCCGCAGAGCTTCGACGCCGCCGTCGTAGCGCAGCAGATGCTGCAGGCGGCCGGGATCAATGTCGAGATCGAGGTGCTGGAATGGGCGACGCAGCTCGACCGCTACAGCAAGGGAAATTATCAGATCCAGGCCTTTCCGTATTCGGGGCGCCTCGATCCGGCCCTCTCGTACGAATCCGTGACGGGGCCGAAGGACAAGCAGCCGCGCAAGCTCTGGGACGATCCGCAAGCGCAGGCGCTGCTCGACCGATCAATGATCGTCGCCGACAAGGCCGAACGCCAGACGATCTTCGACGATCTGCATCGTCGCTTTCTGGCCGAGATGCCGATGGTGATGCTCTACAACGGCATCGTCGCAGGCGCGACGGGCAGGCGCGTCGAGGGCTATGTCTCCTCACTGACCTCGCTGCCACGCCTCTGGGAGGTTTCGCGGTCCCCCTGAGCGACATCGGCCCGGCCCGTGTCCGCCTCGGCCCAACGCGGCTTCGACCCAAGGCTGGTTCAGCCCATGTCCTTGTCGATGTGCCGTGTGATCAAGGCAGCGAGTTCCGCCGTATCACGCCGCCTCAGCGCATCGACCATCGCGTGATGATCGCGCGCACTGGCAAGCAGCGCATCATGCGAGGCCCAGATGGTGACGGAGGAGCCGCGGGAGCGGTCGCGCAGGGCCCAGATCGTCTCGTCCAGGACCGGATTGCCGCAGGAGGCGTAGATCAGATGGTGGAAGGCGCTGTTGATCTCGCTCTGGTCCGTGCGAGTGCCCGTGGTCGCCGCCGCGCTGAAGGCCGTGGCGAGTTCGTCGAGACGGATAATCTCTGCCTCCCCGATATGAGCGACGACCCCCGCCATGGCGCCGGCCTCCAGGATGATGCGGGTGTCGCGAATGGCGCGATAGGTCGCCAGATCGATCTCCGCAACGCGGTAGCCACGATTGGGGACGTGCTCGATCGTCTTGCGGATGGAGAGTTCTTCGAGTGCGCTGCGCACGTCGAAGCGCGTCGCCTGGAACTTCTGCTCGAGGTCGATCTGCCGGAGCCATTCGCCGGGGCGATACATGCGCAGCCGGATCGCCTGGGCGATCTCGCTGGCGAGCGCCCGCTTGGCGTCGCCGGGTTTGGCGCCAGCAAAACTGGAGATGTCACGTTTGGATTTCGGTTGCGGCTGCATGAAGGCGTTCTAGCCCATCGCGGCGGAGGACGCACAAGCCTGTTGCACGCCCCTTTACGACGTGCAACAAAATTGGCGCCAATTGTTCAGCCAGTTCGTGAGAAGCAGATATGACCGACGCCGTTGCGACAGCTGCGAGAGGTGCCCCTGCCGGCCAGGATGCGGCTGCGATCGCGCGAGCCCTCTACGATCTCGGCCCGACGCCGGTGATCGCCTGCAAGGCTGACCCGCGCTTCAGCTACTGCCTCTATGTCCCCAAGACGCTGGGCAAGACCGCTCAACCGCCCGAACTCATCGTCGCGATGCATGGCACCGGCCGCGGCTTCACCGGCTATCGCGACGCCTTCCAGGAGTTTGGCCGCTGGAACAACTGCATCGTTCTGGCGCCGCTGTTCCCGATCGGGGTGCTCGGCGACGACAATCGCGACGGCTTCAAATACATGCGCGAAGGCACGATCCGTTACGATCAGGTGCTGCTCGCCATGGTCGCCGAGGTCGAGGCGCGCTACGGCGTCAGCTTCCCCCGCTTCGGCCTGTTCGGCTATTCCGGCGGGGGGCATTTCGCCCATCGCTTCCTGATGTTGCAGCCGCAGAGGCTCTTCGCCTGCTCGATCGGCGCACCGGGCTCGGTGACGCTGCTCGACCCGACGCGCGACTGGTGGGTCGGCACGCGCAACATGGCCGAGCTCTTCGGCACGGCGCCCGACATCGCCGCGATGAAGCAGGTGGCCGTGCAGATGATCGTCGGCGCGGCCGATGTCGAGACTTGGGAAATCACCCACAAGCCGGGTGGCCGCAACTGGATGCCTGACGCCAACCATGCCGGCTCGACGCGGCCTGAAAGGCTCGCCAGCCTGAAGGCCTCCTTCGAGCGCGCAGGCATCATCGTTCGCTTCGATCTCGTGCCCAACATGGCCCATGACGGCCTGCGGGCCGTGCCGGCAGTCGAGGACTTCTTTGCAGAGACGCTGCTCAGGCACCGAGCTGCAAGCGCCAAGGCGGCCTGAGACCGCCAGCGCCGCACGTCAACGATAACGACAACAGGGGATATGCCATGAACCGCCTTCTCGCCTCCGCCTGCCTCCTGCCGCTGTTGGCCAGCCCGACGCTGGCGCAGTCGATCACGGTCGCGGTCGCCGCGGACATCCGCAGCAACAATCCAGGCGTCAACCGCGACGACAACACCGATGATTTCGCACTTCAGCTCGTCGAGGGCCTGGTCGGCTACAGCGAGGGCGGTGTCGCGACGCCGCTGCTTGCCGAGAAGGTCGAGACGTCGACCGACGGCAAGACCTACACCTTCACGCTGCGGCAGGGGATCAAGTTCCACAACGGCGCGGAGATGACCTCCGCCGACGTCCTGTGGAGCTGGAACCGCTATATGGATCCCAAGACGGACTGGCGCTGCACCTCGGAATTCGACGGCCGCTCTGGCCTCAAGGTCGAGGAGGTGACGGCGCCCGATGCGAAGACGGTGGTCATGAAGATCGCCCAGCCGAATGCGCTCTTCCTCGATTCGCTCGCCCGCACCGACTGCGCGATGACGGCGGTCCTGCACAAGGATTCGGTCAAGGCCGACGGCTCCTGGGACAAGCCGATCGGCACTGGCCCGTTCAAGTTCGGCGAATGGAAGCGCGGCGAGTATTTCACGATGACCGCCTTCGACGGCTACACATCGCCGAAGGAAGGCCCCAAGGACGGCTATGTCGGCGGCAAGCGCCCGCTGCTGAAGGAGGTCAAGTTCCTGATCGTCAAGGACCCGGCGACGGTGAAGGCCGGCCTCACTTCGGGCGCACTCGACATGGCCGAGATCCTGCCGAGCGATGTCGGCGAAATTCGCAAGATTCCCAAGCTCACCGTGGAGACCGCCCCCAACGCCGTGCGCCATATCTTCCTGATCCAGACCCGCGATGCGGTGATGGGTAACAAGAAGCTGCGCCAGGCCATCGCCTCCGCCCTCGACATGGATGAGGTCGTCGCCTCCTTCTACAACGACCTCGGCAAGCCGAATAATTCTCCGATCTATTCCGGCTCGAGCTATTACGGCGAGGTCCAGAAGAAGGGCCATGTCTACGATCCGGCCAAAGCCAAGAAGCTTGTCCAGGAGTCCGGCTACAAGGGCGAGAAGATCGTCATCCTCGCCAACAAGCGCCCGGTCGTGCCGAGCTTTCCGGCCGCGGTCGTCGCCCAGCAGATGCTGCAGGGCGTCGGCATCAACGCCGAGATCGAGGTGTTGGACTGGGCGACCCAGCTCGACCGCTTCAGCAAGGGCAGCTACCAGATGCAGTCCTTCTCGTTCTCGGCGCGCTTCGACCCCGCCATCGCCTTCGAGCAGTTCTCGGGCCCCAAGGACAAGCAGCCGCGCAAGGTTTACGACTCGCCGGAGGGCCAGGCGCTGATCGACAAGCTGATGCTGATCTCCGACAAGGCGCAGCGTCAGGCCATTGTCGACGACCTGCACAAGCGCATCATCGACGAGGTTCCGCTGATCTTCCTATTCAACGGCATCGACGTGATGGCGATCAACAAGCGCGTGCAGGGCTTCAAGCCGTGGCAGTCCAAGCTGCGGATGTGGGAAGTGACGCTGGCGAACTGAAGCGCGCCTGACCGGAGTCCCCGATGCTGCGCTTTGCCCTGACCCGGGTCGCCATGGCCCTGCCGACGCTGCTGATCGTGGCGGTGTCAGTGTTCGTGCTGATCCGGCTGATCCCCGGCGATCCGGCCTCGCTCATGCTGGGCGATCTCGCGACGCCGGCCTCGATCGCCGATCTGAGGGCGCGGCTTGGCCTCGACCAGAGCCTGTTCGTCCAGTTCGGCATCTGGTTCGGCAACCTGCTCAAGGGCGATCTCGGCATATCCATCAACACGCAGGAGCCGATCCTGCCGCTGATCCTGTCGCGCTTCTGGATCAGCGCCCAGATCGTGCTGATCGCGGTCCTCTGCGCCAGCCTGGTGGCGGTGCCGGCCGGCGTCATCGCCGCCTGGAAGCAGGATTCAGCGCTTGATCTCGGGCTCGTCGCGGTGGCGACGCTGCTGCTCTCGATCCCGACCTTCTGGCTCGGCCTGCTGCTGCTGCTGTTCTTCGGCCTGAAGCTCGGCTGGCTGCCGGTGGTGGGCTACGTCTCGATCGGCGACGATCCCTGGCGCGGCGCGCTCTATCTCGTCATGCCGATCCTGACGCTGTTCCTGCATGAGATCGGCGTGCTGCTGCGCATGGCCCGGGCCTCGACGCTGGAGGTGATGCGGCTCGACTACATCACCCATGCCCGCGCCAAGGGTCTCTCCGAGATGGCGGTGCTCTGGCGCCATGCCTTCAAGAACGCCTTTGGGCCGACCTGGACGCTGATCGGCCTCGTGCTCGGCAATCTGCTCGGCGGCATCGCGGTGGTCGAGACGGTCTTCACCATCCCCGGGCTGGGCCGGCTGCTCGTCGATGCGATCTTCGCGCGCGACTATCCCGTCATCCAGGGCTGCATGCTCTTCGTCGCCTTCACCTATGTGCTGGTCAACGTCGTCATCGACCTTTGCTATCCGATCTTCGACCCGAGGGTCGCGGCCGAATGAGCAACCCCCGAATGAAGCTCCCTCCTCTCAATGCCCTGATCGGCGGCGCTCTCATCGGCACGCTCGCGGTCGCGGCGGGGATCGGCGCGCTCTGGACGCCCTATGATCCGTTGCGCCTGTCCTTCCGCTACAAGCTCGCGCCGCCATCTCCGATGTACTGGCTCGGCACCGACGAGTTTGGCCGCGATGTGCTCTCGCGGCTGATGGCGGGCGCGGCGACGAGCGTGTGGATCAGCATCCTCACGGTTACGCTCGCCGTCGTGCTCGGCACGCTGATCGGCGTGTTCTCGGGCTATGTCCGGGGCTGGGTCGATCGCGTCATCATGGCGTTCAACGATGCGCTGCTGGCCTTCCCCGGCATCCTGCTGGCGCTCGGCCTGCTCGCCGTGGTCGGCGCCAACAAATACGGCATCATCCTGGCGCTGGGCATCGCCTATACGCCGTCGGTGGCCCGCGTCGTGCGCGGCACCGTGCTGTCGCTGCGCGAGAAGGAGTTCATCTCGGCCTCGCGCGTCATGGGCAATTCGGAAGCCTTCACCATGGCGCGCCACATCCTGCCGAACTGCATCGCCCCGCTGACGGTTCTGGCGACCTCGATGTTCGGCTATGTGCTGCTGGCCGAGAGCGCGCTCTCCTTCCTGGGGCTGGGCGTGCCGCCGCCGGCGCCGACCTGGGGCAACATGCTGGCGGGCGCGCGACCCTATCTTGGCCAGGCGATGTGGCTCGGCATCTTCCCGGGCCTGTGCATCTCGCTGACCCTGCTCGGCATCAATCTCCTGGGCGACGCCATCCGCGACAGGCTCGATCCGCGCATGCGGGGCACGCGATGACCGGGCCCCTGCTCGAGGTCGAGAACCTCACCCTTGCCATCAAATCCTCCGGCCGCGAGGTCGTGAAAAGCGTCAGCTTTCACGTATCGCGTGGCGAGATCGTCGGCATCGTCGGCGAGTCCGGCTCCGGCAAGACGCTTGCGGCGCGTGCCATCATGGGCTTCGTGCCGCCGGCGGTGAAGCTTGTCTCGGGCTCGATCCGTTTCGACGGCGAAGAGATCACCACCATGGCGCCCAAGCGCCTGCGGGCGGTGCGCGGCTCGAAGGTCGGCATGGTCTTTCAGGAGCCGATGACCTCGCTGAACCCGTCGATGACGATCGGACGGCAGCTCGAAGAGGGCCTGGCCCTCCACCGCAAGCTCGATGCGGCCGGCCGTCGCGCGGTGATCCTCGACATGCTCCGCCGCGTCGGCCTGTCGGATCCCGAGGGCGCGCTCGATGCCTTCCCGCACCAGTTCTCGGGTGGCATGCGCCAGCGCATCATGCTGGCCTCGGTGATGCTGCTCAAGCCCGCGCTGCTGCTCGCCGACGAACCGACGACGGCGCTCGATGCGGTCGTCCAGCGCGACGTGATGGAGTTGATGGTCGACCTGACCCAGGAGAACGGCACCGCCGTGCTGCTGATCTCGCATGATCTCGGCATGGTTGCGCGCTACTGCAGCCGCATCGTCGTGATGAGCCAGGGCGAGGTCGTCGAGCAGGGCGAAAGCGCCGATATCCTGGCGCGGCCGCAGCATCCCTATACGCGCAAGCTCCTGGCCGCGATGCCGCAGCGGGGCGAGCCGCGTGAATTGCCGCAGGCGAAGACGCCGATCGTCGCGGTGCGCGATCTCGTTGTCGATTATCCGGGCCGCCAGCGCTTCTTCCGCAAGAGCACGCCCAAGCGCGCCTTGCACGGCATCTCGCTCGATGTGCAGCCTGGCGAGGTCGTTGCCGTGGTCGGCGGGTCAGGCTCAGGCAAGACCACGCTCGGCCAGGCGATCGCAGGTCTCGTCAAGGCCAGCGGCGGCGACATCCTGTTCGACGGCAAGCCGATCTTCAAGAGCGAGACGGCCTATTGGGACTACCGGCTGAACTGCCAGATGGTCTTCCAGGATCCGTATTCCTCGCTCGATCCGCGCATGACCATCGGCAGGCTGGTGGCCGAACCGCTACGCCTGGTGCCGGGCATGGCGGCGCGAGACAAGACGGCGCGCGTGGCGGAGGTGCTGACCGAGGTCGGCCTCGCCGAGGGCTTCGCCGATCGCTACCCGCACGAACTCTCCGGCGGCCAGCGCCAACGCGTCGCGATCGCGCGGGCCGTTGTGCGCCGCCCGAGCTTCGTCATCGCCGACGAGCCGGTCTCGGCGCTCGACGTCACGGTGCGCGCGCAGGTGCTGGAACTCTTCGCCGAGCTGCAGCGTAAGCACGGCTTCTCCTGCCTGTTCATCAGCCATGATCTCGGCGTGGTCGAGCAGGTCGCCGATCGTGTCATCGTCATGAACGAGGGCCGGATCGTCGAGGAAGGCACGCGCGACCAGATCTTCGACAACCCGCAGCACGCCTATACGCGAAAGCTGCTCTCCGCCGTGCCGGGGCTGGAAAGCACGGCTGACGGCGGGGTGCGGTTGTTCTGGCGGCTGGGCGACGGCGCGGTGGCGCCAGCAGTATCCTGATGACCTCAGCACACAAACATCGGCCGTCATCCCGGGCGCAGCGAAGCGGAGACCCGGGATCCATTCCGGAACCTCTCCGATCAGTGTTCCGGAATGGATTGCCGGATCGGCGCGGCTTCGCCGCTTGTCCGGGATGACCGCAGTCTTGTTTGAGACGATCGAGAAAGACCCCCTGCCATGAAAAACGGAATGATCGTCTGCCCGCAGCCGGAAGCCGCGGAAGCGGGCGCGGCCGTGCTGGAACGTGGCGGCAATGCGGTGGATGCGGCCATCGCCTGCGCCTTCATGCAGGGCGTGGTCGATCCGCTGATGTCGGGCATCGGCGGCTTCGGCTCGATGCAGCTCTACATGCCCGGCCGCGGCGTCCATGAGATCGTCGAATTCTATGCGAAGGCCGCGCTGGCCGCGACGCCCGACATGTGGGCGCACAAGCTTCTCGGCCAGTCTCGCGACGGCTTCGCCTTCCTGCTCGAAGGCGGCATCAGCGAATTCGGCCATCTCGCCGTCTGCACGCCCGGCAGCGTCAAGGGCTACGACCATGCTCTGTCGCGCTACGGCACGATGGACTGGGCCGATATCATCGCGCCCGCCAGCAAGCAGGCCCGCGAGGGCGTACTGGTGCGCCCGCATATGCACTGGTTCTGGAGCCAAGACCAGAAGGGCACGGGGCAGGTCAACACCGTCGACAAGCTGCGCTACAGCGAAACCGGCAAGCGGCTCTATTTCCGGCCCGACGGCAGCCCGAAGCGGCCAGGCGACATCCTCGCCAATCCCGACATGGCCAACACGCTGGAGCGGCTGGCCAAAGGCGGGGCCGATCTTTTCTATCACGGCGAGCTTGCCGAGGAGATCGCGGCCGACTTTGCCGCCCATGGCGGGCTGATCTCGCGGGAGGACCTCGCCGCCTACGAGCTTTCGGTCGCCGAGCCGATCTGGGGCTCTTATCGCGGCAAGCGCATCTCGACCAGCCCGCCGCCAGCGAGCGGCATGCTGATGCTGCAGATCCTCAACATGCTGGAGAACTTCGACGTCGGCGCGCTGACACATGGCGGTTCGGAGCATGTCCGCCTGCTGGCGGAAGCGATGAAGCGCATGACCATCGACAAGGACGCCCATATGGGCGACCCGGCCTATGTCGATGTCCCGGTCGATCGCCTGATCTCGAAGGAGCATGCGGCCGAGCAGGCCAACAGCATCCGCCGTGGCGAGCGCGCCGACGTGAAACGTCTCGAGCGCTCCTCCTCGCGCGAGACCACCCATGTCTCGGTCGTCGATCGCCATGGCAACGCGGTTGCGCTGACGCATACGCTGGGCTCGCCTTCGGGCGCCATCACCGAAGGCCTCGGCTTCATCTATAGCGGCACGATGAGCCGCTTCGACCCGCGTCCAGGTCGAGCCGGCTCGATCGCGCCGGGCAAGCGCCGCTCCTCCTCGGCTGCGCCGACCATCGTCTTCGAGGACGACAAGCCCTTCATCGTGATGGGCGCGCCGGGTGGCAGCTACATTGCGCCGGCGATGGCGCAGGGCATCAGCAACGTCGTCGATTTCGGCATGGGAATGCTGGAGGCGGTCGCGGCTCCCCGCATCGTGGCGGTCTCCAACAGCATCGACATTTCGAACCGCATTCGCCGTAGCGTCAGCGAGGAACTCGTCGCAATGGGCTATGACGTGAAGCGCTCGGCCCAGAGCTATCCCTTCGCGGCCCTGCACGGCATCTGCATCGAGGATGACCTGTGCACGGGCGGCGCCGACCCGCAGCGCGACGGCATGGCGATCTCGGTGCCGGCGACGCCCGCGCGCTGATAGCGCTGCAGCGAGCGTAGAAGTATCGTCAACAGGTCGCGCCACTCGAACGACCAGCGCAACAAATACCCATTCTGTGGACGGAGACAGACGCTTGGACTCCGGGTGGTCTTGGACATAGTCTCGGCGCCATGGATTCCGCCCAGACGCAAGATGCGGCTCATCTCGATGCGCTCACCGGCAAGCTCTACAAAGCGCTGCGGAAGATCGCGCATCGCGAGCGGCTGCGCGTCGGCCGACCTGCAAGCTTCCAGACCACGGCGCTGGTCAATGAGAGCTATATCAAGCTGCGTCAGAGTCATGGCTGGAACAGCGAGGAGCATTTTCTGGCGAGCGCCGCGACCGCGATGCGCCACGCCTTGGTCGATGCCGCCCGCGCCCGCCTCAGCGTCAAGCGCGGCGAGGGCATCAACGCCGTGCCGCTCGACGACGAGCACGACATCGCCGCGCCCGAGGATGACGACGTCGTCAGGATCAGCGAGGCGCTGGCGGCCCTGCAAGCGGTCGACGAGCGCCTCGTGAAGGTCGTCGAATGCCGATTCTTCGCCGGTTATGGAGAGGAGCAGACGGCGCGCGTGCTGGGGATCAGCGACCGCACGGTCAGGCGCGACTGGCTGCAGGCCAAGGCCTTCCTGTTTCGCGAGCTTCAAGCCAGCTGAGACCGGAGAGTCCTTGAGCCTACGGCCCGGACTTCGTCGCCTGGTCGAGGATCGCCCGCAATTGCCGGGCCTCCGGCGTATGGACCGTGCCGACAGGCCCGGCCTTTGCGAGGATATCGTCGAGCGCGTCGAGATCCCTGCGGGCGCCGACGGCGTCGCCCGCGCGCAGCCGCCATTGCGCGCGAGCCGCGAGCGACAACCCGTAATAGATATGCCCGGTGCCAAAGCCGGCGCCGCTGCTCGAAATCGCCCGCTCGATCTCCGGCGCCGCATCGGCGTCGCGACCCTTGGCCATCAGGCCGATGGCGCGGCTCTGGCGCAGAACGATCGTCGTCGGGCTCGCCTCGCCCGAAAGGGCGGCGCTGAAGGACAACGCCTCCTCCAGCACGCCGAGGCCTTCATCGACGCGCAGCGACGCCAACAACATCCGGCCGAGGCTGAGCTGGAGAGCCGCCAGCGCGGCGGAAGGCCCGTAAAGCGCTCGCCGCTGCCCGACCGCCTGGCGTATCAAGGCCTCGGCCTCGGCGGTCTTGCCGCGCAGCAACGCCAGATTGGAGCGGTCGCCGAGCAGCGCCACGCCCGTCGCCGACCGGCACCCCCCATAGGCATCGAGCAAGCGCGTCGCATCGGCAAAGCTGCGCTCGGCGTCGTCTAGCGCGCCATTCTCGAGATAGTGGACGCCGAGATTGTGCTGCAATGTCGCGACCTCACAGTGTTTCTCGCCGACGCCTTCGGTGTGATCCGTGATCGCACCGCGCAGCAACGCTATCGCCCCGTCGCGTTGTCCGCGCTGGCGCAGCAACCCGGCCTCGATGACCGCGGCTCGAGCAAGCTCCCCGGTGTGCAGGGCCCGGTCTGTGTTCCAGTAGGCTTTCGCCTGTGCCAGTTCGCGGACCGCATCCTCGATCTGGCCGAGGCGTAGGGAGGTCGCGGCCAAGGATTGCCGAGATGTCGCCAGCGCCCGCGCGTCGCCGGCAGCTTGTGCCAACGTGATGTCGCGTTGCAGCAATGTGGTCGCCGCGGTGAAATCGTCGAGTTCGGCATAGAGTTCTGCCAGCGACCGCAGGATCGTGCCGGTGCCTGAACCGGCTTCGCGCTGGGCCTGGGCTGCCGTGGCATCGAGCACCCGCTTGGCCGTGGCGAAGGCCGGCCCACCCGTGTTTCCGGCCGCACGGACCAGGAGCGTGACGTAGTCGTGGACAGCCGAGGCGCGCTGGCTCTCGACCATCGCGCTCTGCCGCGAGGCCACGGTCTTCTGGCGTTGCCAAAGCAGGCCAGCGCCGCCTGCGGTCATCGCCGCGACGAGCAGCGTCGCCGCGATCAGCAGGCCACGATTGCGGCGCAGGAAACGACGCAGCCGATAGCCCGTATCGCCAGCGCGGGCGGCGACCGGACGGAAGGCCAGGTAGCGATCGAGGTCTTCGGAGAACGCCGCGACGCTGCCATAGCGCTCCTCGGGCTCGTAGCGCATCGCCTTCTGGATGATCACATCCAGATCTCCGACGACGCGGTCGCGCGGCACCGGCGTCTCCGCGAGTTGCGCCATGGCCAGACTCGCTTGCGGACAATTGTCCTGGATCAAGCGCAGCGCCCCGGCAAAGGGCGTGTTCCGCAACTGCCAGGGCGGCCGGCCGACCAGGAGCTCGAACAACAAAGCGCCGAGCGCATGAACATCGGTCGCCGTGGTCGGGTGCCGACCCTCGAACTGCTCGGGCGCAGCGTAGTCGGCCGTCAGGATCGCCTGCGTCAGGGTGTCGTCCCCGACCTCGGTCAGGATATCGGCGACCCCGAAGTCGAGCAGCTTGACCTGGCCCTCCGCAGTGACAAGCACATTGGCGGGTTTGAGGTCGCGATGGACGATGAGGTTGCGATGGGCATAGGAGACCGCGTCGCAGACGGTTTGGAACAGGGCGAGCCGCGCCATGAGATCGAGCTTGAGCGTAGCGCAGAACTCCGTGATCGCGACACCATCGACGAACTCCATCGCCAGATAGGGCCGGCCATCCGGCGCTGTGCCAGCGTCGACCAGCCGCGCGATCGCCGGATGACCGAGCCCCGCCACGATCTGGCCCTCCGTGCGGAAATGTTCGAAATGCCGGGCAGCTTCGGGACGCAGCAGCCTCAAGGCGACGACCTGTTTGGAATGCCCGTCCGCCCGCGTCGCGCGATAGACCTCGCCCTGCCCGCCCCGGCCGATCAGAGCTTCTATGCGGAACGCGCCCAGCCACATGCCGACGGGAAGCGACTGATCGGAGGATGACGCAGTTGCCCGCTCGACAGGGGCCCTGGTCGGCGGCCTTTCGAAGAAGGTTCCGGCAGCGTCTGAAGCATCGACCAGCGTCAGCGCCTCGGCGATGACGTCACTGGCCGCATCGGCTGCAGCCAGCACCGCCTCGCGCTCGGCCGGCGCGAGATCGACCAGCCGGTCGAACAGCGCACGCACCGCCAGCCAATGCTCCTTTCGCAGTTCGGCAGGCTGATTCATGGTCATCTCTGCGCGGCGTTCCAGGGTATCCATTCAGCCTTGACGATGCCCCCGCGCCGCGACGGACCGATCAGAGGCGCGCGGGCCCGATTTTTCGTCTTTTATCCGGAGGATGAACCTTCGAAATCGAAGATGGCACACTCCTCGGCCACTGGCACTGCCGCCTCGATGGTCTGGTCGCACGCAAGTGCCTTTCCGATGAGCTCCATCAGCCGACCCCACAATTGCTGACACAGCGGCGTTGCAGTGGCGTTCCAGAATTTCAGCAGTTCGAGCAGGGACGCAACGAGGACACACATGTCGTCGCGATGGAGCAGAGCGGCGATTTCGCAGCATGACCTCCGCCAGCGAGACCGGCAAAAAAAATGCGCGACGCAATGTCCGGATTTCCAAGCGCTTTGCGTGATCCCCGATACGACACTCAAATCCGGGTCAACGCTCATGCAACTCCAGTCGTCTCTGTCGCTCAACACCCCGATGCCCCGTCCGACGATGAGCCCATCGCCGCGCCGGAAGCATCCAGCGGGAAGCATCGCGCTGTTCATGGTCAGCTCGGACCTGAGCATCCGCTCCGCCAACGGTGCCGCCCGCGATCTGATGTCCACGGATATTGTCAAGGCCCGGCGCTTCGCGACTTGCGACAGCACGGTCAACAGCCGACTCCAGCGCTGGCTGCGCGAGAAGACCGTACGGAACGATGCCGACGAGTTGCGGCTGCGCCTCGATACCGATTGCGGCCGAACCTTTTCGATCACCGCGATCTGCACCGGTCATGACGCGGAAACGGGCGATTGCGACGAGGCCGAAATTGTCATCCTGGTTCAGGAGCCCGAGGCGACCGGACGCTCCGGGGTCGCGATGGTTGCGGCAGCCCACGCCCTGACGCCGGCCGAAACGCGCCTGCTCGAGCTGATCTACAAAGGCCTCGATACGCCGGCTGCCGCCGACAAGCTCGGCATCTCGAAGACCACGGCCCGGACGCATCTCCAGCGCATCTTCGCCAAGACCGAGACGGCCCGGCAAAGTGCGCTCGTCCATTTCGTCGCGAACTTCGTCAAACCCTGAGCCAACGCGAGAGATCGTCAGGGGCGCGCGGTCGGATCGCACGCGGCGCCGGCGGGCGCCCGACGCGGCCGGTCGGCTCTCAGGCAAACAGGCTGCGCCGTCCTGTCTTTATCTCCGCTCACGCAGCATTATGCCAGTTTCTGGATGAATTTGCTCGCGAAGATGCGGTTGAGCTGCTTGACCGTAAAATAGGCGGGCTTGCCGGTGCAGACCGGCGCATTGCACATCAGGTTGGCGTCGTCATCGGTGTGGACCGGATCGAAGCTCGAGCCCAGCAGAACATGGCCGACTTCATGCGCCATCGTCGTCTTGTCGATCGCACTCGCGGCGATCATGACGGCGGGGCGGTTCGGTTCGTGACCGGCGCAGCCCTGAAGTGTCGTACCCTTTTTGGTGTCGGTCCTGAGCACGGTCGCGAAATAGACGGTGATGTCGTTGGGGCCGACATTCTGCTTGCTGCCGGAGTTCTGCAGCAGCCGTTGTTCGTCCGAGACCTGATCCCATTGGCAGGCCCCGTCGATGATCTTAAGCGTCAGTTCCTCGCCGGGATTCAGACCGATGCTCTGGCCCGACATCATCACGACCTTGATGAAATACTGCGCGTAAACCTCCTCCATCACCTTGAGCTGGGTGAATTCGGGTACCGAAGGGTTGTCGATCGAGCGCATATGGACGTTCAGCCGGTGCGTCATCTTG
Organism: Bosea sp. PAMC 26642; assembly: GCF_001562255.1. Lineage (NCBI taxonomy): Bacteria > Pseudomonadati > Pseudomonadota > Alphaproteobacteria > Hyphomicrobiales > Alloboseaceae > Allobosea > Allobosea sp. PAMC 26642. Next base: position 4,854,029 of record NZ_CP014301.1, on the reverse strand, counting down.
GGCGTCGGCAGAGGTTTCGGGGGCGCTCCGGCCGTCGGCAGGAGTTCGTCGAGCTTCTCCATGGTTGAGCGGCCGATGATACCGTCCTTGGTGAGGCCGGCCGCAGCCTGGAACTGCCAGACCCGGCTTTCTGTCTCGCCGCCGAAGATGCCATCCGGCGGACCCTTTTTCGACGTGATCGCCATCGCAAGCCCAAGATCCATGAACGCCTTCTGGACAATGGCGACATGCGAACCGGTGGAGCCGCGCGAGATCGGCGGCGAATTCTTCGCCGCCTGCTGCAAACGCGGATTGTTGGCAAATCGCGGCGATTTGAGCGTCATGGTCGGCCTCCCGTCTCGGCACGCCGGCGGCAGAATGCTCCGGTCGCGCGTTTCAGCCTGTCAGCCACGCCGTCGTCGGCTTCCGGACGCGAATATTCTCACGCGCAGCGATAGACGAACGTTCCCTCCTCGACCGCGACGCTGGCCTCGACCAGCGGCTTTTTCTCGATCTGGAGATTGAGGATCTGGCGCGAGAGCGCCGGCAGCATCGCGTTGGTGATGATATTGTCGATCATGCGCCCGCCGGAGTCGGGCTCGTTGCACTGCGCCACGATGTGCTCGACCACCGCATCATCGTAAGCGAAACCGGCGCCGTGATTGTCGCGCAGGCGCTTGCCGATGCGGTTGAGCTGCAGCCGTACGATGCCGCCGAGCATGTGGGGCGAGAGCGGATAGTAGGGAATTACCACCAGGCGCCCGATCAGCGCAGGCGGAAAGACTTTGAGCAGCGCCGGGCGCAGTGCCACTGCCAGCGCCTCCGGATCGGGACGCGTATCCGGGTCGCCGGCCATACGCATGATCTCATCAGTGCCGACGTTCGAGGTCAGGATGATCAGCGTGTTCTTGAAGTCGATGCGCCGGCCGGTGCCGTCCTCCATCTGGCCCTTGTCGAAGACCTGGAAGAACAGCTCGTGCACGTCGGGATGGGCTTTCTCGACCTCGTCGAGCAGGACCACGGAATAGGGCTTGCGGCGCACAGCCTCGGTCAGCCGCCCGCCCTCGCCATAGCCGACATAGCCGGGAGGCGCTCCTTTCAGCGTCGAGACCGTGTGAGCTTCCTGGAACTCGCTCATATTGATGGTGATGACGTTCTGCTCGCCGCCATAGAGCGATTCCGCCAGCGCCAGCGCCGTCTCGGTCTTGCCGACGCCCGAGGGGCCGCAGAGCATGAAGACGCCGATCGGCTTGTTGGGATTGTCGAGCTTGGCGCGGCTGGTCTCAATGCGCTTGGCGATCATCGAGATGCCGTGGCCCTGGCCGACGACGCGCTTGTTCAGCGTCCCGGCGAGATGGAGTACGGTCTCGATCTCGTCCTTGACCATGCGGCCGACCGGGATGCCGGTCCAGTCGGAGACGACCGAGGCGACCGATTGCTCGTCGACATGGGCGTAGATCATGCGATCGGCCGGATCGATCTCACCCAGCGCCGCGAAGCGCTCAGTCAGCGTCGCGCGGGTGGCGGCGAGATCGAAGGGAGTTTCCGGTTCCGGGCCTTGTGCGAGCGCCGCGTCGGCTTCATCGGCAGCGTCCTGCCTTGCGACCTCGGCCTTGGGATCGGCGCTCGCCTCCGTGGGCTCGGCCAGCTTGGCCCGCAGCGCCTTGATCTCCTCGACGACTGCCAGCTCGCTGGCCCAGGCGGCCTCCAGCGCTTCGAGCTTCCCGGTGCGCTCAGTGATCTCGGTCTCGATTTCGGCCTGGCGCGTATCGGTCGTGCTGCCGAGATCCTGATCGGCGGTCAGCGCGGCCTTCTCCTGCTCCAATGCCGCAATGCCGACGCGCGCATCCTCGATCGCGGCCGGCGTCGCGCTCTGGCTGATCGCGACACGGGCGCAAGCGGTGTCGAGCAGGCTCACCGCCTTGTCGGGCAATTGCCGCGCCGGAATGTAGCGCGAGGAGAGCTGCACCGCCGCAACAATCGCGGCATCGGAAATGCGGACCTTGTGGTGTTTCTCCATCGGCCCGATCAGGCCACGCAGCATGGTGCAGCAGCGCGCGACGTCGGGCTCGTCGACCTGCACCGGCTGGAAGCGCCGGGTCAGGGCCGGGTCCTTCTCGAAATACTGCCGGTATTCCGACCAGGTCGTCGCAGCGATCGTGCGCAGCGTGCCGCGCGCCAGAGCGGGCTTGAGCAAATTGGCGGCGTCGCCGGTACCGGCAGGGCCTCCGGCGCCGATCAGGGTGTGCGCCTCGTCGATGAACAGGATCACCGGGGTCGGCGATGACTGGACCTCGTCGATGACAGAGCGCAGGCGTTGCTCGAACTCGCCCTTCATCGAGGCGCCGGCCTGCATCAGGCCGATATCGAGCGCGACGACACGGACATTGCGCAAGGGCGGCGGCACATCGCCCGAGGCAACGCGCTGGGCAAACCCCTCGGCGATCGCAGTCTTGCCGACGCCGGCCTCGCCGGTCAGGATCGGGTTGTTCTGGCGGCGCCGCATCAGCACGTCGATGACCTGGCGGATCTCGTCGTCGCGACCGAGGATCGGATCCATCTCGCCCGAGCGCGCCTTGACGGTGAGGTCCTGAGAGAAGCGATCGAGCGCGGTGGTCCCCTTGGCGCCCTCGGCAGCGGCCTCGGCGCCTGGCGTTCCGGCGGCGCGCAGGCCCGAGCCGTCCATCGGCCGCAGGTTCTCCTCCTCCGAGCCCTCCCAGATCTTGGCGTAGCCGGCAGCCAGCTCCTCGACCGGGATCTTGGCGAACTCCTTAGACGCCGCGACCAGTGCCCGGCGTAGTTCGAGGGATTTCAACGCCGCGACCAGTGCGTGGCCGGTCCGGATCTGGGTCTCGCCGAAGAACAGCGTGGCGTAGTGCCAGCCGCGATCGAGCAGGTCGACGACGCCGTTGGAGACGCCGGGCATCTCGGTCTCGTTCTTGCGAAAGCCTTCTACGACGGCGCCGACATCGGCCAGGAGCCGGGCCCGGTCCAGCCCGAAATGATCAGCCGTCAAGGCGATGTCTGTGGCGCGCTGCTGCAGGATCTGGGCGAGCCAATGCGCCAGTTCGACATTGCGATTGCCGGCGCCCTTGGCCTGGCGCAGTGCCAGGATGAAGGCCTCGTAGCCGACCCGGTTGAGCTTGCCTGTGACGGCTTCCAAGCTGATGTCGGCCATGATTGTCCCCTATCGTCCGTCTCGAGCCTGAAGGCTGCGCTTGTGCCGCACGCGCTCGGCGGGATGGAAACGCGCGTCGCGGCGCAAGGCCCCCTCGCTCTCGCTCCAGTTCGGCGCCATCCAGCTCGTCCAGCCGAGATTACCGGAGCGGCCGAGCGTGACCGGCTCGACCTCGCCCACCGGCAAGGCGAGTTCGACATCCCATTCGAATTGCTCGCCGAGATGGAAGAACACCGCATCGGCCAGCGGCTCGCAGCGGTCGCCGCTGGGCAGGAAGCGGCGGAACTGCTCCATATCGCGCGCCACGATGCGGATGCGGAACTTGTCCTCGACGCTGTAGACGCTGGCTCCGAGCAGGGCGTCGCTGCCCAGGCGGCAATGGAGCGCGCCGAGCCGCGTGCGGTCGGCGGGATCGAAGACCAGCCGCATACCGACGAACTGCTCGATCTCGACCTCGGCCTTGAACAATCCCGAGAGAAAGCCGCGCAGCCGAGAGGCGGATTTCGCCTGGGCGCCGAGCAGGCCGGCATAAGCGAGCTTCTCGGGATCGGGCACGCTGTCGCATTTTTCATAGGGCTTGGAACCCAAGCCGATCATGCTGCCGACATAGGCCGCGAAGCGGTCGAGCTCGAGGCGATCATGCTGGGCTACGGGGCGCGAATCCGCCCAGGCGCGATAGAACAGCTGCAGAAATCGGTGGTTCAGGATGTCGAGGAAGCGCGGAAAGGCTTCCTCGTGAGTGAGCTGCCACTGGAAGGTCTCTTCGGTGGTCGCCAGGGGCAGCGCGCCTTGCGGACCAAGCAGCCCCAGAAACTTGACGAAAAGGCGCAGGCGCCCCTGGACGTCGTCATCGGCCCGTTCGATCGTCGAGGCCGGGAAATCGAGGTAGGCCTGCTCGCCCAGCGCGACATATTCGTCGCGCCGCGAGGCGGAATCGCCGATGCGCGGGCGCTCGGGAAAGCTACGCTCGAGGCGCCGCAGCACAGCATAGAAATCGAAACGCCAAGGCTCGGCCTTTAGCCGACTGATATAGGGAGCGTCTTCCGCCTGCTCCTGCGCGCCGCTCACAGGATGCGCCTGCTGCCGGCGCGCGGCGGCCAGCGCATCACCTCGCCGCGCTCGACGGTGCGGATGACGGTCTGGGTGAAATGGTTCATCGCCGCATAGTCGGAGAGGAAACGGTCGAGCACCGCGCCCAGCAGGAAGACGCCGCTGCCCTCGAAGGCTTTTTCGTCCAGCGTGACCACCACTTCGAGGCCGCGCGCCGCCCCCGTGCCGGCCCGCTGCGGAAAGCGCCGGACCACCGGGCGGCTGTCGACGCTCTTGATGCCGCGGATGCGGCGCTCGACGGCGCTGTCGGAGAGATCGGCGAAAAGCGAAAGCAGCTCGCGCAGGGCCTCGCCGTTGCGGCCCGCGCCTCGCTGCACGAGACCGAGCTGGTTGAGGCTGAGCAGGTTGATCAGCCTCCAGGTGATGACACCGGTACTCGCCGTCTCGGCGCGCAGCTTCAATTGCGAAACGATCGGCTCACGCGGCGGTGTCGGTCCGGCCAGGCAGGCAATATCGAGCGAGACGCTGTCGAGCAGCTTGAAATCGGCGCCGCCTACGCCGGTAGGCAGATGCTCGGTCAGATGCCGGTTCGAGCACAAAGCCTTGACGCTGAGCTCGGCGACCGAGACGGCGTCACCGATGACGGCGGGCTCGACGAGCGAGACGAACATCTCCGTGCCGGTATAGTCGGAAGCCCTGCCATAGCGGCGTTCGGCGCTGGAGCGGCGGCGCGGCAGCCGGCGCTGGGTGTAGAGCAGGCCTTGCGTCGGCGAGGCGCCCTCGGGCGAGGAGTAGAGCGGGTGCACCGGCTGCTTCTCGCGCCCGCCGACATAATGGGCAAAAACCTCGATAATGCTGTGAGGTTCGTAATCGAGCGGCCGGCTGCGATCGGGCACGACATGGTATTCGTGCTCGTTGGCCCGGACCTGGATACGGTCTGTCGTCTTCTCAAACAGGTTGACGGCGGGCGCGGCATAAAGCGCGAACATCTCGCGGCTGACGGCGGCGGCAAGGCGGGTGTTGACCTCATCGAATACGAAAATGATCTCGACATTCTTGGTCTTGAGCTGCGGCATGATCCGCGCCAGCCCGTCCAGCCTGAAGCCCAGAAATTTGCGCGGGAACCAGAACAGCTCGCGCAGCAGATCGAAGCCGCGAAAGACGCGGGTGTCAGCCGGCAGCAGCGCCTCGCTCTCGTCGAAGCCGATCTGCTCGAGCACGCAGGATGCGGCCGAGGTGATCACGGGATCGCCGAATTCGTCGAGATGACGGAAATAGATGCCGATGCAATCGGAGAAAAGCTGCTCATAGAGCGCGATCGCGTCGGCCTCAGCCCCGAGTAGATGGAACTTCAGCTCCTTGGCATTGCAGCCGGCAAACCAGCTCTGCGGCTGCTTGGCTGAAACCGAAGGCGGCGGCTCGTCTTCGGCATCGACCATCATGCGATGCGTCAGCGAGAGACGAAGTCCCGACAAGCCGCGCGCATCGGTCGGCAGGCCGAGCGCCTGCAAGGCGGCGGGCGCGGCCATGTATTCGGCCGAGAGAATGTCGAAGGGCCAGAGCGTGACATCGGAGGTCAGGCGATAGCGGCAGGCGACGCGGCGATCACGTTCGAGATAGGTCGCGTCGAGATAGGAGCCGCGCCGGATGCGCACGCCCTCGCGCAGGCCCGGATCGGAGAAAGGAGGCTTGATGCCGGTCAGCAGAGCGGAGGGGGTCGGCGCGAGATAGTTCGGCAGCAGCTGTTCGAGCAGATTGTTGGTGAATTCCGGAAACTCGTGCTTGAGCTTGAGCTGAACACGGGCGGCGAGAAAGGCCGCGCCTTCCAGCAATCCGCCGACCATCGGATCCATGCGCTCGCCGACGAGGCCGCCGAGACGTTCGGCGATGCCGGGAAACTCCTCGGCGAATTCCTGGGTATGCTCGGTGAAGAGCCGCAGTTCCTGGTTGTAGAAGTCGAGAAACTCTTGGTTCATCAGCTTCTATCGATTCTTGATCGCGATCTTGCCGGTGTCGAGTTCGACATCGGCGACGAACTGGATCGGGAGGTTCAGTGGCTCGCAATTGAGGTCGGCCCGCACGATGAAGCGGATCTTCAACTCGGCCGGGTCAAAGCTGTCGTCGCGTTCGACCGCCACCGAACGCCGGATCAAGCGTGGCTCGAAAGCGACGAGGACATCGGCCAATTCATCCTTGATCGCATTGACGCGATATTCGTCGATCGACCGGTGCGTGATGTCGGGGAAACCGTGATTCAGTACAGAGCGGGCGACATGCTCGTAGCGCGAGAGATCGATCGACGAACCCAAATTGACCGTATTCACCAGCGCCTCGAGGTCGATCGCGATCTCCTGGCGCAACTTCTGTTCGGTGATCGCAGCACGAGGCGCTGCCCGCCTACCCGCGATGATGCGCTCGCCGCTCTCGCTGCGCAGATCGATCGGCGTCTTGGCGTCCTTGTCGCGATACGCCTCGCGAAACGCGAACATCAGCGGCGGGCGCAGCCGGTTTTTCAGGCGCGCATCCATCAGCCTGCGCCTCCGACGGTTCCCAAAGCAGACAGGCTGCCATCGAGGCAAGGGCGATACCAAAACTGCGGAACGATCGCCATCAATCAGATCCTCGTGTGACAAACGCCGCACGACCGCCTGCCGAGCCGGCGTGGCCGGAGTGCGGTCGAGGCCGAAGATTACGGTCTGCGCGGGTCAAGCCGCCTGCGCAAACCAAGCTCCTGAAAGGCGAATATGGCATGTGGTCCCGCCCTGAACTGCCTGACCCTAGCGGCCCGGACCAGGGCGGCTTTGCGAGCGGGTCATCTGCACCCGCTCGCGTCGCGGCCCCAGACGATCAGAGCTTCTTGTTCGTCTTGACGTCGTAGCCGCCGGTGATCGCGGCATCGAGCGAGCCGTCGGCCTTCTGCGGCTTATATTCGAATTTTATCTTGCTGAAGTTGAGTGAGAACTGGTCCGTCGGAATGGTGTCCCCACCGACAGCGTCTCCCGATTGATAGCTCGAAACCAGCAGGTCATCGAGCGAAATGACATAATATTCCTGCTGCTCGCCACCATGCTTGCGGACGACGAGCTTGGCTTTCTTGATGTGCTGGCCCGTCGCGCAGGCAACCATCAGATTGGGTGATGCCTTGTTCACCTTGGTGGTGAAGTGCAGGTCCTGGAACGAAACCTTTCCTGCACCGCCGCCGCCGCCAGACGCATGGGAACCCGAATTGGACGCGCCCCAGGAAAAGGATTCGATCTCGATGAAATCCTTGTGTTTTGAATCCTGGCTTTCGCCCTTGATGCCGTCGAGTTCAAGTAGAAAATCGCTAGCCATAACCTTCTCCCCAGTTGGAACCCATCGATGATCTGAACTGCCGTAGAGTAGATGTCCGGACTTTGAACCCTGAGGCAGACCCGAACATCATCAGAATGCAGGAGGTCTCGGCGATTTTTTTAAATGGGCAGCGTCAATGTGAGACGCCGATCTCAGGCTTTCGGCGCCGGCAGGCGGGAGACGAGGCTGAGGCCGATATCCATGCCTTCGAGCTGGAAATGCGGACGCAAATAGAACTTGGCCGAGTAATAGCCGGGGTTCTCCTCGTCCTCGAAGACATCGATGCGGGCATCGGAGAGAGGCTTGCGCGCCTTGGTCTCCTCGCTTGAATTCAGCGGATCGCCATCGATATATTCGGTGATCCACTCCTGGAGCCAGCGACGCAACGGCTCGCGTTCCTTGTAGGAGCCGACCTTGTCGCGCACCATGCATTTCAGGTAATGCGCAAAGCGCGACACCGCGAACATATAGGGCAGACGCGACGAGAGATTGTCGGAGGCCGTCGCCGCGACGCCGTCAGGGCCGAAGAAAGACTTCGGCTTGTAGAGCGACTGGGCGCCGATGAAGGCGGCCTTGTCGGTGTTCTTGCGGTGGATTAGCGGAATCAACCCGGCTTTCGCCAGTTCGGCCTCGCGACGATCGCTGATCGCGATCTCGGTCGGGCATTTCAGGTCGATGCCACCATCGTCGGTCGGGAAGGTGTGGGTCGGCAGGTTCAAGACCTCGCCGCCGGACTGGACGCCGCGAATCCGCGTGCACCAGCCATATTCCTTGTAGGCGCGGTTGATGTTGACCGCCATCGCATAGGCGGCGTTCATCCAGGCGTATTTTTCGCCTGTATGGCCGTCGGTGTCCTCTTCGAAGGCGAACTCCTCGACCGGTTCCGACTTGGCGCCATAGGGCACGCGTGCGAGCACACGCGGCAGGCAGAGGCCGACATAGCGGGAATCGGCTGCGTCGCGCAGCGACTTCCAGGCCGCGTAGTCGGGCGTGTCGAAGACCTTGCCGAGATCGCGCGGATTGGACAGCTCCGTCCAGGCGTCCATGCCCATCAGGGTCGGCTCGGCGCCGGCGAAGAATGGAGCATGGGCCGACGATGCCACCTTGGAGAGGTCGCGCAGGAGCTGCACATCGGTCGGCAGGTGACTGAAGTGATAATCGCCGACCAGGCAGCCGAAGGGCTGGCCGCCGAGCTGGCCGAACTCCTGCTCATAGACCTGCTTGAACAGTGGGCTCTGGTCCCAGCGGGCGCCGGGATAGTTCTTGAGATTGCGATAGAGCTCGTTCTTCGAGGCGTTCATCACCTTGATCTTGAGCTGCGAGTCGGTCTCCGAGTTGAAGACCAGATAGTTCAGGCCGCGCCAGGCGCTTTCGATCTGCTGGTAGACCGGAGCGTGCAGGATCTCGTTCATCTGCTCCGAGAGCTTGGCGTCGAGCCGCGCGATCATCTCCTCGATCGTGTCAAGCACGTCATTCTTGATCAGGGTCGAATCCGCCAGCGCCTGGTTGACCAGGGTCGCCACCGCATTCTCGACTTCCGATGCCGCCCGTTCCGTCTTCGGCTTGAAGCTCTGCTTCAGAACCGATGCGAACTCATCTGCGTCCTTGACCTGGGTGGCCGCGCCGGCGGCCCCCTGGATCTGCGTTTCCGCTGCCATTGCCGCCTCGCTTGAATTAGCTGTTGCCGGTCTGAGTGGGCTCCGGCGACTTGTCGCCGAGCTTGTCCTTGAGTGCCGCCATCAATTGCGGATCGGCGAGCAGCGCCTTGATCTGGTCGCTCGCTGCCATCTTGCCGTCCATGTAGCGCAGCAGATTTGCCAGCTGTTCGCGGGCCTCCAGCAGCTTGGCCATCGCCGGCACCTGGCGCGCGATCGCGGCCGGGTTGAAGTCGTCGAACTTTTTGAACTTCAGCGCCACCGAGAGCTTGTCGCCACCATCCCCCAACTTGTTGGGAACGTTGAAGGCGACAGCGGGCTCGATCGCAGCCATGCGCGTGTCGAAATTATCCATGTCGATGTCGAGGAACTTGCGCTCGGAGATGTCCGGCTTCTCAACCTCAGAAGCGTTGCCGGAGAGATCGGCCAGCACGCCCATGACGAAGGGCAGCTCGATCTTCTGCTCGGCGTTGTAGGGGTCCTCATACGTGATATGAACCCGTGGCGGCCGGTTGCGGCGGATGAATTTCTGACCTGAATCTCCAGCCATGGCCGCACTCCTCTTGCTTGATTTTCCAGCGCAATCCAAACCCGCCCCGCATACGGCAAAGCATCCTACTACAATGGGAATGCTTGTCGACCACAGATCGCGTTCAGTAAAATCACAGACATGACCTAGCTTCCATCGTCGGGACTGACCGCGACTCCCGGCAGGATATCGCCGAGCAGGGACATGAAATCATGCTGCGAAAGCGCGCATGCTTTGTCCATCAGGAGCGGCGTCGGATGAGACGGCTCCGCCTGCCGGTAAAACCTGGCAACGGCAGCCATGCGCGAGACCGCTTCCCTACGTGAGGCCACCGGAGCAGCGAAGGCGCTGGCCTGCACGGATACGTCTTCATCCGACGTCTCGATGTCCTCATCACCGCCGGACTTGCTGCCCTCGGGCTCGAACGAAGCGAGCCGCTCGAGCGGCAGCTGGAAGCGCAGCGCCTGCCCGACCGCGATCATCGCCTTGTCGACGTGCTCTGGAAACATGATCTGGATGACCTCGATCAACGACTTCCCGATCAGATGTTGCGCCTGGGCGATCAGCAGAACCGCCGGGCTCGACGGCTCGGTTCTACGGAAGTAGTCAAGGCAGGTGGACAGCGCATCCTTCACTTGAATGATGCTGGTGCAGGCGCCTGACGCCACCACGGCGACGCTCAGCGCCGGACCGTCCGCTGTGTCGTCGGGCGCCACCTGCGTGGCATGGCCGGGGACGCGGCGCGCGACGGCGGCGTCGAGGAAGCCGAGGATCTGACCGGTCAGTATCGACAGCCGCGAAAAGCTCAGGCTCTCGCCAGCCTTCTCGAGCCAGACCGCCGAGACCCGCGCCAGCGCGTCGCTGACCATCCTGACGCTATCGAGCGCCCCGGTCAGATCCGCGATGTCGACCTCGCCAAGCGCGGCCTGGATGGCGCCGGCATCGGGATGCAGTTCGCCTTCGACGAGACGTACTTCCCCAGCTGCGACGAGCTGGCTGCGAAAAGCCAGCGGTCCGAGGCGTCGGCTGGTCACCAGCGGCGTATGCTGCAGCGGCAGCACGACCGTGGCGTTGTCGTCGAGGCTCTGCAGCGCGACCTCGCGCGCGATCAGGTCGCCGGCTTGTGGTCTGGGATGAAATTCATCCCAGTGTTCGGTGAGATTGTCGGCAATCAGCTTCAGGCTGGATGCGAAGGAGGCGATATCGCGATTGAGCAGGGCGAACTTTGCCACCAGCACGAAAAGCCTGAGATCGCGCGTCTTGCCCAGGAGCTTGCCGAGATCGGCGAAGGCAGAGGCGAAATCGAGCGAGGCCCGGTCGAACGGAATCTGGCGCCCTTCGTCGTCGCGCCGGAAGAACGATGTGGGCAGCGCCACGTCAAGCCGGGCCACCACATTCATGAAATCGGGATCGTCATCGAGATCAGTGCCGCATGGTGCCTCCGGCGAAACCGCAGCGGCCAGATCGACGAAATTCAAAGCCGCCATGGTCACTCACCGGCCCTCTGCGAAGCTTGCGTCACGCCCATAGGGCGCACGGGCAGCCGATCACTCGACGCGCAGCCGCGTCTCGACGCGACGGTTGTCGCCCGCGAAAGGATCCGGCACGACCGGCTTGGTCTGACCATAGCCCTTCGCCAGGAGCTTGGCGCCGTCGACACCGCGCTCCCTGAGATAGCGGACGACCGATTGCGCCCGCCGCTGCGACAAATCCAGATTGTAGTTCGGCGAGCCGCGGGCATCGGTGTGGCCCTCGACCAGGAAGTTGTTGGACGCCAGGCGCGGATCGTTGAGCGCCTTTGCGAACTCGTCGAGATTTGCCTTGGCCTCGGATTCGAGCACGTCCGAATTGTATTTGAACTTGACCACGAGGTCGAAAGCGGACGCCGCCGCGGAGGGCGCCGTGACGACATGACCGGCCTTGCTGCACTCAGCCTCGGTGCCGACGCACAGGCCACGGCTCGGCCCAAGACCGCGCGTCGCCCCCAGCTGCGGCGGAACGCTGCCGAAATGTTTGATGATGTCGTCGGCCTTGTAGGTCTGGGCTCTCGCCGAAGACGAGATCGCCGTGCATAAAGCGCTTGTGACGCAAAGGCCGAGCACGATAATGGCGAACCTGCGCATGGTGCCGTTCCCGTTCATATGAATGACGCCAAATACTACTTTTCAAGATATAAGACAAATCGCTTATCACGTCAACTCGAAATCAATGTCGATGCCATGAGGTTGAACTAATGGCCACCGATCTGAGGCAAACTGGAAGAATTGCGTCTTTCGTAACGCCGTCGAAAGAAGACGAATTTTCACTAATCGACTTCGATGCCGATGAGAGCGTCAGCGGATTGTTTACATACAGAATAAAAACCGCCAGCAATACGGAGAACGCTGACCTTCCGAAACTTATCGGCGATAACTGCCACATCAAATTTACGCTTAAGAATGGACAATCGAGAATATTCAATGGCATTCTCGTAAACGCGCAGTGGCTCGGCCGGGAAGACGACCTGCAGATCTACCAATTCACGCTCAAGCCTTGGTTCTGGTTGCTGTCATATCGTTCCGATTGCCGGATCTTTAAAGACAAGAATGCACTTGAGATCATAAAAATCATTTTTGACAAGGAAAACAAGGCGAATTTCGACGATAGAACCACGGAAACGCCACCGAAGATCGAATACTGCGTCCAGTATCGCGAGACGGATCTGGAATTCGTCCTCCGCCTGATGGAGAAATACGGCATATATTATTACTTCAAGCATACGGAATGGGGCCACAAGATGGTCCTGACCGACTCGCGGTCCGGCCATGATCCGGTCCAGGCCGCGGCCGAGCCGACATTCAACGGCGCCGGCACCGCCTACCCCTTCATGTCCAAGCTCAACACGATGCCGCGCCCGATCGAGCATATCGGCGACTGGTCGACGCTGAGGCGGCTGCGGACCGGCAAGATCGAGCTCAAGGACTATGATTTCAAGCAATCGGGATCCGACCTGACCAGCCGAGCCGAGGATGGTTTCCCGAAGGCCAAGGACTATGAGAGCTACGATTATCCCGGTGCTTATCTGACCCGCGACGAGGGCGAGCAGCTTGCGCGAATCCGCGTCCAGTCGGAGCAGGCGCGCGACGACCGCCGCCATGCGAGCGGCGAGGCGCCGAGCTTGTATCCGGGCGCCTTGATGACCTTCGCCGATCATCCGGCGGGGTCGGAGAACGGCGAATATATCGTGGTCGGCGCTCAGCACAGCTTCAGCGGGCAAAGCTATCGCTCGGGAATGAGCCTCAACACGCCGAACTATCACGGCTCCTACGAGCTGCAGAAAAGCGACCGGCGCTACCGCGCGCCGATCACGACGCCAGGTCCCCGGGTGATGGGGCCGCACACGGCGAAAGTCGTCGGCAAGGACAATGACGATACTGAGGGCGATATCGATGTCGACGAATACGGTCGCATCCTGCTGCGCTTCCATTGGGACCGGGAGAAGAATTCAACCTCGTGCCGGGTCCGCGTCGCGCAGCTCTGGTCGGGAAAAGGCTGGGGCGGGCAGATCATACCCCGCATCGGCCAGGAGGTCGTCGTCGAGTTCCTGGAAGGCGATCCCGAGAAGCCGCTGGTGACGGGGACCGTTGTCAACGACGTCCACATGCCGCCCTATGATTTGCCGGCGAACAAGACGCAGTCCGGCCTCAAATCGGAATCGACCAAGGGCGGCGGCGTGCCGCGCACCTATAACGAGCTCAAATTCGAGGATCTCGAGGGCTCCGAGAGCCTGAGCATGCGCGCCGAGAAGGACCACGACATCGAGGTCCAGAATGTCGAGACCCGAACGATCGCGACAAAGTTCAGCGGCGGCGAATATTCCCGCAAGACGACGCTGGAACAAGGCAGCGACAAGCTCGACATCAACAATGGGAAGCTCGACATCACGGCGGCGACGGAAATCGTGATGAAGGTCGGCGAGAGCACGATCAGGATGCTGCCGGCCAGCATCGAGATCACCTCGCCTACGATCACGATCAAGAGCGTGGCGAAGACCGAGGTGCTGAGCGACGCACTCGTCGTGATCACGGCCGGCATGGTGACGATCAATTGAGTGGCAGCATGTCGCGGCTTCGCTTCAATACGGCGCTGGAGGTGTTCGAGACCTTTCCCGCCGCGCGCAAGCTCATCAAGGCGGCGCCTACGACCGAGCACCCGATCCTATTCCTGAGGAGGCTCGTGCAGATGGGCCCGGCCCGCGACGCGCTGGGTTTTTGCGCTTTCTTGCTGCCGCGCCGCGAGACGGTCTGGTGGGCGATCCAGGCGCTCAAGCTCATGCAGACGCCGGGAGTAGCGGGCGACCCGTGCGTGGCGGCGGCCGAGACCTGGGTCCGCAACCCCGACGACTCGCGCCGTCGCGCCGCGCTCGACGCAGCCGAGGCCGCCGACAATGAAGCGCCCGGCACCTGGCTCGCCTGGGCTGCGGGCTATTCGGGCGGGAGTATGGTCGCGACCCATTTCGTGCCTTGTCCCCCGGACCTCACGGCGAAGAGCGCACGCATCGCCGTTATGCTCGCTTTCGGGCTGCTGCCGGCTTCGGGACGCGACACCGCATTGCGCGCTTGCGTCGAAGCATGCATTCGTTTGGCCGATGATGACGATGGCAGAGCAAGATCGTAGCGTGGAGCGCAGCCCATGGCGCTGACGCTGACCATCGAGAACGAGGCCAGCCTTCCCGATGGCGGGCCGCTGAGCGTGACGCTGAGCGGCGGGCGGGGACTCGATATCGGCCGTGACCAGCATCTCGACTGGACATTGCCCGACCCGTCCCGAGCGATCTCGGGCCGGCATTGCGAAGTCCGTTACAAGGACAAGGCCTATTGGCTGCGCGACGTCTCGACCAACGGAACCTTCATCAACGGCGCAAGCCAGCGCGTGCAGTCGCCCTATCGGTTGCGGCATGGCGACCGGATGGAGATCGGCCACTACATCATCGCCGTCACGCTCGATCAGGATGAGCGCAGCGAAGACCGGCCCAGGACGCCCGTCGCGATGTCGCCAGCATCCGAAGGACTTTGGGGGGCGACGGGCGACGTCGCGCCCCCGATTCCCCGCCGCGATATGCTGCCGCCCAACAGCGCCCGCCCCATCAATCCCGGTTTCATCGATTGGGCCGCCGACCTGCCGGGCCCGGTCGCGCAGCCCGAACCGCTGCCGGCCATTCCGCTAGCGCCGGCGACACCGCAAGACGATTTCGCCTGGGCGCCCTATCAACCGCCGCCACCGGTTCCCGTCGAGCAGCCGGCTCCGATCCCGACCCCGAGACGGCCGGCGGCTTCGAGCGCGCCGGCAGCCGATCCATGGGACGAGGCGCCGGTGGCGGCCGCCCCCGCGGCTTTCGTGCCGCCGCCGATTCCGGTGCCGCAGGCCGGTCCGACGCCGATCTCGGCCGGCGAATTCATGCAGCGCTTTGCCAAGGGTGCCGGCCTGTCGCCGGAGGTCCTGAACGCACGTGATCCGGGAGCTTTTGCCGAAGAACTCGGCGCCCTGATGCGGCTCGTCGCGATCGAGCTGAAATCGCTGTTGTCGGCGCGCGCCGAGAGCAAGCGGATCGCGCGCAGCAGCAACCAAACGATGATCCAGGCCGAGGGCAACAACCCGCTGAAATTCTCGCCGACGATCGACGATGCGATGAGGCTGATCTTCGGCCGGACGACTGCCGGCTACCTCAATGCGGAGCTGGCCTTCGAGGAGAGCTTCAAGGATCTCAAGGCCCATCAGATCAAAACCTATTCGGCCATGCAGCACGCCTTGCGCATGTTGGTCGAGGATCTCGATCCGCAGGCGGTGGCCGAAAGCATGGCGCCAGATCGCGGGCTGGAGGCCCTGATCGGTTCGCGCAAGGCGAAGATGTGGGATACCTATGTGGCGCGCTGGGAGGCCAAGACCGCCCCCTTCGAAGACGGGCTGGTCGACGCTTTCATGTTGTATTTCGCCGAGTGCTACGACCGCGGCGGCAAGTGAAGCTGGCGTGCCGGTCACGGCCGCTCGAGGATCGCCTTGCGGATCAGGAGAAAGACGGGTCCAGCGGGATAGGCCGCGGGCAGGCGCGAGAAGCTGAGATTGATCCAGAACATCCTGTTCAAATTTACAATCGTCGTGAACTGGAAATGCTCGCCCAGCATCGACTCACGCGTCGCTGTGACGATGCCATCGTCGAAACCGGCTTTGAAGCCATGGCCATCAGCATAAGTGGCGTTGTACCGATTTTGGTAGGCGCGGATCGCAGCCACGGTCTTGGGTCCGCAAATCCCGTCCATGGCGAGCTCATCATATACGATCGGCTGGCCGGCGAAGCCACGGGCCTGAATTCAGCAGGAACTGCACCAGCTTGACGTCACCGGTCCAATTCGACTGGCGCGGCCCGACGCCGTGGTCGATCAGGAGCTTGTAGACCGGCTTGCTGTCGAAGATGTCGGTTCCCAGCCTTGCCATGACGCCTCGCTATGGGCCGATGATCACGGTCGGCATGCCCATCATGATCTTGTTGGGCGGACCGAGCGCTTCCAGCACTGTGTCGCCCATGCGGCAGGCCGGCAGGTTGTTGATTAGCACGGTCTGCGACCCGTCGATGACGACGCCGGGGCCGTGCGTCGGCAGCGGCAGCGGGCCCAGCGGCGTCAGGCAGAGATGGATGTCGGCGCCGCCTGCAGCGCCTGAGATCATCGAGCCCATGCTCGCTCCGGCCGCGTTCTTGGCAGTCTCTTCGGCAGCGATGGCTGCAGGCGCGCCGGGGGTGCCCGCCGCGGCGACGGTCGCGGCCTGCGCCACCTGGAGCGCTGCGTCCGAGGTCGCCTTGGCGGCCTGGATCGCTGCGGCAGCGGCAGCCGAGATACCGCGCCAGGCCAGCAGCCCGCCGATCACGACATTAGGGCTGCCCGGCCCCGGTTGCAGAATGCCGGGAAGCGGATGCAGGACAGGATCAAGGATACGCGCTGCGGGGCCTTTCGGCACGGGACTCTCCATCGGAATGAGCCAGCCTTACAGCAAGCTTGGGCAAGGCGGGTCATTCGAGTCAATGACGACTGGCGGCAATCGCTTCGGATAGCGTTGCGCGTTGGCATGAGACGCATCGGGTCACGCAGAGGAATGCGCCCTGAAAGCAGGGCGATAGTGACGCGGATCACGGTTGCGTCTAAGGTCTGACCACGCTGCAGGTAAAGAGAACCGGATGTCTTGGTACAGCAAGGTCGTGTGGTCGGAAGGTTTGTTCCTGCGGCCGCACCATTTTCAGCAGAGCGACCGATATCTCGAGAATCTGCTGGAAAGTCGTGTCCGCCACGTCACGCCTTATCCTTGGGGATTTGCCGTGCTCGAGATCGATCGGGACCTCGCCCAGCAAAGCAAGATCGGCCTGCGGCGCGCGGTCGGCGTGATGCCGGACGGCACGCCCTTCGCGATGCCCGACAACAGCCCGCTGCCGGCCGCGATCGATGTTCCCGAGAATGCAGCCGGCCAGATCGCCTGGCTCTCGCTGCCGCTCGCTTCATCCAACACCCGCGAGATCGAGGACCGCCTGGACGGCAGCGCCAGCCGCTTCGTGCCCGCGACCGAAATGCTGATCGATTCGACCGCGTCCCTGCGCATCGAGGAGGAGATCGACGTCGCCCATCCGCGCCTGACGCTGGAACTGCGGCGGACGGCGAAGGCGGGCTTCGTCGGGCTCGCGCTGGGGCGCATCCTCGAAGTGCGTGACCGGGCGATCCTGTTCGACGAGAAATTCGCGCCACCGGTGCTGGTCTGCAACGCCTATCCCGTGATCGACGGCTGGATGGACCGCGTCATCGGCTGGATCGACAACAAGCTCGAGGAGCTGGCACGCTATGCCGCCGATCCGACGGCGGGCGGCGGATTGCAGAGCGCCGATTATTTCGTGCTGCAGATGCTGAACCGGCATATCCCGGTGCTGAAGCATATGCGGAGTTCGCGCTTCGTGCATCCCGAACGCCTGTTCACGACGCTGCTGGCGATCGCCGGCGAACTTGCAACCTTCACCACGGCCGAACGGCGCGCCCGCGATTATCCGGCCTATGATCACGACGATCTCGAAGGCTGCTTTACGCCGGTGGTCCGCGACATCCAGGATTTCCTCTCGGCCCAGCTCGGGCGCCGGGCGATCCGGCTCGAGATCACCGAGCGCGCGCCCAACGCCTTCATGTCGACGATCCGCGATCGCTCGCTGATGCGCAATGCGACGCTGATCCTGGAAGTCGCCGCGCGCCGGCCTCTGACCGAGATCCAGGCGCAGTTTCCGCAGCTCTTCAAGATCGGCCCCAACACCAAGATGAACGAGATCGTGCATGCCCATCTGCCGGGCATCAACCTCGTGCACCTGCCGACGCCGCCGCCGCAGATCCGCGCACTGACCGATCACGTCTATTTCTATCTCGACCGGACCTCTCCGCTCTGGCCGGAGTTCAGCAGCGCAAGCTCGATCGGAATGCATTTTTCCGGTGACTGGCCCAACCTCGAAATGGAGCTTTGGGCCGTGCTGGAGGGCCGGCGATGAGCGACCCGGGTTCGCCTTCCGATCCGTTCGGCCGTTCGGACCGCACGATCATCGGGCCGAACCCCGGTGGGCGCCGTACACCCCTGCCCTCGCGCCCCGCCGCGCCTGCGTCTGTTCCCGCTCCCGGCACTCCCGGCGGCGACGAATGGCTCTCGGCTGCGCCGGCGCAGCCGCAGCGCGCGGCCCCGCCGCAGCCGGCTGATTCCCCCGGCGCATCCCTGCCCAAGCGCGACCAGCTGCTGACGCCCAACGCCAATCCGCTGCTCAGGGCGGCCGGCCCGTTGCTGCTGCTGCTGGGACGGATGCGCTCGTCGCTGAGCAGCGCGCCGCTGCAGCAACTACTCGGACAGGTCGGCGATTCCATCGACGCCTTTGAGCGCGATGTCCGCGCCACCGGCGCCTCGGCAGAGCAGACCCGCACCGCGAAATACATGCTCTGCGCCGTGGCCGACGACATCGTCCAGAATATTCCCGGCGAGGACCGCCATGTCTGGACGCAGTACAGCATGTTGTCGCGCTTCTTCGGTGAGCGCGTCGGCGGCGTGCGCTTCTTCGAGGAGCTGGACCGGGCCAAGGCTGACCCTTCCGTGAATTACGACCTGCTCGAACTGATACATGCCTGCCTGGCGCTCGGCTTCGAGGGCATCCACCGTACTTCGGCCGGCGGCGCGTCCAACCTCCAGACGATCCAGCGCAATCTGTTCGAGACCTTGCGGCGCGTGAAGCAGCCCGATCCGGAACTGTCGCCGCGCTGGCAGGGCACGGCGCTGGCCTCGCAGGTCGCGCGCTTCAAGGTGCCGGTCTGGTCGGTCGCTGCGATCGCCGGGGTCGCCCTGCTGGGCCTTTATTTCGTGCTGCGGGCGCTGCTCGGCGGCAATGCGGAGGCCTCCGCCTCCGCCCTTCTCTCGGTGCACCCGAAGAGCGAGCTCGGCATCGTGCGCAAGGTTTTCTCGGCGCCGCCGCCTCCCCTGCCGCAGCCGCAGGCCAAGGTCTGCGCCACCGTCAGCCCGCCTATCACCTGCCAGGTCACGCCCAATCTGATCCTGATCCGGCTGGTCGACATCACTTTGTTCGAGCCCGGCCAGGCTGCGGTGCGCGACGAGTTCCGCCCGCTGATCGAGCGAATGGCGAGCGCCCTGGAGCAGGAGGGCGGCGCGATCAAGGTCGTCGGCCATACCGACAATATCCCGATCCGGACCGCGCGCTTTCCTTCGAATGTCGAGTTGTCGCAGGAGCGCGCCAGGGCGGTCGGCGACCTCCTCAAGACGAAGCTGAGCAAGCAGGACCGGATCAGCTTCGAGGGCAGGGGCGCCGACGCGCCGATCGCGCCGAACGCCACCCGCGAGGGCCGTGCCAAGAACCGGCGCGTCGAAATCCTGATCCAGCGGAACGGATGAGCGGCGCCATGGATCCGATAGGCAAGGGTTGGCATCGATGAGCGTCGCGGTCTGGCTCCGGGTGGCCGCGATCGCGATCGGTACGCTCGCGCTCTGCGCGCTGATCTGGTTCGGCGGCCCCTTCATCGCGATCGGTGACGTGCGCCCGATCGAACCGCTCTGGGTGCGCGGGCCACTCGTACTGCTGTTCTGCATCGGGGCCGCCGTCTGGATCACCGTGATGGTCCTGAAGCGGCGGCGTGCAGCCGCGGCGCTGAACGATGCGCTGGTCAAGCAGGAGACGCCGACCGGAGACGGCGCAATGCTTGGCGGCGCCATGCGCGACGCGCTCGCCACGCTGAAGCGCTCCCGAGCCAAGGATGGCCGCGACTACCTCTACGATCTGCCCTGGTATGTCATCATCGGCCCGCCCGGCGCCGGCAAGACCACGGCCCTGGTCAATTCCGGACTGAAGTTCCCGCTGGCGCGTGGCACCTCGCCTTCCGCCGTCGCCGGCGTCGGCGGCACCCGCTATTGCGACTGGTGGTTCTCCGAGGACGCCGTGCTGATCGACACGGCCGGGCGCTACACCACGCAGGACACCGATGTGAAGGCCGAGCGCGCGAGCTGGCTCGCCTTCCTCGACCTGCTCAAGACCAACCGGCCGCGCCAGCCGATCAACGGCGTCATGGTGGCGATCAGCGTCGAGGACCTGCTGACCTCGACGCCCGAGCAGCTTGCGGCGCATGCCGATGCGATCCGCAACCGCCTGCTCGAATTGCATGAGCGGCTGAAGGTCGATTTCCCGGTCTACGCCGTTTTCACCAAAGCCGACCTGATCGCGGGCTTTAACGAGTTCTTCGGGGGCCTGAGCGAACCCCAGCGGCGCATGGTCTGGGGCCATACCTTCCAGACCGACGACAAGACCCGCAACATGATCGGCGATGTCGGGCCTGAATACGACGCCTTGATCGAGCGCCTGAACGAGCGCCTGCCCGACCGTCTGCAGGAGGAGCACAACCCGACCGCCCGCGCCCAGCTATTCGGGCTGCCGAGCCAGATGGCAACGCTGAAGCGCACGGTCGTCGACTTCCTCGCCAGCGTGTTCGAGTCGACGCGCTATCAGGCCAATGCGACGCTGCGGGGCTTCTATTTCACCTCCGGCACCCAAGAGGGCACGCCGATCGATCAACTGATCGGGGCCTTGTCACGCAATTTCGGCAGCGAGCGCGTCCATGCCGGCGCCTATTCCGGCAAGGGCAAAAGCTACTTCCTGACCGACCTGATCCAAAAGGTGATCATCGGCGAGGCCGGCTGGGTCTCGACCGATCTTGGCGCCGCACGGCGTTCGACGCTGCTGCGCGTGGCCGGTTTCGGCGTGGTCGCAGCCTTGTCGCTGGCTGCGCTCGGCCTGTGGTGGACGAGCTATTCGCGCAATGAAGACCTCATCACCGCGACCAATTATGGCCTCGCCGATTACCGCACGAGCGCGGCTCCCGTGCTCCAGGAGAATACCATCTCCGAGCGCAATTTCAGCCGCATCCTTCCGCTGCTGCACAAATTGCGGTACCTGCCGGCGGGCTACGCCACCAGGGACGAGCCGACCCCGACACAGGCGACCTTCGGCTTAAGCCAGCGCGAGCGCCTGAAATCGGCCTCGGAGGTCGTCTACCAGCAGGCGCTGGAGCGGATGCTGCGCTCGCGCATCATCTTCCGGCTGGAAGAGCAGCTCGAGGCCAATATCAACAATCCCGGCTTCGTCTACGAGGCGCTGAAGGTCTATCTCATGGTCGGCGGCCAGGCCCGGCTCGATCGCGATCTCGTCACCGCCTGGATGCGGCTGGACTGGGCAGAGAACCTGTTTCCCGGCGCCGCCAACGTCAAGGGGCGCGAGGCGCTGGAGGAGCATCTGGTGGCGATGCTGGAACTCGACGACGGCGCCGAGCCGCTCGTCAAGCTCAACCAGTCGCTGATCGAGAACTGCCAACGCACCTTGCGCCGGATGAGTATCGCCGAGCGCGCCTATGAATTGCTGCGCACGCAGGGTCGGGGGCAGAACAAGGACTGGGTCGCGGCGCAGCGCGGCGGCTCGGATGTCCGGCTCGCCTTCGAGGGGCTCAGTGGCGAGGATCTCGACGTGATCCGCGTGCCGTATTTCTACACCTATGACGGCTTCCAGAACGCCTTCGTCGACCGTCTCGGCGATATCGGCGAGCGTATCGAGAAGGAACGCTGGGTGCTGGGCGAGAATGTCGACCAGCAGGCGATCGTCGCGCAGTACCAGACGCTGTTCCAGGACCTGCTCAAGCTCTACGCCCGCGACTATGTCGCGACCTGGCAGAAGACGCTCCGGCGCCTGAAGCTACGGCCGCTCAACGCCGACAAGCCGAAATACGTCGCGCTCAGCGCGATCGCGGCGCCGACCTCGCCCTTCAAGCAGATACTGGAATCGATCCGCAACGAGACGCAATTGACGAAGGAGCGCCCGGCGCCCCGGCAGAGCGGCGCGGCCAAGGCCGCCAATGACGCCGCCGACGCGCTGGAGAAGCGCGCGACCGCCGCGCTCGGCAGGCTCGGGACCAACCTGCCGCTCAGCGCGCCCGGCGTCGAGCGTGTGCTGGCGGGCGGCAATGACGCGCTCGGCGCAAATATCGAGAGCCAGTTCAAGCAGTTCCATGTGCTTGTGGATGGGGATCTCGGACGGCGGCCGATCGACCAGCTCCTGCAGGTCTTTGCAGAGATCAACCAGAACCTCGCCATCGCCGCGACCAACCCGGCGCAGGCGAGTGCCGCCAATGCCGCGCTGGTGCCGTTGATCGCCGCGCTGCGGGCAAATTCCTCGCGCTATCCGGCGCCCTTCGACGGCATGATCGTCTCGGCCGTCAATGATTTCGAGGGTGACGCCACCGGCGCCACGGTCGCGCTGCTGCGCCAGGCGCTCGGCGATCAGGTCAGCCGGGTCTGCGCCGAGATCCTGACCAACCGCTATCCCTTCGTGAAAGCGAGCGCGCGCGACGTACCACTGGCGGATTTTGCGCGGCTGTTCGCGCCGGGCGGGATCATGCCGGGATTCTTCAAGGACAAGCTCGAACCCTTTGTCGACAAGTCGAAGGAGGAGTGGAGCTGGCGCGTCGACAGCCGCGTCGCGCGCGCGCTCTCGCCGACGACCTTGCGCGAATTCCAGCGCGCCGACGAGATCCGCGAGGCGTTCTTCCCGACCGGCGGCAACCTGCCTTCCTTCCAGATGATCGTGATGCCGACGGCTCTCGCCTCCGACGCCTCGGCCGGAAAGCTCGAGATCAACGGCTTCACCGTGACGAGCCAGCAAGGCGTCAACACGCCGACGCCGGTGATGTGGCCAGGAGCGGGCGTGCCACGCACTGCCGTGACGCTGACGCTCGGCAGCACGGGCGGCGGCATTTTCGGCGGTGGCTTCTTCTCCAGCGGCACCCCGGCTGCGCGAGGCGAGGCAAAGCTGTTCGAGCGCGACGGCGTCTGGTCGTTCTTCCGTTTGCTCGACACCGGCTCGGTGCTGAAACAGGGCGACAATGTCGTGCTGACGCTGGCGGCCGGCGGACGGCAGGTCGGCTACCAATTCGGCGTCGGCTCGCTGAAGAACCCGCTGGTGCTTCCCGCCTTGCGGGACATCCGCTGCCCGGCCGGGATCTGAGGCGATGGCGTGCGGGCTGTTCGGAAAGCTTCCAGGCAAGCGCGATTTCATCGCGATCGGCGCGCCCGCACCGTTCCTGTCGGTCTACGAGCCCTGGCTACAGGGCGGGTTGACAGCGAGCCGGCTGGAGCTTGGACCGCGCTGGCAGGAGGCCTTTCTGAACGCGCCGATCTGGCGCTTCTGGCTCGGCAAGGCCTATTGCGGCGAGACGGTCGCGGGCGCCTTCATGCCCTCGGTCGACGGCGTCGGCCGCTACTTCCCGCTGACCGTCTTCGCCATGGCCGCGGCGGGCGCCGCGATCCCGCCCCCCGAACTCGACCCACAGGAAGACTGGTTCGGCCAGATCGAGGATTTCCTGCTGCAGACCCTCGAACCCGAGGCAAGCTTCGAGACGACCTCTCAGTGCCTCTCCGCCCTGCCCGCACCCGACGATCAGCTGAAAGTGGCGCCGCCGGCCGAAATGGTGCGACTGTCGGACGGCACGATCGTCAGCGCGCTCGATGCCGCAAATTTTCCGGAGCGCCTCGGCCTGCTGCGCGTCGAGGACCACGCGCGGTCCTTTGCGAAAACGGCGGTCTTCTGGACCGTCGGCGGCGAGCAGTTCGAGCCGCTGGCACTGGTCGGCCAGGCCCTGCCCGATCCGCATCTCTTCGCAGGCTTGCTGACCGGACGCTTCGATGCTGTCATCGCAAAAAGGCGGGAGCGCCCATGAACGATATCAGCCCTTCGGCTGCGCCGTTCGAGACCGGCGCAATCACGCATGTCGGGCGCGTCCGGCGGGAGAACGAGGACAGCTTCGTCCTGCAGCCGGAATTCGGCGTCTGGGCTGTTGCCGACGGCATGGGCGGCCATGAGAACGGCGCCCTGGCGAGCGGCACGCTGGCTGCGGCGGTCGAGAGCATCGGCCCGGCGGCTTCCGCACCGGATCTGCTTGCCCGCCTCGAGCGCAGCGTGCTCGAAGCTAATGCCGATCTGCTGCGGCAGAGCCGCAAGCGCGGCGGCGTCGCGATGGGTTCGACGCTCGCCGCCCTTCTGGTGCATGAGCAGCATTTCGCCTGCGTCTGGTCGGGCGACAGCCGGATTTATCTGGTGCGCGATGGCCAGATCATCCAGCTCTCGCGTGACCATACCGAGGTCCAGGACCTCGTCGATAAGGGTGTTCTCTCGCCCGACGAGGCGCTGCGCTCGCCACGCCGGCATGTGATCACCCGCGCGATCGGCGTGCACGACATACCCGAGCTCGATCTCGACAATGGCGAACTCGAAGATGGCGACATCTTCATCCTCTGCTCGGACGGCCTGACCGGCCATGTCTCGGACGCGGAGATTCTGGCTGCGGTCGACGGCCAGGCTGCGCAGGCTGCCTGCGATGCTCTGCTGGCGCTGACGCTGGACCGTGGCGCCAACGACAACGTCACCGTGATCGTCGTGCGCCATAGCGCAGGGCCGGTCGATGGCGAGGCTACAGTCTGGCTGCCGAATCGACGCAGGCTAAGGAGCGGGAGGCCATGAGCGAGCTCGAACGCACGGTTATCGCGCCGCGCCATGGCAGCGCTGTCGGCACGCGGCTGAACGGCATCTACGAGATCGAGCGGTTGATCGCGATCGGAGGCATGGGCGAGGTCTATAAGGGCCGCGCGATCCAGACCGGGGACGCAGTCGCGATCAAGATGATCCGCCCCGACATGGCGCAGAACGAGAATGCGCTGGCGCTGTTTCGCAAGGAAGCTGCCGCGCTTCACAATCTCTACAACGAAGCGATCGTGCGCTATTACGTGTTCACGATCGATCCGGTGACGCAGTCGCCCTATCTCGCCATGGAGTTCGTCGACGGGCAGCCTTTGTCCGACCGGATCAAGCAGGGTCCGCTGAGCTTCGAGGAGGTCGATATCCTCAGGCGACGGATCGCGAGCGGGCTGCACGCCGCCCATCTGCTGGGAATCGTTCATCGCGACGTCTCGCCTGACAACATCATTCTGCCGGACGGCCAGGTCGCGCGCGCGAAAATCATCGATTTCGGGATCGCCCGCTCGACCCAGCTCGGCGAGGGCACCGTGATCGGCAGCGGATTTGCCGGCAAATACAATTACGTCTCGCCGGAGCAGCTCGGCCTCGGCGGTGGCGAGGTGACCGGACAGTCCGACATCTACAGCCTTGGCCTGGTGCTGACGGAAGCGCTCGCCGGCAAGCCGCTCGACATGGGCGGCACCCAGGTCCAGATCCTGGAAAAGCGTCGGCGGGTGCCCGACCTCGCCGCGGTCGATGCGCGCTTCCGCCCGCTGCTGGCAAGGATGCTGGCGCCCGATCCGGCGCAACGCCCGGTCGACATGGCCAGCGTCGCTGCCTGGCAGGCGCCCGTGGCCAATACTTCCGGGCGTAGCAAAAGCGCGTTGCGCATTGCCGCGGCTGTGGCGGTGGCGGCTGTGCTCGCCGGGGGCGGGTATGCGCTCTGGAGTGAGCAGCGGCCCGCTACCGATCCGTCCGCGAACAATCCGGCCGCGTCGTCGCAGCCGCGCAATGATTCCGCTTCGGTCGATCCCCGGGTGCTGGTCGCTCTCCCGCCCTTGAACGCGCCGGTCAGACCCGAACCGACCGCGCCACCGCCTGGCCTGACGGCGCCCACCGCACCCTCACTGACGGAAGCGCCCGCTGCGGCCAGTCCGCCGCCCGCCACAGCCAACGCAACGCCGCCCAAGGCCATCGAGCCTCCACCGCCCTTGCAATCGCAGCCGCAAGTCGCCGTCAGGACAGATCAGCCGGCACGGCAGCCGCAGCAGACGCAAGCCCCGGCGCGCGTCGAGCCGCCACGCGTTCCGCCGCCCGAGCCGCAGCAGGGCCGGGTCGAGCCCAAGGTCACGCCGCCGATCCCGACCGCAGCGGTGACCCCGCCGCCGGTGGTGACCCAGGAGCCGCGCACGCCCGCCGAGCGGATCCAGCATTACATCAGCGGCTATGATGGCGGCGCCTGCTTCTTCCTCTGGCCGCTAGACGTCGCCGAGAAGAAAGCCGACCTTGAGGGTTTTGGCAGCGGTTCGGAGCCCTTCGTGACGTTCGATACCGCGTTCAAGCAGGCGCAGGGTTTCGAGGCGACGATCAATCTGCGTCCGGTCACGGCGGCGCAATGCCCGATGGTCGATTTCCTGCGCCAGCTTGGCCAGGCCATCGACCGCAGCCCGCGACTGCAGATCGGTGCCTTCGCGATGAATAGCGGCGATATCCTGAGCGGCACGGTCGATAGCGTGGCGGGCCAGAACCTGGATGTCGTACTCATCGGCGATGATGGGCTCGTTTATAATCTCGCGAGCTATCTGAAGCGCGAGGGCAGCAAGACGGGCTTCAATCTCAAGCTCGAATCGAGCGGTTCGACGCCGCGTCCCCAGGTGGTGCTCGCTTTGGTGAGCAGGGCACCCTTCCCTGCCATGCTGGCCCCCAATCCGGCGCCGGCATCGGAGTTCTTTCCCAATCTCGCGCGCGACGTTGCCGCGTCAGGCGGGAAGCTGGGGCTGGGGATCAAATATTTCCGAATTCAGTAGGTCGTTGTCCAAGCGCGCTCGGGCTACCGGCGCGAACCTGGCTCGATCAGTGCCGGAATGGCGCCGATCGACCGTGTCAAGAATCCTCGCGGTAGAGGCTGCCCCATTCTGCTTGCCAGAGCGCAGCGGGATCGACGACGACGATCGGCGCCTTGATTTCGTTGGCAAGCCGGATCGCGGTGCGGAAAGCATCGACGGGCGCCATCTCGTCGCTGATGAAGTCGTTCACGAGTTGGCCTCCAGTCAACTCGGCCGGGCAGGCGACCGATGCACTGGCTGCGCCGTCCCGCTGCGACAGCGTCAGCGTGATCGCGTCGGCTTGCGCCTCATCGACCTGTTCGAACCGGTTGTCTGCCATGGTCCCTCTCACCACCAACTGCACTGCCGGCGATTTTAACGTTACGGCAGCGGCAATGCCAGCTCTACTTCTGCGCGCCCTGGACCCAGAGCTTGCGAACATCTCCGTAACGGTCGAGCCGGAGCTTGATCATATCGTTGAACTTCTTGTGGACTTCTGAGACTGACAATGTCTTGGTCTCGCCTCCGGCCTCGGCATAGAAGATCGGCCGGTTTGCCTGCGCGGGACGCGGAAGCAGTTCGGCGGCCTTGGCGCCCGGCGTTTCCTCCATCGTGGCGATGAAGGTCTGGGCCGCATCGGGACCCAGGAAGTGGATCAGATAGATTTCGCCGCCGGTCAGGTGGCGGCCCATCGCCTTTTCCAGGCGCAGCGTGTCGCGCTTCAGCATCTCGGCAGCGAGCAGCGCCGAGATATAGGGTTCGCGCCGCATGTCGAGGATGCGCTGCCGTTCGCCGGCATCGGCTACGGTGTACTGACGGCCGGAACGGCTGATCAAGCGCGCTTCCGCCTGCAAGCCATGACGCAGTCCGAACTCGGCGACGACGCCCAGCCAGGTCTGCTCGATGAACTGATAGAGCCCGGTCGCCGACGAGGTCTTGGCCTGAACGGCCGTCGCGAATGAGGATTCCTTGTCTGCGACCGCCATCAGCAGCGTTGGGTCTGCGCCGACGATGCGGCCCGCCCGCACGATCGTGTCGACGAGGTGGCGCCTGATCCGGATCGGGCCGAAAGTCAGGATCTGCTCGGGGTCGCCGCCACCCGCTGGCGGGCGCGCGATCGGTCGACCAGCAGGCAGTGGGGTTCCCGAAGGCACACGCGGCGGGACGAGCAGGATGTTCGGCGGCGGCTGCACCTTGCCGAGATCGGGGGGCTCTTCCGGAGTGTCCCCCTGCTCGCGGATCGCAGCCAGCGAAGGGTCGTTGCGATCGGCGAACTGCGTCGCCTGCCTTGCCGCCTCGAGGTCGCTTTCGACCGAAGACAGGATGAGCGACGGCCGCGCCGCGAGCTTGAGAT
Organism: Bosea sp. PAMC 26642; assembly: GCF_001562255.1. Lineage (NCBI taxonomy): Bacteria > Pseudomonadati > Pseudomonadota > Alphaproteobacteria > Hyphomicrobiales > Alloboseaceae > Allobosea > Allobosea sp. PAMC 26642. The sequence goes on along the minus strand of NZ_CP014301.1, from coordinate 4,825,809 downwards.
CCGGCACATCCAATTCCGTTACCGGCAGCGCCGAAGGTTCCAGCTGCCGGGTCGCGATGACGAGCCCCGCTATCGCCACCAGAGCCACGATGCCTGCCGCGCAGAGGGCTATGACGACAGGCCCGCCGCGTTGCGCGGGGAACACCGTCTCAGCCATTGCACCTGCGTCGGACGGGCGAGCAGCGCCGCGATCGGTCGCGCGTTCCCGACCTGCGAGCCTGTCTGTCCGGCTCAGGCCCAGCTGCTTGCCAGCCACGATGCCACGGATCGCCTCCAGCCACACCGAAGAGCCCGCATCCTTGGCGAGCGCATCGAGATCGTCGATCATGCGCCGCGCCAGAACCGGAGAAACCGCAGCGTCGCGCTCGAGCATTGCAGCAGCTTTGCCGCGCTGGGCAGAGGCCAGTTTCAGCGCAAAGAACCAGAGTTGTAAGGTTGTGCGTCGACTTTGCAGCGGTGTGCCGACGCCAGGATAGACCAGAAAATTGCAATGGGGGCAGGCATAGCCGCGCAATTTGGGACGCGGCATAAAAGTCGCCTCGCGACCGCAGGCGCGGCACACCAGATGATCGCCGCCATGGCGCGCGCGCATCACCACGTCAAGGCAGCGATCTTCGGGAAACTCGGTCTGGAAATCCTTGAAGTGCTGGTTCATCGAAGATGACCGCTGCCGTGCTGGCCGACCCCGGCCTCGCGCAACAGCCGCGCATTGCGCCGGACAGGCCACCTTCGCACGATAGAAGGGAATGGCGAGGGCGACAACAATCAGCCGCTGAGCAAAGCAAGTCGCGCGACATCGCGCAGGCGCATCTGGATATCCTGCGCCGTCGCGCGCTCGGGCAGCCCTTCCGTGGCCGTTCGGGTCTGCGCCAGAAAGACATTCATCTCGTCGAGCAACTGAACCTGATCGCGCGAACCATCGAGGACGCAAAGGAATTTTCGAGCCACGATATCGTCCAGCACCACCGTCCGGTGGCGCAGATTGGTAACCTGCTGCGTTGTTCGGGCCTGCACGCGTGCCAAGGCGCTCGCGACGGGACGTTCTCCGAGCGTGGTCGTCAATTTGAGCGGCTCCAGCTGAATATCCAGCAATCCTGCCCTGAAGATCGCCATCAGCGCATCGTCCAAACGGCCGAGTTCGCGTGCGAGATCCGGGCTGCCGTCAAGGCCGATATCGCTTGCCGACTGCCGAGCCAAAACGTCATGGGCGATGCTTCCGGGCCAGGCGGCTTCGAGCCGGGCAAGAGCCGCCTTGGCGATCGGCAGGTCGATCGCCAATTGCACGGCGCCGAAAGAGAACTGCTCGACGCCGGGGCGAGCGTCGGGATCGCCTGCCGCGCGCCGGACGTCGGCAGAGAGATGATAATGCTTCAGGGACAAGGCCTCGCTGCCGGGCCGAAGGAGAATGTCGGCCCGGCACAGCAATGTCTCGCGGAAGAACCGCCCTATGACGAGATCAAGCGCCTGCTCCCTGGCAAGCCGGTCATCGATCGGGATCTGCGCCAGCAATTGCTGCGCCGGTTCGCGCGCCGCGCCGAACTGGTTCGGAAACGCGCTTTCCGCCAGAAACTGCAGACCGTGACGTCTGGCATCCTCGAGCACCTCATGCAGCGCGAAAGCGCGCGCCTGCGGGTTGAGGTCATCATGGTAGAGGACGTCGTCAGGTATCTCCTCGACTTGGCTCTGTCGCATCCTCAGCGCCGCGCCATGGAAGGAATCCGGGTCCGCGGCATCGGCGAAGCGCTTGAGCGCGAGGCGTGCGCGCCGCACGCGCTCCTCGGGATCCTCGACGTCGCGCGTCTCGAACAGCATGACGTCGCGTGCAATGTCGCGAATACGGCATCCGGGCAGAGCGTTGTAGCTGACATAGGCTACGCCCTGCGCGCTGAGCAGCGATCCGAAGATTGCCAGCATACTGTCACGTACCGGGGCGGGCACCCAAGAATAGACGCCATGGGCAATGATGTAGTCGAACTCGCCAAGCGCCGGCGTCACCGCCATGATGTCGAGGTGCTCGAAATGGATATGGCCGAGCCCGAGTTCCGCTGCACTGCTGCGTGCCGCCTCGATCGCGCGCAAGGACAGATCGACCCCGACAAAGTGGCCGGCGGGGTATTGGCCAGCCATCGGGATCAGATTGGCGCCGCGCCCGCAGCCGAGTTCGAGCACGCGCATCCCTGCAAGCGGCGGAGGCCTCATGCCATGCGCATGGGCAATCGTCGCAAGCCGCGCCGGATGCGTCTGCGAGAAAGCGTGGGCCGGATAGGCGACGGCATCATAGGCATTCGCGCCGGTTTCGGTCATGCTGCTCGCCTGTTCGCGAAAAGATCTCGCGGCCGGGACCGCGATCTGCCTGATCTGCACCCGGGTTCCGGGCGTGCGTCAGCAGCCGATGACCTTGAATTCGACGCGACGATCCAAAGCATCGCTCGCATCGTCCTTGCCGGTGCCGATCAAATTCTCCTTGAAGCCCACCCCGGACGCGATGATGCGCTCGCGGCTTTCGGGCGCGCCGGTCGACAGCAGGTCCATGACGAACTGGGCCCGAAGCACCGAAAGCCGCTCGTTGACCTGTGCCATGCCGGTGCGCGAGGTATGGCCGACGATCTCGAGGCAGGCACCCTTCTGGCGTGCGCGCGTCGCGATCTGGCTCAGCCACATCGGGTAGGGTTGGGTGATTTCGGGATTATCGACAAACTGCGTCGATCCTGGCCGGAACAACAGCTTGACCATAAGCTGGTTCGTGCCGAGACCGGCATCGACGAGTTCGCCAAAAGACTCGACAGCGTCGTCGCGGCGCCCCAGCTTGCTGTTGACGAGATAGGTGCCGACGCGGACACGGTACTGGTCGCCGCCGGCAAGCTGGCGCGCCGTGCGGTAGAAGGCCAGCGCCTCGCGATAATGCTTCGCCTCATATTCGAGGATGCCGTCGCTGATCAGCGCCGCCGCGTTGAGGCGCTCGACATAGGCCGGGTCGAGGGTATCGCCTAGTCTGGTGCCTTGGCAGGTCTTGATATAGGCGTCCGTCGCCGCGTCCTTGGTCCAGACCGGCGCGTCGCGGAAATAGCCCGTCGGCGTGGTGTCGACGCCGTCGGGCTTTGCGCGCGAGACGCCCTTCGAGACGACGGTCTTCGAGGCGAGATCGGCCAGGGTGAAGCAGATCCGGAAGGCATCGCGGGGCCCGCTGGCGACACCCTGATTGTTGACCGCCGTGAAGGTGCCGACGAGCACCACTGGATTGCGCGCCAGCGTGTCCGAATTGAAGGGCTGCACCGAGAAGCGGGGATAGGATTTCTGGACGAGTTCGATGAGGGTCTTTTCGGTATTCCGCGTCGCGGTCGATTGGGCGCCGGAGACCGCATCGATCAGCGGGTCGATGACAAGCTCGACACGGTCGCCGGTGACCTTGGCTTTGCTGAACAGATCGTCGGCCGCCTTGAGCACCGCCTCGGCATAAGGAATGGGCGTCGGCGGGGGCGGAGCTGCCGCCGGTGCGGGAGCTTGGGCCGGCGCCGCAGAGGGGGTCAGCGACGGGGCGGGAGCCGGCTGCGCCGCCGCCTGTCCGACCAGCGTCAGCATCAGGAGCCCGATGGCGGCCCGGCAACCGAGCGGCATCGCATGTTCGCGTTTGGGCAAGTAGCTCAGCGGCATTGCAGCAACAACTCCCGGTTGGCCGCCGAGAGATCGCCGATCTGGGCACGGAGGAGTATCTCACTGCAGACACTGGTGCTCGGCTTATTGGAGACGAGGGCTTCGGCAGGTCTCCGCTCAACCGGCACACGGTCGCTGCGCGGCGGCGCGGTGAGCGGCAGACCGGCCCGTTCAGGCGGCGAAACGATCAGCGTGCCCAGGCGGGCGGCCATGGCCTGCTCCTGCGCCTGTCGCTCCTGCAGGAGGCGTTGCTTCTCGCCTTCGAGCGCAGCGAGTTCGGTTTCCCGCCGCTTCACCTCGCCGGCGAGGCGCTCGCGCTCGGCTTGCTCGGCAGCGGTCTTGTCGAGACCCGGCCGGGCTGCGGGCGGAGCGAGTCTGATCGATGCATTGGCCGGCGGCGTCGGTAGCGGCGGCTCGCTCTCGCGGCGTGCCAGCTCGGTCGCCGCCTGCTGACGGCTCTTTTCCGCCTGTTCGAGCCGTTCGAGCAATTGCCTCTCGCGCGCCGCAAACTGCAGCGCGATGCGTTCGCGATCGTTCTGCTCGGTGAGGCGGCGTTCGATCAGGTCAAGCCGGGTGCGCGCATCGACCGTGAAGAAGCTCGTGGGAAAGCGTTGGATGAAGCCGTTCAACAGTGCGGAATCGTCGCTCGCGCGGATCTTGCGCCAGACATCGATGTCGGTCTCTTCCCGATTGATGTAGAAATCGCCAAGCAGCGAGAGCGATAATTCGGGAGTCTGGCGCCCGCCGGTGGCGTCGTAGACGACCTTCTGGACGCGCCGGAACATGGTCGCAATTTCCAGTCCCGGCTGCTGGATTTCCTGGACCAGCGCAGCCGTGAACGGGCTGTTGCGGCCGCTGCCGTCGGCCGCGACGTCGTTGGCCTGCGTCGCATAGGCGGTGACCATGCCCTGGGCCCGCGCGATCGGCGCCAGGCCGTTGCCGACGGCGAAACCGCGCGTGGCCTGCTTCCTGGCGAGCTGCCCGACGAAGGGATTGTTGCGGCAGGCGTCGAGCACCATGATCTTGACGCCCTTGGCGAAGCCGAGCGCCGTCACGACGTCATTCAGCCGCGTCGTCTCGTACTGGACGCTGACCTCGTCGACCACTCGCGCCTCGACGGGCACGAGATAATTCTCGCCGTTGAACTGCAGGCCGTGGCCGGCATAATAGAACATCACCGCATCGGCATCGTGCGCCAGACGCGCGAAGCGCGTCAGCGCCTCGTCCATGCCGCGCTTGTCGAGATTGACGCCGTCGACGACCTCGAAGCCGACCTTGCGCAACGACGCCGCCATGTCCTGCGCATCATTGACCGTATTGGGCAAGGCCGGGGCGTTACGGTAGGCGGAGTTGCCGACGACCAGCGCAACGCGACGCTCCTCGGCCGCGGCGGCCGGAGCGACCGCGAGCTGGGCCGCGAGGCCAAGCAACGCGCAGATCGTGACGATGGCGTTCATTCAAGCCTTCCTTTGGGCAGGCTACATAACCTCAAGTCAAAAATCCAGATTCATTCGGTTTCTGCATCCGGCGAATAGATGACTACGTTACGCCATTCTTGCCGCTGACATGGGACACTGCTAGCGTTGATGCGCAGGTTGCAGCGGGAGACATGCCGATGCCCGGAGTACGGCCGATCCTGGCTCTCGGCGTGGTACTGAGCCTTGCCCTGTCGGCGGTCGGCCTGGTCGCCCAGGAAAGGCCGCGCCAGCGCAGCCCGGCGCCGCCCGGAACGAAGCTTTCCTTCATCGATCTTGCCAGCGGCGCGCGCGTCTCGACCCGGCTGAAGGTCCGGTTCGCGATTGCGGGCATGGAGGTCGTGCCGGCCGGAACGGCGCGGCGCAACGCCGGGCACCATCATCTGCTGATCGATACCCCCCTGCCCGCGCTCGACCAGCCGATCCCGAGCGACTTCAACCATCTGCATTTCGGCGGCGGCCAGACCGAGACCGAGATCGCCCTGACGCCCGGCCGCCACAGCCTGCAATTGCTGTTCGCCGACCACAACCACGTCGCCCATGATCCGCCGGTGGTGTCTGAACGGATCGAGGTGGAGGTCGTCGCCGATGCGAACGAAGCGCCGCGTTCCGTCGCGGCGCCCAATGCCAAGGTCTTCTTCCTCGACCTCAAGGACGGAGCGACCATCCCGCCGCGCGCCAGGATCCGGTTCGGCGTCGAGAACATCGCGATTTCGCCAGCCGGCACCAAGCAGGACCGTGCCGGCCACCACCATCTGCTGATCGATACGGAACTGCCGCCGCTCGACCGCGAGATTCCCAGCGATTTCAACCATCTGCATTTCGGCCGTGGCCAGACCGAGGTCGAGCTCAACCTGCCGCCGGGGGAGCATACGCTGCAGTTGCTGATGGCCGACCACGAGCATGTGCCGCATGATCCGCCGGTGATGTCGCAGAAGATCAGGGTCCGCGTCATCGCAGCCGTGAGCGCGCCGCCTACAGCAGCCGGCAGCGAGGCCGGCAAATCGACACGCACGCCAGCGCCCAACGATGCGGCGGTCTATTTCATCTATCCGCGCAATGGCGAGAGAATCTATCCATCCTCGACGATCCGCTTTGGCCTGCGCAATATGGGCGTGGCGCCAGCCGGTGTCGCCAAGGCGAACACCGGCCATCACCATCTCCTGGTCGACGTGCCGACGCCGGCGCTCGATGTCGCAATTCCCAGCGACCTCAACCACATTCATCTCGGCGGCGGCCAGACCGAGAAGCGGATCACCCTGAAGCCCGGCGAGCATACGCTGCAGTTGATCCTGGCCGACGACCAGCACGTTCCGCATGACCCGCCGATCATGTCGGAACGAATCAAGGTGACCGTCGGCTTCCCGCGCAGGAACCCGGGGCGCCGCCGATGACAACCGTGTCCATGCCCGCCGCGATGAAGCTCGCAGGCCTAGCTCTCGTGATGGCGGCGGCGCTGGCTTCGATGGGAGCCCGCGCCCAGACCGCGTTGCGCCAGACGGCGCCGCGCGGCGCCCTGGTGTATTTCCATTATCCGCTCGACGGGCTGAGCGTGCCGGAACGCTTCACCGTGCGGATGGGTCTGAAGGAGATGGGCGTCGCGCCCGCCGGAACCGACAAGCCGCTAACCGGTCACCACCATCTGCTGATCGATGTCGATCCCGGCCCGCCGGATCAGCCGATCCCATCCGATTACAACCATATCCATCTCGGCAACGGCCAGACCGAGGTTGTCGTGACGCTGCCCAAGGGACCCCACACCTTGCAGCTTCTGCTCGGCGACCACGGCCACACGCCGCACAATCCTCCCGTAATGTCGAACAAGATTAAAGTGTATGTTCGCTGAACCCGTGAAGCGGTGCCGTGCCCGGCCGGCCGCATGGAGCCGGTGACGAAGATGGATGCGATGATTCGAGCCTGCCAGCGTGCATTTCTGGCCCTCGCCTGGGCCTGCCTGACCCTGCCCGCCTTCGCCCAGCCGGCCATCGCGCCGGAGCCGGCCCGGGTTGCGCTGGTCATCGGCAACTCGGCTTACGGGCGCGCCAACGCCTCCGAGGCAGCGGGCGACGCCCGCCTGGTTGCCGAGGCGCTGCGGCAGGGTCGCTTCGACGTCGTCACGGTGGAAAACGGCAACCGCGCCGACATGCAGGCGGCAATCGAGAGTTTCAGCCGCAAGCTCCGGCGCGGCGGCGTGGCGGTCGTGTTCTACGCCGGCCAAGCCGTGCAGCTGCGCGGCCGCAACTTCCTGGTGCCCGTGAACACCTCCCCGCAATCGACACAGGATGTCGCCCGCCAGGTGATCGATCTCGACCTGATCCTCGATCCGCTGATCGTTTCGCGTCCGCTCAGCGCTACCGTGTTTGTCGACGCCAGTCGCGAAAATCCCTGGCAGGAGGCGATCGGCGGCGGTTTGAAGGGCCTGGCGCCTGTCGATCGCATGGAGACCATCGCGGTTGTCTCCTCGGCGCCGCCCGGCCGCATCACCAGTGAAACCGGCCGCGAAACGGCCGCCGTCGCGGAATGGCTGAAGGCGATCCGCACGCCCAATCTCGACATGACGGTGGCGCTGAGCCGCACCCGCGATGCGATGGCCCGGCAGGCGCGCCGCCATCCGCCGCTCTGGCTTTCATCCCTTCCGCCGAAAGGGCTGGTCGTGACGGTGCCGGGGCGGCCGGCCGAAACCGCGCAGAACAGCCGCGCCGTGATCCCGATTCCCGACTTTCCAGCCCAGGCTGGCCGCCCCGACGCTTACGAACTGTCGTTCTGGGACACGATCAAGACGAGCGAGAACGCCGCGGAGTATCGTGCCTATCTCGACGCCTATCCGAACGGCCGTTTCACTGCGCTGGCCAAAGCGCGCGAGCAGCTTTTTCGCAACAAGGCCGGAGCCTCGAGTGCCAGCCTCGCCGCAGCAACGCCCGGCCGGCCGGTGAGCGTCAGCGGGGCGGAGAAAACGACCCGCGATTGCGAAGACTGTCCGGAACTGACGCTGATACCGCCGGGCAGCTTCGAAATGGGCTCCAACGAACTCTTCGAGTTCGAGAAGCCGGTCCATTCGGTCACGATCCGGAACGGCTTCCATCTCGGCACGCGCGAGGTCACCTTCGCCGAATGGGATGCCTGCGTCGATCAGGGCGGCTGCACCTACCGACCGAGCGATCGCAATCTCGGCCGCGGCCAGCGCCCGGTGACCGACATCCATTGGAACGACGCCGTTGCCTATACGGCGTGGCTCTCGCTCAAGACGAAACGCAAATATCGCCTGCCGAGCGAGGCCGAATGGGAATACGCTGCCCGCGCCGGCTCGACTGCGACCTATCCCTGGGGCCGGACGCTCGACAAGGAGCAGGCCAATTGCGTCGGCTGCAACGCGCAAGCCCGCAAGCAGACGGTAGAGGTGGGCCAATTTCCGGCCAATGCTTTCGGCCTTTACGACATGGCCGGCAACGCCGCGGAATGGGTCGCCGATTGCTGGAGCGAAAGCTATCGCGCCGCCCCGCGCGACGGCAGCGCCTACACAACACCAGCCTGCCGCGAGCGCGTCCTGCGCGGCGGTTCGTTCAACAACGACCCACGTTATCTGCGCTCGGCGGCGCGTTTCAAATACGAAACCGATGTGCGGTTTTATACCAATGGCTTCCGGGTCCTGCGCGAGCCCTGACACCCGCCGGCGGCTTTGTCGTGCTTTGGCCACCGGGTTCTTGCGGCACGCAGGGCCTGTAAATCGATGCCAAATCGGGCAGGCTTTTGCCGGTTTCGCGGGTCGCTTTCTGCGAATGACAGATGCGTACGTCGCGAAATGCCGAAATGCTCTTCAGCGGCTTCCGAACGTGCCCGATATTTGAATGCCGACCTTCACGGCCGTGCGGTCGTTTGCGTCCCGCGCCGGAAGGTCAACGGCGAACCACGGGCCTATGGTTGCCTGAACGATAGGCCGGCGCCGGCGATCGAGCAAAACAGCGGAGTGAACGGCCCAGGTCGCCTTGTCCCCCGCGAGATCGATCGTGAGATGGCGCAACAGGCCGTTCAGATCCCAATGAGTGGAGCCGTCGCCGTTAATCACGAACCCATTTCGATCGACATGCACATCGCAGAGGGTCTTGTTGAAGGCGATGTGGAGACCGGTGCTGGTTCCTTCCTCGCGGAAACTCTGACCGATGGCGGCGCCGGCCGCAGCCTGACGCCACCATCTGTCTCGGTGATCGACGCCAGGATCATCGGGAACGACCTTACCGGCACCTGGCACCACCGCCCGAATAGCCTCGTTAAGTGTCTCCGGAGGGAAAGCGCGTTTGTTCACAAGAGCAGCGAAAGTATCTCGCATTCCCGCGCGAAATTCGAACAAGAGACCAGCAGATGCCGGAGGAGTGAATACCTTTACAACACGGCCGATGAATGGAAACAGGCTGACGTTGAAGACGCGCTGAAAATGGTTCGCAGCGAAGAGCAGCTCCCATTTAAGCCGCAACTCGCCCTCTAGCGGAAATTTTGGCGCCGGAAGTGTATTGTCAGGCATGTTCCCGCCTCCTTCATAAGCTGTTTGTTCGCCTCGCCCCACCGGCATGGATTTGCCTCGTTAAAGAGGCCTTCTCAATGGATGGCATCGTTGTCCAAATCACCTGAGTGGAATTTCTAGAGTAATGGCGACGGCTGGCGTCATCCAATTGCATGGCGCCACCGTGAAGCGCGGCAAGAGGCCACGAAGGCAGCCACCCTCGATACGATCAGGTCCAAGTCGTAGCCGCCGTTTGGTCGCGCAGCTCGTGACTAGGACGCGGGGGGCTTGGTCCAGATTAGCGCACCGGAGGTTCGCGAAGCCCTAGCGGGAACTGGACAAACCGCAGGCCGCCGAACCATCGACATTGACGGCCAGCGATTGCAATACGCTATGCCCGCCATTCGTCGATTTTGCTCACCCCGCTCGCTTCTGCCTCGTCGAAGCTCGTCGCTTCACCCGGTGCCAAGGCCGGTAATCAAGGTCTGGACCAGTGCGATCGCCCCTGAAATCGGCCTGAACTGGCTCGTGGTGGAATTGTCGACGAGGAAGGTCAGGTCGGCGTGGCGGGCCAGAGGGCTCTCGGGCACGTCCGTCAGGACAAGGATGCGCTTGCCGCTGAGATGGGAGTCGAGCGTGATATCGACCACCGACTGCGTGTAGGGCGTGAACGCGATCGCCACGAGAAGGTCGCTGGACCGCATGGTGGCGATCTGTTCGGCCGCCATGCCGCTGCCGAAATCGAGCAGGCTGCACTGCCGCTCGCAGCGCGTCAGCCCATAGGCGAGATAGGTCGCGATCGGCCTCGATCGGCGCAAGCCCGCAATGTAGACATGCTCGGCCTGGCGCAGCATCTGCGTCGCCTGCTCCAGCGACTCCGGCGAAACGGTCCGCCGCAGATCCTCCAGCGAGGCGATGAGCGCATCGACGCAGCCGCTGAGCAGGCCGCCGAAATCCCGCGCCTCGCGCGGGGACGTCTGCCGGGCGAAAACCTCCTCGCGGGCGCGGGGAGCGCCCTCGATCAGGCGCAGGCGGAAGACACGTTGCATCTCGGAGAAGCCGCTGTAGCCGAACTCCTTGGCAAAGCGGATCAGCGTCGATGGCTGCACCTCAAGGTCGCCCGCGATGACGACCACGGTGTTCAAGGCAAAGTCGTTGGGCTTTTCCAGCGCCGACCGCGCGATGCGTTGCAGATGCGGGCTGAGCTGATCGAAGCGGTTGCGAAGACGCTGGCGCAGCGCCTCGAATGTCTCCTGTGCGACCTCTCCGGAAGAGGATGAAACGGCGCGTCGATTGAATGAATTTTCGTTCATTCATTCTTCTATCCTATGCGCCATGCCACGCAAAGCACCAAATTTGCACCACCAGTTGACATGACTGAAAAAATATTCATGCTCTTTGAAAATTAGTTCTGACTTTCGATCAGACAGGAGGCGGGCATAAGCCCGTCCGTTTCGGGGAGGACAACGATGTCGAAGAACACGATTTCACGGCGCGTTCTGCTAGCCGCAGGTGCCACTTCCGCGGTCTCGCTGTTTGCCGGCCCTTGGAAGCATAATCGCGTCTGGGCGCAAGGCGCGGCCAAACCGCTCCGGATCGGCATCACGGCCGATGCCAGCGGGATGTATGCGAACTCCGGCGCCAGCGACAAACGCGGCATGATGATGGCGATTGCCGAGGCCAATGAGCGCGGCGGCGTCCTGGGCCGCAAGGTCGAGTTCGTCCACATAGACACGGAGACGACGGCCGCCACCGGCAGCCGCGTCGCGGAGCGTATGATCAGCCGCGAGCAATGCGGTTTTCTGGTCGGCGCGGTCCATTCCGGCGTTGCCAACGCGATCAGCCAGGTCGCGCAGAAATACGGCGTGATCTACATCAACACGAACTCGTCCTCGCCGACCGAGGCCGGCCAGAACTGCCACCGCGTCAAGTTCGTCTTCGACGGCAACGGCACCAACTTCGCCAAGGCCGCGGTCAAGAGCGCGATCGAGCGCTTCGGGCCCGACTGGATGCTGCTGACCAACGACTATGTCTGGGGTCACGATACTGCCAAGGCGACCAAGGCCCTGCTCGCCGAATATGGCGGCAAGGTCATGGAAGAGGTCCTGATCCCGCAGGGAACGCGCGACTTCACCTCTGCCCTGCTGAAGGTGCAGCAGCGCAAGCCCGGCGTCATCTCGGCGGCGATCGGCGGCGACGACCAGAAGGCGATGCGCCAGCAGGTCGCGCAGCTCGGCATGGGCGACAAGCCGGCCTGGATCAACAGCCAGCAGGATTGGGACGACGTCTACGGCCTGCCGGTCGACAACCTCTTCGGCGTCTTCGGCACCACCTGGTACTACCGCCTCGACCTTCCCGGCGTCGCCGACTTCGTCAAGCGCTACCAGACGATGTACCCCGAGACGGCCATGCGCTCGCCGGGCAACGTCTTCTACAATGGCTACATGTCGGTGCGCGAGCTGCTGTCGGCCGTGGAACGAGCCGGCACGACCAGCAATATCGCCGTGATCAAGGCGCTCGAAGGCCACAAGATGCCGGCCAGGGACCGGATGCAGCATTTCGACGCGTCGATCGACGCCGACACGCATCAGGTCCAGCAGACCATCTACCTCGCCACCGCCAACCGCGCGCCGAAGGAGAAGGACGATCTCTTCGAGATCCTGAGCCATGCCAAGCCGGACGACGTGCGCGACACGGACTCCGCCAAGCTCTGCAAGCTCGAGCCCTACGACAAGACGCCGACCTTCGACGCCTGATCAGTCCCGCCATCCGCGGCCGTCAACAGGCGGCCGCGGACCACGCTATCGCTGCATCGGGACGCACCGCGCATGATCGATCTTCTGCCGCACATCATCAACGGCCTGACGTTGGGCCTGCTCTTCGCCCTCATCGCGCTCGGCTTCACCTTGATCGTGGGCGTAATGGAGGTGATCAATCTCGCCCATGGCTCGCTGTTTGCGCTCGGCGCCTATTTCGCGCTGACGGTGATCGGCGGCGGCTGGTTTTCCGGCACGCCGTTCGGCGCCTGGTGGCTGAGCCTGCCGCCCGGCCTGCGCTATGTGCTGGCTCTCGCGATCGGGCCGGCGCTGGCGGGGCTTTGCGGCATGCTGCTCGAACTCTGCCTGCGCCCAACCTATGGCAAGCCGCCTCTCTACGGCCTGCTCCTGACCTTCGGAGCCGCTCTCGTCGTCGAGGAGCTGATCCGGCTCGTCTGGGGCACGGGCGAGCAGAATCTTGCGCTGCCGCAGGCGATCAACAGCGCCTTCCTGCTGAACGGCATGATCTTCTCGACCTACCGCTTCTTCGCCGCCGGCTTCAGCATCGTCGCCATCGCCGCCGTCTGGCTCTTCCTGGAGCGCACCTCGACCGGGGCCGTGATCAAGGCGGGCGCGCATGACAGCGAGATGGTCCGTGCCCTCGGCTACGATCTCGCCAAGCTCCGGCTGCTCGTCTTCGGCTTCGGGGCGGCGCTGGCGGGACTTGCCGGCGTGGTGATGGTGCCGATCTGGGGCCTGCGTCCGCATGTCGGCGTCGATATCGTGATCCCGGCCTTCCTGATCATCGTCATTGGCGGCGTCGGCAGTTTTTGGGGCGCGGTCATCGCGGCGCTTCTGGTGGGTCTCGCCATGGGTATCACCGGCGCCTATGCGGCCGCCTGGGCGACGATGTCGATGTATCTGCTCCTCATCGCCGTCCTGGGATTCCGCAGCCGGGGCCTGCTTGGTCGCAAGAGCGCGCTGGAGAACTGACGCCATGATCTCGCTCTCGGACATCCCGGCCCGCCCGGCGGCCTGGATCACGCTGCCGATGATCGTCCTCGCCACGGTGCTCCTGGCTACGCCCTGGCTGCTGCCGGCCGTCGGGCTCTATCAGTATCTCGGCATCGAGATCGCGATCTGGATCATCTTCGCGCTCGGGTTCAACCTGCTGTTCGGCTATACCGGTCTGCACTCCTTCGGCCATGGCGCCTATCTCGGGATCGGCGCCTATGCCTTCGGACTGTTCCAGCACAATATTGCGGTCAGCCTGTGGGGCGGCCTCCTGGCGGCGGTTCTGGCGGCAGGCGTCGCCGGCGCACTTGTCGGGGCGTTTCTCTCCCATCGCAGGGGCATCTACTACGCGCTGCTGACCATCGGCTTCGGCCAGATCTTCTGGTTTTTGGCCATGAAGCTCCACCGCGTCACCGGTGGCGAGGACGGTCTTCTCGGGATTCCGCGACCGCCCCTGACGCTCGGCCCTTGGCAGGTCGCGCTGACCGACAACCTGGCGCTGTTCTATTTCGCTGCCGTCCTGCTGATGCTCGTGGCCGTGCTCGGCTGGCGGCTGGCGAACTCGCCCTTCGGCCGCGTGCTGCAGGCCATCCGCCAGAACGAGACCCGCGCGCGCTTCGTCGGCTACGAGGTCTGGCGCTTCAAATGGGCCGTCTTCACGCTTTCGGCGATGCTGGCCGGCCTTGCCGGAAGCCTGCTCGCGATGGCCCAGCAGAGCGCCTACCCGGACGTGATGAGCCTGCACCAATCCGGGCTCGTCGTGATGATGGTCCTGGTAGGCGGCGGCCTCGTCAGCTTCTGGGGGCCAGTGCTGGGCGTGGTCTTCTACTTCGTCGCCCGCGATGTGCTGGGCGGCCTGACCGAGACCTGGCTGCTCTGGTACGGCCTGATCTTCATGGCGATGGTGATGCTGCGGCCCGAGGGGCTGGCGGGCATGCTGCACGGCCTGTCGCGGCGCAGACCGCCCTTGCCGACGGCAGCAACGGCTCCCGCGACGGAGGCCGTGTGATGGCGCTCTTCGAAGCCCACAACATCCACAAGCGTTTCGGCTCTCGCGTCGTGCTGGAAAACATCTCGCTTTCCTTCGAGGAAGGACAGGTCAGCGGCATCATGGGGCCCAACGGCGCCGGCAAGTCGACCTGCTTCCACGTCCTCACCGGCCAGCACAAGCCCGACCGCGGCGAGGTCAAGTTCGACGGCCAGCGGATCTCGGGCCTGCCGCCGCAGCGGATTGCCCGGATGGGCGTCTCGCGCTCCTTCCAGCTGATGAACCTCTTCGACGACACGGTCGTCATCGAGAACGTCATGCTGGCGCTGCCGGCCTTCAGGGCGCGCCGGCTCCACGCGATGGCGGCCGTGTTCTCGGACCGGGTTTTGATCGATCAGGCGCTGGCCGTGCTCGAGCAGGTCGGTCTTGCAGCCCGGGCTTGGGACGCGGCCGCCTCGCTGAGCTATGGCGACCGCCGCGCGCTGGAGATCGCGGTAGCGCTCGCCGCCGAGCCGCGCATCCTCTTCTTGGACGAGCCGACATCGGGGCTTGGCGTCGAGGCGACGCGCCGCCTCGCTTTGCTCGTGGGGCGGCTGCGCGAGCGCTACACGATCGTGATGATCGAGCACGACATGCGCTTCCTGTTCGAGCTCGCCGACCAGATCTCGGTGATCCACTGGGGTCAGGTCATCGCCGAGGGAACCCCGGCGCAACTCAGCGACAACAAATGGGTGCGGCGCTCGGCACTGGCAGAGGCGACCCATGCTTGAGATCCGCGACATCGAAACCTTCTATGGCGAGACGCAGGCGCTGTTTGGCGCCTCGCTGCGCGTCGGCGAGGCCGAGGTCGTCTCGCTGCTCGGCCCCAATGGCGCCGGCAAGACCACGACGATCCGCTCGATCCTGGGCCTGACGCCGCCGCGACGCGGGCAGATCCGCTTCGACGGGCAGGACATCACCAGGCACCCCACCCATCGCATCTCGGCTATGGGCATTGGCTGGGTGCCTGACGACCGCCGCATCTTTCCGACGCTGACCGTCGCGCGCAACCTGCAGATCGGCATGCGCAAGACCCGGTTCCGGTCCTGGCAGATCGGCGAGATGGTCTCGATCTTCTCGGCGCTCGAACATCTGATGCCGCGCGAATGCGAGAACCTCTCCGGCGGCGAGATGCAGATGGTCGCGATCTCGCGGGCGCTACTGGGCTCGCCGGGGCTCGTCCTGCTCGACGAGCCGAGCCAGGGTCTCGCGCCCAAGATCGTCCAGGATGTGCTTGCGACGGTGCGGCGCCTGAAGGCCGAGGGCATCTCCGTGCTGATCGTCGAGCAGAACGCACTCGCGGCGCTGGAGGTCTCGGATCGCGCCTATGTGATGGACCGCGGCCGCATCGTCCATGAAGGGTCCGCCCGCGCCCTGCTCGATGACAAATCCCAGCGCCAGCGCCTGATCGGAATGTGACCATGAGCGCGATGCTTGACGTCAGCAACCTGTCGAAGACCTACATGCGCGGCCGGCTCGACCGAACGCCGACCTTCCGGCTCGACGCGGATTTCCGCATCGAGGAGCCGGCGATCGTCGGCATGATGGGCCCCAATGGCTCCGGCAAGACGACGCTGTTCGAGCTGATCACCGGCTCGAACAGACCGACGGAAGGCACGGTTACGGTTTGCGGCCGCGACATTCACCGCGTCCGCACCGACGAGCGCGACCGTCTCGCCATCCACTACCACCAATCCTATCAGGTGCGGCATTTCCGGTCGCTGCGCCCCAACGCCCTGATGGAGCGCGCGGGCAGCCAATACCCGCTGGTGCATCTGTTCGACGAGCCGCAGTTCAACACCCAGGACGGCTATATCGGCTTCATGCTGGATTTCTTCCGGCGGCTGCGGGCTGAAGGTCGGCTGGTCTTTCTCTGCGTCCACCCCAATGAGCGCTTCCACCTCGAAATCCTCGAGGAGATCTGCGAGCGCTTCATCTTCGTCAACAAGGGTGTCGTCACGCCGCTGCGCGACTATGCGGGCCTGCTCTCCTTCGAACCTGCGCGCGCCTATCTCGGCAATCTGCTGACGGAGCGCACTGCCGCCCTGGAGCCAGCGGCATGAACCGGCCCGAAGGACACCTGACGCCGCAGATCGATCTCGACGCGATCGACCGGCTTTTCGACATCCGGGGACTGCGCGTCTTCCTGCCCGGCGGCTATGGCGCGCTGGGCGAGGCGATCGCGCTAGCGATGACGCGCCACGGCGCCCATGTCGCCATCGCCGGGCCGAGCGGCGCCAAGGCCGAAGCGCTGGCGCACAGGCTGCGCGCGCAAGGCGTCGAGACCCACGGCTTCGAACTGGACGCGCGCTCTCCCACCGCGATCGCGGAGGTGGCGGATCGCGCCGCCGAGGCGATGGGCGGCATCGACGTGCTCGTCAACTGCGTCGGCATTCAGCGCGAGCAGCGGCTGATGGATGTCGATGAGGCGACCTTCGACAATGTTTACGAGATCAACCTGAAATCGGCGATGTTCCTGGGCCAGGCGGTGGCGCGCCATCAGATCGCGCAGGGCACGGGCGGCCGCCAGATCCACCTGCTTTCGGTCCGCTCGCAACTGGCGCTGCGCAATCGCGGCTATTCGGCCTATTGCGCCACGAAGGGCGGTCTCGTCATGCTGGTCAAGCAGCATGCGATGGAACTCGCCGAGCACAACATCACCGTCAACGGCGTCGCGCCGACTTTCATCCAGTCCGAACGCATCCGCCATCATCTCGAGCGGGAGGGTTTTCGCGATTTCATCCTAGACCGCAATCCGCTGGGGCGGATCGGCGATCCTGTCGAGGTGGTCGGGCAGGTCATCACCTTCGCTGCGCCGGCCGGCAGCTACATGACCGGCCAGGTCGTCTATATCGACGGCGGCGTCACGGCGAGCCAATGACCGCGCTAGCGATCCCGATATCTCATGAACCCGCCGGAGAACTCCATGTCTGACCATACGCCCAAGCTTCTGATTGGCGGAGATTTCCGGACGCATACGGCTCTGGAACCGCTACGCGTCCACAACCCCTGCACCGAGGAGTTGCTCTGGACGGCACCGCGCGCCGGCGAGGCCGAGGTCGAGGAGGCGCTTCATCACGCGCGCGCCGCGCTGAAAACCTGGTCCAAGGTGCATGGCTGGGAGCGCGCCAAAGTGCTGCGCGGCATCGCCCGGGCGATGGAAGCGCGCAAGGGCGCGCTGGCGAGCGCGCTGTCCCATGAGATCGGCCGGCCGATCTCCCAATCCGAGGGCGAGGTGCTGATCGCCATCGAGCAGTTCGACTGGTTTGCCGGCGAGGCCGAGCGTCTCTTCGGCGAGACGATTCCCTCGCGCCAGGGCGGGCGCCTCGCGACGGCACTGGAGCCCGTCGGCATCGTCGCCGCCTTCACCGCCTGGAATTTCCCGATCAACCTGCTGGCCCGCAAGATCGCTCCGGCGCTCGCCGCCGGCTGCCCCATCATATGCCGCCCCTCCGAGCAGACACCGTTGACCTCGACCCTGATCGCGGAGGCCTGCGTCGAAGGCGGCGCGCCGGTCGGCACCGTCCAGATGCTCTTCGGCCCGGCCGAGACGATCACGCCCGCTTTGATGGCAGCCGAGGAGGTGCGCAAGATCTCGCTCACCGGCTCGACGCGCGTCGGCCAGATGCTGCTCGCCGAGGCGGCAAAGACCGTCAAGCGATGCTCGATGGAACTCGGCGGCCATGCGCCGGTCGTGATCTGCGAGGATGCCGACGTCGACAATGCGGCGACGCTCTGCGCGCTGTTCAAGTTCCGCAACGCCGGCCAGGTCTGCATCGCGCCGAACCGCTTCTATGTGCATGAGAGCCTGGCCGAGCGCTTCGCCAGCGGCATGGTCAAGGCCGCCGAGGCTTTGGTACTGGGCGACAGCCAGGACCGGGCGACGACGATGGGCCCGCTGACGCTCGCGAGCCAACGTGACCGTGTCGAAGCGCTCTCAGCCGAGACGGAAAGCTCGGGTGCGCGTCGCCTCACCGGTGGACACCGGCCCGCCAGCCGCAACAAGGGCTTCTATTTCGAGCCGACCGTCTTTGCCGACGTGCCCGACGACGCCCGCATCATGCGCGACGAGCCCTTCGGCCCGCTGGCGCCGATCGCCACCTTCCGCGATTTCGACGACGCGATCATGCGGGCGAACTCCACGCCCTACGGGCTTGCCGCCTATGGCTTCACCAGCAGCCCGCGCTATGCGGAAGCGCTGAGTGCAGGCCTGAGCGCCGGCATGGTCGGGATCAACACATTCATGATCGCCCATGCCGAGGCGCCGTTCGGCGGCATCAATCATTCCGGCATGGGACGCGAAGGTGGCCGGCAGGCGATCCACGACTATCTCAACGTCAAGCTGACGCATTTCATCTCGCCATGAGATGACCTCGATCAGGCGGATGACAAGGGCCGTAAACGCCTGTCGCCCGACCGGTGAAATGCGCCAAGAGCGGAATATGGACTGCTGCCCGCGAGCCGACGTTGCCTCGGCTCCTACGCGGATGTTGGGTTGCCGTTCGGATGCGCTGGAGGCTCCGGTCGCCATCCTGCCAATGCATGGTGGCCGGTCTCAGTGAGCACATAAACGCCCCGCTCCTTGCGTTCGAACCAGCCATAGACGTTCCGGTGCAGGATCTTCTGCGCGTCGGGACATGATGGCTTGAGATCGCGCGGCCGCTGCGGCTGCGAGGTCATCGCAGCCGCGCAGGAGAGCGCTTGCTGGCGATATGCGGTCATGACGGGCCGGCGCGTGCCTCCTCCGGCGGACGGATCGCCCCGACGTCGTTTGTGCTCCTCCACCAGTCGCGAACGTCGTCGCGGATCCTTGCGCGGCAGGGGCGCCACGGGGGAGACGAGGACATCGACACGGCCTGACCGATCGACGCCCAGCAAACCGAAGCCGAGGCGCCGGCAGAGATTGCGATATCTCGGATCGCTTTCCCGCCCCTTGCCCCGGGTCGAGAGTTGAGCGGCCAGCCAGATTTCATCGCCAAGGCTCATCCGGTCCACGCCTTGCAGGATGAGCTCGAGATTGAAGGTCAGTTTCAGTTCGCCTATCACGACCACGGTCGGGTCGTCGTCCCGGAGCCCGACCAGATCGCAACGCCCGACCTCCCCCTTGATCGTGTAGCCGAGACCTTCGAGGAAGTTCTTCACGGGTAAGTAGAGAGACGTTTCCACGCGGACCTCCGGACAACCGACCACCAGATATGCCTCAAAGTCGTTTCACAGAGGCAAACTCCGGCGAGGGCCGGACGGGTTGATATCGGATCCACCCTTCGCAGCAGACAAGCAGCACGCCTTTGCGCCACGCCGAGCTTACGCCAACGGGGCGCGCCAGAGTGGCTTTCCCGCAGCCGGATTACGCCGCCAGCACGGTGACCGGTGTACCCGGCGAAACGCGCGCGTAGAGGTGGATGATGTCCTGGTTGATCATCCGGACGCAGCCCGAAGAGACGTTGGTGCCGACCGTGTAGGGCTCCAGCGTACCGTGGATCCGATAGCCGATGTCCCCGCTATCGTCGAAAAGATACAAGGCGCGTGCTCCCAGCGGGTTTTTTGGGCCGCCGAGTACGCCCAGACCTCTGGGCGTCTTTTCGAGCTTGTCTTTGATTTCGGGGTCGCGTTCGATCATTTCCCGTGGCGGGACCCAATCGGGCCAGTCGCGTTTCATATTGATCTTGGCAGCACCGGACCAGCCGAATCCTTCGCGACCGACGCCCACGCCGTAGCGTGTGGCAACCCCCGGCTTTTCGACGAAATAAAGATGGTACGACGCTGGATCGACGATGATCGATCCCGGCGCCTCGTTGCCGGAAAATTCGACAGTCTGGCGAAGATAGCCAGGATCGATCTGCCTATAATCCACTGCCGGCACCCGAAAGCGTTCGCCTGGGTAGGTAACGTACAGTTCGGCATAGTTTGCGCGCTGCAGTGTGCGTGTCGTCAGGCTCCGCCTTCCCGGCCCGATGTCGGGCAGCCCGAGAATGCTTCCAGTGCCACAGCCGACGAGGCCTGTTGCGGCGAAGGAGAGGATAGGCAATGTAAACCGGCGGCGATCGATCATCGGATGTCTTTCGGTGAATGCAAAGCGACCATCGTTCCTGATGGTTACCGCGCCGTAAACCCGACGACCTCTTGTTGAACCCTCGTCTTCGGCTCGGGCTCGCTGGTGCTCCCGCTCTTTCCATCTGGTTCGCGAGTAGAAGGAACTGAACCACCCAGGCGTGGGTTGAGCACGGCAAGATGCCCACTCAGGAAACACGATATGCCCGTCTTTGACGATAAAGGTCCGAAGCTTGTGTGGTCCGAATTCTCCGGACGGATGATTCCAATCTCGTGTGAGGCTTGGCGTCACGAGTGTGAAGTCGCGTTCCTGCTCGGTCTTCCAATCGCCATGCAGGCCGAGATGCTTGAGGGATCACCTAATGAGGGACATCCAAACCAGCTGGGAATTCGATCAACCCGCGGAGAATCGGCTGTGACAATGCTCCGCTTGGAGATCAGCCGCTTGAAAGAAATCAGGCGGCTGCGGCCGTCGCATCGCGGTGAAGACAGGCGGCCCGCGGCGTAGCCCCGGATCGCTCCCAATTCACGAGCACATGGGTAAGGGACAGTTGTCCCTGGAGGGACCGCGCGTTCTGAGCTTCGTCTTTTGTCGCGATTTCGTCGGGTAGCTCGACGCCGTCTTCATCCGCGTCGACCCTTTGGTCGGCTTCGGTGATGAAGTAGAACTTCGGCGTGGGCGCGCCCCGTTGCTCCTGCAACCTTACGTCCTACTGCGACTGGGGTTTGTATCGCCAGTTCAACTGTCCGGTTCCTTCGCTTGCTGCGTAGGAGCGGAAGTCCTCCGGGTCCCACCCGATATCGCCAATCGCGGTCTCCACAGCGGCGTCGGCGAGATCAACCTTCCCTCGCTTCACCCATCTCGGGATGGGGGCAGGGGTGGCCCCAGCGCGAATAGTATCTGACAAGTCGGCCAGCAGGACGAGAGCCGCCTCATGCGGCGTCCGGCCCGCCTTGACGCCAGCGCTCTGGAATTCGACGCGCTGGTTGCTCGGGAGCGTCTCAGGGGGAATGCCGAGGCGTGCAAGAGCCAGGTTGAAACGAGTGATGTACATCAACATTCGGACTAGCCTCCTGTCTCAAGCAAACGGAAAATAGCGCGGCACCGAACCACGCGCGAAATCGCGTGCGTTCGGTGCTGTCAGCACGGCGGCGCCTGTTGCAGGGAGTTTTTGGTCGCTTTGCGGTTCGAGCGACAGTGCAGACAGGTCACACTGGCATTGGAATTTGCGGTTAGATGTCCTGCGGCCTCGAAATCCGGGCCGGTTCAGTCGTGCCTCACGCGCCTGATTGCTGTTTTCGCGCAGGTGGTTAGCGGCCGGACGACAGTCTTCCGGAGCCAGAGTTCGCAAGAATCCGAGTCTGAGCGAAAGCTGTTTCGGCTTTGCACCAGCGGGGGAACCTAAAGAATCGGCCTACCGCCGGTTACCGCGATCGTGGCGCCCGACACGTAGCTCGACAGAGGGTCTGCGAGCGTGACGTAGGCGGCGGCGAGTTCCGCCGGCTGTCCGGGCCGCTTCATCGGAGACTGCCTGCCGAAGTTGGCCACCGTATCGGCCGGCATCGTCGAGGGGATCAGCGGTGTCCAGATCGGTCCCGGCGCGACGGCGGCTCCGCGCCTCTCCATATCACGCGTCAAACCACCAAGGCCAGCGCGTCCAGAGGGACGTCACCATCCTGGCTGCTGAACTTTAGCGATTGGGTGCCGGACTGCTGCTGAGAAACGCCCGTGATCTTGTGGCTGCCGGTATCATAGACCGTGCGCCTGCCGTTGCTTTCGACGACGAGGCGACACACGGACGGAAAGAATGCGTAACGCATGTCGTTCTGGCTGCCAGACGACGCGGGCGCGCCGAAATCCGGCGGCCACCGATCGGCGGAACCGGACGCCGCCTCGCGAACGCCCTTGGGGCTTTGCGGTATCTCCACATCGGCGTGGTCGTGCAGTTCTGCCAAGCTCCCGGCCAAATCCTCCATCACGGCATTGAAGGTCGCTTTCGTACGGCTGTTGAACATGTCGCCGACCATGCTCATTCCGCCTCTCGACCATTGTGCCATCCCACCGAATGCAGGATGGGAGAATTGAGCCATCGTGCCATTTCCGCGCCGGAGCGCCCGCAAGGCTTCCGCCACGGCGTCATCCGGAACGCCATGCTTCGTCGCAACGCTAGCGATCAGATCGGCTTCATTTGTCATGGTGGCTTTCCTCATATGCCAAAATGCGCCGACCGTCGTTGATCTGCGTCGTGATGTGCGATCGACAGCTTCGGTGGCGTCCAGGTTTAATGGATACAACCCTCGCAGCTGTGCTGCGAGGGTTGCTTTAGCTCACGGGCGAGATGCGCCGTCTCAGACGACGGGCGGACGGTACGGCCCGGCATTCTCATCGAAACGTGTCCAGCCGTCACGCTGATATTCGGCGCGCCGCGCTGTCGGATCGAGCGGTGATGCGCCGTCCATGATCGCTTCGATGCTGGCAGCGCGGTCATCGGCTGCGCGCACGGAGACGACCGAGCCACCCCGACGCACCGTCTCCGCGTAATAATGGGCATCGTCGTCGCTGACGCCCGCGCTCGTCAGCGCGCCTAAGAGCCCACCAGTCGCGGCACCAACGGCAGCGCCCGCGGCAGTGCTGGCCAGCCAACCGGCTGCGACGACGGGACCGATGCCGGGGATGGCAAGCATACCGAGGCCAGCCAGCAGCCCCGCGGCACCGCCAACGACACCCCCGATCCCGGCGCCCTCGGGCGCATTGCTGTCGCGGCCGTCCGCGTGGTTGCTGACCACGCTGATATCAGAGCTGGAAGTCCCGGCCGCTTCCAGGTTGGCTACGACGCTCGATGCGGCATCATGCGTTTCGTAGGATCGGGTGATGGTCTGGGTCATGCTAATCTCCTGATCGAAAGTGGGAACGAAATGGGTCAGTTGCGAACGATATTGCCGCGGTAGTCGATGGATACGGCGGTCGACTTCCCCTCATGGGTGGCCTTGCCGCGCCACACGCCCTGATCATCCTTCTTGAGGTCCATGACGGCGGAGTAGCCATTGGCTTCCAGACGGCTTTTGGCCTGTCCTTCGGTGAAGCTGTTGGCGCCAGGCAGTGGGGCATTGGCATCCGCAGGAGCCGTCGGCGAGGGCTGGGGCGACGTTGTCGCAGTCTGCGCGACTGCGCCAAAGGCGGTCGCGGTGCAGATCAAGGTCGTGATGAGAAACGTTTTCATGATGATCTCCAAAGCAGGCGGCGTGAGCCGAATGCCCATTCAAACAGCAACATGCTCGATTATGTTCCTCTCGGAATTTTTGAAGACAGCATGGAACCGGCGGCTTGTGACCGGGTTCGACGCGCTTGCTTCTGCTGGCACGCGAGTTCTGCTTCGATCCGAATTCACAGCCTCAGTCTGTGAGCGGAGAACCGTCCCATTTCGACGGTCCGGCGTGAAACCGGAACGGTGCATGAGCCGAGCGTGTTGCGTCTCCACAATCACAGGAGAGCCACGATGTTCATGCGCGTCGACAAATTGCAGGCCGAGTTGCCGGCACCGAAGAAGAAGGACCCCAATGCAGCTGCCGCTCTCCAAGAGCTTCTCGGCGGCAAGTATGGGGAAATGTCCACACTCGGGAACTACATGTTCCAGAGCTTCAATTTCCGTAGCAAGGACAAGCTGAAGCCGTTCTACCATCTCGTCGCGAGCATTACGGCGGAGGAACTCGGTCACGTCGAACTCGTCAGCAATGGCGTCGCCATGCTCAACAACGGCCCCGACAATGACGGCGACGAAGCCGATGGCGGTGACATCTCCGATGCGCCACATGAACTGATGAAGGACATCAGGCTGGCAGCAGGCTTCTATTCGAACGCCGGCGGCGCGACACCCGTGAACAGCAACGGCGTGTCATGGAACAACGATTTCATCACGACGACCGGCAATGTCGTGACGGATCTGCTGCACAATTTCCACCTCGAATGCGGAGCGCGGCTGCACAAGCTGCGGGTTTACGAAACCCTGTCCGACCCGACCGGCCGCGAGGTCTGTGGCTATCTGCTGGTTCGTGGCTCGGTGCACGCACACGCCTATGCCTTGGCGCTGAAGCAAATCACCGGCGTCGAGATCGAGAAGATGCTGCCGACGCCCAACATCAACCTCGACAAGATTCCGGAATGCCAAAAATACCTTCAGGAGGGCTCGCATCGGCGCCTCTACACCTTCAGCCCCAACGACTACAAGGCGATGTCGGGCATCTGGGGCGGTGGCGAGATGGCGCTTCCGGGCGATCCCAAAGGCGAGCTCGAGGTCGTGGACGGCATGCCGGAAGGCGGCAAGATCCATCAGCTCACCTGCGTTCCTTCGGCCTTCACGCCGGACTATGCGCCGGAGGAAATGTTCGAGATTGCCGAGAAGCTCTACAAGAAGTCCCGCTGATCACGACAGGCAGCCGGGCTTTTGGCCGGCTGCCGTCCGTCCTCATCTCCGTCTCGATCGACCATCAGCATAATGCGGTCTACGATCCGCCTCTCCAGAATTTCAGACCGGGCGGCGACCATCAGATCGATGACATCGATGGATGATCATCTCGTAATGCCTGCCGCTGGGGGATCAAAATACCTCAACAGCGGCACCCCGCCCGCGAACGGGGGCCGACGTCGTGACCGGCTGGGTTCTTAGCCGGCTTGCGCCGCCCGGAGGTCGCGAAGGATCGCAGTCCTTCCCGGTCCAGCACGTCGATGCGGCCCCGCCTGGATCGGATGAGCCTCTGCCCTTCGAGCACGTGCAACGCCACAGTCACGCCAGATCGACGCACGCCCAGGGCCTCGGCAATCCCCTCATGCGTTACCGGCAGGATGTCGTCATCGAGGGCGCGTCGGCACAGCGTGATCCACCTGGCCACTCTTTGCTCGAGCGACAATGCGAGTGCTCCGGCCGCTTCCGACAGGTACCGCCCCATTGCGTGCATCGCATAAGTCGACAGCCGGTCGCGGAATACGGGCTCTTCGGTCATCAGCCGGTGGAGAACATCCGGAGCGACCCGAACGAATGTGCCGCCCCGCAACACGGTCGCGACGACGAGCGGGAAGTCGGGAACGAACAGGGTCTGAAGCCCAATCGCGTCGCCCCGGCGCGCGAAGCCGATCTGGAAACGCGAGTCGTCGCGCGACAAGGTCAGCGTAACGACGCCATCCAGCGGAAAGTAGATGTCGCTCTCATGATCAAGCGAGACGCCGTCTTTCAGGCGGACACGTGACGCAACCGGCAAGAGCCGATCGACGACGTGCTGAACGGTTGTATTATCCCCCCCATCGACGGCGTTCATGGAAGCCTCCTTTGGGAAAACCATAATGCCAGACGAGCGACGCGGCACACTAACGTAGGTTAGCAGGACGGAACGCAGACGCAGGTCATGGCCTAGATCACGTCCTGGATCAGCCCCAATCGCTTGGCCTCGGTCGCCTCGATGTACCAGTTCTCCGGCGCTTTCGACAAAACATCCCCCATGGTGACCGACGACCCGCGAATGAGATTTTCAAAGCCCTCGTTCTGGATGGCTATCGACTGCTCGATCTCGTGGAGTTTGGCTTTGAGCCCGGCGACGCAAGTCGTCAGTGGACCATCGATGACCAACTCGGCCTTCATCTTGCGCTCGTGGATCATCAACCGCGCCCCGCGCGTGAGATAACGGTTCTGGCGCGCAAAAAAGCTCATGAAGGTCGCGCCTGCCGAGTAGATCGCGGCTTTGCCAAGGAAAACAAATCGGCGGCCCGGCTCGATCTCGCTCTGGAAACGGACGTCTTCGCCCATCATCCGGGCAACCTCAGGATCGCCTCCCAGCGTACTCAATTCGATCACTACGGCTCCCGTCTCGGGCGCGGCGGCAAGCTTTTCGCGGAAGGATGCGTACATTTTATAATCGACGGTCCCGGCGAGCAGGATAGCTGGGTTGGCGAAATCCTTCGCCGCCATGACGGCGCCGGCCGATGCGGACCTGCCGTCGCTACAGTCAGAGGCATCGTCATAGGCGGCTGTCTGGGATGTCGCTGTCATGGATGTTCTCTGTCGATGAACGGCGAAACGCTCGCACAGCGAACCGGTTCCATGGTCGCAATTCGCCCGCTCTGAGCGTTGCAAGGGCAATCGGTGACAAAGCCATAGCAGCACCCGAATCAGCTTCGAGAGGCTCGTGAGGGCCGCAGCCGATACGGAAGCGGGCACCGGCCCAGGACAATCCGGGCGCGAAACCGTCAAGCAGCCTGCCGGACGGATCCCCGTAGATGCAAAAGTCAAAGCAGCGGGGCGGTCACTGATGATGCCGCCAGGCCGCTCTCGGCTCCAGAGGGTCCTATTTGGGATTTTTGGGGGACGGGACGCCGACGCTTCGTGGCAGCCAGCGGCCCGATAATCCACGGAAGATACCCAGGTGATTTACCACTCGTTAACCATGGCTCGGTACACCAAAAACAACCGAAAATTTACCAAGATGACCGACGTGTTAACAAAACCCAGGCCGATCCGCCTCAAGGGGCGATCCTACCTTGCACTGACGCTGACGCCTGAGCTTCCCATCGAGGACTGGCTCGTGCGGCTCGATGATCTGGCCGCGCTGTCGGCCGGATTCTTCCTGAGGCGTCCGGTCGTCCTCGATATCGCCGGCATCGACATCGACCGCGCCGAGCTTCGCGATCTCGTCGGCAAGTTGACCGCGCGCAATGTCCGGATCATGGGCATCGAAGGCGCCCGCGCCTCGATGCTCGGCGCCGACCTGCCGCCGGCGATGTCGGGCGGGCGCGAGACCTCGGATGTCGAGCCTCCGAGAACCGAGCCCGCGCAGGAATCACCAACGCGGGATCCGCTCGTTCCCGAGAGCATCATCCCAAGCGACCCGCTGCCGGCCAAAAGCATACCCTCGATCATCGTGACCCAGCCCGTACGTTCGGGCCAGTCACTCTTCTTTCCCGATGGCGACGTGACCATCATCGGCTCGGTCGCATCCGGCGCGGAAATCGTCGCGGGAGGCTCGATCCACGTCTACGGCACGCTCCGGGGACGCGCGCTGGCAGGCACGATGGGCAATGCGTCCGCACGCATCTTCTGCAGCAAGCTCGAAGCGGAGCTGCTCGCCATCGATGGCTTCTACAAGACGGCCGAGGACATGGAGCCCGGTCTGCGCGGCAAGGCCGTCCAGATCTGGCTCGAAGGCGAAACATTCAAGGTCGGATCACTCGCCTGAGCACGGCGGTTCGAAACAAACGGGAGAGGTCAATGGGCAAGGTCATCGTGGTCACATCGGGCAAGGGCGGCGTCGGAAAGACAACGTCTTCCGCAGCATTGGGGGCTGCGCTTGCGCATGACGGCGACAAGGTCGTGGTCGTGGATTTCGATGTCGGCCTGCGCAATCTCGATCTGGTGATGGGGGCCGAGAGACGGGTCGTCTACGACCTCGTCAACGTGATCCAGGGCGAAGCCAAGCTGACGCAGGCGCTGATCCGCGACAAACGGCTGGAGACGCTCTATCTGCTTCCGGCTTCGCAGACGCGCGACAAGGACAACCTCACACCCGAGGGCGTCGAGAAGGTCATCGCCGCCCTGAAGAGCGTCTTCGACTGGGTTATCTGCGACAGCCCGGCCGGTATCGAGCGCGGCGCCACGCTTGCCATGCGCCATGCGGATGCGGCCATCGTCGTGACCAACCCGGAAGTCTCTTCGGTGCGCGATTCCGACCGCATCATCGGCTTGCTCGATTCCAAGACACTCAGGGCCGAGAACGGCGAGCACATGGAGAAACACCTGCTTCTCACCCGCTACGACGCGGCCCGCGCCGAGCGCGGCGATATGCTGAAGGTCGACGACGTCCTCGAAATCCTGTCGATACCGCTGCTCGGAATCATCCCCGAAAGCATGGATGTGCTGCGCGCGTCGAATATCGGCTCGCCGGTCACTTTGGCTGACGAACGCAGCGCTCCGGCGATCGCCTATTTCGAGGCTGCGCGTCGGCTCAAGGGCGAGAACCTGCCGATCATGATCCCGGGTGAAAAGCGGGGTTTCTTCGGCAAGATCTTCGGAAGGAAAGCGGCATGAACTTCCGTCGCTTTTTTGCCCGCTCCCAGTCGGCGCCTGCCGCCCGCGAGCGGCTCAAGGTCCTGCTCGCACACGAGCGCGCGTCGGTCGGCGATTCCGATCTCGTCGCCAAACTGCGAGACGAAATCCTGCGCGCCATCTCGAAGCACATGCAGATCGATTACGACAAGGTCAGCGTCAAGATGGAACGCGGGCCTCAGGTCTCGATCCTCGCGGTCGATATCGAGATCCCCTTCGATGCAGTGAGGAGGGCAGCCTGACGGCTGCCACTCCGCGGGATGTACGCAGAAGTACGGCGATTTTTCTCCCTTTGGTTGCGCCCGCCGGTCTCGCGCCGGCGGTGCGATTGTTATGGGTAGGGTCAGATGCTCTTGCCGTGCCGCTCGAAACTGGCCGGAAGCGGCGTGGTTCCGGCGCCTGGCTGCTGCGGCAGGGCATAAACGCCGCCCTCGACCCGGATCGGCTCCTGGAAATGGTCCTTGATCCAGGGAATGTATTCGAGGATCGTCGAGGCCGGGTGCCAGTAGGACAGGTGCACATGGACCTGGCTCATCTCCCCGGCATGGGGCACGACCGGCAGGCGATACGCATGGGCGAGGTCGGCGACCTGGATGTATTCGGTGATGCCCGCGAGTCTCGTGACGTCGGGCTGGACATAGGTCAGCGCGCCGGCTGCGAGGAACGTCTTGAAGGCATCGAGCGTGTAAAGCTGTTCGCCGAGCGCGACCGGGATCGAGGTCGAGCGTGCAAGAGCGGCATGGCCCGCCACATCGTCGTACCATAGCGGCTCCTCGAACCAGAAGATGTCGAGGGGCTCGGCCTGCGCGCAGAACCGCATACAGGTCGGCAGATCCCATTTGCCGTTGCCGTCGATCGCCATGCGCACGCCTGGACCGATCGCCTTGCGGACGGCGGCGAGGCGATCGATGTCGACATTGGGATCGTCATGGCCGACCTTGACCTTGATGCGCGTGAAGCCGTCGGTCTCGACGGCCTTCTGGGCTCCCGAAATCAGGTCTTCCTTTGAAAAGGACAACCAGCCGATATCGGTGTTGTAGGCTTCCAGCGTCTTGACGCCCTGGCCGCCGAGGAACTTCCAGAGCGGCAGCCCCGCCTGCTTCGCCGCGAGATCCCACAGGGCGACATCGACGGCCGCGAGCGCCAGATGGGTGATGCCGGCGCGCCCGACCCATTGCAGCGCCGGGTAGCGGGCGAGCTTCGTCCAGAGCCGCGAACGGTCGTTGGCATCTTCGCCGATCAGCAAAGGCGCATAGGAGGTTGCGATGCACGAGGTGATCAGGCGATCAGATGCAAGATGGGCATGGGTGCCGGTGAAGCCGTAGCCCTCGAGCCCATTATCCGTCCGGATACGCGTGCCGACGACGCCCCAGTGGGTGATGCTGTGGGTGGAGTCCGAGATCGAACTCTGCGTCAGCGGCAGGTGCAGGATGAATGGCTCAACGGCTACGATCTTCATGGGACGCCTTGAAGTTTCTGAAACGGGATGGGCCAACTCAGCGCAGCGATTGAGTAAGAATGCTGAGGGTGCGCTCATGGCGCGGACTGGAGAATAACGCCCCAAGCCGGGCAGAACCTGCGCGTGGGTCGCTTGTCATCGTCGTTCTCCGGGGACCAACCATATTCAGTGCTCGTGAGAAATAAAATAGAAAATTTTTTATTTTCCATATTGCATTTTTTACGAGCGCTGCGATCATGGCCGCATGAGCTCCGTCGTCCGCGCCACCTTGTCCGATCAGGCCTATGGGGAACTGCGATCACGCATCCTGTCGGGCACCCTCCCAGGCGGAATGCGGCTCCTGCCTGAAGAACTGGCAGTCAACCTTGCGATCAGCCAGACGCCGATCAAGGAGGCCTTGCTTCGGCTTGAGGCAGATGGGCTCGTCGTCTCCCCGATGCGCAAGGGCGCGGTGGTGCGCCGGTTCACGTTCGCCGATGTCAAGGAGTTGTACGAAGCGCGGATGCTGATCGAGCTGAACGCCATCGGCCAGCTCTTCGACAAGCGGGCGGTCAGTTCCGGGCTGCTTGCCGAGTTGTCGCGCTGCCTCGATACCCACAAATTCCATGCGCAGCGCGGCACGCTCGACGACGTCACAACGGCGCTGGTCCACGACCGCAAGTTCCATAGCGCGCTGATGACGGCTGCGGGCAACCGGCTGGTCTGCGAATGGCATCAGCGGATCCTCGGTCAGACCCACACGGTGTTCGTCTATCTGGCCGGCGACTACAGCCGCTCGGCCGACGAGCACCGCGACATTCTCGATGCACTGAAGGCCGGCTCGCCCGACCAGGCGCGGGACGCCTTGCGCCTGCACCTTCTGCACAGCCGGGACAACGCGCTCGAAAATGTCAGGCGCTCGCAGCTCGGCGAGACACAAGAGCCTTGAATGGGCCGTGGGTGCGAACGCAGCCGAACCTCGAGATCCCGCTCGCCCACGCAGGCGAAACCGCCTGCGCTGACTCGATCAGGGCATCGAGGATAGAGACGACGTCGATCGCATGACCATCAAGATCGTGAAGGTGAGATGATGAAAGCCCTGTCCATCGACCGCCCCGGCTCGGTGTCCTTCACCGAACGGGCCGCCGGCCTGCCGGGCCCCGGAGAAGCCGAGGTTCGGATCGATTTCATCGGCTATTGCGGCTCGGACCTGAACAGCTTCCGGGGCAAGAACCCGCTGGTCGCTTATCCGCGCGTGCCCGGACACGAGATTTCGGGCACGATCGCGTCGCTCGGCGCCTCCGGCACCGGAGCGCTCGTTCCCGGACAGCGCGTGACGGTGCTGCCCTATTTCAACTGCGGCCACTGCCGCGCCTGCCGCATCGGGCGGCCCAATGCGTGTCTGAACAACCAGACCCTTGGCGTGCAGCGTGAGGGCGCGCTGACCGAAAGGATCTGCCTGCCCGTCGGTAAGGTGATCCCGGTCGACGGAATGCCCGCGCGAGACGTGACGCTGATCGAACCGCTGGCTGTCGGCTTCCACGCCGCGCGGCGTGCGGAGGTCACATCCGAGGATACCGTCGTCGTGCTGGGGTGCGGCGTCATCGGACTCGGCGCCGCGCTGGGCGTTCTGGATCGCGGCGGAACGGTCATCGCCGTCGATCTCAGTGCGCAGAAGCTCGCAACGGCGAAGCGGCTTGGCGTCCAGCACGTCGTCGATGCTTCACAGGAGGATGTCGCGGACCGGATCGCCGCGCTGACGAACAATGAAGGCGCCCCTGTCGTGATCGAGGCGGTGGGGGCGGAGGAGACGTTTCGGCAGGCAGTCGATTTCGCCGCGCAATGCGGTCGCGTCGTCTATGTCGGCTATGCCAAGAACCCCGTGGCCTACGAGACGCGATTTTTCGTGATGAAGGAGATCGACATCCGAGGCTCGCGGGGCGCGGAGCTGCGTGATTTCCACGATGTCATCGCCTATCTGCGCGCGCATCCACAGATCGGCGACCTGATCGTGACTCGCGTCGCGCCGCTGGCGCAGGCCGCCCAGGCGATGATCGACTGGGATGCAGACCCTGGCGCCTACACGAAAATCCTAATCGATGTCGGAGACCGTTCGTGATCCAAGCCAACCCGCTCGGCATTTTTTCCTGACTGGCCACCACGCGCTCGTGACCGGAGGCGGCAGCGGCCTGGGTCTGGGCATCGCACGCTGCTTCGTCGCTGCCGGCGCCAGGGTGACGCTGGCGGGCACCAATGCGCAGAAGCTGAAAAAAGCGGCGCAGGAACCCGACGGCGGAGCCCTGCACGGCTTCTGAGACCTCGCAGCGGTCGGCGGCTTGCTGCCGGTCAGGATGACGATCGACCAAGCCAGCGCAAGCTGACCACCGGCCATGGGCCTATCAAAACTCGGCCAGATCGGCGAGGATCGGACAGTCCGGGCGATCGTCGCCGTGACAATTTCCCGCGAGATTCGAAAGCGTGCTCGCCATCGCCTCGAGCTCGGAGATCTTGGTCCGCAGATCGTGGACATGCTTCATCGCAACACTCTTCACATCGGCACTCGCGCGGCTCTTGTCCCGCCACAGCGCGAGCAATTCGCGCACCTCCTCGATCGAGAAGCCCAGAGTCCGCGCTCTCTTGACGAAGCGCAAGGCATGGATGTCCTCGTGAGAATAGACGCGGTAGTTGGCCTGCGTGCGAGCCGGGGCGGTGATCAGCCCGATGCTCTCGTAATAACGGATCATCTTGGCGGTCACGTTCGAGGCCATGGCGGCCTGTCCAATGTTCATCGATCGGCCTCCTCCTTGCGATCCGGACCTGCGGTTTATTCAGCCGGGGCCAGCTTTGCCGCCGGAGCCCGCGGCGACGTCATGAGCGCCGCTCCACCGAAGCGCCTCAGCCGCAGCGCATTGCCGAGTACGCTGACGCTCGAAAGCGCCATGGCCAGACCGGCGACCATCGGCGACATCAGGATGCCGAAAGCCGGATAAAGCGCGCCGGCCGCGAAAGGAATGAGCACGACATTATAGCCGAACGCCCAGACCAGGTTCTGGCGGATATTGGCGATCGTCGCCTGCGACAGCGCGATCGCTTTCACGACGCCGTTTAGGTCGCCCGACATCAGGACGACGTCCGCGCTTTCGATGGCGATGTCCGTTCCGGTCCCGATGGCGAGGCCGACATCAGCCTGCGCCAGCGCTGGCGCATCGTTGATGCCGTCTCCGACGAAAGCGACCCTCACTCCGCCTTCCTGCAGACGCCTGACCACCTCGGCCTTGCCGGTGGGCAGAACCTCGGCCACGACCTCGTCGATGCCGAGCCGGGCGGCGATCGCCGTCGCGGTCGCCCTGTTGTCGCCGGTGATCATGACCACCCGCAGGCCAAGTCCGTGCAGGGCTGCGATGGCGGCGGGCGTCGTCTCCTTGAGCGGATCGGCGACGGCGATGATCGCGGCGAGCCTGCCGTCGATCGCGGCATAGAGCGGGGTCTTGCCAGCTGCGCCGAGGCGCTGCGCCATGTCGGCGAAGTCGGAGAGATCGAGCCCGAGCCGTATCATCAGCCTGTCGGCGCCGACCTCGACGGCATGTCCCTCGATCCCGGCCCTGACGCCGAACCCGGGTTCGGCCGCGAATTCCACCGGCGGCGCGAGCACCAGGCCTCTCCGCCCTGCCTCCGCGACGATCGCCGCGGCGACCGGATGCTCGGAGCGCGCCTCGACCGAGGCGACGAGGCGCAGAACCTCGTCCTCCGCAAAACCCGGCGCAACCGAAATGTCGGTCAGTTCCGGCCTTCCTCTGGTCAGAGTGCCGGTCTTGTCCAGCGCCACGACCCTGGCATCCCTCAACGCCTGCAACGCGTCCCCTTGGCGAAACAGGATGCCCATTTCGGCGGCCTTGCCGGTTCCGACCATGATCGAGGTCGGGGTTGCGAGGCCCATCGCGCAGGGGCAGGCGATGATCAACACCGCAACCGCATTGACCAATGCGAAGGAGAGGGATGGGCTCGGCCCGAGTGCGAACCAGGCCACGAAGGTCAGCAAGGCCAATGCGATCACTGCCGGGACGAACCACATGGTGATCCTGTCGACCAGCGCCTGGATCGGCAGTTTCGAGGCCTGCGCGGCCTCGACAGTGCGGACGATCTGGGCGAGCAGCGTGTCGGCGCCGACCTTGCGCGCCGCGAACCGAAAGGCGCCGGTGCCATTGACGGTGCCGCCGGTGACGGGCGAGCCCGGCTGCTTGTGCGCAGGGACGGGCTCGCCCGTGACCATCGCCTCGTCGACATAGGAAACGCCGTCGAGGACCTCGCCATCGACAGGAATGCGCTCGCCGGGACGGACGATGACCACATCACCTGGCACGACGCCCGAGATCGGCATATCGATCTCGGTGCCGCCGCGCATGACGCGGGCGGATTTCGCCTGCAGCGACATCAGGCGGCGGATTGCCTCGCTGGTCCTGCCCCTGGCGCGCGCCTCGAACCAGCGCCCGGTCAGGATCAACGTGACGATGACCGCTCCGGCCTCGAAATAGGTGTAGGCCGTGCCTTCGGGTAGCCAGCCCGGCGCGAAGGTGGCTGCGGTAGAATAGAGATAAGCGGCGCTGGTTCCGAGCATGACCAGCGAGTTCATGTCGGGTGCACCGCGCAGCAAAGCGGGCCAGCCCTTCCGCAGAAAGCGCAGGCCTGGGCCGAACTGCACGAAGCTGGCCAGCAGGAACGAGAGCAGCTTGATATTGAAATCGCCGATCTGCTCGGCCAGGGCATGGTGCAGCGTCCCGGAGAGATGGATGCCCATCTCAAAGAGAAGCAGCGGTACGGTCGCTATCGCCGCAATGATGACCGCACGGCGCAGGCTCGCCTGCTCGGCCTCGCGCGCCTGCTGCTCACGATCGGCGGCATCGGTCCCGGCCGCCACGACTTCGGCCGCGTAGCCGGCAGCGCGCGCGGCCTCAGCCAACGTGGACGCCATGTCCCCGCCATCGAGAACGCGGACGGAAGCCCGCCCGGTCGCGAGATTGACGCTGGCGTCGAGGACGCCCGGCACGGCCTTGAGCGCTTTCTCGACACGGCCGACACAAGACGCACAGCTCATATCCGCGACGGCGAGTTCGACCACGCGCTCGCCCGGCTCGTAGCCCGCCTTGCGGATCGCCGCGACGATGGCGGCCCGATCGGCCTTGGCCGAGGACAACGTGACATGGGCACGCCCGGTCGCGAGATTGACCGTGACCGCCTCGACGCCCTCGACTGCGGCGACGGCACGCTCGACACGGCCGACGCAGGAAGCGCAGCTCATGCCGGCGACGGGGATGTCGAGGTGCAGCGTTCGCGTCTCGGCCTGCTCTCGGGTGGTTCCGGTCGCCATGACGTCTCTCCAGCTCATGTGACCGGAGATATGGTGCTTCCCATCATGGTAAGGTCAAGGGCCGAGAGCTTCGCTACTCGCTGTTTCGCTCAACGAACCCACCCGTCACGGGCGGGGCGACGTCCGGTGAATCTGCTTGAGACCAATCGCCCGTTCACGGCCATCGTCACCGCGAACCCGATATTGCAACTCGCCATCCATCGCGGGAGGGAGAATGCGCAGGATCTCATAGTACCCTGCCCCGGATCTGTCCGAGAAACTAAAGGACAGCATCACGAGGTCGCCGACCTTGATGTCGTTGACCAAATGGTCAGGCATGGTCATGCGTCTTTCGCTGGCATTGGGTCCACCGCCGGGCAAAGCCACTGGTCGGGGTCGGTCCAGCAATCCGACCATGCGCCGGGCCGTCCCCGATCGCAAGGGCTCTTCGGGCGGTTCAGACCTCCGCTTCGGACGAGCCCGGCCCCCAGCCGGGCGTGTGCCGTGGATGGCGGCGGGAGGAGGACGTGACCAGCGACGATTGGCGGGAACATGCAGCAGCCGGTCGCCGTTTCACACGAGCAATCGGAGTGCGGAGTAATGCCCAGGTTCTTTTTCACCACTCATGACAGCAGCAGCGTCGATATCGATGACGAGGGTCTCGATTTCCCAAATGAACGCGCTGCGAAGAACGCGGCTCAACGTGCCCTTGTCGACATCGCCGACGAGCATCTGCCGGATGGCGAGCGTGCCGACTTCAAGGTCGAGGTCGAGAATGCAGACCATGCCAAAATCTATGATGCCTCACTGAGGTTCGAGGCCCGGGAACCCGGACAGACAGCGGAAGACAACGACCGGGCGCTGGACGAGGCCGCCGATCGGATCGCAGCCGCGCTGAAGGGGATGAGGTGAGCAGATCGACCTGCGGCGTCAGGCGAACGTTCCGCTCTGCGACGTGGCGGCGATTCGTACTTGCCATCGAAGCGCGCCATCGCCTATCTGCCGTATGGTGAGGATGATGAAAATTGCCGGTCTGGTAAGCGTGTCCGCCGTCCATTGCTGGGAGTTGGTCCAATGCAGCGCCTGACAAGGATTCTCTTCCTTGCCGCCGCCGCTTGTACCTCCGGCGGAGCAGCGGCTCAGAGCGCCGATGATTGCGACCGTGCGCCGTTTCCGCTGCGAGGACAGCCGCATTCCATCGTCGATCGCGCTGCCCGCGCCGATGCCGGCGAACCCGCCAGCACCGTCACCGGCGTTATTTTCGCGCGATGCGAGGCCGGACCGACCAAATTATTCGTTTGCGGCGTCACTGCACGCCGGCTCCGATCCGGCCATCTTGGCGAAGAACGCCGGTTTTTCGGTGTCTATGATGCCGGGAAGTTCACCGTCACGGCGGTTGGTCGATTTGCAGAAAACGCGTGCAAGACCAAGGTCTATCGCTGATCTGCGGGCTCTGAGCAGAGCTCTTGCTAATGGCACGCTTCCGAGCTTCGTCGCGGCAGCCGTTACAGGATATGCGCGCCGAAATTCGAGGCCGGGTCCATGTCGCTGGCGAGCCTGCCCGTCGGCTCCGCTGCCGGGCCGCCGGTCCGGCCCAGCCACTTGCCCGAGCCCGGCGCGGCCTTGAGCTCGCCGTCCGCAACGACATCCTGACCCCGTACCAGCACATGCTGCGGCCAGCCCGTGACCTCGCGGCCGGCGAAGGGGGTAAAGCCCGTCAGGTCGTGCATCGCCGCGTCGGTAATCGTCACCGCGCGATCAGGATCCCAAATCGCGATATCGGCATCGTAGCCCGGCTGGATCGCGCCCTTGCCCGGCAGGTTGTAGATCTTTGCCGGCGCGGTCGCAGTCAATTCGACGAAGGCGTCGAGACCGCGGCCGGCGAATTCCGGGCGGCCTTTCGAGACCAGAGCGTCGAAGAGCAGCGGCAGCCGTGTTTCCAACCCCGGCAAACCATTGGCGATTTGCTTGAAGGTGGCATTCGGGCCGGCCGAGAGCTTGCCGGTCTCGTCGAAACGATAGGGTGCGTGATCGGACGAGACGGTTTGAATGTCGCCCAGCGCCAGGGCACGCCACAGCGCATCCTGATCAGCGACTTCGCGCGGCGGCGGCGAGCACATCCATTTCGCGCCTTCCATCCCCGGCTTGTCGAGATCGTGACGTGTCAGGAACAGATATTGCGGACAGGTCTCTGCGAAGACCTTCAGCCCCTGCCCGCGCGCATGACGCACGACGGCCGCGCCTTCCTTCGTCGAGACATGGAAGATCATGATCGGCTGGTCGATCAGTTCGGCCTGCGCGATCAGACGGGTGAAGGCCTCCGCTTCCGAACCGCGCGGATGGCTGATGGCGTGATATTTCGGCGCCGTATAACCGCGCTCGACCAGTTTGCGGCCCATCCATGAGATCATGCCATGGTTCTCGGCATGGACGCAGATCAGCGCGCCGTTCTCACGTGCGGTCAGCATCAGATCGAGCAGCGGTTCGTCATCGACCTTGATCAGGTCGTAGGTCATGAAGACCTTGATCGAGGCATGGCCTTCCCTGATCAGCGCCGGCAGGTCGGTCTCGATCGTCTTCCGGTCGGGGTTGGCGACGATCATGTGGAAGGCGTAGTCGATCAGCGCGCCGCGCTCCGCCAGCACCGCATAATCATCGACGACCTTGCGCAGATCGAGCCCGCGATGCTGTGCGGCAAAGGAGATCAGCGTCGTGTTGCCGCCGAAGGCTGCCGAGGTCGTGGCGCTCTCGAAGGTATCGGCGTTGAGCAGGCCGCCGGCGGAGACCTGCTCGACATGGGCGTGGGTATCGATGCCACCGGGAAGCACGAGCTTGCCCGTGGCGTCGATTTCCCGGATGCCCTGCGCGAGCCCTGTGCCGACTGCCGCGATCTTCCCGTCCCGCACTGCCACATCGGCGGAAAAGCTGCCTGAAGCGGTCCCCACGACCCCGCCGCGAATGACCAGATCATAGGGCTGGGTCGTCATCGTCTTCTCCAGTGGAGCATGGTGGGCAGCAGGCCGAACGGTGAAAGCGAGCTTTCAGATATCCTTGCCGTCATCTTACCGCCAGCGTCCCGATGGCCATCGCGACGGCGGCCTGCGTCGGGTCGATTACCGGTATACCGAGCGCCTGCTCCAGCGGCGCGCGATGGCGGGCCATGCCGGCGCAGCCCATGATCACGACGCCGGCGCCGTCCTGCTCCTTCAACTCCTTACCGATCGCGATCATCCGGTCGAGCGTGTTCTCACCCGCGGCGCTCTCGGCGACAGACATCTCCAGCGCCCGTTCGCCGGCCAGCCGGTCCATCAGGCCTATCTGGCGCAAATAGCGGAGGTGGCGTGGAATTGAGCGTGATTTGATCGCAATGACGCCGAAGCGATCGGCCCGCGTCAGCGCAGTCAATACGCCGCATTCGGCGATCCCAAAGACGGGGCTCGTCGTTCCTTCGCGCGCGACATGAAGGCCCGGATCCGAATAGCAGGCGATGACGAAGGCATCGACGCCGTCGGCGGCCTCGATACGGCGCCGTAGAGGGATCGCGACGCTATCGACATGCTCCTGCGTCTCGATGCCGATGGGGCCGTCGCGCAGGCTCTCGCAGATGATCTCCGGCCCATCGGAGAAGGCGAGCGGTGCCAAAGCGAGGCGAAGCCCCTCCGTGACGACCTCGTTCGAATTGGGGTTGATCACCAGAATACGGGCTTTGCGCATCATCAGTCCTGTTCGTTCAGCTGATGCATTCTGTAACCCTATCGCCGCGCAGGCTACAGGCATCGAGAACCCATCGGCCCTGATCGGCGAGATATTGCGTTTGTGCCGACGATACCTCACTGCTCAGACTCATCGAATCGTCTCTCATCAGGAAAATCGGCATGGCTGAAGCCGAGCATCTGCACGCCTTGCTTCGGAAAATGGAAAGCATTTCCGACCTGTCGGCGCAGGACAAGGAGAGTCTACTCGCGCTCCCGGTCACGATCAGGCACTATGACGGCAATACCGACATCATCAGCGAAGGGAACCGCACGCGGCATTGCTGTCTCGTTCTGGACGGCCTGCTCTGCCGCTACAAGACGGTTGAAAACGGCAACAGGCAAATCCTGTCGCTGCATGTGCCGGGTGACATTCCCGATCTGCATTCGCTCCATATCGAGGTGATGGATCACTCCCTCGGCACTCTTTCCCCCTCCCGCGTCGGCTTCATCCCGCATGAGGCCGTGCTGCAGCTGACCAGATCCTCCTATCGCATCGCAGAAGCCTTCTGGCGCGAAGCCCTGATCGACGCGGCGGTCTTCCGCGAATGGATGGTCGGCATCGGCCGCCGGCCTGCGCAGAGCCGGCTGGCGCATCTCCTATGCGAATTCGCAACGAAGACGCGTGTCGTCGGCCTTTCGGACGGTCTCGTCTTTGAACTCCCGATGACGCAGACCGAGATCGGCGACGCCCTTGGCCTCTCGACGGTGCATACCAACAAGACGCTGAAAGCACTGCGCAAGAGCGGGCTGATCGAGATCAGGGCGCGGCGGATGAAAGTGCTGGACTGGAACAGCCTGTGCGAATTGGGAGAGTTCGATCCGACCTATCTCCATCTCAGGAAATGACGCGACCCGCTTCGCGGAAGTCCGCGAATGCAACCAAATTCGCCTCTTCCCGGAACCGAGCATTGCGCCAGACATTTCATGTCGATGGCGAGGTTCTTCTTCGATACGCATGACGATGGCTCGGTCGATCTCGACACGTCCGGCGTCGATCTACCCGACGAAGCGGCTGCTCGCGACGAAGCCCAGCGGGCGCTGTCGGACATGGTGCGCGAAAAGCTGCCGAACAGCGAGCATCTGGATTTCGGCGTGATTGTGCGGGACGAGGCCGGAGCGCAGATTTACGTCGCCAGCCTGACCTTCGTAGCGCATGGCCCAGGCTGACCCAGACTGATCTCACCGACGCAGGGTAAAACGTCGGCAAAACGGATACCACCCATAGTCCTGGTCCTGAACGATGGAGAGACGACGATGAAGAGCGGTGTCGTACTTGCCGCAGCCCTCACGCTCCTTGCAGAGGTCGCTGCCAGCCAACCCCGTCCCTCGACAGTAGAAAGGTCCTGCGATGCCAACCGACGGAGCGTGGCGGCGAATGGCGCCATCGTCCTGGGAACGGGCGGGTTCACCTATGACCGCTTCGTCAACGACCGCAGCTTCTGCCAACTCGACGAGAGCCTTGACCCCGCTTGGGTGCCGAGCCGTGACGTACCGGCCTGTTTCATCGGCTATCGTTGCAAAAGCGGCTCCATATTGGACGATTGAGCAGGCACAAAAACCAGCGGCTGCGGGCGACGGTGCCCTGCAAGCGCCCCGGCGATCGCGTACCTGCTGCCGCCGGGACGCTCGGAGGGAAACCAGCGGCCTACGGCTGAGCCCATATCAGGCACTGACCAGCGACGATACCGCTCAGAGCGGCTCGACCGAAGACCGATGCATCGCCACGAACCGTTCCGCGCCGGCGCGAAACTGAACCCAGGCTGGAATCGTCATGTCCTCGGCGGAGAAGCGGGTGGGAAAAGCGACCGAACCACCGTCTGGATCCAGCAGACGCTCGTCGGGATTTCGCCGCGCGGCGCGGCACATCGCTCTGGCAAGGCGTTCAATGCGGGCCTCGTCCGACTGGGTTTCCATCTCGATACCTCCAATCCTCAAAGCGAGGAGCGCGGCGAATGTTCCAGGCGCGCGCGGGTCGTTCCTTCAACGGCATCCGCAGGCGGGATCGACCTGTCAGCGCAGGTTGATCGCCCAGCCTTTCGCGATGCTTGCGGCAAGTCTTGACAGGTGTGGCGCCCGCTGCGGGACAACGACGAACAGATAAACGGACTGCAATTTTGGCGCGATCCCACTGCCGTTCCAAACTTTCGATTGACATGGCGCGGGCGTTAATCTATCAATGGTCCTGTCGATATTTGCTTGGACGGCCGTTGTTGTTTCCGCGCTTTGGCGCGCTTCTGACGAACTCCCCCCTTTCGAAAATCGTTCTGAACCCACCGCGCAGTCGCTCGGTGGCCGACAGGTACTGCCAAAAAGGAGGGTTCTTCATGACCACCGGCACAGTGAAATGGTTCAATTCCACCAAGGGTTTCGGCTTCATCCAGCCCGATGACGGCAGCCAGGACGCTTTCGTCCACATCTCCGCCGTCGAGCGCGCTGGTATGCGCGAACTCGTCGAGGGCCAGAAGCTCAGCTTCGAAATGGTCCGCGACAACAAGTCGGGCAAGATGGCTGCCGAGCAGCTTCAGGCGGCGTAATCGGCGCTCATCCTCTTTCGGTGACCACGGATGTACTGGCATCGACGATGAGGACGAATTCCACAGGAAGGCCGGGCTCACGCCTGGCCTTTTTCATGTCGGGCGCAGCTGCTTGCGCATTCACGCAAGGGTAGGCCATGGCCGAAAAATCGAAGCTGCGCGTCGATGCCGACAATGCCTTCCTGCGGACGCAGACGCGCTCGCTGGTGCGCGACCGGATCCTGTCCGAGACCGAGACGCTGGCGCAGGCACGCGACGCCAACACGATCAGGCTGAGAGCCGAGCGCATGCAAAAGGAGGCGCTCGACCGCGAAGCCGCCGCTCTGCCCAAGCCGAAGCCGGGCAAATCTTCGTAGCTCCCGCTTCCCTGAGCGACACCTGATGTTGGAGAACCATCATGGACATCGACGTCACGCCGAAGGCCGGTGAGACTGCCTGGCTGCTCACCGACCTGCTCGGACGCTCGATGGGGCACGTCACTGAAGAACCAGAAGGCGAATTCAGGATCCAGCCGGCAGGACAGGCGCTCAAGACGATGGAGTCGATGAAGCGCGGTCCCTTCCCCACGCTCGACGAGGCGTTGGCCGAGATCGAGCGTTTTACGCGCAGCGTCTGCAGGCGTGTCGAGGGCGATGGGCCAAAAGCCGACGTTGTCGAGCCGTAACGCGCATCCGCCCCGATGACCGTGCCCGCGGCTTCAAATCCGCATAAAGCGCGCGGTCGCTTTCGTCTCACCTTATCCGATTGTGGGAAAGCGTGTTGGGCTCGCGCTGGCTCGCGGCCACCACGGCTTATTGGCGGACGGGCCTTACAATCACGAACCGGCTCCCCATGTGCAAAATGCGGTCGTCGAGAGCAAACCGTTATTGCGGTTGATTGGCTTCGGACGGGATCATCATGGCGCTCAACTTTCCCAATCCTGTCCGCAGCTTTGATGCAGGGCGCGCCTGCGTCAGCTTCTGGGGCTCGGATGCCTCGCTCGAAATCGCCTTTCAGGTCGATCTCGACGCGCTTCGCAAACTCGGGCACGGCGCGGGCGACAGCGGGCCGGAGGCGCTCGACGCCTTCGACCGGAACCGCGACACGATCCTGAAAGCCGCGACCGCCGCCTATTCACGGCATCGGGCAAGTTATCATCGCCTGACGGCGGCGGATTTCTCGGGACGCTAGGTTCGACGAGAATCGGGGTCACGCGCGCCAGTGCGCATTTTCCATCGAGGACAAATCATGGCCACGCTCTCCTACAAAGCCGGCGACATGGTCCAGCTGACGCCGGACTTCGCCAATCAGGCCAGGGTCGGTCCCTTCGAGGTCCTGCGGATGATGCCGGTGCGCGACAATGCGGAGAATCAGTATCGCGTGCGCGGGCCCGATGGGCTCGAACGGGCCATCGGGCAGCATGAGATCGTCGAAAAGCGGGCCGACGCCCGGGACTGAGAGCCCTCAAGCCTTGGCCGCCACTGCCGCCGACCAGGGCGAGATCACGTCGCTGCAACCCTGCGCGCCATCGCGATCGACGCGGATGATGTTGGGGCAGGCGAAGTTGATCGGCAGTACGCCATGCTCCACCACGGCGAGCGGGCCGGCCTGTTCCAGCGCCGACAGCACGTCGTCGGGCAGACGGAAATCGGCGGTGGTCGAGTCCGGGCCCGAGACGTCGATGCGGGGCTGGTGCGAGGCGGCGCCGACATCCATGCCGAAATCCAGGGTCCAGGCCAGCATCTGGTAGACGCTGGCAAGGATGCGGCGGCCGCCCGAAGCGCCGGCCGCCATGCGAGGCCAGGAGCCGTCTTTCGGCGTGACGATCACCGGGCACATGTTGCAGAGGGGGCGGGCGCCAGGCGCGATCGCGTTGGCGCTGCCGGGACGCGGATCGAACCACATCATCCCGTTGTTCATCAGGATGCCGGTCTGCGGCAACACATAGCGGCTGCCCATCGAGGAGAGCAGCGTCGTCGTCACCGCGACGAGATTGCCCTCGCGATCGACGACAGTGAGATGGGTGGTGCAGGTATCGGCCGATTCCGGGGTGGGGCTTGCCGCGCCGAGACCCGAAAGCCGGTTGTCGTAAGCCTCACGCATCACACGCGAAAGCTGCGCGAACCAGTCAGCCCCGGGGCCGCCGGCCGCGAGCGGGGCGTCGTCCATGCCGGCGACGACCTGCGCCAGCGTTGGGGCCGCCGTGAGCCCGCCGGCCGTGTGCAGGAGATGCGTCCCGCGCCAGTCGATCACCGGCGCGTCCCGCACCGTCGCCTCGCAGGCTGCAAGATCGGCTTCGTCGACGACGCCACCGGCGGCGGCGATATCGGCTGCCAGCAGTCGGGCCGTCTCGCCCGTATAGAAGTCCTGCAGCCCAGCCTTGGCCAGCCGTTCGAGCGTATCGGCGAGGCGCCCCAACGGCCGGAAACCCGGCATGCCCTGATAGGGCGGCACCGGCGGCAGGCCGCCCGGCAGATAGATCCGCGCGCTTTCCTCATAGAGCCGCAGCACCGAGGCCGAGGAGGCGATCTTCAGTGTGGTGTACCAGTCCTGCGCCAGGCCACGCCTCGCCAGCGCAATCGCCGGCGCGAGCAGGTCCGCGAGCGGCAGGCCGGTTCCGAAATCCTCCTTCAGCCTGGCATAGCCGGCGACGGAGGACGGGATGCAGAAGGAAAGCGGACCATGGATGTTGCGGTCGTCCACGACCTCCGGCCAGGTGAAGAGGTCCTTCTTCATCTCGCCGGTCAGGGGGTAGTCGGCCGGGTCGGCGCGGTGCGGCGCGACGGGGCCGAAGTCCACGACTTTCGCGCGGGTCTCGCCGCCCTTCAGGACGACGGCGAAGCCGATGCCCCCGAGCCCGCTGTTCCAGGGCTCGACAGCCGCCAGTGCGAAGGCCGCAGCGACCGCGGCGTCGGCCGCGTTGCCGCCGGCTTCCAGGATCGCGGCGCCGGCTTCCGCCGCCTCGCGATTCTGCGAGACCACGATGCCGTTGCGACCCTGCGCGGACGGTTTCGTGACGGTCCAGTTCTGGGTGCGATAAGGCAGTGCGCGTGCGGGCTCGGCAGTGGTCATGGCAGGTTCTCTTCGGTCGCGTTGGATGGCGCAGGCGGGTGCGCCGATCTGTTCTACGGCGTCCCGGTGCCGAAGTCGCGCCCTGGCGCGGCGTCGATCAGAGCACGGGTATAGCCGTGCGACGGTGCCGAGAAAACGTCCCGCGTCACGCCCTGCTCGACGATGACGCCCTTTTCCATCACCACGATGCGGTCGCAGATCTGGGCGGCGACGCGCAGATCATGGGTGATGAAGAGGATGGCGAGGTTGAAGCGGTCCTGCACGTCGGCCAGCAGGTTCAGCACCTGGCGCTGAACCG
Organism: Bosea sp. PAMC 26642; assembly: GCF_001562255.1. Lineage (NCBI taxonomy): Bacteria > Pseudomonadati > Pseudomonadota > Alphaproteobacteria > Hyphomicrobiales > Alloboseaceae > Allobosea > Allobosea sp. PAMC 26642. The sequence goes on along the minus strand of NZ_CP014301.1, from coordinate 4,780,833 downwards.
AGACGTCGAGCGCCGAGACCGCCTCGTCGGCGATCAGGATCTCGGGCTCCATGGCGAGTGCGCGCGCGATCGCGATGCGCTGGCGCTGGCCGCCGGAGAACTGGTGCGGATAGCGCTCCAGCGCCGAGGGTTGAAGGCCGACAAGGCCCATCAGATCGCGCGCGCGTTCCATCGCCTGAGCCTGCTTCAGGCCGAAGTTCATCGGCCCCTCGATGATCGAATCGCCGACGGTCCGGCGCGGGTTGAGCGAGCGGAACGGATCCTGGAAGACGACCTGGATCTTGCGGCGATAGGGCCGCAGCCGCCGCTCCGGCAGCATGGCGATGTCGATTTCTGGCACCAGGATCGCGCCCTGCGAGGGCGGCATCAGACGGGCGATGCAGCGCGCCACCGTGGTCTTGCCGGAGCCGGATTCGCCGACGATGCCGACGGTCTCGCCGCGATGGACTTTGATGTCGACCGCTTCGGCGGCACGGACTTCGCGGTCCTTCCTGAACAGTGCGGAACTGCGATAAGTCTTGCCCAGGCCGACCGTCTCCAGCGCGATCGCGCCCGTCACCGGCTTGCGATCGGCGGGCTTCAGACTCGGCACGGCGCCGATCAGCATGCGGGTGTAAGGATGGCGCGGCGCGTTGAGCACCTGCGCGGCCGGGCCCTGCTCGACGACCAGCCCTTTCTCCATGACCACGACCTTGTCGGCGATCTCGGCGACGACGCCGAAGTCATGAGTGATGAAGAGCACGCCGGTGCCCCGCCTGCCCTGCAGTTCCTTGATCAGCTTCAGGATCTGGGCCTGCGTCGTCACGTCGAGCGCCGTGGTCGGCTCGTCGGCGATAAGCAAGGCGGGATCGAGCACCAGCGCTGCCGCGATCATGACGCGCTGGCGCTGGCCGCCGGAGATCTGGTGCGGATATGAGGCATGGATGCGCTCCGGATCAGGCAGGCGCATCGCCTCCATGAAGCTCAGCACCTTGGCGCGCCGCTCGGCTGCGCCGAGATCGGTGTGGATGCGCAGCACCTCCTCGATCTGGTCGCCGATCGTCAGGACCGGGTTCAGCGCCGTCATCGGCTCCTGGAAGACCATGCCCATACGGGCGCCGCGCAAGGCGCGCAGGCGCTGCGGCGTGGCGGCCAGAACGTCCTCGCCCTCCAGCAGGATCTGGCCCGAGATGGGGCGGAGCGCCTTGGCCAGCAGGCCCATGACCGAGAAGGCGGTGACCGACTTGCCGGAGCCGGATTCGCCGACCACGCAGACGATCTCGCCGGCACCGACGCTGAAGGAGACGTTCTCGACGGCGAAAGCACGATCGCCGCCGCCGGGCAGGCTGATGCTCAGGCCCTGAACATCGAGAACCTTTGGCGTGTCGGCGCTCATCGGCCGGCCATCTTGGGATCGAGGGTGTCGCGCAGACCGTCGCCCAGCATGTTCACCGCCAGCACCGTCAAGCCGAGGAAGATGCCGGGATACAGAATGTTGTGCGGGAAGACGCGAAAGACGTTGCGGCCCTCGGCCATGATATTGCCCCAGGTCGGCACCTCCGGAGGAATGCCGATGCCGAGGAAGGACAGGATCGCTTCGACCAGGATGGCGGAGGCGGCGATGAAGGTCGCCTGCACGATCAGCGGGGCGATGGTGTTGGGCAGGATGTGGCGCACCATCAGGGTCGGCAGCCGCGTACCCTGCATGATCGCCGCCTCGACATAAGGCTCCTCGCGCACCGACAGGACGATCGAGCGCACGAGCCGAACGACGCGCGGAATCTCCGGCACGATGATCGCGACGATGACGGCGGCAAGCCCGGCGCGGAACAGCGAGACGACGGCGATGGCGAGCAGGATCGCGGGTATAGCCATCAGCCCGTCCATGACACGCATGATGACGGCGTCGAGCGGGCGGATATAGCCGGCGATCAGCCCGAGCACGAGGCCGATCGAGATGCTGACGGTCGCGACCGAGACGGCGATGAGCAGCGAGACGCGGGCGCCATAGACGACGCGGCTGTAGACGTCGCGACCGAGCGAATCCGTACCCATTCGATGCTTGAAGACCGTGCTCGTGCCGTCATCGGCCCTGATCGTGCGTTCGAAGCCCGGCACCTTGTTACGCGAGACCGGATTGATCGCGGCGGGGTCGAGCGTGCCGAGGAAGGGCGCGAGCAGGCCGATCAGCGCCATGACCAGCAGCACCGCACCGCCGATCATGACCGCCGGGTTGCGCAGCAGCCGATAGAGCACCTGCGATCCGGGGCGGGCGCGCTCCGGCAACACCGGCGCGATGATGCTGGGTTCGGCGCTCAATAGCGGATCCTCGGGTCGAACAGGCAATAGACCAGATCGATGCCGAGATTGACCGCGACATAGACCACCGAGAACAGCAGGATCACCGCCTGGATCGTCGGATAGTCGCGGGCAAGCACCGCATCGACAGTGAGCCGGCCGAGCCCCGGTATCGCAAAGACGCTCTCGGTAACGACGACGCCGCCGATGAGAAGGGCGATGCCGATGCCGACCACGGTGACGATCGGCACGGCGGCGTTCTTGAGGGCGTGCCGGAACAGGATCTTGCGCTCGACCTGCCCCTTGGCGCGGGCGGTGCGGATGTAGTCCTCGCTGAGGACTTCGAGCACGCTGGCGCGCGTCATGCGGGCGATCAGGGCGATGTAGATCACCGACAGCGTCACTGCCGGCAGGGTCAGGCGCTGGATGAAGCCACCGAAGCCCGCGGAGATTGGCTGATAACCCTGGACCGGGAACCAGCCGAGCGTGATCGCGAAAACATAGATCAGGAGATAGCCGATAACGAAGACCGGGACGGAAAAGCCCAGCACCGAGAAGCCCATCACGACGCGGTCGATCCAGGAGCCGTGCTTGTAGGCCGCGAGCACTCCGAGCGGGATCGCGACGCAGATCGCGATGGCCATGGTGAAGACGGCGAGCGACAAGGTCGGCTCGATACGCCCCAGAATCAGTTCGCCGATGGTCTTCTTGAAAAAGAAGCTCTCGCCGAGATTGCCCTGCAGCAGGTTGCCGGCCCAGATCGCGAATTGCGCGATGATCGGCTGATCGAGACCCAATTTTGCCCGGATCGCCGCGATCTGCGCCGTGCTGGCGTTGTCGCCGGCAATGACGGCAGCCGGATCGCCCGGCGTCATCCGCAGCATCAGGAAGACCAGCACGGCGACGATCAACAGGACCGGGATCGTCGCGAGCAGGCGGCGCAGGATGTAGCCGAGCATGGGCTTTTGACCGCGACGGCTATTTCTTCTCCAGATTCCAGAACACGGGCGCGGCAGCGGTCAGGATGCCGCTGATGTTCTGGCGCGTTGCGATCGGCACCGTGTACTGGCCGAGATGGACGTGAGTCACGACTTCGCGCCAGCGCATCTGCACGGCCTCGGTAATGGCCTTCTGCTTGGCCGGGTCGGTCTCGCGGGCGAAGTCGTCACGCAGCTTTTCCATCTGCTCGTCGCAAGGCCAGCCGAAGGCGGCCTTGTCGCAGCTCGCATTGAAGAAGCCGGCCATGACGGGATTGAGCACGTCGGCGGACACCCAGGCGGTCAACATCGCGTTCCAGCCACCGTCCGCGACGGGCGTCTTGCGCACGCGCCTCGCCACGACGGACTGCCAGTCCGAGGACTGCATGTCGACCTTGAAGCCGCCCTTCTCCATCAGCTGCTTGGCGACGGGCGCCAGATTGGTCAGGGTCTGCAGATCGGTCGAATGCAGCAGCACGACCGGCGTGCCGTCATAGCCCGCTTCCTTCAGCAACTCCTTCGACTTGTTGAAGTTGGATTCGAGCAGCCCGTCCATGCCCTTCTCGCTCGCCATCGGCGAACCGCAGATGAACATGGCCTTGCAGGTCTTGTAGTAGTCGGGATTGCCGACCACCGCCTCAAGGAAGTCCTTCTGATTCAGCGCATAGGTCAGCGCTTGGCGGATCTTGGGATTGTCGAAGGGCTTGATCGTGTGGTTGGGGCGCAGCGTGTACTGCAATCCGAGCGGGTTATAGTCGATCAGCTTGATCGCCTTGTCGGCCTTGAGCAGGGGGATCAGGTCGAAGGAGGGCTGCTCGATCATGTCGATTTCGCCGGCGAGGAGCGCGTTGACCGCCTGCTGCTGGTCGGAGACAGCGAGCCATTCGATCCGGTCGATCTTGGCGACCTTGCCGCCGGCCAGGCCCGAGGCTGGTTCGGCGCGCGGCTTGTAGTCCTTGAACTTGGTGTAGACGATCTTGTCGCCGGGCTTCCATTCGTCGGTCTTCAGAACGAACGGCCCCGAGCCGATGAACTCCGAGATCTGCGTGTTCGGATCGGTCTCGGCGACGCGCTTGGGCATCATGAACGGCACGTTCGAGGACGGTTTGCCGAGGCCGAAGATCAGCAGGCCCGTCGACGATTTGAGCTTGACGGTAAAGCTGCGCGCATCGTCGGCGGTGATGCCGTCGACGAAGGTCATCAATTTCTGTCCGATCGGGTCGCGCGCCGACCACCGCTTGATCGAGGCGATGCAATCCTCGGAGGTGACGGGCTTGCCGTCATGCCAGAGCAAGCCATCTCGCAAAGTGAACTTGTAGGTCAGCTTGTCGGGCGATTCCGTGAAGGTCTCGACCATCTGCGGCTTGACCTCGCCCTTATCGTCGAGCGCGAAGAGGGTGTCGTAGATCATGTAGCCGTGGTTGCGGACGATATAGGCCGTGGTCCAGATCGGATCGACGATCTTTACGTCGGAGTGCATCACGACCTTCATCGTCGTCTGCGCCTGGGCCGTCGGCATTCCGGCGAGCGAGCTTCCGGCAAGGAGCGCGGCGGCAACGGCGAACGACTTCCAGCGCAACGTCATGTGTTGTTTCCCTCGACCCTGATCGCAAATCACCGACGCCGATATTAATGCACGCGCCGTGCCAGACGCATACCCGCTCCCATGCAAAAGCCGGCACAGCTCATGCGGCAAGTTTCGTGAGCAGCCCGGCCATCAAGCGAGCGCGCTGCGCCAGACTTTCGACCTCGATATGCTCTTCCAGCGTATGATAACCGGCCCCGATCAGGCCAAGCCCGTCCAGCGAAGGCAGGCCAGCCGCTCCGGTGAAGTTGGCGTCGGAGCCGCCCCCTGCCGAATGATGCGACAGGTCGATGCCGATTTCGCCGGCCACGCCGCGGGCGATCTCGTATAGACGCAGCGTTTGCGCGTCCGGCTCCCAGACCGGCCGGGTGACGCCGCGCGTCACGGTGAAGCGCGTGCCGTCGGGATTGGCTACCGAGAGCGCCAGCATACGCTCGACGCCGCGATCGAGATCGGCCTGACGCTTGGCCATGCTCAGCGCTTCGGCACGACAGGTCGTGGCGACGCAGTTGACCCATTGCCCGCCGGAGATGACGCCGACGCTGAAGGTGCAGTCATCATCCGTCATCGCCTCGATGGCGAGCAGCTGCTGCGCCATCATGCTGATCGCCGAGCGGCCGTCCTTCAGGGTCGAGCCGGCATGGCTCGGCCTGCCCTCGGCCAGCAGGTTGAAGCGCGCAATCGCGTAGCGCCCGGTGACCACGCCATTGCCCGGCTTGGCCGGCTCCGGCACCAGAATATAGCGGTGTTTACGGGCCTGCTCCATGATCAGGTCTCGGGTGCCGGGGCTGCCGATCTCCTCGTCGCTGGTATAAAGCACGCTGACCGGCAGCGGCGTCTCGATGCCGGCTTTCGCCAGCGCCACGATCGCCTGCAACCCAGCATAGGCGCCGCCCTTCATGTCGAGAATGCCCGGCCCATAGCAGCGCGAGCCCTCGCGCCGGAACGGCAGGGCTTTCAGCGTACCGACCGGATGGACGGTGTCGAGATGCGACATCACCAGGATGCCGGGTTCGCCCTGCCTTGGATGCGGGAAGTCGCCAAGGATGCAATCGCCGAGGCCGGGCGGGCCGGGGAAGCGCGTGACGGCCGCGCCGGCCGCGACCAGATCCCCAGCGACCAGGCTCATCATGGCGTTAACCGCGGCGAGATCAAAGGTCGGGCTTTCGCACTCGACCCAGCGCCGGAGGCCGGCGAGCATCGTGTCGGCGTCGAAGGTCAGGCTCTGCCAGGACATGGTTCAGGCCGCAAGCCGGCTCTCGACAAGGCGCGCCAGCAGGCTCGCCCCGACCGGCAGGATGCCGTCGTCGAGCACGAAGGCAGGATTGTGCACCGGCACGCTGCCGGCGTGGCCGACCCAGCAATAGGCGCCGGGCACCGCGCGCAGCATGTCGGCGAAATCCTCGCTGCCCATGACCGGCCTGACCTCGGTCAATACGTTCTCGGCACCGACGATCTCGCCCGCGACCGCCGCGGCCGCGACGGACTGTTCCGGGTGGTTCACCAGCACGTCGAAGATCGAGCGGATGTCGACCTCGATCTCGACGCCGAAGCTCTGGGCGAGGCCGGCCGCGATCTCGCGCATACGGTCGCGGATCAGGGCCGCGATCTCCGGCGAGAAGGTGCGGATGGTGCCGGCAAGCGCGGCCTCATTGGGGATGACGTTATAGGCCGAGCCGGCATGGATCTGGGTGATCGAGAGCACGGCGGATTCGCGTGGATCGGCATTGCGGCTGACGATGGTTTGCAAGGCGGCGGCCAGCGTGATCGCGACAATGACGGGATCGCGCCCGACATGGGGCATGGCGCCATGGCTGCCCTTGCCGGTAATTTTGATGTCGAAGAAATCGGCGCCCGCCATCGCCGGGCCGGGAAAGACCGCGATCTGTCCGGCATCCAGATTGGGCGCGTTGTGCAGGCCGTAAATCTCGTCGCACGGGAAGCGCTCGAACAGCCGGTCGGCGAGCATGGCGCGCGCGCCGCCAAGACCCTCCTCGGCCGGCTGGAAGACGAAGATCGCCGTGCCGGTGAAGTCGCGGTTCTCGGCGAGATAACGTGCCGCGCCGAGCAGCATCGTGGTGTGGCCATCATGGCCGCAGGCGTGATTGCGCCCCGCAATGGTCGAGCGCCAGGGCAGGTTCGTGGTCTCCTCCATCGGCAGCGCGTCCATATCGGCGCGCAGGCCGATGCGCTTGCCCGGTCCGCCCTTGCCTTCCAGAATCCCGACGACGCCGGTCTTGCCGATGCCGCGATGGACCTCGATGCCCCATGAGGCGAGCTTCTCGGCGACGATGCCGGAGGTCCTGACCTCCTCGAAGCCGATCTCGGGATGGGCGTGGAGATCGCGGCGGATCGCGGTCAGTTCGCCTGCGAAGGCTTCGATCTGGGGCAAGGTCGGCACTGGGGCGGTACTCCTGGGATTATGAGTTCGATCAGCCGAAGACCGGACCGTGCGGTGCCGTACGGATACCGGGGCGCAGCCGCTTCCAAGGCAAGGCCGACGGGTCAACGGGCATCGGGCCGGGCGCGGCGCAGACGAGGATGGTTTCCGCGATCGGCTCGAAATCGGCGCGGAAATGCACCGAGCTCTTGTTGACGAGGATCGCCTGCTCGGTCGGCTCGATGCCGACCTGGCGGTACATCGCCTGGTCGGCCATCTGCGCCTTGCGCGAGCCGACGACGATGCGGACGCCGCCGATGCGAAGCGCAGCGCTGGGACCGAGATTGATCCGCGAGCCGCCATAGAAGGGGCCGGGGGCGATGAAGCGGCCGTCGGAAAGCTGCTCGACCACGAACTCGCCGTCGAGCGGGGCATCGCCCTGCACGCCGGACTTTGCGCCGAGCGAGACGGAGATGGTGGCTCCCACACCGGCAGCGTGGGCCACTTGGGCGGCAGCAGGATCGACGATGACGCCGATGGCGGCGCGCTGTGCGCCGTTGCGCAGCAGGGCGTGAGCCATTCCCATCGTATCGGAATCGCCGCCGGCGCCGGGATTGTCCTGCGTGTCCGAGATGACCACGGGCCTCGTCGCACCCGCCGCCAGCCGCATCGCCTCGCGGACGCCTTCGTCGGGCTGGAAGACGCGGCCGTTGAAGGCGCTCTCACTGCCCAGCACGCGCGCGGCAACCAGATCGGCGGCGCGGTCGGCATCGGCCTGTGTCGCGCCATAGGCGACGATGCTCGGGCCGCAATCGGGGAAATCCGCGGCCGGAAAGCCCGGCAGGAAGGAGAGCGTCGGCACGCTCTCTCCTTCCAGCGCCGCAAGCTCGGCATAGATCGTCTTGCAGGGTTCCATCGCGGTGGCCTGCCAGGCGATCGGGATCAGGTAAGGGACCTGCCGAAACGCCTTCGCGTGGCGCTTTTGCGTGCCCAGAAGGGTTTCCAGATAGACACCGGCGCGGCGGCCGGTCTCGGCCATGTCGATATGGGGATAGGTGCGATAGGCGACGAGCGCGTCGGCGCTTTCGACCATCAGCGGCGTGACGTTGCCGTGCAGATCGAGGCTGGCGACGAGGGGGATGTCGGGCCCGATCGCGGCACGCACCCGCCTGAGCACCTCGCCCTCGCCGTCGTCGAAGGCCTCGCTGACCATGGCTCCGTGCAGGTCGAGATAGACGCCGTCCACCGGCAGCGATGCAGCGATCCGCGTGACGAGTTCGTCGGCCAGCGCCTCGAACGCCTCGGCCGTGACATGGGCCGAAGGGCTGGCGGCGCACCACAGCGTCGGGACAAGCGTCCAGCCGGCGGCATTCGCGTGCTGGATGAAGCCCGAGGCGCCGACATTGACCTTGTGCACGGAGGCGAAGATGTCCTGCGCCCGCGACAGGGCCGGCCAGCCGCCGCCCTGGATGAAGGCGTCCATGCCGGCCTTGCTCGGCGCAAATGTGTTGGTCTCGTGCAGGAAGCCGCCGAAGGCGATGCGGGGTGACATGAGACCTCATCGGTTGCGGAGAGGCGGCAGGTAACCACGCGCTGCTGGGCAGGCCAAGGTTCAATTTCAGCCGGTTGCCCATGCAAGCGGCGCCGGACGCGCTGCTTTAGCGGGCAGTCCGATCAGGCGAGGACATGGCCGGCAGGCGTGAGACGACGCCCATGACGGGACGCAGATGCTGATCGAGAACCTCGCGCGCCTGCCTCTCGTCGCGGGCTTCAAGGGCAGCCAGCAAGGCGCGGTGCTCGCGTTCGATACGTGAGATGCGGTTTGGATCGACGCTCAGCGCCGTCATGGCAACGCGCTGCTGGCGCGAATCCAGCGATCGGTAGAGCTCCGACATGACCTCGTTGCCCAACGCGGCGACCATGGTCAAGTGAAAGCGCCGGTTGAGTTCGACCCGGGCGAAATGGTCGCTGCCGGCGATCACGTCCATCCTGTCCAGGATCGTGGCCATCTCGGCGGGAACCGCGATCTCCTCGCGGCAGATCCGGGCAATGGCATAACCCTCGATCATTCGCCGCGTCTCGTAGAGATCGGCCAGTTCCTGTGCCGTGACCTGACGCACGAGGGCGCCGCGCCGCGGAAGAAGATCGATGAAGCGCTCCGCCTCTAGGCGGTGAAAGGCCTCCCTTACCGGCGTGCGGGACACGCCCATGGCCGACGAAATTTCCTCCTCCTCGACGAAGGAGCCCCCTGCGAAGACGCCCCGCAGAATCTGCTCGCGGACATAGGCGTAAACGCGTTCCCGCGCCGGGCGCCCCTCAGGCTCCTGCGCTGCGACCGGGATCATGACATTCACTGCTGGCGGCCTCCGCAAGGTCGTTCTGCTCCAGCTTATGCCTTTCTTGTGCCGACATCAAAAATCCGTCACGTATACATGACGCATGACATATATGCGTAATGGGACTGGCAAACGGGCGCGAATGGCGCTTTTCTTGCCAGATGGGGACGCTGGCCAGGCGCGAATGCGCCGGCAAAACGATAACCGCGAGGAGACAGCAAATGACGATCTCACGCCGCACTGTGCTTGGAGCCGGCGTGGTCGCCCCGTTTGCGACGCTGCCGTTCCTCTCCCGCCCCGCCCGCGCCCAGCGCGCCAGCGGCATTCTGCGCTTCGGCCTCTCTGCATTCCCGCCCAATCTGCAGCCCTGGGTGTCAACCGGCGCCTCGGCCGGCACGGTCAAGCTGATGACGCATCGCAGCCTCGTCAGCTATGACTCCAAGGGCGAACTGCGCGGCGAAATCGCCGAGTCCTGGTCGATCGACGCCGAAGGCGCCTGGGTCTTCAAGCTGCGCCAGGGCTGCCTGTTCCACAATGGCGAGCCCGTCACGGCCGACGACGTGAAATGGACGATCGAGCAGATCGCCGGCGAAAAATCGACCGCCTATATGCGAACCCAGTTCCAGGACATCGAGCGCATCGAAATCCCTGATCCGAAGACGATCCGCCTCGTCACCAAGACACCTCAGGCGACGCTGCCGAGCTGGTTCGCCAACTACAATACCTTCGTGATCTGGCGGAAATCGGCGGCAAACGAACCTATCGGCGCGGGCCCCTTCCGGCTTGTCGGGCAGGAGCGCGGCACCTCGCTCGATCTCGTCGCCTTCGACAAGTTCTACAAGCCGGGCTTTCCCAAGCTGAAAGGCATCAAGTTCGTCGTCTATGCCGACGAGAACCTGCGCAATGCCGCGCTGCAGTCCGGCGATGTCGACATCATCGAGTATGTGCCTTGGCAGTCGATGGCTGCCGTCGAGGCCGACCCGCGGCTCAAGCTCGATTCCGTCGAGGGGCCGTTCATGGACGTGCTGTTCAACGGCAGCAAGCCGCCCTTCAACGATGCGCGCGTGCGCCGGGCCATCGCCCATGCGGTCAAGCGCGACGACATCGTCAAGGCAGCCTTCTTCGGCCGCGGCAAGCCGCTCGAGGGCGTACCGATCGTCGAGGGCACGCCTTGGTACGACAAGGATCTTGCCCGGGGCTGGAACTACGACCCGGCCCGCGCCAAGGCGCTGCTGGCCGAGGCCGGCTTCGCCAACGGCTTCCAGACCACGCTGCTGTCCACCGCGCAGTTCGGAATGCACAAGGACACGGCGGAAGTCGTGCAGCAGCATCTGGCCGCGATCGGCATTCAGTGCGAATTGCAGCTTCCCGACTGGTCGACCCGCGTCAGCCGCGGCATTCGCGGCCAGTACGACATGGCGATCCATGGCGTTTCGGCCGACAACAACGATCCGGACGGACTGACCGTGGTGCTCGACACCTCGCTCTCGCCAACCCATGGCCGCTCCTTCAAGGTCGACGCGCCGCGCACGATTGCGGCGCTTGCCAGGGGCCGTGCCGAGTTCGACCAGACCAAGCGCGTCGAGATCTACAAGGATATGCAGAGGGCGGCGCTGGAAGAGGTGCCGCTGGTCGGACTCGCCTGGCGCTCGCAGGGCTACGGCATGGACAAGGGCGTCAAGGGCTTCACCAACCTGCCGGGCGCGCTGACGACCTCATCGGGCGCCATGCTGGAAGAGACCTTCTTCGGATGACCGGCGCCTGGCTCGCGCACCGGATCGCGACGTCGCTGTTCATGGCGTGGATCGTCGCCACGATCGTGTTCATGGCGCTGCATCTGGTGCCGGGCGATCCAGCCGAGCTGCTGCTCTCGACCGGGGGCATCTCGCCGGATCCGGCCTCTGTGGCGGAACTGCGCGAGAAGCTCGGGCTGGAACGGCCGATCATGGTGCAGTACGGCGCCTTCCTCGGCGGGCTGCTGCGGGCCGATCTCGGAACATCGCTGGTCGATGACTATCCCGTGCTGAGCGAGATCGCGCTGCGGTTGCCGCGCACGCTGGAGATCATCTTTGCGGGAACCCTGCTCGCCATCGCGTTGGGCGTGCCAGCAGGCGTTTATGCCGCACTGCATCGCGGCGGACGCTTCGACCGCATCGCGTCGGGCGTGGCGGCGCTGCTGCTGGCGATCCCCGTCTTCGTGGTCGGCACGCTGCTCGTGCTGCTAATGGCGCAGACGCTCAGGCTGATGCCGGCGGGCGGCTATGTCGCGTTCACGCAGGACCCCGTGCTTCACCTCAAGCTGCTCGCCCTGCCGGCGGTCGCGATCGGCAAGGGGCTGGCGGCGGTGCTGTTCCGGATGACGCGGGCCTCGATGCTGGATGCGCTGGCAAACGACTATGTCCGCACCGCCCATGCCAAGGGCCTCGCCCCGGGTCGGGTGATCTTCGTGCATGTGCTGCGCAACGCGCTGAACCCTGTCATCACCGTGCTCGGCCTGCATATGGGCACGCTGCTCGGCGGGACCGTGCTGGTGGAATACGTCTTCAACTGGCCCGGCCTCTCGACGCCGCTGCTGCGGGCGGTCGAGGCGCGCGATTATCCGATGGTGGTGGGAATCGTGCTGACGATCTCGGTGATGTTCCTGCTGATCAACCTGATCGTCGAAATGCTGCATGCGACGCTCGATCCCAGGGTCACGGCGCGATGAGGCGACTCTGGCTGCCTGCAGCGTTCGTCGCGCTGATCATTGCCATCGCGCTCGCCGCGCCGCTGCTCGGCCTGCCCGACCCTGTGAGGCAGGACATCGCGCGACGCCTTCAAGGGCCGATGCCGGGCTCCTGGCTCGGCCGCGACGAGTTTGGGCGCGACGTGCTCTCGCGCCTGATCTGGGGCGCGCGGACGAGCCTGAGCGTCGCCTTCGCCTCGGCGCTCGCCGCAGGCTTGCTCGGCGTGGTGCTGGGTCTCATCGCGGGCTGGTTCCACGGCATCGTCTCCTTCCTGTCGGCGCGCAGCATGGACATAATCCTGTGCTTTCCGCCGGTGCTGCTGGCACTGCTTGTCGTGACCCTGCTGGGACCCGGCGCGGCGACGCTGATCCTCGTGCTGTCGGTGCTGTATCTGCCAGGATTTGCCCGCGTGACGCATGCCGAGGTGCTGGCGGTGCGCGGGCGCGAATATGTCGAGGCAGTGCGGGCGCTGGGCGCACCGACCTGGTACATCCTGCTGCGCACCGTGCTGCCCAATATCGCCGGGCCGGTGCTGGTGCAGCTTTCGCTGGCGGTCGCCGCCGCCGTCGTGCTGGAAAGCGGGCTCTCCTTCCTCGGCCTCGGCGTCGTGCCCCCTGCCCCGTCCTGGGGCCTGATGATCCGCGGCGCGCGCGCCACCATGGAGCAGGCGCCACTGCTGCTGGTCTGGCCCTGCGCCGCGCTGACCCTGACGATCCTCGCCATGAACCTGCTCTGCGACGCGCTACGCGATGCCGTCGATCCGCGCACGGCCGGACGGGCGAGCGACTAACCCCCGACCAATCCAGGAACCAGAACCATGGCTGCCAAGACCGACCCGCTCGTCCATATGGGCACGATCACCGGGGGCGAAGCCCGCGAGATCCTGAAGGACAACCCCGTCATCCTGCTGCCGATGGGCAGCCATGAGGACCAGGGTCCCCATGCGCCGATGGGCGACTATCTGCTCGCCGAGAAGATCGCCGAGCTCGCCGCGATCCGCGCCAGCAAGGCCGGCACGCGCACGCTGGTGGCGCCCGTCCTGCCCTTCGGCGGCGCCGACTGGTTCGGCTCGATGACCGGCGGCATCGCGATCTCACAGGCGACGCTCACGACCGTCATCGCCGAGATGGTCGATTCGCTCCACCGCAACGGGCTGACCCGCATCGTCGTGATCAACGGCCATGGCGGCAATGTCGGCCCGATCTCGGAAGTGGCGCGCGAGCTCTATCTGCGCGAGCAGATCGTGCTGCCGAGCCTCTATCTCTGGCGCATCGGCTACGGCCTGCTGCCGGGCATCCTCGGCGGGGCCGATAAGGCCGCTGCCGTCGCCGGACATGGCTCCGACCCGCTGACCTCGATCGGCCTGCACCTCTTCCCCGAGCTGATCCGCAAGGACCTGATCCCCGAAGGCAAGCCGCTGAAGAAGGACCCCCTGCTCGACCTGCAGTTCACCGGCCTCGGCACCGCAAGCTTCGAGGGCCATGAGGTTGCGATGCCCAACGAGTATGATGAGGTCTACAATCTCGGCGTCGCCAAGGGCGATCCGCAGCTGTGCTCGGCGGAGACCGGCGCCGCGCTGACCGAAAAGCTGACCGATATCTGCGCGCGCTTCGTCGCGCATTTCGCGGCCAAGGTCTCGACCTGAGCACGCCATGACCATAGCCCCGCGCGTCGCCACCTTCGCCTGCGAGAAGCAGCCCGCGACCGGCTCGCGCGGGATGGTCGTGACCAACCACCCGCTCGCTTCGGCCGCCGGCTCGCAAATGCTGCTTGCCGGCGGCAATGCGATCGACGCGGCCGTGGCCTGCCTGTTCGCGCTGACCGTGGTCGAGCCGATGATGGTCGGTATCCTGGGTGGCGGCGTCGCGCATATCAGGCTCGCGGACGGGCGCCATGTCGTGCTCGACGGGCTCTCGACGGCACCCGGCAAGGCAACGCCGGACATGTATGACTGCGTCTCCGACCAGATCGGCAAGGCGCGCGACGTGCGCGACCGGCTCAACGTGATCGGCCCCAAGGCGGTGGCAGTTCCGGGCGCGCTCGCCGGCTGGTGCGAGGCGCTGGCGCGCTTCGGCACGCTGCCGCTGGACGAGGTGCTGCAGCCGGCGATCATACTGGCCGAACGCGGCTTCGTCGCCAGCCCTTATCTCTCGAACTGCATCGCCGACAACGCCGCCGATCTCGCGCGCGATCCCGGCCTCGCCGCGCTGTTCCTGCCCGGCGGCGAGAAGCTGGCCGCAGGGGCCCGGCTGATCCAGAGCGACTATGCGAAAAGCCTGCGGCTGATCGCCAAGGACGGCCCCGCCGCGCTGTATGTCGGGCCACTCGGCAAGGCGCTGACGGATTTCATGGCGGGCAATGGCGGCCTGATCGAGCAGGGCGACCTTGCCGCCTACAAGGTCGCGACGCGCGAGCCGGTGCGTGGCAGCTATCGTGGCTACGACATCTTCGGCCCGCCGCCGCCCTCCTCCTCGGGCGTGCATATCGTGCAGATGCTGAACATCCTCGAAGGCTTCGACATCGGCGGGCTCGGCTTCGGCTCGGCGGACGCCGTGCACCTGCTGGCCGAAGCGTTGAAGATCGCCTTCGCCGACCGGGCGGCGGCGACCGCCGACCCCGCTTTCGTGCCGGTGCCGGTGGCCAGGCTGATCGACAAGGAATACGCCGCCGAACGGCGGGCGCTGATCGAGATGGGCAGCGCCAAGAGCTGGATGGCGGGGATTTCAGGCGGCGAGTCGGCCGATACGACCCATGTCACCGTGGCAGATGCCGCCGGCAATGTCGTTTCCACGACGCAGACGATCAACGGGCTGTTCGGCGCCTGCACGCAGATCCCCGGCACCGGGATGCTGACCAATAATTACATGTACAATTTCGACCCGCATCCGGGCCGGGCGCTCTCGATCGCGCCGGGCAAGCGCGTCTTCACCTCGATGGCGCCCATGATGGCGCTCCGGGACGGCAAGCTCGCCTTCGCGCTCGGCCTGCCCGGCGCGCTGCGCATCTTCCCCTCGGCGCTGCAGGCGATCGTCAACCTGATCGACCACGGCATGAGCCTGCAGGAAGCCGTCGAGGCGCCGCGCGTCTGGACCGAAGGCGGCGTGCTCGAACTGGAGGCCGCCATCCCCGATGCCGTGGCCGCCGAACTGTCGGCGCGCGGCCATGACGTCGTCCGCGCTCCACGCGTCGCTGGCGGCATGAATGCGATTGCGTTCAATGCCGACAGCACGCTGACGGGGGCGGCCTGCTGGCGCGCCGACGGTACGCCGGTCGCGATCTCCGGCGGGCTGGCGCGCGCCGGCGTCAGCTTCTCGACCAACTGAACCCCTTCCGCGCGATACTGGATCCGACCATGCCCGAGACCATCGTCCTTCTCGACTACTCGACCCCGGAGCGGGCCGAGAAATTACGAGAACTGCTGCCGCCGGGTTTCGTCCTGACCCATGGCACGGCGCGCGGCGACGAGCACATGAAGGAGATCATCGCGGACGCCGACTACGCCATCTCCGGTCAGGTTGCCGTCTCGGGCGACGTGCTGCGGGCAGCGAAGAAACTCAAGCTGCTGCACAAATGGGGCGTCGGCGTCGATAATCTCGATATCGTCGCGGCAAAGGAACTCGGGATCAGGGTGGCGCGCACCACGGGCAGCAATGCCGTGCCGGTGGCGGAGTTCACGCTCGGCTTGACGCTGTCGGCACTGCGCTACATCGCCTTTGGTCACGCAGAGCTGAAGAAGGGCGACTGGCGCGGGGGCAGGCTGCCCGGCGAGACCTTCCAGCTTTCGGGCAAGACCGTCGGCATCGTCGGCTTCGGCGCGATCGGCCAGAATGTCGCGAGGCTGCTGAAGGGTTTCGGCTGCACGATCCTGTATTCCAAGCGCACGCCGCTTTCGGCGCAGGAAGAAACGGCGCTGGGCGTCAAGCATGCGTCGCTGCCCGAGCTTCTGGTTCAGTCCGACATCGTCTCGCTGCATTGCCCGCTGACGCCGGAGACGACCAACCTGATCGACAAGGCCGCCCTCAAGGCGATGAAGCGCACCGCGATGCTGATCAATGTCGCGCGAGGCGGCGTCGTCAACGAGACCGACCTGATCGAGGCCCTGCGTACCGGAGAGATCTCGGGCGCTGCAATGGACGTGTTCTCGATCGAGCCGCTGCCGGCCGACAGCGAATTGCTGACGCTCGACAACCTCGTGGTGACGCCGCATCTTGCCGCCATCGCGGCCGACAATTTCGCGCCGACGGTGCGGCGCATGTTTGACAACATCGCCCGCGTCTCGCGCGGCGAGCCGGTGCCCGAGCGCGATCTGGTGGTGTGAGAAACCGTGAACCTGCGCTTCCTCGAAACCTTCGTCTGGGTCGCAAGGCTGCGCAGCTTCTCCGTCGCGGCCGAGAAATTGTGCACGACCCAGGCCGCGGTCTCGAACCGGATCGCGACGCTGGAGCGCGAACTCGGGGTCAGGCTGTTCGAGCGCGACCTGCGCAATGTCAGCCTGACGGCGCATGGCCAACGCGCGCTGGCGCAGGCCGAGACGATCGTACGCATGGTTGGCGAATTCGAGCGCAGCGTCGGCGACACCAACACCCTCTCGGGCAGCGTCATGATCGGGACGGTCGACTCGATCGTCTATGCTTGGCTGCCGAAGCTGATCGAACGGGTGAAGGCTAGCTACCCCAACGTCACGATCGACCTCAACGTCGATACCAGCCTGAATCTCGCCCGCCAGATGCAGGACGGGCAGATCGACCTCGGGCTGATCATGGGGCCGGTGGTGGCGCCCCATATCCGCAATATCGAATTGTGCAGCTTCGACTGCCTTTGGATCGGCGCTGCGACGCTCGGTCTCGACGGCCGCCCGCTCACGCTGGCCGAGCTGACCGATTACCCGATCTTTGCCTATTCCAAAGGCTCGCAGCCGCATCAGGCGGTGCTGCGGCTGGTCGAGACCTCGGGAATGGGACAGGGGCTGGTGCGCGTCTACAACTCCAATTCGCTGGCGACGATAACCCGGCTGATCCGCGACGGCGTCGGAATTGCCGTGCTGCCGCGCGTAGTGGTGCGCGAATTCCTCGACAATGGCGAGTTGCGGGTGCTCGATGTCGAGGCGAAGCTGCCGGCGCTGCATTTTCACGCCGTCTTCACCGATAATCCCGGCAACCTGCTTCCCAGCCTGCTCGCCGACATGGCCGTCGAGATCGCGGCGGATTTCGTGGCGGACTGAGAGCCTGCAAAACAGGCAGGCCCTGCCGTTGTCGCTCTCATAAGCAATTCTTGTCGAGACGGACAAGAATTTCGCGTTTGCGCACCCCCGCCGGCTCTGTTCTGCTCCTTTCAGCAGCGCAGGAGAACGCCGGTGAAAGTCTCGCTCGTCCAGATGAACTCGCAGGACGACAAGTCCGCGAACCTGAAAATGGCCAAGGCGATGATCGAGAAGGTCGTCGCCGAGGAGCAGCCCGATCTCATCGTCCTGCCCGAGTACTACGCCTTCCTCGACGGCAGCCCGGCGGCGATGCGCGACAGCGCCGAGACCTTTCCCAACGGCGAGAGCTATCGCCTGATGTCGGGGCTTGCCGAAAAGCACGGCATCACGCTGCATGCCGGCAGCGTCTGCGAGCGCGACGGCGACGACTATTTCAACGCCACCATCGTCTTCGGTCCCGACGGCCGGCAGATCGCGCATTACCGCAAGATCCACCTGTTCGACGTCGATGCGCCCGGCGGAGTCAGCTACCGCGAGTCCAACATGGTCTCGCGGGGCCAGGACGTCGTCACCTACAAGGCCGGCGACGCAACCGTCGGCTGCGCGATCTGCTACGATATCCGCTTCCCCGAACTCTTCCGCAAGCTGCGCGACGCGGGCGCCGACGTCATCGTCCTGCCCGCCGCCTTCACGCTGATGACCGGCAAGGATCATTGGGAGCTGCTCGCCCGGGCGCGCGCCGCCGAGACGCAGACCTGGTTCCTGGCGACGGGGCAGACCGGGACCCATGCGCAGGGCAAGAACGCCTGCTACGGCCACTCCATGGTGATCAACCCATGGGGCCATGTCACGGCCCAAGTGTCGGACGGCGTCGGCACGACCAGTGCAAGGCTCGATTTCGACTACACCGCCAAGGTGCGGGCTGCCGTGCCCGTCGCCAATCATCACGTCCTCGGCTGAGCGGAAAGCGCATCATGTTCATCGTCAATGAAATGCCCGAGCAGATCTCGCCGGATCTCGTCGCGCTGCTGGAGCAATGCGAGGTTGCGACCATCGGCCATGTGCTGCATTCGGGCTTCGTCGATCGCGAGATCCGCGCCGTGCTGCCGAGCAAGCGCGTCGCCGGCACGGCCGTGACCGTGCGCATCCCGCATGCGGATTCCACGGCACTGCACTACCTGACCAAACTGGTCCGGCCGGGCGACGTCGTCGTGATCGACCGCTGCGGCGATGACAAGCATGCCTGCTGGGGCGGCGTCATCACCCACGCGATGAAGAATGCCGGCGTCACCGCAGGCGTGATCGACGGCCCAGCGACCGACTTCTCCGAGATCGTCAAGACCGACATGCCGATGTGGTGCCGCGGCCCCTCGCCGATCACCACCAAGATCCTCGGCACGGAAGGCGCGATCAACGTGCCCGTCAGCGTCGGCGGCCAGACGATCGAACCCGGCGATGCCGTGCTCTGTGACGAGAGCGGCGTCGTGGTCCTGAAGCGTGCCACGGCCGAGGCTTCCGCCAAGATTGCGATCGCAATGCAGGAGCGCGAGATCGTCCTGCTCGAGCGCCTGCGCAAGGGCGAGAAGCTGCCCGACATTTCCGGCGCCACCGCCTTCGTGGAGGGCAAGCTCGCCAAGGCCTGAACGCCTTAAGCCTGACGACGGGCGGATAACCGCCCGCGCATCACAACAAAGGGGATTTTCCATGCAGACTTCGACCAGACTCGCGATTGCCGCCGCGGTGGCGTCCTTCCTGGGCTCGCAGGGCGCGATGGCCCAGCAGACCGTGACGCTGATGGCCTATTCCGGCCTGTTCCAGGAACGCTACACCAAGGCCGTGGTCGAGCCGTTCATGAAGGCGAACCCGACCATCAAGGTCGAGTATTTCCCGATGCCGAACTCGGCCCAGATGCTCGGCAACCTGCGGGCCCAGAAGGCCGCGCCCCAGGCCGACGTGGTGATCATGGACGTCTCGGTCTCGAAGGCCGCGACCGACGAGAAGCTGCTGACCAAGATCGACGAGGCAAGCGCGCCCAACGTCGCCGAACTCTTCCCCGCCGCCCGCATCGCCGATGTCGACGGCGTCGCCGTGACCTTCGACAACCTCGTCATGCTCTACAACACCGATGCGGTGAAGGAGGCTCCCAAGAGCTGGATGGACCTCGCCGACAAGAAATATGCCGGAAAGGTCGCGATCCCCGGGATGCCAGACATCCAGGGCCTCTCGCTCGTGCTGATCCTTGAGAAGGCGCGCGGTGGCACCGACTATCTCAAGAGCGTCGACAAGGGCATCGCGGCGATGGGCGAGATCGCCCCCAACGTCCAGACCTGGGAACCCAAGCCCGAGGTCTACGTCACCATCATCTCCGGCCAGGCCACGGTCGGTGCCGGCTGGAACGCGCGCGCACAGGTCAACACGGATACCTCGGGCGGCAAGCTCAAGGCCGTGCTGCCGAGCGAGGGGTCGGCCTTCCAGATCAATACGATCAACCATGTCGCGGGCGGCCCCGGCAAGGATGCGGCCAAGACCTTCATCAACTACGCGTTGAGCCAGGAGGCGCAGAAGGCCTTCACCGAGAGCATGTTCTATGCCCCCACCAACGCCAAGGCGCAGATCGCGCCTGAGGCGATCGACCGGACGGCCGTGAAGTCGATGGACAAGGTGATCGCGATCGACTGGATCGCGCTGGCCAAGGTGCGCGAGCCGATCATGGAACAGTGGCGCCGCAAGGTGATCCCGCTGAGCCGCTGAACGGACCCGGAGCAGGAACGATCATGACCGCCAGCCCTGATGCCGCCGCCAGCGAGGGCTTTCTCTCGCTGCGGGGCCTGACCAAGACCTATGGCAGCTTCACGGCGGTCGACGGCTTCAACCTCGAGGTGCCCAAGGGCGAGCTCGTTGCCTTCCTCGGTCCCTCGGGCTGCGGCAAGACGACCTCGCTCAGGATGATCGCAGGCCTCGTCCCGGCGACGTCTGGCCGTATCGTGGTCGGCGGGCAGGACCTGACCGAGGTCCCGACGCATCGCCGCGACATGGGGCTGGTCTTCCAGAGCTATGCGCTGTTCCCCCATATGAGCGTGGCGAAGAACGTCGCCTTCGGGCTGGAGATGCGCAATGTCGCCAGGGACGAGATCGCACGGCGGGTGAAGGAGGCGATCGCGCTGGTGCATCTTTCCGGCAAGGAAGAGCACCGGCCGGGGCAATTGTCGGGCGGCCAGCAGCAGCGTGTAGCACTGGCGCGGGCGCTGGTGGTGCGGCCCTCGATCCTGCTGCTCGACGAGCCGCTTTCCAATCTCGATGCGAAGCTGCGCGACGAGATGCGCAACGAGATTCGCGACATCCAGAAGCGGCTCGGCATCACCGCGATCTTCGTGACCCACGACCAGGTCGAGGCGCTGACGATGTGCGACAAGGTCGTGGTGATGAACCAGGGCCGGCTCGAACAGCACGGGACGCCGGTCGACCTCTACGAGCGCCCAGCCAGCGCCTTCGTCGCCAGCTTCGTCGGCCGGAGCAACAGGCTGAAGGCCACGGCCAAGGACGGGGCGGCCGAGTTCGCCGGGACGCGGATCGCCGCGCCGGCTGGGTTGTCAGGCCCCGTCGAGGTGATGATCCGCCCGCATCGCGTCATGCTTTCGGCAGGGGAAGGCTCCGTTGGCGACCACCGCGTCTCTGGCATCGTGGCGCGCAGCATCTTTGCCGGCGACATCCTGCAATACGATGTCGAGGTCGCCGGCCAGATCGTTTCGGTCGAACTCGCGACGCGCGGCGGCGAGACCGTTCTGGCGCCGGGCGCGCCGGTCACACTGTCCTGGCGCGCCGGCGACGTCTTTGTCTACGGGGCGACGGCATGAGCGCGGCTGCCGCCATCGCGGCGCCCGTGCCGCCGGAGCGCAAGACCGGGCTGATGCTCGTCGCGGCGCTGCTGGCGCCGATCGCGCTGGTCAACGGGTTCGGCTTCCTCGTGCCGGTGCTGAACCTCGCCCGGATGTCGTTCTACGAGGTCGAGCCGACCGGGGCGATGCGCGAGGTCTATGGTCTCGCGACCTGGCTCAAGGTCTTCAGCGACACCTTCTATGCCGAGCTGATCGTCAACAGCATCACGGTCAGCCTCGGCATCACGCTGTTGACGCTGGTCTGCTCCTATCCGATCGCGCTCTATCTGCACCGTTCGAGCGGGACGTGGCGGACGATTCTGCTGGTGCTGGTGATCTCGCCGCTGCTGACCTCGGCCGTGGTGCGGACCTATGGCTGGATCGCGATCCTGTCCGAGAACGGACTCCTCAACAATGCGCTCGGCGCGATCGGGGCCGGCCGGCTCCGGCTGATGTTCAACAAGACCGGCGTCGTCATCGGGCTGACCGAGATCCTGATGCCCTACATGATCCTGGCGCTGCTGGCGGGCTTCGGGCGGCTCGATCCGCGCGTAGAGGAAGCAGCCTCGACGCTGGGTGCGACGCCTTTCAAGGTGTTCTGGCGCATCATCCTGCCGCTGACGCTGCCGGGCATCGCGCTCGGCTGCCTGCTCTGCTTCGTGCTGGCGGTGTCGTCCTTCATCACGCCGAAACTGCTCGGCGGCGGCCGGGTCTTCCTGCTCGCGACGGAAATCTACGACCAGGCGATCGTGACCTTGAACTGGCCGCTGGCCGCGACGCTCTCGATTCTGATCCTCGTCATCTTCGGCGGCGCGCTCGTGCTCTACAGCCGCGCAATGCGCACCGTGATCTGAGGGAGGCGCATCATGGATGAACGGCCCGTCTCCCTGACCCTGAAACTGCTGGCGCTGGCGATGTTCGTCTTCCTGCTGGCACCGCTGATCGTCGTCGTGCCGATCTCGTTCTCGGGCGACAACTACATGATGTTCCCGCCGACGAGCTGGAGCCTGAAATGGTATCCGGCGATTTTTGCCAGCGGCAAGATGACGGCGGCGTTCTGGACGAGCCTGCTGCTCGCCGTCGTCGTCACCGCCTTGAGCCTTCTGATCGGGCTGCCGGCGGCCTATACTCTGGTCCGGCTGAAGCCGCGCGGCTCGGAGGCGCTGGCCGCGCTGTTTACCGCGCCGCTGCTGCTGCCGACGATTGTACTCGGCCTCGCCATTCTGATCGTGTTCTCGCGCTACGGCCTGCTCGCCACCTTCCAGGGGCTGGTCGCGGCCCATCTCGTGGTGACCCTGCCCTATGCGATCCGCGTGCTCTCGACGGCGCTGGCGACGCTGCCGATCGCCGTCGAGGAGGCCGCTGCCACGCTCAGCGCACCGCCGCTCACCATCTTCCGCCGCGTCACCCTGCCGATGATGCGCTCGGGCCTGATCGGCACGACGGCGCTGTGTTTCCTCGTCTCGTTCGACGAGGTCGTACTGTCGCTGTTCATGACGGGACCGCGCATCTCGACCCTGCCGGTGGCGATGTATCACCATGTCGAGCAGCAGGCGGACCCGCTGGTGGCGGCGCTCTCGGTGCTGCTCGTCGTCCTCACTCTGCTCGTCGTGCTGGTCGTCGACCGGTCGGCGGGGCTGGCGCGGACGTTCGTGAAATGACTTCGCCCGGACCCGAGATGCGATTGCGGCAACGAAACAGACCGCTCCAGAACTAGCCGAACCGACACCTTTCCCCACATGACATGACCCGCTCGCCCGCGAGCGGGAACACCGGAGCTTTGCCTGATGCAACAGGATATCCGCATCGCCGTCGATATCGGCGGCACCTTTACCGACATCGAGATCCTCGATGCCGGCACCGGCGCAATCCATCAGATCAAGACGCCGAGCACGCCGAAGGACCCCTCGATCGGCCTGCTGGCCGGCATCAGGGAAGCCTCGGAGCGCTTCGGCTTTCCGCTGGAGGCGGTGCAGTACCTGCTGCACGGCACGACGATCGCCACCAATGCGGTGCTGGAGCGAAAGCTGCCGGCAGGCGCCATCGTGACCACGGCCGGATTCGAGGACGTCATGCAGATCGGCCGGCATGGTCGCAAGGAGGTCTACGCCATCACGCTGGAGCAGCCGGCACCGCTGGTGCCGCGCCGGCTGTGCTTCGGCGTTAGCGAGCGCGTCGGGGCCGACGGACGCATCAGCGTGCCGCTCGACGAGGACGGGGTTCGCCGGGTCGCGGCGAAGCTCTCGGCGGCGGAGGTGAAGTCGGTCGCCGTCTGCCTGCTGCACGGCTATGCCAACGCGACGCATGAAAAGCGGATCGGCGCGATCCTCGCCGAGATGCTGCCGGGCGTGGCGATCTCGCTCGCCAGCGAGATCTCGCCGGAAATCCGCGAATATGAGCGCATGTCGACGACGGCGCTGAACGCACTGCTGATGCCGATCGTGCAGGCCTATACCGACCGCCTGGCGAAGGTGATCGCAGAGGAGGCGCCCAAGACGCAGGTCTATCTGGTGCAGTCGAATGGTGGCGTCTCGGGCCTTGCCAAGGCCGGGCGCGAGCCGGCGCGGCTCCTGCTCTCGGGGCCGAGCGGCGGAGCGGCGGCGGCACGGCGGCTGTCGCGCGAACTCGGCGAGCCCAATCTCGTCGCGGTCGACATGGGCGGCACCTCCTTCGACGTCTCGGTGGTGCATGAAGGCACCATCGCCATGGTCAACGAAGGCGAGGTCGACGGGCTGCCCGTGCGCCTGCCGATGATCGAGATGCGGACGATCGGGGCCGGCGGCGGTTCGATCGCCTGGGTCGACGACGGCAACCGCCTGCGCATCGGGCCTCACAGTGCCGGCGCCGATCCCGGCCCGGCCTGCTACGGCAAGGGCGGCACGGCTCTGACCGTCACCGACGCCAACCTGCTGCTCGGCCGGCTCGACGGGGCAAGCTTCATGGGCGGCGCCATGCCGCTCGACAGGGAAGCGGCCCACAAGGCGGCGCAGGCGATCGCGACAAGGCTCGACCTCTCGATCGACCAGGTCGCGGCCGGTGTCATCGACGTGGCGAACTCGGCGCTCGCGACCGCGACACGGCTCTCGCTGTTCGAAAAGGGCATGGATCCGGAGGATTTCGGGCTGCTCTCCTTTGGCGGCGCCGGCGGCGTGCATGCCTGCGAGGTCGCCGACGAGCTCGGCATCCGCCGCGTGATCTTCCCGGCCCATGCCTCGACGCTGTCTGCCTGGGGCATCCTCTGGTCGGATATCGCCCATGACCTCAACATCACCCGGATCGGCCTGTTCTCTGAGATCGCTCCGCAGCTTGCCGAGCGGACCGCAGCGCTGCTGGCGGAGGCCGACCGGCTGCTGGCCGAGGACGGTGTGCCGACAGAGGCGCGCCGCGTCGCTTGGGCGGTCGACCTGCGCTATGCCGGACAGGCCTTCGACCTGCGCGTGCCGCTCGACGATGTCGATTTCTCGCCCGAGGGTGTGGCTCGCGCGACCGAGGCCTTCCATGCCGTCCATCGCCAGCGCTTTTCCTATGACGAGCCTCACGTACCCGTCGAGATCGTTGCGCTGCGGCTGACCGCGATCGGCGGCCTCGCCAAGCCCGGTCTGGCGCCGGCGACGGAGGCGGCGGCCGCGAAGCCGCCAGGTAGCCGGCTCGTCCATGGCCGCAATGGCGCCGTCGCCACACCGGTCTGGGAGCGCGAGGCGATCGGCCCCGAGCCCATCGCCGGGCCCGTCATCGTCGAGGAAGCCTACACCTCGGTCTATCTCCCAGCCGGCTGGTGCGTCTTCGCCCATGAATCGGGCGCGCTGATCGCCGACCGGCGCTCGACCCATTGAGGATGACCACCATGTCCAAGATCGATCCCGTCAGGCTCGAAGTCATCCGCAACACGCTTGTCGCGGCGGCGGAGGAAATGAGCATCACGATCTGGCGCACCAGCCGCTCGACGGTGGTACGCGAGATTCTCGACTATTCCACCGCGGTCTTCGACGCGAGCGGCAACAACATCGCGCAATCGGCGCGCATTCCGGTGCATCTCAACTCGATGTCGGACTGCCTGCGCCGCATCCTCGACGATTTCATCCCGCTGGAGCAGTGGAACGACGGCGACGTCATCGTCACCAACGACCCCTATTCGGGCGGGCAGCATCTGTCCGACATCCAGACCTTCCGGCCTGTCTTCGTGGACGGCGTCCGCGTCGGCATCGTCGGGACCCTCTGCCATCATGTCGATGTCGGCGGCGCAGCGGCAGGCAGCTACTACGCCGCCGCGACCGAGATTTTCCAGGAGGGCATCCGTATCCCGCCGCTGCGGCTCGTCGACAAGGGCGTACTCAACACCGGCGTTTTCGAGATGCTGCTGCACAATATCCGCCAGCCCGACGAGACGCGCGGCGACCTCAACGCGCAGATCGCGGCGCTCGGCATCGGCGAGCGCGCCGTCACGCGCATGGCCCGCAAATACGGCCCCGACTCACTCGCCGCCGCCATGGCCGCGATCCTCGACGGCTCCGAGACGATGATGCGTTCCGCGCTCGCGGCGCTGCCGGACGGCGAGGCCTCCTTCGTCGAGCTCGTGGACGATGACGGCCAGTCCGACGAGCCGATCCGGCTCGAGGTCAGGATCGTCAAAAGCGGCGACAGCATCGCGCTGGACTTCGCGGGGTCGAGCCCGCAGGTGAGCGGGCCGGTCAACAACACGCGCGCCATGACCTGTTCGGCGATCTACTACGCGCTGCTCGCCGCGCTCGGGGGCGATATCCCGGCGAATTCCGGCTGCTACAGGCCGGTCAGCGTGACCCTACCTCCGGGCAGCGTCGTCGATGCCGTCTTTCCTGCGCCGGTGGCGGGCCGTATGGTCATCAACCATCGCATCGCGATTGCGGTGTTCGGGGCGTTGGCCCAGATCGCTCCGAAGCGCATCCCGGCCGCATATTACGCCATCTCCTATGTCTACGCGCTGCAGACCCTCGGGCGACAGGGCAAGGGCCAGGTCTATTTCGACATCGAGGTCGGCGGCTGGGGCGCCCATGCCGGCGGCGACGGCGCGAGCGCGCTCTCCTGCGGCCTGCACAACAACACAAATGCGCCGATCGAGATGGTCGAGGCCAAATATCCAGTCACCTTCACAAAATACGGGTTGATCCCGGATTCGGGCGGCGCCGGTGCATTTCGCGGCGGGCTCGGTCTCGTGCGCGAATGGCGACTGGACGCGGATGCGGGCAAGCTGGGGGCGCATTTCGAGCGTTTCCGTTTTCCGCCGCATGGCATCCAGGGCGGCAAGCCGGGCTCGCTGAGCAGCATGACGATCACACATCCGGACGGGTCCCGGACGGCGCTGCGCTCGAAGATTTCCGGCATTCCGCTGAAGGCCGGCGACATCGTCACGATCGAGACCTCGGGCGGCGGCGGATATGGCGATCCGCTGACGCGCGACCCGGCCCGCATCGCTGCGGACCTTGCGGACGGCATGATCACGCCTGGCGCCGCGAGCAGGCTCCATGGCTACCCAACCAAGACGGAGACGGCGGCATGAGCGCTCCCGCCCCGAAGGACGGCGTGCGGCTTACGCTCGCCGAGGTCGAGACCCTGACGCGCCGGGCGCTGCTGGGCTGCGGCGTCGATCCGCGCAACGAGGCGCCGGTGACGGCATCGGTCGTCGCGGCCGAGGCCGACGGCATCCACAGCCATGGGCTTGCGAGGCTGCCGACCTATTGCGAGCACGCCCGTATCGGCAAGATCGACGGCAAGGCAAGGCCGATGCTGGAGAGCCCCAAACCCGGCCTGGTGCGGGTCGATGCCCGCGACGGCTTCGCGCATCCCGCGATCGATTTCGGCCTGCCGGCTCTGGCGGAAGCTGCGCGCAAGCAGGGAATCGCCGCGTTGGCGATCACCAATTCCTATAATTGCGGCGTCGTCGGCTACCATGTCGAGCGCATCGCGGCTCAAGGGTTGCTGGCGCTCGGCTTCGTCCATGCGCCGGCGTCGATCGCACCGATGGGCGGGTCGAAGCCGGTTTTCGGGACGAATCCGATCGCGCTCGCCGTGCCCCGATCCGGCAAGCCGCCGCTGGTGATCGACCAGTCGTCCAGCGTCGTCGCCAAGAGCGAGGTCGTGGTGCATCAGCAGCGCGGCGAGCCGATTCCGCTCGGCTGGGCGCTCGACCGCGACGGCAACCCGACCACCGACCCGAAGGCCGCGCTCAACGGCGGCACGATGCTGCCGGCCGGCGGGTACAAGGGCGCGGGTCTCGCGCTGATCGTCGAGCTGTTCGCGGCCTGGCTGACCGGGGCGAACCTCTCGATCGACGCCTCGTCCTTCGCCGACAACGCTGGCGGCTCGCCTCGGACCGGGCAGTTCTTCATTGCAGTCGAGCCCGGCGGCCTTGCTGGCGCGGCCTCGTCTGAGCGCCTCGAGCGGCTGTTTGCCGCGATTTCCGAACAGGACGGCGCCCGGCTGCCGGGCGACCGGCGTATCGCAGCACGCCAGCGTACCACACGAGAGGGCGTCACGATTCCGGCCGCTTTGCGCGCGAGGATCGAGGGATATGCGGCGGTGACAGCGGCCCCCGATTGAGCATCCCAAGCTGCGACCGCGTTTCGTGAGCCGTCGTATTCGGCGACCGCCATTGACAGCTTCGACGACACAGCAAAGCCTGTATTTATGCAGGCAAAATATCCTCGAATCATCGTATAGCCGGCAAGCTTGTCGCCGGTTTGCCCTGCGACGACGGGCGACCCGATTTAGACGACATGCAGTGCCGCATGGCGGCCTTGAGGAGACCTCACTCAAAGATGAAGAAAGCCAAGCGCGCGCCGGGAGATGCCCGCGCGCAGATCGCAGCCATGCCGATCCGGAAAACGGCCGACGGTCGGACCGAGATCCTGTTGGTGACGTCGCGCACGACGCAGCGCTGGATCGTACCGAAAGGCTGGCCGATGAAGGGCATGAAAGATCATGACGCGGCGGCGCGCGAGGCGTTCGAGGAGGCCGGGGTCGTCGGCAAGATCGGCAAGAAGCCGGCCGGGCGCTACAGCTACTGGAAGCGGTTCGAGGACCACTTCGCGCTGTGCGAGGTGACGCTCTACCTGCTGGAGGTCCAGCAGCAACTGCCCGACTGGGCCGAGCGCGGCGAGCGCCGCTGCCAGTGGTTCAGGCCCGAGGACGCCGCCGATCTCGTCGATGAGGCAGAGCTCGGCAGCGTGATCCGGGCACTGGACAAAACCTGAAGCGTCGTCAGGTCGCCTTCGCCGCAGCTTGCGCCGCCAGAAAGCCCGGCACCAGCATCGGCGCAAGGCGCTCGACGGGCGCGACATGCTCTTCGCGGTAGTGGCCCTCGGGCGCGAGCAGGTTGATGGTGCCGACCACCCTGCCGTCATAGATCGCAGGGACATTGATGACCGAACCCAGCCCCATGCTCTCGATCAGTTCATGGTCGAAGAAGGCCCAGCGGATGCCGGCCTTGTCCTTGCCCAGATAGGACTGCTTGCCCTCCAGCACATGCTTGCCCCAGGGCGTCGGGCCCATCGGCTTGCGGCCCGAGACCGGATATTCGGCCGGGCGGTTCGAGTAGATGCGCGCAACCTCCGAGCCGTCGACATAGAGCAGCGTGAACAGCTCATGGCCGACGAGGCGCCTGGTAATGGCGTCGAACGCCTCGAACACGGGCGCGGGCTGGCCCGGCTCCTTGAGCAGGGCCGAAAGGGTTGCGAGATCGTCTGACATGGTCGCTCTTGGGGTTCAGGCGGAAGGATTGGACGGAAGGGGCGCTTTCGGGATCCGCTCGGGCAAAATGCCCTGCGGCTTGAGATGCAGGACGAGGATGAGCGCCAGCCCGATCATGATCTCGCGCAAGGCCGCAAGCTGGACCGGCTGCAATCCGGGCAGCCATTCGGTGGCAAAGCGCGTCGCCTCCAGGAAGATCACCACGATGTAGGCGCCGAAGACCGCGCCAACCGGCCGGCCGACGCCGCCTGCCGTAACGGCAAGGAAGATGTAGATCGTGATCAGCGGCTGGAAATGGTCGGGCGAGACGTAGGACTGGAAATGGGCGTACAGCGCGCCCGAAAGGGCAGCGATGGCAGCCGAGAGCGCGAAGGCCTGGAGCTTGAAGCGCAGCACCGTCTTGCCGGCGAAGGCTGCGAGTTGCTGGTCCTCGCGGATCGCCTTCATAGCACGTCCGTAAGGCGACAGGTCGAGCCGGCGCAGCAGTGCCCAGATTGCGAGCACGATCAGCGTGACGAGGCCGAGATAGAACCAGCTGAAGCCTTGCAGGCCGAGCTCCGCCTTGAGCGGCGCCTTGATGCCGGAAATGCCGTCCGAGCCCTTGGTCAGCCAGCGCTCATTCAGGGCGACAAGGCGGATGACCTCGGCGAAGCCGAGCGTGACGATGGCGAGATAGTCGTCGCGAAGGCGCAGCGTCGCGAAGGTGACGACAAGCCCGACGACCGCACCGACGACCAGCGCCGCCCCCCAGCCGATCAGGACAGGTGCGCCCGCCCCGGTCGCCAGCGCCGAGGCATAGGCGCCGACCGCAAAGAAGCCGGCGAGGCCGAGATTGACCAGCCCGATCCCGCCCCAGATCAGGTTGAGGCTGAGCGCGAGCAGCGCATAAATGCCGCAGAGCGTGAGCGTGAAGACGACATAGGACAGCATCAGGACGCCCTCTCGCCGAGAATGCCGCGGGGGCGGATGGTGAGCATCAAAAGGATCGCCACGAAGCCGACGGCGGTCCGGTAGGTCGCGGGAACCACGATCAGCGCCAGTTCCTCGGCCATGCCGAGCGCGAGCGCACCGACGACGGCGCCAGGGATCGAGCCCAGGCCCCCGAGCACGGCGGCTGCAAAGACCGAGAGCAGGACGCGGTAGCCGGTCAGAGGATCGATCGAGGTGTCGAGCCCGATCAGCACGCCGCCTACGCCCGAAAGCCCGGCTCCGAGGAAGACCGTCACGATCGCGATCCGGGCCGGGTCGATGCCCTTGAGCCGGGCGAGGTCGGGGTTGTCGGCGACAGCGCGCATCGCCTTGCCGAAGCGGGTGTAGCGCAGAAAGAGGAACATCGCCGCCATGATGGCCACCGAGAGCGCCAGGCTCTGCAGTTGCTGCGGGCCTATGCGCAACTCGCCGAAGCGCAGGTCGCGGGCGAGCGGCAGATCGTAGCCCTTCATGTCGTTGCCGAAGATGAAACGAACGATGTTCTCCAGCACGAGATTGAGCGCGATCGAGGCGATGGCGACGATCAGCGCGCCATTGTCGCGCAGACGCTTCAGCGCGGTCTCCTCGGAGAGGACGCCGACCACGCCCGTTACCGCAAAGGCAAGGGCGAGCGAGGGGATGACGGGCAACCCGAGCGTCGTGTTCGCCCACCAGGCGGCGAAAGCACCGATCGTGGCATAGGAGGCGATGGCGAAGTTGGGATAGCGCAGCACCGCGAAGATGGCCGAAAAGCCGATGGCCGGGACGGCGATCAGCGCCCCGGTCATCAGCCCGTTGATGAGCGCCTGGAGGATGAGGGTCACGGGACAACGTGCTCCGTCGTCATGGCAAGGAGCGCAGCGACGAAGCAATCCAGGGGGCGTGCTCTACGTCCTCCTGGATTGCTTCGCTGCGCTCGCAATGACGGTTGCGGACTGCAAACAGCATCAGGCGATCTTCACCAGCGCGATCTTGCCGCCCTGGACCTGCTCGTAGCGGAACTTGGAGTCGGTGATGTCGCCGATCTCGGTGAAGTCGCAGGGGCCGCTGGCGCCGTCATAGTCGATCGCCTGCTTGGCGGCGATGGCCTTGAGGCCGTCGACGGCGTTGTCGATCTTGGCGCCGCCTGACGCCTGACTGACCTTGCGGAGATTGTTTTTGATCGCCTCTCCGGAGGAATCGCCCGCCAGCGCGATCGCCATCAGCACGAGGTTGATATGGTCGTAGATCTGGGTGGTGTAGGGGTCCGGCGACGTCACGCCGATCAGCTTGACCAGCTTCTCATAGGCTTTCGAGCCCTCCGCCGGCGAAGGCGAGATCATGTAGGTCTTGTCGACGACCTCGGCGGGGACGCTCTCGACCAGCTTCTGGTTGACCGAATAGCCGAAGGCGATCTTCGTGCCCTTGAAGTCGGCCCGGTAGAGATCCTTCAGCATCACCGCGGTGTCGGGGGTATAACCGCCGAAGACGATCGCGTCGGGCTTGAAGCGCATCGCCTCATCGATCTCGGTGCGGTAGGCCGGCTTTTTGTCGTCATAGATTAACGACGCCGTCTCACCGTCGGCGGCCTTCACCGCCAGGGTGATGTTGTCGAACTGGCTCTTGGCGAAAGGGGTCTGCGGCGAGAGGAAGAAGACGCGCTTTGCCTTCTGCTCGATCGCGAACTCGCCGAACTTCTTGCCCTGCAGCGTCGTCGTCGGCTGGGTCCGGATCAGATAGCCCTGATGCGGCAGCGCCGTGATCGAATCCGCACCCGAGGTGGTGCACAGGAACGTCTTCGACTCCCAGCAAAGCGGGGCGACAGCGGTCGTGACCGAGGAGGCCCAGGTGCCCAGGATCGCCGACACCTTATCGACGTCGATCAGTTTGCGCGCGGCGCGAACGCCCGCCTCAGGATTGGTCTGGTCGTCTTCCGAGATCAGCTCGACCTTGCGGCCGAGCACGCCGCCGGCAGCGTTGACTTCGTCGATGACGGCCTTGACCGCCTTGACCATGACCGGGCCATAGGGGCCGCCGGCCCCTGTCAGCGGCGTCAGAGTGCCGATCCTGATCGGCGCGCCTTGGGCAAAGGCAACCCTCGGGAGAGCGGAAGAGCCGGCAAGCGCGGCGGCGCCAGCCAGCAGCAAACGGCGGTTCGTCAGGAACTCGGTCATGGTCATCCCCTATCGTCTGGTTTCATGATGGCAGGCATCGGTACGGTCATGCATCAGCCGCCGAGGAAGAGCCGGCGGATTTCGGGATCGGCCGCAAGCGCGGGGCCGCCGCCCTCGCGGCTGTTGCGCCCGGCGACGAGGACATAGCCGCGCGTCGAGATTTCGAGCGCTTCCAACGCGTGCTGCTCGACCATCAGGATCGGCAGGCCGCCCTGGTTGAGCGCGACGATCGCCTCGAACAGCTCTTCGGCGGCCTTCGGCGACAAGCCCGCCGTCGGCTCGTCGAGCAGCAGCAAAGCGGGTGCGTTCATCAGCCCCATCGCCATTGCTAGGATCTGGCGCTGACCGCCCGACAGGGTGCGGGCAAGGGCGCGGCGCTTCTGCGCCAGCATGGGATAGCGGGCGTAGAGTTCATCGCTGCGCTGGCGGACCTTGCCCGGCTCCTGGAAGCCGCTGATCTCCAGATTCTCGGCAACCGTCATGGCACCGAAGACGTTGCGCTCCTGCGGCACGAAGCCGATGCCGTGCCTGGCACGGCCAAGCGCGCCCTCTCGGGTCACGTCGGTGCCGTTCAGGAGGATCGCGCCCTCTCGCGCGGCGACAAGGCCGGCGATGGTCTTGAGCAGGGTCGATTTGCCGGCGCCGTTGGGACCGATGATCGAGACGATCTCGCCGGGTCCGACACGAATCGACGTCCCTTTCAGGATCTGCTCGGCCGCGCCATAGCCGGCGACGACGCCATCGACGTCAAGAAGGGCAGCTCCGTTCAATGCCGCCTCCCGAGATAGGCTTCCTGCACGCGCGTGTCGGCGGCAACGTCGTCGAAAGTGCCTTGTGTCAGCGTCCGGCCCTCGGCCATGACGATGACCGGATGGCAGAGCCGCTTGATCAGCGCCATGTCGTGCTCGATCAGGCAGATCGTCAATCCATCGCGATTCAGCGCGATCAGATGGCTGGCGATCTCGTCGGCGAGCGTGGGGTTTACGCCAGCCATCGGCTCGTCAAGCAGCAGGATCTTCGGCTCCGCCATCAGCGCCCGGCCGATCTCAACGAGCTTCTTCTGGCCGCCGGACAATGCGGTAACCGGATTGTCGAGGACATGGTCGAGCTTCAGACGCCTTGCGATACCGTGCGCGCGCTCGGACAGGTCTTTCTCGCGCTGCCTGGCAGCGCGAGAGCGCCACAAGGCCGCCAGCAAATGCTCGCCCGGCTGATCGGCGCCGTAGAGCATTAGATGCTGAAAGACACTGAGTTTCGGAAAACCGCGCGCAAGCTGGAAGGAGCGGACCAGCCCGGCAGCGACCAGTCTTTCGGGCGGAAGGCCGGTCGTCTCGACTTCACCGAGACGGACGGTGCCGCCCTTGGGCCGGTAAAGGCCCGAGATCGCGTTGAACAAGGTCGACTTGCCGGCGCCGTTCGGACCGATCAGCCCGGTGAACGAGCCTTCCGGCACGGCGAGATCGACGCCGCGCAGGACATGGACGCCGTAGAAGTCGAGCTTCAGTCCGTCGATCGTCAGCGCAGCTTTCATCTTCCCTGCCCCGCCTGCCTGAGCGCTGGCGACCGTTCCATCTGCGCCGGGAAATGCTGGCGGACCTGCTGCTTCCAGAAGGTCAGCATCTGGTCGTAATAAAGCGGGTCGCTGCGCAGGACCGTCTGGGCGATCATGCCCCGCACCAGGCACATGGTCGTATTCATCACCGTGCGGGCATGGTCGGGATCGACGCCGGTGCGCGCAGCCAGCGCGGTCCAGATCGCGTCGAGGCCGGCGTGGAATTCGCGCACGACCGGAACGAGATCGGCTCGGAAATCGGGATTGTGCCGGGCCTCGGGCAGATACTCCATCGTGACGTAGAACAGCCGGTCCGACATCATCTGCCAGATGTAGTCGACGATCTCGTCGCTCGATCCGCCGCGCTCCAGAAAGTCTTCGGCGAAACGGTGCAGGTCGCGGGTGGTCCTGGCCAGCATGTGGGAGACCGAGGCGCTGATGATCGCTTCGCGGCTCGCGAAATGATGCGTCAGAGCGCCGCGCGAGACGCCGGCCTTGCTGGCGATCTCGGGAGTGGAGGTGCGGGACAGGCCACGATCGTGCAGCAGATCGATGGTCGCGGCCATCAGGCGGGCCGAGGTCTCGGCGCTCCGCTCCTTCTGAGATCGACGGCCTTCCGAGATCGACACGGACCCACATCCCTCGCCGGCAAAAGTCGAGCCAAAGGTCTCGCATCATTTACAAACAAGCAAGCATGTTTTTTGTGCGCAACGATGTCATCTGGAGGCAGAGGCGTTCCCCCGATGGCGACGCATAGAGGGCAATCGATACCGGCTGTATTTTCCGAACCTTATGTGAATGATGGCGCTGCGGTCGCATCCGGCCGGGACATGCAGGACCTTCCATGGCTTACGATCTCATCATCGCCAACGGCACGATCGCGACGGCTTCGGACGTGTTTTCCTGCGATATCGGCATCCGCGACGGCGTCATCGTCGCGCTGGGGCATGATCTCGGCGCCGCGACGGAGACGATCGACGCCGCCGGCATGCTGGTCCTGCCGGGCGGCATCGACAGCCATGTCCATATCGCCCAGCCCAGCGGCGATGGCATCGTGATGGCCGACGACTTCGCCTCCGGCACGCTCTCGGCCGCGTTCGGCGGGAATACCACGGTGATGCCGTTCTGCGTCCAGGAGAAGGGAACGAGCCTGCGCGAGACGGTGAAGGCCTATCACGGGCTGGCAGACGGGCAGTGCTACACCGATGTCGCCTTCCATCTCGTGATCTCCGACCCGACCGAGCAGGTGCTGGGGCAGGATCTGCCCGCGCTGATCGAGGATGGCTACACCTCCTTCAAGGTCTTCATGACCTATGAGGGCCTCGCCCTGAATGACCGCGAGATGCTCGAGGTGATGTCGGTCGCGCGCGAGACCGGCGCGCTCGTCATGGTCCATGCCGAGAACTACGACGCGATCCGCTTTCTGACCGACCGGCTCGAACGCGGCGGGCACATCGCGCCGAAATTCCACGGCACCTCGCGTCCGATCCCCGTCGAGCGCGAGGCGACGCACCGGGCGATCTCGCTCGCCGAACTCGTCGATGTGCCGGTGATGATCGTGCATGTCTCGAATCGCGAGGCGATGGAGGAAATCCAGCGCGCCCGTTCGCGGGGCTTGAAGGTCTATGGCGAGACCTGCCCGCAATATCTCGTGCTGACCGAGAAGGACATGGACGGCCTCAACATGGAGGGTGCGAAATATGTCTGCTCGCCACCGCCGCGCGATACGGCGAGCCAGCAGGCCTGCTGGGAGGGCCTGGCGAACGGCACCTTCAACGTCTTTTCCTCCGACCATTGCCCGTTCCGCTATGACGACCCGGCCGGCAAGCTGATCCCGAAGGGCAAGACCTCCTTCCGCTGGGTGCCCAACGGCATCCCCGGCATCGAGACCCGCCTGCCGATCCTGTTCTCCGAGGGCGTCGGCAAGGGCCGCATCACGCTGAACCAGTTCGTGGCGCTATCATCGACCAACCACGCTAAAACCTACGGTCTGACGAAGAAGGGTTCGATCGCGATCGGCATGGATGCCGACATCGCGATCTGGGACCCTGAGCGCGAGGTGACGATTTCGCAGTCGCTGCTCCATCACGGGGCCGACTATACGCCCTATGAGGGGATCGCCGTGAAAGGCTGGCCTGTGCTCACGATCGTGCGCGGGCAGGTCGTTGTGCGCGACGGCGTGCTGGCGGGCAAGCCCGGACAGGGCGAGCATGTCGCGCGCGATCGCTCCAGCCTCGCCGTGCCCGCCGGGCGACTGCCCGCGGGATTCGAGCCGGCGGGACGTTTCGCATGAAGCGCAGGGCATGACGTCATCCAATCCACCACGCGACATCGCACGCATCGAGACGACACCATGATCCCCAACCTGAAGATCGATCCCGAGCGGCTCTGGGACACGTTGATGGAGACCGCGAAGATCGGCGGCACGGCCAAGGGCGGCATCCGCCGGCTGACGCTTTCCGAGGAGGACCGGCAGGTGCGCGACTGGTTCCGCGCGCAATGCGAGGCGGCCGGCTGCACCGTCGCGATCGACGAGGTCGGCACCATGTTCGCCCGCCGGCCGGGCAAGGACCCTGATGCGTTGCCGATCGCGATGGGCTCGCATCTCGACACGCAGCCGACTGGGGGGAAGTTCGACGGCGTGCTCGGCGTGCTGGCCGGGCTCGAAGTGCTGCGGACGCTCCATGCCCTGGACTACCAGACCAATGCCCCGCTCGAACTCGTCAACTGGACCAATGAGGAGGGCAGCCGCTTCGCACCGGCGATGTTGGCCTCGGGCGTGTTTGCCGGCGCCTTCACCCGCGAGGAAGCCTATGGAAAGCTGGATCGCGACGGCGTCAGCTTCGAGGCCGCGCTGGATTCGATCGGCTATCGCGGCGCAGAACCGGTGGGCCAGCGCAGCTTCGCCGCGATGTTCGAACTCCATATCGAACAGGGGCCGATCCTAGAAAAGGAAGACACGATGATCGGCGTCGTCACCGGCGTGCAGGGGATGCGCTGGTACGAGGTCACCGTCACCGGGCAGGACGCACATACCGGCGCGACGCCGATGTATCTGCGCAAGAACGCTTTGCTCGGCGCCGCTCGCGTGATCGACGCGGTCGATGCGATCGCGCATGCCCATGCGCCCGACGCGGTCGGGACCGTCGGGCTGATCGAGAACCGGCCCAACAGCCGCAACGTCATCCCCGGCGAGGTCTTCTTCACGGTCGATCTGCGCCACAAGGACGAGGCGGTGGTCGACATCTTGGAGACGGAATTCCGCGCGGCGCTGGAGCGCTGCCTGACGCCGCTTGGCCTGACCTATGACGAGGCGCTGTTCTGGAAGTCGCCCGCAGTGGCCTTCGCGCCGGAACTGATCGAATGCGTGAGGGAGGGAGCGCAGGCTGCGGGCTTTGCGACCCGCGACCTCGTCTCGGGCGCGGGCCATGACGCGGCCTATGTCGCGCGCGTGGCGCCGACCACGATGATCATGGTGCCCTGCGCCGGCGGCATCAGCCATAACGAGGCGGAATCGTCGACGCTGGAGGAATGCGCGGCCGGCGCGCAGGTGCTGCTGGAAGCCGTGCTGGCATATGATCGAAAGCTTGGCGGCTAAGCTCGGTCCAGGTCAGAACCGGCGCCGTCATTCCGGGGCGGCCCGCAGGGTCGAGCCCGGACCCATAAACACTGCCAGTGACAAGAGAAGCACCAACGCCGCCGCCCCTTACTGCGCCACCTGTGCGTCTGGGTTCCGGGCCTTTCGCTGCGCGAAGCTCCGGAATGACGTTGTGCTTCAGTCGCGACGCAATGGTTGCTTTCAATCCGGAATATTCTCCAGATCGGCCAGCCACGCCGCCGCCGAGGCGTCACTGGGTGCGCGCCAGTCGCCGCGCGGCGAGAGCGAGCCGCCCGATGAGACCTTCGGTCCGTTGGGGACCGCAGAACGCTTGAACTGACTGGTCTCGAAGAAGCGTTTCACGAAGATGCCGAGCCAGCGCTTGATCGTGGGCAGGTCATAGGCGAGGCGCTTGCCTTCCTCCATGTTCGGCGGCCAGGCGCCGCGCGATGCATCGGCCCAGGCATGGTGCGAGAGGAAGGCGACCTTGCTTGGCCTGAAGCCGAAGCGGGTGATGTAGAACAGGTTGAAATCCTGCAGCGCGTAGGGACCGACGAAATCCTCTGTCCGCTGCGCTGGCCCGTCACCCTCGCCCGGCACCAACTCGGGCGAGATTTCGGTCGCCAGGATGTCGAGCATCGCCGCCGAGGCATCGGTCCCGAAGCGCTGCGACTGCGCCACCCAGCGGATCAGATGCTGGATCAGCGTCTTCGAGACCGAGCCGTTGACGTTGTAATGGGACATGTGGTCGCCGACGCCATAGGTGCACCAGCCCAGCGCCAGCTCCGAGAGATCGCCGGTGCCGAGCACGATGGCGTTGTTGAAATTGGCCAGCCGGAACAGCACGGAGGTGCGCGCGCCGGCCTGCACGTTCTCGAAGGTGATGTCGTAGACCGGCTCGCCCTTCGCGAAGGGGTGGTCGATATCCTCCAGCATCTGCCGGCAGGCCGGCGTCATGTCGATCTCGCTCGCGCTGACGCCGAGCGCCTGCATCAGCTTCCAGGCATTGGCCTTGGTGCCCTTGCTCGTGGCGAAAGCCGGCAGCGTGTAGGCGAGGATGTTTTCGCGCGGGAGGCCGAGGGCATCGAAGGTGTGGGCCGCTACCAGCAGCGCCTGCGTCGAATCGAGGCCACCGGAGACGCCGATGACGATCTTCTCGACGCGGGCGCTCTCCATGCGCTTGCGCAGGCCGTGGGACTGGATGTTGTAGGCCTCGAAGCAGAGTTCGTTCAGCCGCGCATCGTCGCTCGGCACGAAGGGGAAGCGCTCGACCGTGCGCGCGAGGCCGATATCTGAATCCCGGTCGGGCGAAAGTTCGAAAGCCACGCGGCGGAACGCCAGCCTGTCGCGATGGGCATCGGCATTGTCGCCAAAAGTGTTCTGTCGGATGCGGTCCATCGCCAGCCGCTCGAGATCGATATCGGCTACGATGAGCTGCGGCTCAGGCGCGAAGCGCTCGGCCTCCGCCAGCAGCGCGCCGTTCTCATAGATCATGGCCTGTCCGTCCCAGGCGAGGTCGGTGGTCGATTCGCCCGTGCCCGCGGCCGAATAGGCGTAAGCCGCGATGCAGCGGCCGGAATGGGCCTTGCACAGGGCATGGCGCCAGTCCGACTTGCCGATGGTGACGTTGCTGGCCGAGAGGTTGAGCAGGACCGTCGCACCCGCCAGCGCCGCGAAGGACGAGGGCGGGATTGGCGTCCAGACGTCTTCGCAAATCTCCATATGAATCGCGAGATCGGGGACATCGGAGGCTGTCAGCAGGATGTCGGTGCCGAAGGGCACGTTCTGGCCGCAGAGAGCAATCGAGGTTACGCCGGCGCGCTCGCCCGAGGCGAACTGGCGGCGCTCATAGAACTCGCGGTAATTCGGCAGATAGGTCTTGGGCACGACGGCGAGGATGCGTCCGCGATGGATCGCCACCGCGCAGTTGAACAGCCGCCCCTCGACGCGGAGCGGCGCACCGACGACGGCGATCGGCTGGAGCGTGCGGCTTTCCTCGACCAGCGTCGTGAGCGCGGCGAGCACGGCGTCCAGCAGGGCTGACTGCTGCAGCAGGTCGTCGATTGCGTAGGCGCTGATGCCGAGCTCGGGGAAAAGCGCGATGGACGCGCCCCGCTCATCGGCGCGGCGCAGCATCGCGATCGTCTCGGCGACATTGAAGGCGGGGTCGGCGACGCGAAGCCGCGGCGCGGCGCAGGCGATGCGGATGATACCGTGGGTGTGGATGTTGCGGAAGCTCATGCTGAGGAGGCTCTTGGATGCTTTGTTGCGCCAGGGCAGACAGCCAGGCCATTGACCCTTATCGCGCAGGCGGCGTATGGCGGGCAAGGTTGGTGAATGAGTACTGGACTCGTCATGAGTTGACGCAAAGCGAGTTCTCGCGATGCGCTCGCGGCGCGGTCTGCTCTCGGACGCGCCGTGGCACCTGAGCGATTGATGTCGCGTTGCGCCTGCTGATTCCGCGTATCGCGAGAGAAAGATGGCAGCGCGATGAGACCGCAGGAGGTGCAAATGCGAGGTGCACGCGCCTGCGCGGCTGTGGTGCTATACAAACCAGACCACGTCTTGCTCGCCAGGCAAGCCGATGCGCTGCGCGGGTGCCCCTTTTTTGCGTTTGCTAACGGCTATTTGGACGCCGAACTCATTGAAGCCTTGGCCCCGACAGAGCTCCGGCTTTTTTCAAGTCCGGAAAACCTTGGCCTGGGTCGAGGCCTCAACGCGGTGATGGAAGCGGCTGCACGGGAGGGGTTTACCCATGTGATGCTGCTCGATCAGGATACTGAGCCACCAGCCGGGGTCCTCGAAACGCTGACCGAACGTTTCATGGCGCTGGAACGCCAAGGTGAGAGGATCGCCATCCTGGCGCCGCGCCTCGTGCCGCCGGAAGGGGAGTTCTACAAACCCATCCGATATGAATGGCGTGGAAAGCCCCGCGGGAACGATATTGCTGCAGTCGATTTCGCACCGACCTCGGGTTCGCTGGTAAGCGTCGCCGCCTATGCAGAAATCGGCCCCTTTAGAGATGATTTTTTCATCGCCGGCATTGACGTCGAATGGGGTTTTCGGGCTTGGGACCGTGGCTGGGGCTCGTACATTGAAATAGATCTCACAGTGCCGCACCGCTGGGGAGAGGCCGTGAGCAAGGAGGAGATGGGCAAGGCCCAAATTCTTCGCCACAGCCCGATCCGCAACTATTACTATGTACGCAATGTAATTGCAGCCGCGCGCCTTCGCCATGTGCCGCTGCGCTGGCGGATCAAGTCATGTGCGAGTCTTGCCGCTCAGATCGGTCTGCTGGCGCTGAGAGGACCGGCAGGGTCGTTAAGTTCCATATGCATTGGACTAGCCGATGGATTCAACAGCCGGCTTGGTCCAGCACCGGCTGGAATCGATTGAATGCCCTTGAGCCAAATCGCCAGCAATAGACAGATCACTCCATCCTCTTTGACATCAATAGCAGGCGCGGCACCGAAACAGGCGCTCGGACAGAGATATCTGTGGCTCCAATATCTGCGCGGCTTCGCCGCCAGCGCCGTGCTGCTTTATCATGCCGCGCATTACTTGGGAGAGCTTCGCGGGCAGTCTGCTCTCCTGCAGGTCTTTTCGGGCGCTTGGGGAACATACGGCGTGTCCATCTTCTTTGCGCTGTCAGGATATCTGATGGCGCAGCTTATTTCGCGCGACGATCCGCGTCGGTTCCTGCTGAACCGTATTATCCGCATTTATCCGCTGATGCTGGTCGTGGTGATGCTTGCCTTCGCAGGCTATGCCTCGACGGGCCCGATCCGTCGCCCAGACATTTTACCCCTCACGCTGATCCCGGCTGGACCGCGTGACTATTATCTCGGCGTGGAGTGGACGCTGCTGTTTGAGATGACCTACTATGTCGTCATTGTAGCCTTGGCGCTTGCCGGCCTGCGACGGTGGTTGGACGGCGTCTTCGTAGCCTGGCTGGTTTCCATCCCAGTGGTTTCCGCCATTGCCCTTGGCCCGGCGGAAACGCTGACTCCGACACTGACGCAACTATTCGGACAGTCGACCAATACAGCTTTCGTCCTGGGATTTCTGCTGCCTCGCGTTCTCGAACGATCGCCTCGAGCTGGCATTCTCGTAGCCTTGGCGCTGCCATTCCTGGGCGCGACCTTCATGCTCTCCCACGAGGATGCGCAACGTTGGACCAGCAGCATCTCAGCAACGCTTCTGCTCGCAGCCGCGATCAAGGCTTCACAGTTCGGCATCGCCCCGGTTTCACGCGTCGGCCTCAGACTGGGCGATGCCAGCTATGCCTTGTATCTCTGCCACGTGCCTATCATCCTGATATTCGAAAGATTTCTTCCGGCGTCAATGTCTGGACATTGGGTCTTTGGGATCTGGGTCGGAGCGTCGCTTGCAGCAGCCTTCCTGCTTGCCCCGCTTGACCTGCGCCTGCACATCCGGCTTAAGCGATGGGCCGACGGACTTTCGTCAAAGGCTCTCTCGCGCAGTACCAGCCTGTTTCTAGCCTGCTTCGTCGCTATTGGCATCTTCGCAGATATCAACACCCGGAGAACCCAGACGGCAGCCGATAATGCACGCGCGGCGCTGCTCGCAAACCCCGCAAAGCCGGTTTCGGATCTTCTGGTAGGGCTCGATTCCACCAGTCTACGCGACGACGGCCGGGCTCTCCTGCGCGGATACGGCATAGACCTTCGGCGGCCGGACGAGGGTTCGCATATCGCGATCCAGCAGAATAAAGAGATCATTGGCTTCGACCGCATGCGCAGAATGCGCCCCAATATCGCTATCGAAGCCTCTGGTGCCGATCTGAAGCGTTACCGGTTCGGATTTTCGGTCATGACAAAAACCCCGCTGGATTGTGCCAGAGGCCCTCTTTCGGCCAGTCTTATCCTCTCCGATGGACGCGTTGCACCGATCGATAGCAGTGCGCTGGCCGCGATGTGTCCCCCGCACTCATGAGAAAATTTCGTTCGTCGCTGTTCCGGTCCGATGACGGCGCGTCTGCTCAAGGCGGCGCGATCGAGCCTTGAGTAAAAGACTGCCCCCCATTGATACGCCGCGATAATCGGAAATGCTTGACAGATTAGTGAGGAATGTTTCTCCCCTACCCAATGGCGCTTCCTAAGCAGCTATTTAGATCCATGATGAGAGGGCGTGTTTTTGAAGTTTCTGGTTACGGGCGGGGCGGGTTTCATCGGCTCGGCGGTGGTGCGCAAGTTGATCGGGGAGACGGCTCACAGCGTCTGCGTGGTCGACAAGCTGACCTATGCCGGCAATCTCGCTTCGCTGGCGTTGGTGTCAGGCAGCAACCGCTTTCGCTTCGAGCAGGCCGATATCTGCGATGCTGCGGCCATGCAGGCGCTGTTTGCTGATTTCGCTCCCGACGTCGTCATGCATCTGGCTGCCGAGAGCCATGTCGATCGCTCGATCGACGGGCCGGACGACTTCATCCAGACCAATATCGTCGGCACCTTCGCGCTGCTGCAGGAGGCGCTGCGGTATTGGCGGGGGTTGGCGGAGGATCGGAAGGTGGCCTTCCGTTTCCATCATATCTCGACCGACGAGGTCTTCGGCTCGCTGGGCGACGAGGGGCTCTTCCGCGAGGACACGGCCTATCAGCCGAACTCGCCCTATTCGGCCTCGAAGGCGGCCTCGGACCATCTCGTGCGGGCCTGGCATCACACCTATGGCCTGCCCACGGTGATGACCAACTGCTCGAACAATTACGGGCCGTATCACTTCCCCGAGAAGCTGATCCCGCTGATGATCATCAATGCGCTGGAGGGCAAGCC
The DNA here is from genome assembly GCF_001562255.1 of Bosea sp. PAMC 26642. Taxonomy (NCBI): domain Bacteria; kingdom Pseudomonadati; phylum Pseudomonadota; class Alphaproteobacteria; order Hyphomicrobiales; family Alloboseaceae; genus Allobosea; species Allobosea sp. PAMC 26642. The sequence continues at coordinate 4,737,694 of NZ_CP014301.1, read as the reverse complement.
GCTGCCCGTCTACGGCTCCGGCCAGAACGTGCGCGACTGGCTCTTCGTCGACGATCACGCCGATGCGCTGCTGCTGGTGGCGCAGAAGGGCGTTCTCGGCGAGACCTACAATATCGGCGGGCACAACGAGATGGCCAATATCGAGGTGGTGCGCGCGATCTGCGCGATCCTCGACGAGTTGCGGCCCGATCCGGCGGGGCCGCGAGAGCGGCTGATCGCCTACGTCACCGACCGGCCGGGCCATGATGCGCGCTATGCGATCGACGCCGGCAAGATCGGCCGCGAGCTCGGCTGGACGCCGAAGGAGACCTTTGAGAAAGGCTTGCGCCGGACGGTGGCCTGGTATCTCGACAATCCGTCCTGGTGGGGCGACATCCGGTCGGGCGTCTATCGCGGCGAGCGGCTCGGCTCCGGCTGAGCCCGCTACCCGAGCCCGCCCTTCCAAACGAAAGCGATCCACCATGCTCAGCGTCGAAGCCACGGCCCTGCCGGATGTGAAGATCATCCAGCCCAGGAAGTTCGGCGACCATCGCGGTTTCTTCTCCGAGGTCTACAACCGGCAGGCCTTCGCCGCGGCCGGGATCGCGCTGGAGTTCGTGCAGGACAACCATTCGCTGTCGGGTGCGGTCGGCACGCTGCGGGGCTTGCATTTCCAGTCGCCGCCCTTCGCGCAGGACAAGCTGGTGCGGGTCACCCATGGCCGCATCCTCGACATCGCCGTCGATATCCGCCGGTCGTCGCCGACGTTCGGGCAGCATGTATCGATCGAGCTGTCGCGCGAGAACTGGCGGCAGATGCTGGTTCCGGCCGGTTTCGCCCATGGCTTCGTCACGCTCGAGCCCGATACCGAGGTGATCTACAAGGTGACGAGCCTCTATTCGGCCGCCGACGATCACGGACTCGCCTTCGACGATCCGGCGCTGCAGATCGACTGGATGCTTTCCCATGACGGACTGACGCTGTCCGACAAGGACAGGACGCATCCGCGGCTCGCCGACCTGCCGCGCTATTTCGACTGAGAGGATGCTGGGGCCCGTCATGAGAGTTGTCGTCACCGGACAGAACGGACAGGTCGCGCTGGCGCTCGCCGAGCGGGCCGCGGCGTCGGGCATCGATCTCGTCGCGCTGGGACGTCCCGCATTCGATCTGGAGCGGCTTGAGACGATCGCGCCCGCGCTCACGGCGGCAAAGCCCGACGTGATCGTCAATGCCGCGGCCTACACCGCTGTCGATCTCGCCGAGAGCGAGAGCGGGACGGCGCACAGGGTCAATGCGGAGGCGGCCGGCATCGTCGCTGCGACCGCCGCCCGACTCGGCGTGCCGGTGATCCAGATCTCGACCGACTATGTCTTCGACGGGTCGCTCGACCGGCCCTATCGCGAGGACGACCGGACCGGGCCGGTCTCGGCCTATGGCCGCTCCAAGCTCGGGGGCGAGCAGGCCGTGATCGCGGCGACCGACAACCATGCGATCCTGCGCACGGCCTGGGTCTACAGCCCCTTCGGCAAGAACTTCGTGCGGACCATGCTGCGGCTCGGCGCCGATCGCGACGAGGTCGGCGTCGTCGCCGACCAGGCCGGCTCGCCGACGAACGCGCTCGACATCGCCGATGCGGTGCTCGGCGTCGCCCGCAATCTTGTGGAGCGTCCAGGCGATCCAGCGCTGCGCGGCATCTTCCATATGGCGGCGCAGGGCGAGGCCGTCTGGGCCGATGTCGCGGAGACCGTTTTCGCGGTCGCGACCGCGGCTGGCAGGACGCCCGTGCGGGTGACGCGCATCGCGACGCGGGACTACCCGACGCCGGCGCGGCGACCGGCCAATTCGCGGCTGGATTCATCCAAACTCGCCCAAGCCCATGGCGTGGCCCTGCCCGAGTGGCGCGGCTCGCTGCGGGCCTGCGCGGAGCGGCTCATCGCCGCGGAACAGACAGGACGGATATCATGAAGGGCATCATTCTGGCCGGCGGCTCCGGCACGCGGCTGCATCCGATGACGCTGGCGATGTCGAAGCAGCTGCTGCCGGTCTACGACAAGCCGATGATCTACTACCCGCTGACGACGCTGATGCTGGCGGGCATCCGCGAGATCCTGATCATCTCGACGCCGCACGACGTGCCGCATTTCCAGCGGCTGCTCGGCGACGGCTCCGAATGGGGGCTCGACCTCGCCTACGCCGAGCAGCCGACGCCGGCGGGCCTGGCGCAGGCCTATATCATCGCGGCGGATTTCGTCGGGTCGCAGCCCTCCGTCCTGATCCTCGGCGACAACCTGTTCTACGGCCACAGCCTGCCCGAGATGATGCAGGCGGCCGGCGCCCGGGCGACCGGTGCGACGGTCTTCGCCTATCATGTGCGCGATCCTGAACGCTACGGCGTGGTCGAATTCGACGCGGTCGGCAAGGCGATCTCGATCGAAGAAAAGCCCAAGGCGCCGAAATCGAACTGGGCGGTGACCGGGCTCTACTTCTTCGACGCCCAGGTGATCGACATCGCCGCCAACCTCAAGCCTTCGCCCCGCGGCGAACTCGAGATCACCGACGTCAACCGGGTCTATCTGGAGCGCGGCCAGCTCTCGGTCGAGAGCATGGGCCGCGGCTTCGCCTGGCTCGACACCGGCACCCCCGACAGCCTGCTCGAAGCCGGCGAGTTCGTCCGCACCCTGGAAAGCCGCCAGGGCCTGCGCATCGCCTGCCCGGAAGAAATCGCCGCCCGGCAGGGCTGGATCTCAGCGGCACAACTTGTTGCCCTTGGAGAAACGCTCGCCAAGTGTGACTACGGGCGTTATATCCTGCAAGTGTCGGGCGATATTGGCACCTGACTTGGTGCCAAACTCACGGGGGCTGAAACGGCCTATTCAGCGTAGACAAATTTTTCCGCGCGGCCAGTCCTTTGCCTTAGTGGTAAATGTACAGAGAGTGGCCGGACAGGAGATCGACTTTTAGTGGGCCTTCACGCCCTTTATAAAAACGCGTCCTGCGACATCCGGCAAGAACTTTGCTAGGAGCGAGATCATCGCCAGCCCAGTCAATTTGGCGGAGCCATTGCAGCCGGTGCGTGAGAGGCGGTTTGAACGCCCGCGCGGCTGCCCACAGTCCGTATGGCGTTGGTTGCCATGGCTATCAATATCCGGAGCTTTAAGAGGAAGCTCAACCCACCCCACCAAATGCGGAACCAAGCAATTTCAACGTCGGACCTATGGCCGACGCCGCAGGTCGCGCTTCGGGGGCTCAGCTGCCTGCTGCGCGGGGCTATCTCTTGACAGCGCAGTTCAGGGTCAGGCAACTACGGTTTGAATGCGCAAGACCAGTTCGCTCGTTTCGTCCTTTCGCGCCGATGCCTGCGCCGATGTGAGTGGGCCTACTCATCCCACTAGGCATGAATCCAAACCTCGGACGAAAAGCGCCTCAACAAGCTGCCAAGATGAAAAAACTCTGGACGGTCCCCCGGTCGTTGCATCGGACAGCCGAACGCATACAACGCGTTCGGGAGCAGATTTCACGATCAGATCACACCGCCAAGTCATCGACCGACCTGGTGGGTGTGACCTATGCGATGGAACGACCCGCCGGCGGATATAGCGGATGGTGGTCGCTTAAATTGACAGGTGAATCACCACCGAACCCGCGCGACTGGGTCATGGTATGCGTCAAGCGCAATGCGCAGCGGCTGAGCCTTCGATTGGGGCGAGCTCCAATTCTCGATGGCGCCAGCATCGTCCGTATTCCCGACGAAGTTACGGACGTCTTCCTGCGATATGGTGATGCCACGGAACAAGCTGAAATCAATCTGCGGATTTCATTGCGACGGCTCAGTAAAGCTCAGGCGATGTTGGCTATTTTAGGCGCCAACCCTTCGCAGTTTCGTTCGTTCCATCGGATGCTGACCGGTCGTGGCGCCAAGGCCGCCATTGAAGACCTATTCCGATCCGCGTTGCCGATTCGCACGGATAATTATCGAAGCTGGATCGCCGGCCATGATTGCCTTTCCGACGACGAGCCACAACAAATCCGGCAGCATATCGACACACTTGAAAACAGGCCTGTTTTCTCGATCATCGTGCCCGCGTATGAAACGCCCGCGGGCGCACTGCGGGCGATGATCGAATCGGTCAAGACACAAATCTATCCTGACTGGGAACTCTGCATCGCAGACGACGGCTCGAAAAGCCCCTACATCCGTGAGGTTCTCGAAGACGCCGCTGCCGGAGAATCTCGGATCAAGTTGGTTTTCAGATCCGAGAACGGCAACATCAGCGCCTGCAGCAATACTGCCATGGAACTCGCCACGGGCTCCTATCTGGCGTTGCTCGATCATGACGACGTGCTTGCTCCCCATGCCTTGGCCATGATGGCGGATGCGATAAATGCTCATCCCGACGCCGACATCTTCTATTCCGACGAAGACAAGCTCGACGACGAAGGCCGGCGCTACGATCCGTACTTCAAACCGGATTTTAATCGCGAGCTGCTTTACGGCCAGAATTTCATCAGCCATCTAGGCGTTTTTCGCACGTCGGCGGTGAAATCCGTTGGCGGATTTCGTCTCGGCTTCGAAGGGAGCCAAGATTACGACCTCGTCTTGCGCCTGGTCGCAGCGACGCACGGGCCGATCGTGCACGTGCCCCATGTGCTCTATCATTGGCGCCTCTATCCCGGTGCCGGGACATTCTCATCGACGCAGCATGATCGGGCTTCGTTAGCGGCGCGATCCGCTATCAGGGAGCAACTTGCATCGCGCGGCCAGACAGCGACGGTAGAAGCGGGGATAGCTGGATATCACCGCGTGCGGCGCCATCTCGTGAACTGGCCACGCATCAGCATCGTGATACCGACGCGCGATCATGCAAATCTTCTCGAAGAATGCCTTCAGGGCCTGCTGAACAAGACGGATTATCCAGATCTCGACATCATCGTCGCCGATAATGGCAGCTCCGAACCCGCAACATCTGCCCTGTTTGCATCGATGGCTGCTTTCGGTGTCAGAGTCGTCGCATGCCCGGGCGAATTCAATTATTCCAAGATCAACAATGACGCCGTCAAACAGGCTACCGGCGATCACATCCTCTTTCTGAACAACGACATCTCGATCCTGGAGCCAACATGGCTAAAAGAGATGGCAGCCCATTTGGCTGAAACCGACGTCGGAGCGGTCGGCGCCAAGCTGTTGTATCCGGATGGCACGTTACAGCACGCTGGCGTGACACTAGGTGTTCTGGGTGTTGCTGGACATACCCAGCGGGGGGCCGCTAAGGATTCTTTTGGCTATTTTGGCCAACTCGGCCTCGCCCGCGACGTCTCATGCGCAACGGCAGCGTGCCTTTTGGTCCGCCGGGACGTTTTCGAGCAAATTGGAGGTTTCGATCAAGACAATTTGAAAGTGGCCTTCAATGACGTCGATCTCTGCATCCGCATCGGCAGGTCGGGCCATCGCATAGTCTGGACCCCTTACGCCAGCTTGATGCATCACGAGTCAAAAAGTCGCGGATCCGATGTGTCCGGTGCCAAACTCAAGCGCTTCGAGCAGGAAAGGATCTATATGCGCGAGCGCTGGGGCAGCATTTTGGACACCGACCCATTCTGGAACCCGAATCTGTCGCTAGATTCCAACGATCCAGAACCCGCATTTCCTCCGCGGGTGAGACGGCCATGGCTGACGACAAATTCCGATTAAGTAACATTCGCCGGGCGGTTGTGACTTATCTGCGCCGATTACGGCGTAACGACCTCGCCTGGGTGTTGACCGCGCATCTGATCATCCAGCCTGAGGCCGCTGCGAGACTACTTTGGGATCAAATCCTGCGTAATCAACGGCTGCTGTCTCGTATGTTGCTTGCGGCTCCATCAGCGCTCCCCGGCAGCCGCCTCTACAATATCCGGAGCTATGAGGACGAGGTCGCATCTCGTAATACGGCAAGCACGTCCTGACCCAGCTACAGAAGACGCCACTATGCCTGCCAGGGGCGAACGCATTTGACCCCGTGCGCTTCGATGAGCGCTGATGCAGAGAAGAGTTGATCGCGTTCCTCGACCACGTCGAGACGGAATGCGCTCGCTCGGTGAGCTTGTGCAGGTAGGGGACGCTAAGGCTGAGAACCCACCCGGCTGGTCGAGACGTGGACGACGTCGATGCCGGCTCCAGCTGGGGGAGGCACACGTTCGAGCGGCAGTAGCCCGATCAGACCAAAGAGAAGCAGGACGGGCTCGTGATGCCCTTTGCCGCGACTTCGAGATGCTGCGTCGTCGCTACGAGATGCCCACTCGATATCAACAATCTGACACCTCTGTTCCCGCACCGCGGCTATCGGCGAAGGACGACCTACCTCGAGATGCGCGGCTGGCGAGTCAAGGGACGGGATGGTACGCATTGCGCGAATCGCGTCGGGAATAAACTATTAGCGAGAAACTACGCGGCCCCCACTAAAAGACCTTCCGCACTCCTGCCTCAACGTACGACCCGGTCAGAATCATATGCTTCAAACCCATGATCAAAAATCGAATGCTAATCTTCGAATTAGCGTTGATATTATTTCGCCGCTAATTTCTTTATTCATTTTCTATGCATCACTTTTAGTAATACATCCTTCTGTCTATTTTGCTCTAAAATTTTCGCTATATATTATACTTTTTAACATTTTGATTGGTATTTCTATAATCTCACTATTAATAAACGCTAAATACTATGTAGAAAATGCTATTCCATTAATTTGGATTTGTGGACTGATTATAAATATATTATTGTTTAGTTTTGTATGGCTAATAGGAAACTCACATGAATTATATTATATTTTCGTAATTTTATTTACAATGATATTTATTATGATTGTACTTACAAAATATATTTTGGTAATTTTCGAATTTAATTTAAAAAGATCGATTGCTAAAATATTTATTTTATCCACGTGTATTTTTTGCTCATTAATATCAATGGCGTTCCTAGTAGGATTTGATACATCCAATACATATTCACAACATTGGGCGTTTCAGGCGATCATCATCGATGGTTTGTTGCAAGGCTGGCGGCCTGAGAACCTTCTGATGCCGGGCACGGCCTTCAGTTATCATTATGGAGCCCATCTCTGGCTCCTGGCTGCCCACCAAGCTCTAGACATTCCCCTCGACGTTCTGGTTGCCCGATACGGGCCCCATACGCTGTTGACGACGTGTGCGCTGTCGATGTTCGCATTCGGCCAACGCTATCTCCGACTGCCGATATGGGCGGCGATCCTCGCCCTGCTGACGTTTTTTGGTACCGTTGGCGTGCCGCCGACGTTCGGCAACGCGTTCGCCATCTTCGCGCCCTTCAGTGCGGCCCTGCTCTTGTCTCCAGCGCTCGCCTTCATTGTGTTCTTCGCGACGCTTGCCGCAGGCATCGAGCTTTCTCGCGCAAAGGCGACACCTTTTGGCCTGGATATCGCGATCCTCGCGGCTCTTTCGTTCGTTGCGACCGGCGCCCGAAGCGTCGCGCCTCCGATCCTGATCTTCGCGTTCGGCGCATTGCTGCTGCGGAACGCGGTCTGTCGTGAGCCGTGGGACTGGCGCGGGGCTGCGCACATCCTGGGTTTGACGATCGGTTTTGCCGCCGGAATGTACGTCTTCTATGGTATTGGTGGCGACATCAGCGGCACGGGCTTCGTACGCATCGTTTGGCCATTGTCAGATCTGGTGGACAAAGACCAATTTCTCTTCACGGTCCCCGTTTCGTTGCTCGCAGCCGGCGTGCCGACTGCGATCGCAGCCGTTGCAGCGTTCGTCCTCATGGTCGTCTTCCAGGCGGGCGCGCTAACGCCGGGTTTCTTCTTCTGGCTGATCCGGCGGCGCTGCACTTCAACGCGGGATGCGCAATTCCTTCTGGCAGCGGCTGGGGTAGCAGGCATTTTCGCGTTCTCCGTCACAGTCGCTCCCGGTTCGAGCCACGTTACGTTTCTGCAGTACACTAATATCTGCTTCTGTCTGCTGGGTGCCCTCGGCTTCGCCCAGTTTGCGCAAATCCTGCACACCCCCTCGCCGAGGCGGGTCGCGGTCGCTATTGGACTATCCGTTCCTGCCCTGCTGCTTTTTATTGTTCAGATTCGGGAAATGCCAAAAGGCGGGCTGACTTGGTTTTACACTGCACCTCGCGCTGCATGGTCCGTTATCGCCGGCGGAAAGCAGGTTCCGCCTATCAAGTGCAGTCGCCCGGCAGACTCGGCGTTGTTGGCCGACCCATCCGTTAAATCGGAAAATGCTGTCGTCGCTTTCGTATTACCGCCTTCATATTGCCAGGAATTTTGGTGGATTGTCGAAAATTCAACACGAGCGATCAATTTCTATTCGCTGTCTTTCCCGCCCGGAAAACCAGTCGGCGTACTTCAATCGATTATAAGGGAGAGATACACGCGCCTTCTGTCTGCAGTGAATTCTTCAGAGAAAGGAGTGTTTCCTGCAGATGACCTCACGGCGATCGCTAAAACTTTGCTGCCCAACAAAGAGTTGTTCGCCATTGCAAAACGAGGCCTCGTGAATGGCGCGGGTGCGCCCGTACCTATGATCGTAGCGAATGAGCGATTTGCGATCTACCGATTTCAGGGCCAGTGAAGTCGGACGTATGTTATACCAACGGCCGCCGAGGCTGACTCACGGGGTCTTTTCTGCGGCCGGGTTAACTGATTCCATGGACGCGAGGAGGATCCGCGCCATGGCTGATGCGGTGAAGCTTCGAACGGACTACTCCGCCGTGGATCTGCGACGGCTCGCGGCGGGGTCGCGGCACGCCAACCAGAGCCGCCGGCTTCTGTCGCTGGCGGCGGTTCTCGACGGCATGGATCGGGAGCAGGCGGCGCAGATCGGCGACATGGATCGCAAGACGCTGCGCGACTGGGTTCACCGGTTCAACGAAAGCGGCCCCGACGGGTTGAAGGACATCCGCTCGAAGGGACATCCGCCCAGGCTCTCGGTCGATCAGCTCGTCGCTCTGGCGACCATCGTCGAGACCGGACCCGACCGGGCCGTCGATGGCGTGGTGCGCTGGCGGCGCATCGATCTCCAGAAGGTCGTCCGCGAGCGCTTTGGAATCGATTATCACGAGCGCACGATCGGCAAGCTGCTGAAGCAGATCAGCTTCTCCCACATCAGCGCGTGGCCGCATCCTCCCGCCCAGGACGAGCGCGTGATCGAAGCGTTCAAAAAACTTCGCTGTGACGCTGGAGGCCCATATCGCCCATGTGCCCAGGCGCAAGCCGATCGAACTCTGGTTCAGGACGAGGCCCGCATCGGCCAGAAGAACGGCCTGGTCCGGCAATGGGCCAGACGCGGAACCAGGCCGCGCCAGCCCGCCGATCAGCGCTATGAGAGCGCCTATCTGTTCGGAGCGATCTGCCTGTCGCTGGGGGTCGGCGCGGCGCTCGCCATGCCCTTTGCCGATACGCACGCCATGCAGGCCCATCTCGACGAGATCGCCAGGACGGTCGCAAAGGGCGCCCATGCCGTCCTGCTGCTCGACCGCGCCGGCTGGCACACGACCGCCAGGCTCGCGGTGCCGAGAAACATCTCGCTGATCTTCCTGCCCTCGCGCTCGCCCGAACTGAACCCGGTCGAGAACATCTGGCAGTACCTGCGCGCAAACTAGAGCATTTTTACGTTATTCCGGCTCGTACCCAGCAGCCATGAAGTACTTCTGGCATTCGCGGGGCGTGAAAGTTTCGAGGATTGTTCCGATCGCTCGCCAGAGGCCTTCGACGGTTCGCTCGGCGGCTTTTCGCAAGAGCGCCTTGAGCTTTGCGAAGGCGTTCTCGATTGGGTTGAAGTTAGGACTGTAGGGCGGCAGGAAGACGAGCGTGGCTCCGGTTGCCTCGATGGCCTGGCGCACGGCGTTGCCTTTGTGGGCGGGTAGATTGTCCATGATGACGATGTCGCCTGGCGCAAGCGTTGGCCCGAGAACCTGGCTTGCATAGGCGATGAAGGCCTCGCGGTTCGGCCCGTCGAGCACCATCGGCGCGGTCATGCCTGTAAGGCGCAGGCCGGCGACGAAGGTCGTGGTTTTCCAGTGGCCGTTGGGAATCCCGGCGCGAAGGCGCTGGCCACGCGGGGCCCGGCCGCGCTGTCTTGCCATCTTCGTGCTGGCGCCGGTCAAGGAGATCTGCGAGACGCGTGTGCGATATGGCTATCGCCGCGTGCATATCCTGTTGCAACGGGATGGCTGGGCGGTGAACCCGAAGCGGATCTACCGCCTTTACAAGGAGTTGGGCCTGCAATTGCGCAACAAGGTGCCCAGGCGCCGGGTCAAGGCAAAACTGCGCGAGGACCGTCGTCCGGCGACGCAGACGAACGAGACCTGGGCGATGGATTTTGTCCACGACCAGCTCGCGACGGGCCGCAAGATCAGGGTCCTGACCGTGGTCGACATCTTCTCCCTGTTCTCGCCAACCGTCGACCCGCGGTTCAGTTATCGCGGCGAGGACGTCGTCGTGACGCTTGAGCGGATCTGCGGCGCCATGGGCTATCCCCGGAGCATCCGCGTCGACCAGGGCTCGGAATTCGTCAGCCGGGTCCTCGATCTCTGGGCCTATCAGAAGGGCGTCGTACTCGAATTCTCAAGGCCGGGCAAACCGACCGACAACAGCTTCATCGAGTCCTTCAACGGTAAGTTCCGGACCGAGTGCCTGAACACGCACTGGTTCATGAGCCTTGACGACGCTCGGGCAAAAATGGAGGCTTGGCGCAGAGACTACAACGAGATCCGGCCACACAGCGCCATCGGCAACAAGCCGCCGATATCTCTGATGAACGGCTCTCCAGCGCCCCCGCCGGCATGAGCCCTAACCCCGGAAGATTCCAGCTCGCGCTGGCCCAAAATCGGGGAGCACGTCAAAACGAAGCCGGACCTAACTTATGACCGACGGGAAAACGGGGAGCACGTCAATAGGCCCCATACGGATCGAGCTTGGATCGCTGCGGCTGACCCTGCCGCCGCGCCTTGCGCTCTCCGGTTTCCCGCGCCCGGCGCGCCCAGACGATCGCCGTCGCGATGCCGACCCCAAACCGATCGGCCGCATGGCGGGAGGCAAGCCCGCTTCGGTCGCCGCAATAACGCGCTCACGCAAATCCTGGATGTAAGCCCGTGCCATCCAAGCCTCCCGCGTAAGACCAGGAAGGAATCGCACCGTTCGCGCGGCTTGGGAATCCCGCCAGAATCGGAAAACGATGAACCTGCTCTAGCACTACTTTGGCAGATTTTTGAGTTGGGCAGCATTTTTGGGATTCCCGCGGCGCGGTTTGCGTGATTCATGGGTGGTCGGCTTATGGAGGGCCGGCCATGGACGAGAGCTGGAAGTCCGATCTTGAGCGCTGGCTTGCACCGTTTCTCGATGCACTTGGGCACAAGGTACGGGCGCGGATGTGTCCGGCTTATGTGGCAGGGCTGATCGGCGCAGGTGATCGCAAGAGCATCCAGCCGATGGCGGCGCGCGACGGTGGCGTCGGCTACGACCAGCTTCATCACTTCATCGCCAGCGGGACTTGGGACGCCGCGCCACTTGAGAAGGCCTTGCTCACTGAGGCCGACAGGATGGTTGGCGGCGCTGAGGCCTGGCTGATCGTCGATGACACGGCCCTGCCGAAGAAAGGCGAACGCTCGGTCGGCGTCGCGCCGCAATACGCCTCGGCGCTCGGCAAGAATGCCAACTGTCAAACGCTGGTGTCGCTGACGCTGGCTTCCGGTGAAGTCCCCGTCATGGTGGGGTTGCGGCTTTTCTTGCCCGAGAGCTGGACGAGCGATCCCGCTCGGCTCTCACGTGCAGGTGTGCCGAAGGATTTTGGGCGCAATCGGACCAAGCCGGAGATCGCGCTCACCGAGATCGATCGCGTCCGGGCCGCCGGGGCGCGTTTTGGCTGCGTGCTGGCCGATGCCGGGTATGGCCTCTCCGCGTCGTTCCGACAGGGCCTGAGCGAGCGAGGGCTTGTCTGGGCAGTTGGCATTCCCTTCAAGCAGAAGGTCTATCAGGCCGGCGTGACGATGATCTTCCCCGTCGCCGGACGCGGCCGCCCGCGAAAGCGCCATGTCCCGGACACGGCGTCGGTCAGCGCACAGGCGATGCTGGAAGAGACGCCTTGGCGGATGCTGAGTTGGCGGCGCGGGACGAAGGGCCGCCTGAAGGCCCGCTTTGCCGCGAGGCGCGTGCGTGTCGCCGACGGTCCGCCACAGCGGATCGGCGCCATGGGCCCCCAGCATCTGCCGGGCGAGGAAGTCTGGCTGATCGGAGAACATCGCTCAAATGGAGACCGCAAGTACTATCTCTCGAACCTCCCGGCCGACACCTCGCTCACGCGCCTGGCCGGCGCGATCAAGGCGCGCTGGATCTGCGAGCAGGCGCATCAGCAGTTGAAGGAGGAACTCGGTCTCGACCACTTTGAGGGACGATCATGGGCAGGGCTACACCGGCACGCGCTCATGACCATGATCGCCTACGCCTTCCTCCAATCCCGCCGCCTCAAATAGGCGAAGCGGGAAAAAAGAAGCCAGGGTCCGCCACCACAGCCAACCCTTCCAGCAATCCGGGCAGCCATCATCTTCAGGCTCGAGCGGCCGCCTCCGACGCGATGTCCGCATTGCCGATGCTGGCTAGTTCATAAAAATCTGCCAAAGTAGTGATAGGTGTTTGGTCCCGGAGAGTCGTGACGCTATTCTGAGCCGAGAGGCAGAGGAGGGCTTATGGCAGGAGTTCTTCACGGCAGCGCCCGCACGACGCCGCGAGTTCGAGCCGAGCTCCAAGCGTCGCAAGAGAAGACCAGTGTCCTCGCCCGGCGATATGGGCTGAGCCGAACCACCGTTGCGAAATGGCGTGAGCGGACATCGACGTCGGATGCTCCGATGGGCCCGCGCGATCCGCGCAGTACCGTTCTGACTTTGGCGGAGGAGGCGATGGTCGTTGAGTTCCGGCGCCGCACGCTGCTGCCACTCGACGACGTCCTGGGCTGCCTGAGAGAGGCTATTCCAACACTGACGCGTTCGAGCCTGCATCGCTGCCTGGAGCGGCACGGCATCTCACGCCTCCCGCAGAGCGAAGAGAAGGCTTCAAGGCGGGGTACGTTCGCCGCGACGACGATCGGCTATGTCCATATCGATCACTGCGAGCTGCGCCTGGCGGACGGCAAGCTGCACATGTTCCTCGCGATCGATCGCGTCTCGAAGTTCACCTATGTCGAGTTCCACGATCGCACCAAGATGCTGAACGGGACCGCGTTCCTGGAGAATGTGATCGCAGCGTTTCCCTATTCGATCCACACGATCCTGACCGACAACGGGATGGCCTTCGCCGACCTGCCGAAGAACCGCAACGGGATCTCCCGGCAGTGGGGGCCGCACATGTTCGACCGCCTCTGCCTCGCCAACGGCATCGAGCACAATCTGACCAAGCCCTACCACCCTTGGACGAATGGCCAGGCCGAGCGGATGAACCGCACGATCAAGGATGCGACGACCAAGGTCTTCCACTACCCCGATCTCGAGAGCTTGAAGGCCCATGTCGTGGCCTTCGTCGCCGCCTACAACTTCGCCAAGCATCTGAAGGCCCTGCGATGGCGAACGCCATACGAGGCCATCTGTCAGGCATGGACGAAAGACCCATCACCCTTCAAGATCGACCCGCGTCACTTCATCCCGGGACCAAACACCTAAAGTCCCGACTTCAATCCCATCGAGAACGCCTTCGCCAGGCTCAAGGCGATGCTCCGAAAAGCCGCCGAGCGCACAATCAACGGTCTGTGGGGCGCCATCGGCCGCCTAATCGATCTCTTCCCGCCCGCTGAATGCGCAAACTACTTCAGCGCCGCAGGATATGATGCAACCTGATCGGATTCCGCTCTAATTAAATTGCATTTCGTAAAAAATACCTGTCATTGATTGCATCGCTGCGCCAATTGGAAAGGCGCAACGATGCGTCATGGAGGCGCTACTGAGCGCTAATATTGCCTTTATAGTCCAGTCCGACAGTGACGATACGGCTCCGTAGCTTGGCGTTTGCTCGCCAGATACCCTTCTCATCCTTCATGAGATTGACGATATCTGATATGCCAGCGTTCTGCAGCCGTAGTATGGCTTGCGAGTCGGTAATCTTGTTGTCACCAGGCGCCAGTTCACTGGGAGGCACCAAGTTCGTCACGTCGAGCTTATTGGATGGGCCAAGGCCGAGCGGTTCCCTTGGTGCTGCCGTTCCTTGCGGCGCCGCCGGTGCAGTGCTTTGAGCGACTGCACTACTCACCGCGAGGGCCGCTGCAAAGGACACCGTCAAAACGAGATAACGCATATCAACTTCTCCTATCGTGGTGTTCGTAGCGTGCCTATCGGGTCGGCCGTCTCGCGGACGCCCGGATCTGGCTCGTTAGAATGGTGGCTCATGAAAACGTCTAGTTTGGCCTGATCAACGCGGCTTGCAACGTCGAGGCCCGATCGTCATAGCGACAATGTCGGACGGGAAATATCCCATCCGACATCTTTCTGTCATCACAAGCGCAAGACGAAATTCCGGGCGAAGAACCGGCGCCCGCTTTTCACATCCTGCTTCAGATCACCGAATATTGCCGTTCATGGAGAACGGGAAGAAGCCGCCGGCTTTCGGGGGGAGAGTCGGATTGGCGTAAACGATATTGAGAACCTGGGCGGGCGTACGCGAAAAAGCGATTGCGGCGTCGTCGGTCGGAACGATGTTTGACGAGGACACGAACGAACCATTGCCGAACACGGCTGTATCGTTGACGCCCTGATCAGCCTCAGCGCCGCTGATCGAGTCTCTGAAGTTAGAGATTAACGTGGTCGCGTCGCGAAGGTTGCGTACATAACAGAGAGTCCGGATCAGACCTGCGTGATAGGCTTCGACCGCCAGAAGACCAGCCGCTGCTTCCAGAACACCCCTGTTCTGGATAAGTGGCGATGCGCCTTTATACGCCGTGACGCCGACATCTTCGAAGACGAACGAGGCCAACAGAAAGTTATTGACGCTGCCGAAGGCATCGAACGACGCATTGGGTGCAACGAGGCCTGCCGCGCGGGCCAATGCCGTGAAGCTTGCGTTTAGATCGATCTGAGGCCTTGCCACCGATCCGTTGGCACCGCCAAGTGCCCGACGAATGAACTTGACGTGGTTCTCTTCGTCGGCCGCAATTTCCCGCGCATAGCTTTGGATGAGAGGCTCGCCTGTGAAATCCACTGCGCGGCCACCTGACACGGGCCCCAGAGTGCCGATCCCACCGACGACGTCGGAGTCCGAGAGGCCGCGTCCGAAGGCCGCACGCAGATAAAATTCCGCTTCAAGATATTCAAGATTGAGAGCGAAATTCAGGATGTCGTTATCGGTGATGCTCTGGGCTTTCGCATCCGTCGGCCGATACGTGAACGCGGCAGCGGCGCCGAGGCCCAACGTCGCAAGGAAAGCGCGACGTCCAGCGGCGTAATTCAAAACCCTCGAATCTCCGGCGGGTCCGAAGGTGTCGTTCTTATCGGTTTCGATGGTCATTGGTGTTCCTTTCGGTTGCCCCCACCCAGGGTAACCGGAAGGCACACCTTTGGTTTCAGGAGAATTAAAATAAATTAACCTTAGTCGATCTCCGGCACGTGCTGGGTTCGGCAAAGAGATTAGCGGCAGATAGCAAATTTCATTTCAGACAGCCGGCACGGGCTCTTGGAATGCGAACGAGGATGATCGTCGCGCCGGAGCAACCTGATTTGAAAGGTATAATTGCGTCGTGCTGATCCGGGCACCATCCACTATGGAGCACGGCGTCTGACAACGCGTGATGAACCCGCGAGGCTTAGCCGTTTTCAGACTGGCGCGGTGTTTCCGAAAACGGTCGGCCTGTTCTAGAGCGGATTCCGAGCTGATTGAATCAACTGGGATTCCCAAATCAGCGTGGAGCTGATTCAGACTGCCTGCCGGATCGGAGGCCGGCTGGCATGTCGAAAGCTCTGTCTGTTGATCTTCGGGTTCGGGTGCTGGCGGCGGTGGCGCGGGGTTTGACGCACCGTTAGGCTGGCGAGCGGTTTGGTGTGAGCACGGCGAGTGTCAGCCGCTGGCGCAGGCTGGAGCGTGAGCAGGGCGATGCGTGGCCCGGCCCGCCTGGTGGCGACAGGCGCTCGCATCGGCTCGAACGGCATGGCTCGACGATCGTGGACTGCGTCGCAGTCAACCGTGACATCACGCTTGCCGAACTAAGGATCGCGGTTGAAGCGAAGGGGGTGAACGCCAGCATCGCCGGGCTCTGGCGGTTCCTCGACCGACACAAGATCACGCTCAAAAAAAGTCGGCGCATGCAAGCGAACAAAACCGCGCCGATATTCTGAACCGCCGGCAGGAGTAGTTCGAAAGCCAGCCCGATCTCGACCCCGAGCGCCTCGTCTTCATCGACGAGACCTAGGCCTCGACCAACATGGCGCGCCATCATGGCCGATGTCCGCGCGGCGAGCGGCTCAGGATGGCCGTCCCGCACGGTCATTGGAAAACGACAACCTTCGTCGGGGCGTTCACCCTGCGCGGCTTCATCGCGCCCTGGGTTCTGGACGGGCCGATCAACCGCGATGCCTTCGAGACCTATGTCGCCAAGGTGCTCGTCCCAGAACTGCGTCCGGGCGACGTCATCGTCATGGACAACCTCTCCAGCCACAAGGGACCCAGAGTGCGCGAGATGATCGAGGCGGCAGGCGCCGAAATGCGCTATCTGCCGCCCTCAAGTCCTGACTTCAACCCGATCGAGATGGCCTTCTCGAAGCTCAAGGCCCTCCTGCGCAAGGCCGCCGAGCGAACGGTCAGCGGCCTCTGGAACGCCATCGGCCACATCATCGATATCTTCGATCCTGCCGAATGTCTGAACTACTTCGGTGCCGCAGGGTATGATGCAACTTGATCGGAAAACGCTCTAAAGCGTCTTCGAGCGAAGTCGCTACCGGTCCATGCCAAGAAAAACTGGCAGAGATGAAGTTTAGAGACCGGCTCGATCAGATCGAGACCGTTCGCATGAGGGGATGGCGCCGGTGTCCGTGCGGACCGCGAAGAGTTCCGATCGGGTCAAGGTGTTCGGGCCGGGGCCGCTGCAGCGCCCGACGAACCCGTTTGCGTCGAAGACGACACTGTATCGGTTCCGGCTCGGGGATTGCGATACCGCTCCATGGCTCTCTGCAGACGGTCACCATCGGTCGTTGAATGAACAAAGCGGGCATGAGCCGGCCAAGGATCGATCTGATGCGTGACGATGTTGGTCTGAACGGCTTCGCCCGTCCCCGACATCACCGTGTCGCGCCGATCGAGATACTCGGCACACCCGCCAAGGCCGACCGCGGACGCGGCAATAAGCCCGGCGAGGCGCAAATTCAGCATGGGCGCGGAGAGCAGGACTTCGTACCGGAAAGGCCGGGAGCGCCCGGCAAAAGATGACCGTGCGGACCAATACGTGTCCCGTTCGCGGAGACGAATTCGCGCATGTTTCGCCGAAGTTCCATTTGTCCGTTAACGAAAAGATCCACGTCATTGGCTGGCACGGTCTGATCGAGAGGCGTTGCGAGCAATTGGCCAGGCCGGGCAGGTTTTACGAGATGTGGTGTCACGATCACGACAAGCTCGGTTTCGCGCTCCTGAAATTGAGTGCTGCGAAACAGCGCCCCCAAAACCGGTATCGAGCCGAGCCAAGGGAACTGGTCGATGCTGCGGTTCGACTGCACCTGCAAGAGGCCGGCGATGGCGAAGCTCTGCCCGTCCTGCAATTCCACGTTGGTTCTGGCACGTCGCTTTGTGAGGCCGGGCACAGAAATGCCGCCACCGACCGCCACCGCGAGAGATGCATCGATATCGCTGACTTCCGGTTCGAGCTGCAAATGAATCCGGCCATTGGCAAGCACGGTCGGCGTGAAAGCCAGCTTGACGCCAAATTCCTTGTACGAAACCGTAATCTGCGGAGCGCCACTGGTCGTCTGACCAGCGATCGGGATCGGAATTTCGCCGCCTGCGAGGAATTCCGCCTTGTCGCCCGACATGGCAATGAGATTGGGCTCCGCAAGCCGTCTGACCAGGCCCTTGTTCTCCAGCGCGCTGATAAAGACATCGAGTTGGTTTGCCGCGCCCGAGAAGCGCTGCACGATCGTCGCGAAGGGGATGCCACCATTGGTCGCGGCATCGACCGCGCTGCCCACAACGGCCGAAAGCGGGATGCTGCCGCTCGACCCGACCGGCGCGCCGTCCGAACTGCTGACCTGGCTGGATCGACCGAACGCTCCGACGGCACCTATGCGGTTGCGGCCGGCATATTCGAAACGCACCCCGAGCTCGCGGCCCGCAGTGCGATTTACCTCAACGAAACGGACTTTCAGCATCACCTGCTGCGGCGACTTGACCAGCGAGAGGTTAAGAGTGCCGGGCGGTGCGACCTGCAGCGCGCGATCGACGCTGGGAGCGTCCCGGGCGACTCCGGTCAAGACCGTGCGCTCGCCTTGACTGCGGACCTTCAAGCCCGTGTTGCCTGTGCTTTCACGAATCTGCGACTCGATCGCAGCTACGTCCGGCCGAACCTCGACATCCACGATACCGACCAGCTTCTTCTCCGCGTCATAGAGGGAGACGTTCGTGGTGCCGACCTTCTTGCCGAGAAGATACAAGGTGCGGTCGCTCACGGGAACGACGTCGGCGATGTCGGTCGAACCGACCAGGACATCAACGACGGGGGCAGGAAGCCTGATCGTCTGGGACTTGTTGACTGTCAGCGCGGCTCTGCTGAGGACGGCGTTACCCCCGGTGCGCACCAACTGGCGCACCTGCGTCTGTGCCGACGTCTCGAAGGATGCGCCGACCGCGCTCCAGGCCGCGACTGCCAGAACCAGGCAAAATACCCTGTTACAGCTTTGCCTCGTCGCGGCCCGGTCGGCCCTGGATTTACGCATGATCAAAAACGGTCCTGACATCGGCCTCATCATTTAGGTAGCAGTTGAACCGGCAACGCACCATGCGGGATTCAGTTGCGTGCACCCGAAAGACGACAGGCGCGCCTTCTCCGAGGCGATCACGGCTGGCATCGGCAGGCGTCACTAGGGAACAGGCCAGACCCGACATGCTGCCGTCTCGAACAGATCTGGTCGGTCGTGTCGCTTGTAATACGGTGCTTCAACAGTTGGCGATCAAGCCCTCGGCTAGCGAGCGACATTCGCCTAAAGCGGCGTGCCTCGGACGTTGCGCTGCCCGAGCTTGAGAAGACGAATGTTGTTGGCGATAACCAGATTTTTGGGGTCCAATGTGAGAGCTTTCGTGAACTGGATTTGCGCTGCGGCTCCGTTGCCCCTCAGCAAATAGGAATAGCCGAGATTATTGATCAATTCGAGGGTTTCGCCGCCTGTGCGGGCTGCCTGCTCATAGGCGCGATCGGCCAGATCGAAGCGCCCGAGATTGTCGTAGGCCGCCGCCAATCCCATCCAGGATACCGTATCCTCGCTGTTTTTTTCGACGGCATCGCGGAATTGCCGTTCTGCCATGGCGTAGTCGCTATTGGCAAGATGCGCACGGCCCAAGCCACCGGGGTCATTCGAAGCCGTCAATGCGGAGTCAACCGACGATGTCTCGGTTGAAGCGACGTCACCGCCCGCCGTGCTCTGACAGCCGCCCATGGCAATGCCGATCCAAAACACGGCCAGCCCAACGCGCATCAAAACCCTGCTCCCGTGCCGTGCGCACCACACAGGCACGAACCGAAGATCGGCACCCTCGTCCGGCGCTGAACAATGACGCTACTCATACGCATTCATGGCGCAGAAGCGCAACGTGACGATCGAATGCGGTTGTTTAGGGGCGGTCTTTCCCGTCGCCTTCTCACCAATGTCCCCAACCCTGTCGCCACTAGCTTATTGAACCGTACGCGTAACCGGTCGAGCGAGCGGTTATCCCGTCGCGAGGCGGTTTGGACCGAGGCAATCGACGCGTAGATCGCGCATAGCGCGATCGGCTTGCATCGACTTGTGACATCAAGTTGGCCTTGCGACGGGCACGTCGGATACACCGATCATGACCCAGTTCAAGGAACAGCGGATCGACAGGCCAAGGTGAAATTATCCAACGCGGTGCTATCGTTGTCAGTGAACGTCATGGACAGGATAAAAGGAGCCAACTGTCGGAAACCGATCGCGCCTGGGCCGGCATGAGCCAGCATATCCAGGGCCGCGGGCTTTTTCCGAAGCATTTCGGCCAAGTGCAACACCACGCTGGCTTTTCCGGTTTCAGTTTCAAGGAACGTCAGCGAACGTCTCTGCTCTGTGGCAAATGTTGCCAGAAGCGGCGATCCTCCTGGAGCGGGCCTTCCAACCGGCCTGATCAAGACACTGCGTGTGGCGTTTCCGTCACTGAATACGACCTGAGGTAACACGATGTTGATCCGACGCTGCGCGCCGGCGCAGGAAAGCAGAAGCAAGCCGAGCCCCCGCTTGGCTGGAACCGACACGGTTGTCCGCAGGACGACAACCTCGCCCTCGAATCGTTCCAATTGCCAGCCTCCTATGCCGACGATCAACCTTGTGTCAGAAATGGCGCTGGCGGGCCCGGCGAGAGACATCACCGCCGTCAACGTGCGAAGAATTCCCCTCGACGACTGGCGAAGTGTCTCCGACGCCTTTGTCAGCACGGCGTTCAAGAGCTTTTGTCAACCCTGGACTGCGCGGAAGGCTTTAGATGAGCGGCAAACGGGACCTCAATGCGATCAGTTTGCCTTCCGGTCGAAAATTTCGAGAAAATAGGCTGCATGGCTTGTCGCGGCCGCGCCGAACGAGGCAAGAACGATGATGCTCGTGATCGACACGGAATCCAGCCGAATAGCAATCCAGAATAAGGAAGCCGTCTGCTGATCATGAGATCTGTCGGTCGCGGCAAGTGACAGAGCGAAGGCAAAATAGAAACTCAAATTTGCAGCGATTGCAATAACCAGACGCCATCGCGCCAGGCGAGCAATGCAGACGATCGCCAGAAAAATCAGTGCACCCCCGAGCGACGCAGGCCCGAACAAGAAACGCAGCGGCGAAGGTTCAGAGCGCGCTTGTTCGAAAACATGAAAGACCTCAAGGTTGAGATACCACGCCAGCGGCAGTCTTGGATACGCTGAAAGCAGGCTGGTCGCCGCCTCCGCGGCTATGAATGCGGCAATGACGATCGCCGATCCGAGAGTCTGGACGTTCAGGGAGCGGTTCATGATCCAGCGTAGAACGGCGAGCTTAACGCCTCCTTTCTCGGCTGTGTCGATATGCGCTCGAATCCTAATGAGCTTGCATTAAAGCACCAGATTGGAACGTTTCATTCAGCGCAGGTGCAAATTTACTGGCTTCAGTAAAGGCGTCAGGTAGGAAAATTTCAGTGCTGCACTCCGGCTTAAATTTAGCATTGATCTTTATGTTAACACTTATTGCGATTGATGACCTTAAGCATTACAGAATCAAAAATAAAAATGTAATAATTTGCTTGATAATTGTGCTATTTAAATTCTTTGATTCATATAATTTGATCAATTGGCTAAATAATTTGATTTTTGCAGCGGTTCTGTTTCCTTTTTTGATCTTGTCTTACGCGAAAAACGCCATGGGCGGAGGCGATGTCAAGCTGATAGCCGTGGCACTGCTGTCCACTGGCCCTCAGCACGCGCTGACATTCGCCATCGTACTTTTCCTCTGCATCCTGCTCTACTGGGGCGCAGTCAAGCTCGACTTCGCGCCTTCGCGATCGATCGGCAGGAGAAGGAAAATACCGTTTGGCCCCGGCATCGCAGGGGCGTGGATCGTCACAATCATTGCATCTGCCGGGCCTTGGCTCGCGTAGCACCTCAAGTGGTGTATGAATCGTAAACGCGACTGACTGCGGATTGAACTTCTCGGTGTCAGCCGTGTTTACCTCTGGCAAACAATAAATTGGCGACGGAGAGCGACATGCGACAGGTTTTGCGACGTTTTTGGAAGGCTGAAGACGGTGCCGCGATGGTGGAATATGCTCTGCTCGTCGCGCTGATTGCCTTAGTGGCAATCGTCGGCGTGACTGCTACCGGCACGAGCATCAACGCCCAGTTCACCAAGATCAGCTGCAAAATCGCAAATCCGACGGGGGATTGCTCTTAGTGAGATCGAGTTCGGTCATATCTCTGGGCGTTGCGCTGCTATTTGGCGCTATTGCCGTTTTGCTGGCCCGCGGGTTGATCCAAGCCGATAAGGCGCCTGTCGCATCAGGCGGCATGATCGTGGTTGCGTCTCAAGCCGTCGCCTTCGGAAGCCCATTGACGGCTGAGAATCTGCGCGAAATTCGGTGGACCGGGGATGCGCGTATCGAGGGCGCGTTTGCGTCAATCGCTGAAATCAACAACGAGGGTCGCCGCCTCGCGCTGACGGGTTTCCAGCGAAACGAACCGATTCTCGCGTCGAAGATCACGGCGCCCAATCAAAGGGCTACGTTGTCGACACAGATCGACGAAGGAATGCGCGCCGTTTCAGTGCGCGTGGATGAGGTACGCGGCGTAGCCGGATTCGTGCTGCCCGGTGATCGTGTAGACGTCATTCTGACGCGAGGCGAAACCACGGGGCAGGACGTGACGGCAGCCTATGCGGATGTCCTGCTGCAGAATGCCAAGGTCCTCGCGATCGACCAATCCGCGTATGAGCGTCCGGACAAGCCCACCATCGCCAGAGCTGTCACGTTAGAGCTGAACGTGCAGCAGGCGCAGTCGGTCATCCTTGCTCAAGGGATCGGGCGGCTATCTCTCGTATTGCGGCAGACAGGCCAAACCGATGACAAGCCTTCCGTGCGCGTGACGGCAACCGATATCGGAAGCGCCGCTTCGATGGCGCGGCCGTCGGTTGAGACCGAAAGGCAAATCACCGAACTGAAGAAACTCGCCGAGCAGGCAAATGCTCGCGCTGATGAAAGTGTCCGGAAAAGCGCGGAAATCGAGGGCGCGCTGCGTACGGAGATTGAAAATCTGCGTCAGGCACCGGTTCCTACGCCTCAAATCGCCGCGGCTCCTCTTCCCCCCGCTCCAAAAACGGAGTCGGTAGTGAATGTCACCCGTAATGCCGCTAAACGCGAACAGTATACGGTCTTGACGGAGCGATAGAAGGATTTGGGCAGGTGGTCTTGGGTCCGGCAATTAGTTAGTTCTCGGTGCCAAAATTTAAGACGTTGGGCTCGAAAGCCGTCAGGCGCGGAGATGGTTGGGGGCGGATCGAAGTGCAGTGTTTCATTGTTGCCCCGGAAGCGGACGATGCAAAGGTTGCCGGCTTAGCCAAACTCGCGGCTCATTTCGGTCTTGCCGTTTCGGTCGTGCCGAATCTTGAAAATCTAGGTGGCCAGCAAGGTTACCGAGAGGCCGATAAGGCTTTGGTGGTCGTTCCAGATCTCCGCTCGGATGGCGCGCTCGCAGAGGCCTCGATCCGATTCGCGCAGGCTGAACACGCGCGGTCCTATCTGATTTACGTCAGCGATATCATCGCGCCAGTGGTTTACAAACGCCTTTTGCGTACCCGCGCCGCGGAATGGAGCAAGTGGGACGAACTGGCCCAGGAGTTCGGCGACGTCCTTCAGCGGCTCGCCGGGATCGGGCCGGCGCCGCGTGCGGCGAAAGTCGTCGCATTTCTGCCAAGCAAGGGCGGAGTCGGAACCAGCCTGCTTGTGATCGAGACCGCGATCAACTTGACGTTGCAGAACAAACGCGGTGGTTTCCGCGTTGCCGTTCTTGATCTGAACTTCGACGGCGGCACTCTAGCCGACGCTCTCGACCTGCAACCGCAATTCGATCTTCGCGAACTGACGGGGCGTCCGGATCGGCTGGATAACCAGCTAATTGAGATATTCGCCAGCCGATATTCCGACCGGCTGGACGTCTTTGCGAGTCCGCTCAGCCGCAAGACTCTGGAGCAGCCCAACCACGAAATGATCTTCGCGGTCCTCGATCTTATTGCCGACCGCTATGATCTGCTCCTTCTAGATATTCCGCATCAGAGCCTACCCTGGATCGACAATCTCCTGCTTGGCTCGGATGCGATCGTCGTTTGCGGGACCGGCACGGTGCCGGCTCTAAGGCAACTCGATGCCAAACTCGCGCATCTTGACGATTTATTGATCGGCGCCGCCAAGATCGGCATCGTTGTCAATCATTGTCAATCCAATCTGTTCGGCCGTATCGCGCGGCGCGCGGATATCGAGAGCGCCCTACACCGAAGGCAGATCTTCTGCGTCCGGTCCGATGATGGCGCGGTGCAGGAGGCGATGAATGCAGGTCGGCCTCTAACGGAACTTTCACCTGGAAACCGCGTCGTGAAGGATGTGCGGGTTTTGGCGCAATGGGTCGAAGAGACGGTGGGTGCGCCCCGGACGGACAACAAGAGCAACGACGCAAAGCGAGGGAAGCGGGGATGAAGCCGTGGAATGGAGACCGCTGGCGCACGGCGAGCTTGCGGTTGCATAGTGATGTCGCAGAGCCCGTCTCCGACGGCCTGCCTCCCGCGCCTCCACATCAAGAACCAAAGGTTTCGCGGCCGGCGCTGATCGATGAGAAGGTCAAGCTTCATGCCCAGATCATCGACGAATTTAACCTATCTCTCATGGAGAAGATTTCCGCCGAGGATTTTGCCCGTCAGGTTAAGAAATTCGTCGCAGACTACGCGCTCCGCGAGCGTTTGGCGCTCAATCAAAAGGAACTCGAGTCGTTTGCCGAAGATGTCCTTGATGAGATGATCGGGTTGGGGCCGATCGAACCGTTGCTCAAGGACCCGACGGTCAGTGACATTCTCATCAACGCCCATAGCGCGGTTTATGTCGAACGTAACGGGCAGCTCGAAGCGACCCCCGTGCGCTTCAAGGACGAGGCTCATCTTATCCGCATCATCAACAAGATGGTCGCCGGTGTCGGCCGGCGCGTCGACGAATCCTCTCCGATGGTCGATGCACGTTTGGCCGACGGGTCACGGATTAATGTCGCAATCAGACCGGTCGCGGTCGACGGCCCATTGGTATCGATCAGGAAATTTGCGAAACGTCCATTCTCGATGGAGCGGTTGATCGAAGGGGGCGCGCTGAAAGCTCCGATAGCCGATGTTCTCAAAGCGGCGGTAAGTGGTCGGATCTCGCTGGTTGTCTCTGGTGGAACCGGGTCGGGTAAAACCACGATCCTGAATGCTTTGTCGTCATACATCTCGCCGAAGGAACGTCTCATCACCATCGAGGACGCGGCGGAACTGCAATTGCAGCAACCCCATGTCGCGCGGCTGGAGACGAGACCGCCGAGCGTCGAGGGTAAGGGCGAGATCAGGCAGCGCGAACTCTTGAAGAATGCCCTGCGTATGCGGCCGGACCGGATCATCCTTGGCGAGTGCCGCGGTGAAGAGGCTTTCGATATGCTTCAGGCGATGAACACCGGCCATGAAGGCTCGATGACGACGGTCCACGCGAACACACCGCGCGACGCCTTAAGTCGGATCGAACAAATGATCGGCATGGCGGGCACGCCGATGTCGGTCAGTTCCATCCGCAGCCAGATAGCCTCGGCCATCCAGCTCGTGGTTCAACTTGAACGACTGCCCGATGGTCAACGACGCGTGACGAGCGTCGCCGAAGTCACGGGGATGGAAGGGGATATCATTCAAATGCAGGAAATCTTTAAATTCGTGCGGCAGGGGCTCGATGCCCAAGGTAAAATTGACGGCTCTTTCCGGGCCACCGGTGTGCGCCCTGCTTTCCTGCAGGAACTGAAGGGACTGGGTATCGATTTGCCTGCCCAGCATTTCGACCCGACGGTCACTCTATGAACGCGGCCATGTCCGAACCCTGGCTCATATATACTTTGATTTTTGCCATCGTTTTTATCGGCGCCCAACTGGCTCAATCTGCAATTCGACATATCCTTCAGCAGGATCGCCGCACAGCGAAGCGCTTCGCGGCCCTCGATAAGGTGGCGCGAGCGCTGCCTGATATCGACGTTCTTCGCAAAAAGGATTCCGGTGCCTTGGGTTCTGTGCTGATCTCTCGCTTGCGCCTATTGATCGTCCAATCCGGCACGCAGATTGCGGTCGTCCGCGTCTTACTGATTGCCGCTGGCCTGTGGCTGCTGTTGCTCGTGATCGCGCCTTTGCCCTGGAGCCTGTTCAATAGAGCCCTGTCGACCTTTCTGGCGGCCGGCAGTCTTGTCTATGGCTATCTGTCGCTCAAGCGGTCGCGCCGAATTGCCCGCTTTGGTGAACAGCTTCCCGATATCATCGATGTCATCGTGCGCAGCCTGAGGGCGGGACATCCGCTGCCGGTTTCCCTGTCGCTTGTGGCGCGCGAAATGCCTGCGCCCGCCGGGCCCGAGTTTGCCGTGGTCGTCGACGAGATCACCTACGGACGCGACATCTCCGGCGCTCTCGGACAGCTCGAACAGCGCGTCGGCTATCCAGAAATGCGCTTCCTCGTGGCTTCGATTACCATCGCACAGCAAACGGGCGGCAACCTCGCGGAGGTTCTCGCGCGCCTGGCGAGAATGTTGCGAGAGCGCTTTCGTCTCAAGCGCAAGGTTTTGGCTCTGTCGGCCGAAGGCCGTTTTAGCGGATATGCGCTGACCTCGCTCCCGGTGGGGCTTTTTGGCCTAATTCATCTTGTCAGTTCGACATATTATCTCGAGTTTTGGGCCAGCCCGGTTAGCTCGACCATCTTGCAGATCGCTGGTGCGCTGCTGTTGATCGGCAATGTCGTGATCTACAAGATGGTCCACTTCAAGGTGTAAAGGATGCCAGAGACCTTCGTGCAGATAGTTGTTCTGGCCCTCGTGTTCGGGTGCGTTGCGCTATTGTCCCACGGCGTTGTCAACGGGTTGGCGCGCAGAAGTCGGCAACGCCGGCGCTTTGGCGCCGTCGCCATGGCAACGGCGTCGTCAACCGTGCCTCGTGGAGCCGCCTCGCGACGCCTGACGGCTGTGGATCCGGGCAGCCTTGGCGTCGATGCGAATGCTCAGCGAAAACTCAGAAAAGATCTTATTCGCGCTGGCTATTTCAATGCGGATGCGGTCTCGATCTTCACGATTGTTCGATGGGTGCTTTTGGTTGCGCTTCCAGCGACAGGCGCGGTTTTCATCGCGATCTTCGCCGCGCATTGGGAAACGACGCCGAAAGTGGCATCGGCGGCGATCCTGTTCATCCTGGCCTACTATCTGCCGCGAGCCTTCGTAAGCCGTCGACAGCGCCTGTTGCAGGATCGATATCGTATCGTCTTTCCCGATTTTCTCGACATGCTGGTCGTTTGCGTCAATGCAGGATTAAGTTTGGATGCGGCTCTCGACCGCGTCACACGAGAACTTGGATCAGATGCTGCGGAACTGCGGGCCAATCTCGATTTGATGGCTGGAGAAATGCGTGCGGGCAAAAGTACGGTCGAAGCCTTGAAGGACTGTGCAGAGCGGCTAGGGCTGGCTGAAGCGCGCGCATTGGCAACCTTGCTGCAGCAATCGATTGAGTTAGGCACGGACATCGCGGTCGCGCTGACGACGTTTTCCGATGAGATGCGCGACAAAAGAATGGCACGCGCGGAGGAAAAGGCGGCGGCTTTGCCGCCGAAACTGACCTTTCCGCTTGCTGCTTTCATTTTTCCGGTGGTGCTCATGGTCATTCTGACGCCTGTCGTCCTGAAGATCATGAAAGCATCTGCCAACTAAATGATCGGCGCCAGGACAGGGGAAGGCCTTGCCAAACAGGAAACCGCTTCGCAGCCGCCTGCATTCAGTATCGAGGTTCACCTCGTGCGAATCTGGAACCGCCATCTTGGAGTTTGCTCTCCTGCTCCCTGTTCTCGTTGTTCTTTGCGCTGGCGGCGTTGAGTTGGGGCGGGCTTTGTTCATCCATGCCGCAATCGAGACCGCTGTGCGAGGCGGTGCCCGCCTGTTGGCGCTGGTGCCCGATCCCACCTGCTCGCCGACATGCTCTTGGGGCGCCATGGATGCGATCGCCGTTGCTCGCGACGAAATCATGAGCAATACGAAGCTCCCCGGCAGCGCGGTGACGGTCATGCCGGTTCGCACGCTGGTATCGGGCACGGTCGCGTTGCGCGCGGATGTGAAGGTCAACTTCGATCTCCTAGCGATCCTGGGCATCGAGCCATCTTTGACGTTGTCTGCCACTCATCAGGAACAAGCGATTGAGGATTAGAACCCGTTTGGACGATAGCGGTGCGGCTTTGATCGAGGCCGCGCTTGTCTTACCGGTTCTCCTTGTTTTGATTTTCGGCGCTGCCGACCTGGCGCTGTTTCTATGGCAGCAGAATTCCGCTCAGAAGGCTGTCCAGCTGGGCGCGCGGAAGGCTATCGTCTCGATGCCAGTCGCCGATGGTCCAGGCCTCACGCCGGCCGAAAGCACGGCATATTGGAACGACTTGCCGCTCGGCCAGAGATGCGCGCCTGAGCGTGATCGCAAAAGCATCTGTCCGATTTTCACGGTCACCTGCAGCATTCGTGAGCGCTGCATATGCCCGGGCTTCGTGCGCTGCAACTTCCTGCTCGTCGACGCCAGGCTGGCGCCTATCCGCGAGGCCATGCGCGCGATCCTTCCGCAACTGCGAGCCGACCAGATCGAGGTGAGCTATGCGATGAACTATCTGGGATATGTCGGGCGGCCGGTTCCCGTGCCGGTCAATGTCCAAGTCAAAATCCTCGATCTCCGCTATGATTTCCTGTTTCTGGGCAACCTTCTCGGCTCCTCGCTGGCGATCGGCGCCTCCGCGACAATGCCGAGCGAAAACATGAGCACCGATGACCGAGATTAGATCTGACGGAGTGCAGGTGGAAACCGTCGAAGATACGGTCAAGTCGGCCGATCAGGGCAGTATTTCGGAAAAGCGGCGGCGCAAAGTCGCGGCGTTTGGCCGGCTTGCCGGCGATGAGCGCGGCTTTACCTTGGTCTTTTTCGCCGTGGCGCTGCCAGCCTTGCTCGGGATCGTCGGGTTGGTGATAGACCTCGGTCGCCTCTACACGCTGGACACGCAGCTGGCTAATGCGGCCGACGCTGCGGCATTGGCCGCGGCAAGACAGCTGGACCGGACCGATGGAGCGCTGCAGAAGGCGAGAGACGCAGCCAAAAGGATGACCAACACACCTTCATTCGGCGCCAATGCCGATCTCGGACTCAGCTTCAGATTTGCAGCCAATCTAGCCGATCTGCGCGATAGCCCGAGCTTTACTCTCGCTGACGTCAACGGCGCCGCTGCGGTCTATGTCGAGGTTACCACATCCCGTCACTCTCTCACCGCGAGCTTCATCCAGTTCGTCGGAGCACAAACGGAATCAATCCGAAGAAAGGCAACGGCGGAATCGCAATACTACGCCTGCGACGTCACGCCCTTGATGATGTGCCAGCGCGACCCGGCGCGCTTCGTCGCCTCCGCCTCGAGTGGTCGGCAGTATCTCTTGAGAAACGCCGCCACAATGGCGGACGGCTCGCTCGTCACCTTCGACGCACCGGGTGACGGCAATGGAACGACAACGCCGCAACGACTTGCCTCCAATCGGCCGGCCTTCTGCTATACGAATACGATCAACTATCGCTCGGGCGTCCTCGCCAGACAGTTCGACGACGCGATCAATGTTCGGTTCGACCGCTATGCACAGGCTAACGCTCCGATCGCCCCCGAACTGGCCGCGTTCCCTCCGGCGCCGACCATCATCAAAGGGCAGCGCTATCAGAGTTGCATGTCGCCACCGAACGCGGCCGAGATCAATCCACCCTACCATCTCCCGCGGGATTCGGCGTTTCGGAGAATCGATGAAACGGCGCGTTATGATGACGGGTCAGGCGACTGGAGATCGACGCTCGCCTATGGTGGATCGGGTGCGAACGTGGCGTCCGCGCTCGACGAGTACATTCTCTGGAACCATGGCGACAAATCGCCGGTCTTCCAAGGCAGCCTACGTTCGTCTTCAACTAGGTATGAAATCTATCTCAAAGAGCTTGGTCTGAGCAACGCGACCGAGACGACGCCGGTTGTTGCGACGCAGCAGAATGCGCTGGCCGCGACATTGCCGACGGGAGGCCCGACGACCGGCTCATATGGCTCTCTGTCCGAGGCGCCAACACAGAGATGCTATGCTGGACGAGAGCCGGCAAACGAGCCCAGGCGCCGGGTGCTCTATATTGCGATCGTCGATTGCGCTGGTTTTGACCGGAATGCCACGGCGGCCAAGCTGTCGCGCTATGTCGGTAAATTCTTTCTCACCGAACCAGCCAATGCCGGCACCATGCTCGTAGAATTTTTAAATTGGATTACACCATCCGCCGATGACGACAAATTACGTCACATCGTCCAGTTGGTCGAAACCGGCTGATTCGAAGAGTTTCGATGACACACGGCTGCGGATGCGAAGCGTCGTTGTTCCAGCGAGGCAAGTGCAAGTCGATGATCCGAAGGCGCTTGATCGTCACCCGCACCATCACTCTAGTTTCACCAGGCACACAATTCCAACGCTACCGAGCACCGTCACCGACGCGTCCGCCGGGAAATGCGGCGCTGTCTGGCAATATTGCTCGGCGTCAGTGTATTCAGTTGCGGTGGTTTTCTCAAAGCGGTAGCCTGAAGCTTCCTGGATGAGTCCCAGTTTGGACGGGCGAGAAAAAAACGCCGAGACGTTCATGTCACCCGTTGTCGTCACAAGTCGAGCGCTCCTGCGCCAGTCCCCGCCGATGATGGCGAGCGATCGGATATCGACGAAGCGCGGATGCCTTTCCAGGCGGTCGACGATCCGATTCGCCTGCTGGGCATCCCAGTGATTGAGTCGGTGCTGTTCGGAAAGTATGCGATTGGACGAGCCTATGTAAGCAAGGACGAGCACGACGGAGGCGACGCCAAAAAGCGCCTTGGATCGCAGCGACGCGAGATGCCAGCCCACCATGATCAGGCCTGCGGCGAAAGCCGACATCGGCGCCAGCACGCGCGGAACGAGCCAAATAACCTTCCCCACTGCCGATGCCCCCACGGCCCACCCAAGTCCCGCAGCAAGCATGGCCGCACAAAGAATACCGGAGAGCACCAGGCCGTTCCTCAGCATGGGAAAGATCACTAGGATCGTCGAGATGGTCAGCAACACGATCAGGAGAATGGATGCGCCCGCAGGCAGGAGCCCCGGCATAGGCCAAAGCGCAAGCGTCAATGCCGTCCAAACGATGCTGAGCTTGGCTTTTACATCGACCAGGCCCGCGAAATCGGTACGCCCATCAAGCGGCACACCGCTGACGTGTGAGATCAATTTTGCCACAGCCAAATAAACCACAACACTCGCCAGCACCACGATCAACGCCCGGAATTCCGGCCACTGAAAAAATGGCTGTTGGAACGCTGGGAGTTCACGCCGGCTGATCCTGACGACCAACGCGATCAGGCAAAGCGGCAGGACATACGCGATTGTAGTTTGATAGATTGACAAAGCCGCAATCAGCAAAAGTGTCGCAATGCCAATTGAGACCCATTGGTTTGAAGAACGCGCTGCCAGGAATGCCCCTGCTGCCGAGAGGAGCAGGCCTATCATAATGTTAAGCGTGGCATCCGAGAATGTGAAAAACTCTGTGCCAAACGGATGCAGCGTCATGATGGCAAGGAAGATGCTCAATTCACTCCTCGTCGGATTATCAAGTACGAGTTTGGCGAAGAAAATGCCCGCGGCAGCGAAGAACAACACCGCAAGGATGAGCGAGCTGACGCCAATATCCGTGCCATCATAACCAATGAGCCCGCGCAGCCAGAAAATTGCTGCAAGTCCAAAGCGACCTTGTGGTAGCAAAAATTCGGGAGGATTCAATTTTTCTGCAAGATATGCAAATTCGTATCTGTCGAATGAATATAGCGGTGAAAATATAGTTTGCCCTCGTGCAGCAACCGAAAGTAAACTCGCGATAAATAACGTTATACCGTATTTTTGGAGGTTTTCGCGTAACAAATCTATAATTCTTCCGAATTTTGCGGAACTCCATTCGGACGCCCCTCGATTATGGATACCCGTGTTCGAAGGACGCATCTATCGTAATCCTGTTGACTGCACGCTCAGGCGCCGATAGAGCACCACTGCTTGAAGGCGATAGCCCGGAATAGAGATCGCGTGCAATATTCGGGCGCGTGGGGTCGCGCCTGCGACCGACATTCGCGCTCACCGCAGCAACGAGACCGAACGAATGCGTGTGCCATATAATCGCCCAGCGGTAACTGGCCGGGAGATAGATTTCATCCGCGAAGCGCTGGAGACAAGGCATCTATCGGGTGACGGTCCGTTCTCAAAGCGCTGCGAGGCATGGCTCGAAGCGCGGATCGGCGGCACAGCACGGCTCACCCATTCCTGCACGGCGGCGCTCGAGATGGCGGCGATTCTGGCCGATGTCGGACCGGGCGACGAAGTCATCATGCCGTCCTTCACGTTCGTATCGACCGCAAATGCTTTTGTGCTGCGCGGCGCCACGCCCGTTTTTATAGATATCCGTCCAGACACGCTGAACATTGATCCGGCGTTGATCGAGGCTGCGATAACTCCCCGGACCAAGGTCATCGTGGCTGTGCACTATGCCGGTGTCTGCGCCGAGATGGACGCTATCCAGAACATTGCCGACCGCCATGGCCTGATGATCATCGAGGATGCGGCGCAGGCGCTGCTGTCGAGCTATTTTGACCGCCCTGCAGGCTCGCTCAGCACAATCTCTTGTTTCAGCTTCCATGAGACCAAGAATTTGGTGTCAGGCGAAGGCGGCGCGATCCTCATCAACGATCCCAAACTGGTCGAGCGCGCCGACATCATTCGCGAGAAAGGCACCAACCGCACTGCCTTCCGCAAGCGCACCGTCGATAAATACACATGGGTCGATATCGGCTCGTCATATCTCCCCGCCGAGATTATAGCAGCCCATCTATGGGCGCAGTTCGAAGCTGGCGACGATACGACTACGATGCGGATGAATATCTGGAACCGCTACCATCAAGGCTTCCAGTCAGCCGAGCTCAAAGAATGCGTTGTTCGTCCCACCGTGCCGCAGCATTGCAGCCACAACGGGCACATCTACTATCTACTGCTAAAGAGTAAGATTGCGCGAGACGGCCTGATCGTCAGCCTTGCGGAAGACGGAATTCTCGCCCCTTTCCATTATATCCCGCTGCATTCAGCCCCGGCGGGACTTCGATATGGCCGAACTAGCGGTGAACTGGTCCATACGGACGCGACGAGCGATCGCCTGATCCGCCTGCCGTTGTTTCGTGACCTCGGCGACGACCAGGAGATCGTCATCGATCGCGTTCTATCCCATATCGGATCGGCTTGACGTGAGCGATACGCCACGTCCGACCCGGTTGGCCGCGGCGATGGGACCGGTCGCCGATCCATCGGACGTTACGGGCGACCCTTATCTTTCGGTTGTCGTTCCAGTCTATGGCGCGCCGGAGAGTCTTCGGCCGTTGCATGCCCGGGTCCGCGACGTGTGTGCAACGATGGGGGTTACTTATGAGCTCATCCTCGTCGACGACCGCTGTCCGAAAGGCTCCTGGCTTGTTGTCCGGCAACTCGCCGAAGAAGACAGTAGCGTCATCGGCCTTCGTCTCTCCCGGAATTTTGGTCAGCACGCTGCGATCCAGGCAGGCTTGTCTTCCGTTCGCGGGACGTGGATCGTGGTCATGGATTGCGACCTCCAAGACATTCCAGAAGAAATACCGGCCCTGCTTGCCAAGGCCGGCGAAGGCTATGACGTCGTTCGTGGTCGCCGGGCGGTTCGTGCGGATGCCTGGCATCGCCGGGCGGTCTCAAGCGCCTTCTACCGGCTGCTTGGATTTCTCACGGGAACCGAACAGATTGCAGAGGTCGCCAATTTCGGCATCTACCATCGCAGGGTGATCGACACCGTGACGAGCTGGGACGAGGAATTAAAGTATTTCCCGGCTATTATTCAGTGGGTAGGCTTCGCGCGCACCGATCTGAACGTTTCGCATGGCCAACGGCATGAGGGAAAGTCGAGCTATAACTATCATAGCCTGATCAATCTCGCGATGAGCGTCATTGTCGGCTTTTCGGACAGACCTTTAAAACTAGTGATGTCGGCTGGTTTGACGGTTGCGTTCTTGTCTTTGGTTGTTTCGTTCGCGGTCGTCTTGCTCCATTTCGTTGGGGCCGTCAGGGTCGAAGGATGGACGAGTATCATTCTATCGCTCTGGTTCATCGCGGGTTGCCTGGCTTTCGCGTTGGGGCTCACCGGATTGTATGTCGGACGCATCCTCGTCGAGGCTAAAGGCCGTCCGAACTTCATCGTGGACCAAACGATGAACGGCATTAAACTCGGCAACCGGAGCGGTTCCGAGAAAACGTCGTCCGCACGCACAAAAAGCAACTGACTCATGTTTGCGATTGATCTCGGCTCTCACTCCGGCAACCGTAGTTGAGGATTCACTGGTGCTTCGGTGTGCAATCATCCGGTTCCAGCTCAGAGCTAGAGCGCCATTTGGTGCGGCAAAGCGGATGAATTTCGTGTGCGTCCCGCGCTGCGGGCCGGAGGGTGTCTACCGTGCGGTCAAACCGAAATCCGTTTCAAATTACTCGAAGAACACACGATTTCCTATCGAGCCAGCGCTCCCGAAGACTCTACCGCTTTGCGGTGGTAGGCTTGGTTTCCAATGCCAGCCTGTTGTGCGTGTTCATCGTCTTGACGCACATGGGTCTGGGTGCCGTCCCGGCCGCGATGACGGTCTATGGACTTGGCGTCGCCGGGACTTATGCGGCAAACCGATCCTGGTCCTTCAGTTCCGATATCCCGCATCCCGTCGCGGCGTCACGTTACATCCTCGTTCATGCCGTTGGCGCCGGAACGCAGGCCCTGCTTCAGTTCGTTGCTCATAACCTGCTCGGATTCGACGCGGTTCTTATCCAGGCCTTTGGCATGATTGCCGTCGCTGTCTTGAGCTTCGTTCTGCTCGACATCTTCGCTTTTGCAAAAAGCAAGCAAGACGACCGGGGCAATTCGTCATTATGAACGGCCGCCCCTGATGAGAAGCCGCTCGACGATGTTATCATAGACATGACGCGGTCGCTCACTGATCTTTTTTGCAGGAACCCCCGCGACGACGTCATAAGGATCGACGTTTCTCGTGACGACGGCGCCAGCGCCGACAACGGCTCCCTCACCAATTTTGAGATCGGGCAGAATGGTCGCGTTCGTCCCTATGCTAGCAAAATCACTGACCTCGACGCGGCCTGCAACAGCTGCGCTGCCCATTACATGCACGCCTCGACCGATGACGCACTCATGATCGATCGTGCAGTTAGTGTTCAAGATCGTATATTCGCCGATCTTGCTGAATTTGTGAACAACAACGAATGGCATAACATGACATCCCACACCAACCTCCGACGTTGGTTCTATGAAAGCCCTTTCATGAATTAATGAAAGTGGCTTTAGAGCGATTTCACAGAGATACTGTGATGTTTTTAATCTTGCGTATCCATTTTCTCCGCCAATACACACAACAAAGTACTTTATATCATGTGTCAATTCCAATAATTTATCGATACTATTGATCAATACGGCCTTTGTAGAAAAATTCAAACAATCTGCGTCGGCGTCAAATATAAATTCTACTATTCCTATATTTTGCTCTACTATCATCTCGTGAATAATTCGTGCCTTACTTTTACTTCCCCACATCAGAATTTTTTTTGGTTTGGACGTTGTATTCACAGCCAAAACTCCCAGCGCGTTTGGATCATTGGCTGATGTAGATAGGCCAACTCCGCTTCGGATGGAAACCGTCAGCTATCGAAAGCGCCGCTGCGGCTACGCACCTGTCAGCCATGGCATTCGCAGCCAGTCCCGTGCAGGGTGTATGGAAGAAGGTTGCCTTCGCCGAGCTTTCTGCGATTGAGACATTGCGCTCTACTGCGTCGACGAGCAGGCGGCAACCGGGTCCGGCAGCCCGAACTTAGGGCGCTTCCTGCCTCGGTTGAATCGATTGTGATGTGACGTGCGTCTTGCGGGCTGATTCAACGTGCTCGTTGAAGAGGTGGGCGAGGGCACGAGCACCTGAGTGACGATCTTCGCGGGCGCGTTTTGAAGGCTTCGACGGACGGTTTGTCGGCGCGGCAGACGGCAGCGCGGTTCGGGGTGGGGATATCGACGGCGATCCGGTGGATTGCGCGGGCCAGGATCGGCGTGACAACGGCACAGCTGCAGGGTCGGCGACGGGTTTCGCGGCTGGATGCGCATGAGGCCTTCATCGTGGGGCTGATCGATGAGCGCAAGGACATCACGCTGAACGAGATGATGGCTCGCCTGGCTGCCGATAGGGCTGTCGCCATCGGCCACAGCGCACTGAGCGCCTGGCTACGGGCGCATGGCTGGACGTTCAAAAAAAGACCGCCCACGCACTGGAGCAGGATCGCCCCGATGTGCTGAAGCGGCGGCAGGACTGGTTTGAGGCTCAGCCCGATCTCGACCCGGAACGCCTCGTCTTCATCGACCAGACCGGCCTGTCCACCAATATGGCCCGCCTGCGCGGCCGCGCCCTTCGCGGCGAGCGCTGCCGGGCCGGCATCCCGCACGGGCATTGGAAGACGACGACCTTCGTCGGTGGCTTGCGTCTCACGGGCATGACCGCGCCCTTCGTCTACGACGGCGCCATGAACGGCGTGGTCTTCCTTGCCTATGTCGAACAAGTTCTGGTGCCGACGCTGAAGCCTGGCGACATCGTCGTCATGGACAATCTTCCAGCCCATAAGCTGGCCAGCGTCTGCGAGGCGGTCGAAAGGGCCGGCGCCACACTCTCGTTCCTGCCGCCCTACAGTCCCGACTTCAACCCGATGGAGAACGCATTCTCCAAGCTCACGTCGCTCCTGCGCGCCAGAGCCGAAAGGACCATCCCAGCCCTATGGGACGCCATCGGATCGGTCATCGACCTCTTCACACCAGCCGAATGCGCAAACTTCTTCAAAGCCGCAGGATATGATCCAAAATAAACTGGAAACGCTCTAGACGCTGGCCACGGCACGTCCTTTGTCTTAAGGACGTGCGGTATTTGATTTTAAGGTCGGGTCGGCGATGTGCCTCGGGGCAAGCACCGTCGGTCAGGATTAAGGCAGGTCGCCATTTTATGCCCAGCATCGATCAGACGATTGCATTGATATCGCCGACGCTGATGAAGAACCAGGACGGCTTCTGGGTGGGCAAAGGCACCGAACCCGTTTCCTATCCAGAAGAGTTTCATGGCGATTACGCTGCAATCGAGGCGTCGTCCTATTGGTTCGCGCATCGCAATCGGTGCATCAATTCGCTCGTCGAGCGTTTTCCACCCACGGGTCCGATCCTCGACATCGGGGGGGGCAACGGCATCGTGAGCCTGGCGCTTCAGCAGAACGGCTTCGACGCAATCGTGCTCGAACCCGGCCCGCAAGGCGCGGCCGCGGCGCGGATGCGTGGCCTACCGGTCATCAACGCGACGGTTGCATCGGCTGCAATTTCCGACAACAGCGTTGCGGCAATGGGATTGTTTGACGTCCTCGAGCACATAGCCGATGAGCCCGGCGTCCTGGCGGACCTTCACCGGGCCTTGATTCCCGGAGGCTGGATTTACATGTCGGTGCCTGCCTTCGGTTGGCTTTGGTCCAATGAAGACCAACTGGCGGGGCATATGCGCCGCTATACGACGCGCTCCGCAGCCGGGGCGCTACGAGTCGCGGGCTTCGAAGTTGTCCATACGAGTTTTATGTTCGCGCCGCTTGTCCTGCCACTCTTCCTGTTGCGTGCGATTCCCTCGCTATTTGGCCGCCTCAAAGGTCTCGGACGGTCGGTGTCGGACGATCACCATCTGCCCGACAACGTCGTCGGACGCATGCTTGCGAAAATGCTGGAGTCGGAACGACTGCGGTTGATGACCGGCGCGACGATGCCGTTTGGCACCAGCGTTGTAGCCGTTGCGCGGAAGCCGATGCTGCATGTGTGAGACGACGCGGCGGTCTTCCCGAGCAAGTCATTCAAACGCTGACAACCGCGGCGATCGGGTACAGTGCGTTCGTCGATAGATGCTACAGTGCCATCGGCGCTTAATACGATGCTGCATGTGTTCAACGGCTTCGTTGCGCTCAACACCGCTGACTGATCGGCAGCAATTCGGTGTCCAGGGCCCTCATGACCAGCCGGGCTTGCACGTTGCGTTGTGCCGTGCGACGGACTTGGTTTATGAGCATAAACCGTCCTTTGCTGTTCTGGGCAGCGGGCAGCGCTATTCAGGTCAGTCGCGCCATCGGATTGAAATAAACCAATAACGGCCCGCTCATTGCAAAGTTGCCCTCAACGGCCCAACATCGCCGCTATGATCGAGCGCGGCGTTTCTGATGGATTCGGCTAAATTGCACGCCCCAAGCCAATGGCCTGCGCCAAGCTGGACCAACCAGGCCCCTCATGATGGCCCATTGATCAGCGTAATCGTGGTGTCGTTCAATTACGGTCGTTACGTCGCCGCGGCTGTCGATTCAGTGCTGGCCCAGACTTATGGAAATCTCGAAATCATCGTCGTGGAAGGCGGATCGACGGACCTGGAATCGCGCAAGATCGTTGCCGCATTTGAACGCCCTCGCACCCGCACCCTCATGCAGGAAGAACCCAATCGGGCAGGTGCTAACCGCAATTTCGGAATTAGTCGTGCCAGAGGGCGTTATGTCTGCTGTCTCGACGCCGACGATACGCTCGCTCCCACTTATCTCGAAAAAGCTGTTTTCTTATTGGAGCGTCATGGCTACGATGTCGTCAGCAGCGCCATGCAGATGGTCGGCGAAGAGACGGGTATGCTGCCGATCCTTGAGCGGCCCGATCTGGCTGTGCTCGTCGAGGGCAACCATGTCCTCACCAGCGCCGTATTCCGCCGAGCCTATTGGCTGGCATCAGGCGGATTCAAGGACGTGGACAGGGCCATTTGGGGGCATGTCCACGAGGACTGGGCTTTCTGGACCCGCCTGGCTGCTCTCGGCGCACGATTCTATAACCTGCATCACGACCCGATGCTGCGCTATAAGGTTCATCACGGCAGCTTGAGCCGCAGTGTGGATGTCGCCCCCATGTGGCGCCAGCGGCAGCTGGTGCGCCAGATGAACGAGGACGTGCTTCAGCCGCTTGATGAATCCGTTGCATACTCGCGCAAACGAGCCAATCTGCGCCGGGGAACACCGCCGTTTCCTCCAACCGCGCTCGAACTGGCGCCGGCTTCCTCAGAGCCGCATCGACCAACCGTCCTCCTGGCCCTGCCCTACATGGTCATGGGCGGAGCCGAACGCCTGCTCGCGATCGTTGTCGGACATCTAGTCCAGACCGGCTGGCGGGTGGTCATCGTAACATCGCTGACCACAGCGGCCCATCAGGGCGACACCTCCCACTGGTTCGAGGCACATACGGCTGAAACCTTCCATCTGGCCAACGGAATGCCAAACGCGGTCTGGGAGGAGTTTTTGCATCATCTGGTGCGCTCGCGCCGGGTCGATCTGCTCTGGATCGTTGGCAGCGCTCTGGCTTATGATAGCCTTCGCAGTCTGCGCGCCGCTCACCCCGCGCTTCGTGTCGTCGATCTGTTGTTCAACACGGTTGGTCATACCGCGAACAACAGGCGTCGCAGGTTCCTGATTGATCTGAATCTCGTCGAGAATGCCGAGGTCGGCGACTGGCTTCTCGACCAGGGCGAGACGGCGGAACGTGTCTGCATGGTGAAAAGCGGCGTTGATACGGAGAGGTTCGCGCCTCTGCCACGTTGCCAGACGCTTTCGGATCGGATCGGTGCAGGGCCGGACGAACTTATCATCGGCTTTTCGGGGCGCTGGTCGGCGGAGAAAAATCCGCTGGCTTTCGTCGAGATCGCGCGGCTGGTCGATCATGGTTTGCCGCTGCGCTTCGTCATGACCGGAACCGGACCGATGCGAGAAGCGCTTCAGGCCGCCATTGTAAAAGCGGGTCTGCCAGCCCAGCGATTTCATCTGCTTGGGGAAGTCGAAGAGATCGTGCCGGTTCTGGCATCGTTTGATCTGCTGGTGCTTCCGTCGACCTTCGACGGGCGTCCGATGGTTGTTCTGGAAGCGCTGGCTCTCGGCGTGCCTGTACTGGCGTCGCGCGTCGGGGCCCTGCCCGAACTCATCGTCGAAGGACAGACCGGCTGGCTTTGCGCGGCCGGGGACGACGTCGCCTTTGCCCGCCGGATCGAGGCAGCCGCTCGAGACCGCGCCGGGCTACAGGCCATGCGCCGCCGGGCGCGTGAATTTGCGCAGACGCAGTTAGAGGTCAAGGCGATGCTGGATGCCTATGAAAACGGGTTGCGATCGGTTTTGCCGCGAGAGCAATGCGATCCAAGAGCGACAGCATGATCGACATCGCGCGGCTGCAGCGGCTGGCTGCCGCCCTATGGCAAGCTTCGAGACGCCCCAATGTCCACGGAGTCGTCCTCGTCAAGCGGCTGCTCAGCCGCGGCAGAGCAGCGGAAACCGCCTCGAAACATCTGGTAGACGCTCGTTGGTACGAGAAGC
This sequence comes from Bosea sp. PAMC 26642, assembly GCF_001562255.1. NCBI lineage: Bacteria > Pseudomonadati > Pseudomonadota > Alphaproteobacteria > Hyphomicrobiales > Alloboseaceae > Allobosea > Allobosea sp. PAMC 26642. The sequence continues at coordinate 4,697,209 of NZ_CP014301.1, read as the reverse complement.
GCTATCCTGGCAGTCTCGGTCCAGGGGAAACGGCATGGCAAAATTATCTCGCCGACGGTGCGGCGAAGGGGCGCGATCCTGGGCCGCTCTTCGACACGCAATGGTATCTACTGCGAAACCCCGACGTTGCAACAGCCGGGATCAATCCGCTCCTGCACTATCTCGAACACGGGATGCATGAATTTCGCGATCCCAGCCCGCTTTTCGACAGTGTCTGGTATTTCTCGACCTATCCGCAAGCGAAGTTATCTGGTCTGGACGCCTGCAGCCATTACATGCTTCATGGCGCGGTCTTGGGGTATGATCCCGGCCCCTATTTCAGTACGAAATGGTATCTTGAGACATATCCAGAAATTGCAGCACTCGGCGAAAACCCGCTGCTGCATTACCTGCTGCGCGGCGCCGATCAGGGCCTCAATCCCAACAACGCATTCAACACCGTCGCGTATGTCGAATGCAATCCAGGCTATGGCGACAGCGGAAAGAACCCGCTCGTCTTCTTTCTCCTCGACGAGGAGAGGCGCCGTCAGGCCTGGATGAGGAACGAGGGACCAACGGCGGTTCCTCTCGGTCGCGAGACGATGGCCGAGATACACGCGCTGATCGAGCGTCTGGGCGACATTGAGCCCGATCTTCTGACGCTGCAAAGCGAGATTGAGGCCCTGCCTGTCCCCATGACCATTTACGACGAGACATCGGAAGCCTGGCGCGGGCTTTATCTGTCGCTATTTTCCATACCCAGGTCGATCGTTTTCGTCGGCTCTCTCGACGACACGCCAGAATTGGCCGATCTGGTGGCGAATGCGGACGATCTCTTGATCGTAGAGACGGACATGGCGACGATTCCCGGCGCGGAACATCTCCCTCGTGGGGCCGAATGGCGCGCCTTGTCGGAGTTCAGTTCGTCTCCAAATCTCGAACGCAACGTCGCGATCGCCACCGCGCTCGTCAACAACCTCCAACCGCGAGCCGTGCTGGTGTGGGGCAGCCGCGCCGGTTGGGAAATGATTGCGCGGCATGGCGCCGCCTTGCGACATAACACCAGGCTGTTCGCAACTTCAGCGTCGATGCCCGATGGCGAATCGATTGATACCCTGCACTATCTCAGTGCGCACATTCCTCTACTGAGCGCACTTTATGCACCTGATCCGCATCTGGTCGCGCTTATCGACAAAGAAGCAGGCCTGCCACCGGGTGAAAGGGACAAGCTTCGCAGTTATGGTGACTGGGCAGGGCCTGCAGATTTTCCGATGTCTGGCGGCCACGCTTCATGACCGAAATCACCGCCGTTCTCAATGTCCACGAGGAGGGCCGTCTTGCCCATGCCTCGCTTTTAAGTATCCGGCACGCACGCGACTTGGCCGCCGCCGCAGGCGTATCCGCCGAGATCATCGTCATTGCCGATTGCGCCGATGCGGCCACGCTAGACTACCTCGCGGAGCAGGACGATATCCGTATCGTCGAAACCGATGTCGACGACCTCGGCCTGGCGCGCAATGCTGGCGCGAAAGCTGCGCTAGGCCGGTTCATCGCCTTCCTCGACGGCGACGATCTTTGGGGACCCAACTGGCTGCTGCGTGCCTATGAGGCTGCGATTGCCGAGCCCAGACCGACGATCTGGCATCCCGAGGCATGCCTTTACTTCGGCGCGACGACCCGGCCCCGTTGGTTGATCCATCCCGATATCGAAACCGCCGATGGCGACTGGGTCACGCTGGGCGTTCGCAACCATTGGACGTCGTTGAGTTTCGGCGCATGCGATATCTATCGAAGGATACCTTACAGCAAAACCGACCTGACCGCAGGCTTCGGCTATGAGGACTGGTGCTGGAACGAAGAAACTGTTTCCCAGGGCTGTCTTCACAAGCCGGTGCAGGGGACGATCCACATGATCAGGGTCAGGGCCGACTCTCTCGTACGCCGAACTGTCGGAGCGAAAGCGCTGAGGACGCCCTCGACCCTGTTTCGCAGCCGCATCGGCTGGACTGCGCGGATCACCGCGGGTGTTGCATCGCAAGACGGGAACGGGCATGAGCAGCCGGTCTAGACGGGAATGAAAATGATCAAGGGACAACGAGTTCTGGTAACGGGAGCCGCGGGTTTTATCGGAAGCCATCTGACCGAGGCGCTTCTGCACGCCGGCGCGGATGTGACCGCGATGGTGCGCTATGGTTCGGCCTCATCGATCGGGAACCTCAGTTTCCTGCCGACTGATCTGCGCGCATCATTAAAAATCGTTGCAGGCAACGTCGAAGACAGTGATTTTGTCATCCGCGTCATGGAGGGGCAGGACATCGTATTGCACCTCGCAGCCTTGATCGCGATCCCGTATTCCTATGTCGCGCCACGTTCCTACGTCCGGACCAATATCGAGGGTACGCTCAACGTCATGGAGGCGGCGCGGCGCCTTGGGACGAAGCGTGTGGTGCATACCAGCACCTCGGAGGTCTATGGCACTGCTATCCGCACGCCGATCGACGAGGACCACCCGCTCCAGGCGCAGTCGCCCTATTCCGCGAGCAAGATTGGCGCAGACAAGATCGCCGACTCCTATTACCGCTCCTTTGACACGCCCGTCGTTGTCTTGCGGCCGTTCAATACCTTCGGCCCACGCCAATCAGGCCGCGCCTTCATTCCGACGATCATCTCGCAGGCCCTGGAGCGCGATGCGATCCACCTCGGCTCGCTGACGCCGGAGCGAGACATGACGTTCGTCGGCGATACTGTCGACGGCTTTATCCGAGCCGCCACGACGCAGGGTATCGACGGCGAAACTATTAATCTGGGAACGGGGGAAACCTTTACGATCGGCCATTTCGCGCACCGGATTCTTGGACTGATGAACGTCGACAAGCCGATCGTGCATGATGCGGCGCGCGATCGTCCGAGCAAGAGCGAGGTGTTCAAGCTCGTATCCGCCAATGCAAAGGCGGCTAGCCTGATGGATTGGCGCCCTAGAACGTCCATCGATGATGGGCTCAGAGCCGCCATCGACTTCGTTTCCGCGAATCGCGGGCTTTATTCACCTACTGTCTACACGGTCTGAGACGTCATGCAGGCAATCGTCATGGCCGGCGGCAAGGGATCCCGGCTCCATCCCTACTCGGCGATCTTCCCCAAGCCGCTTATGCCGCTTGGCGAAAAGTCGATCCTCGAGATCCTGCTGCTCCGGTTACGAGCGGCCGGCGTCACCGACGTCATCATTGCCGTAAACCATCTGCGACACCTCATCGAGGCGTTCTTCGGCGATGGTTCGCGTTTCGATCTCAAGATTAGCTACAGCGTCGAGGACAAACCACTGGGCACCGCAGGCCCGGTCGGTCTGCTATTCGACAGGCTTGGCGACGAATTCATCCTCACCAATGGCGACCTTCTGACGACGCTGGATGTCAGCGCTCTTCTCGCCGACCATCGCGCCCGCGGTGCCGACGCCACGATCGGTGCATATCGCCGGGAGCTGAAATCGGAATTCGGCCTGCTCGAGGTCGATGACAGCATGCGCATGACCGGATATCGCGAAAAGCCAACTTACGAACATCTGGTCAGCATGGGCATTTATGTGTTGCGGCGCGAAGCTGTCCGCCGATGGATCACGCCCGGTGACTATCTGGATATGCCGGTATTGATGCAGAGAATGCAGGAAGCGGGTCAGACCGTGCTCTGTCACAGCCAGGCATGTTTCTGGCTCGATATCGGCCGTCCTGCAGATTTCGCCGAAGCTCAGCGCATGATCGAAGATGATGCGCAGGCATTTGTGCCGGCCAATTCCGGCTGATGCGCCTTCTGGTCACAGGCGCTGGCGGCTTCGTCGGTCGACATGTCCTGGCAGCCGCCGCCGCGAGAGGCTGGCACGTCATGCGAGCCAGCCGTGCCGCGACCGCCGCAAATCCCTTCGAGATCGCGCTTGGCGCTGAATTTTGGTCGCGGTCGGATTTCGCCCGTGCGATCGCCGCATCGCGGCCGGATTGCATCCTGCATCTCGCAGGCGTAACCGGTGCGACTGACCGGCGGACCATGTTTGAGGCGAACACGCTGCTCGCTGGCGAGTTGCTCGCCGCCGCGGCTGAGCAAGCGGAGCCGCCCCGAGTGGTGCTGCTCGGTTCGGCTGCGGAGTACGGCTTTGTCGCGGCGGACGCTCAGCCCGCCGCGGAAAGTAGCGCCTGCCTGCCGACGACCGACTATGGCATCGCGAAATACGCCCAGACACTTCTGGGGCTGGCTGCAGCCGCGGGTGGGATGCCGGTGCTCGTTGCACGGCTTTTCAATCCGGTCGGAACGGGCATGCCGCCGCATCTGGCGCTGCCATCGTTTGCAAGACAGCTCATCGGTCCGATTGGAAACGAGGTCCGGATGAAGGTCGGCGATCTCGGTGTCAGCCGCGATTTCATCGATGTGCAAGAGACGGCCAGACTTCTGCTGGACCTGGCCGAATTGCCCAAATGGGATTGGCCTCTTGTCAACCTTTGCAGCGGCCGCGCGTTCGTCCTGCGCGACTTGCTTGATCAGATGATCGCCGCGAGCGGACTGCGCGTTGCAATCGAGACCAGCTCGTCGCTGCAACGTCCAGGGGGTATGCGGATCCTGACCGGCGATATCCGCCGCCTCGCGGCATTTGGACTTTCACCGAACGTACCGGACTTCCAGGCGCTGTTGCCGATGCTGTTGAAGGAAGCGCGCGGAGAGTGACGGCGCCTTCGTATATAGGTCAGCTACCACTCGGACGAGACGCGCGTCCATGCAATGAAGGTATGAAGGTCACTGGTCGAAATGAAGCTCGACGTCGCCAGCGCGCGCGGCACGATGCGTCTGCTGTCGTGACAAGAGAAGCAAGGGTTGGATGGATGCGCCATGGCGCTGATTAATGGGTCGGCGCAACGACTGCGCATCGGGCGCGAGGAGGCTGCTTTCGCCCTGGTCCCGGCCATCGTCCTATTTGCCTTGGCGATCCGCCTGCCGGTGGGCCTCGATCTCAGCGATGAAGCCTATTACGCGACCTTTATCGATGACTGGCTCAAGGGCGGCATCGCCTCCAGCACGCTCGACACTCTGCATCAGACGGCGGCTCTTCTGGTCTATCCTGCCGCAATCATGTTCTCCTGGTTCAAGGGTTCGAGCGAGGGGCTTTTTCTATTCTTGCGGGTTGTCTTCCTGATCGGCGCATTGGCTTCAGGAACACTCTGGATCGTTTTCTTGCGTCGTCTCGGCTGGTCCTGGCAAGCCTGGCTCAGCGGTGCTTGCCTTATCGCATATATACCCTTCGGCCTCCCGGCACCCTCCTATAATACACTCGGCCTGCAGGGCCTGATAATCGGGCTCGCCGGATATGGCTGCGGATCGCTGGCATCGATCGCGAGCGCGCAGCGCGGTTGGTTTGCCCTGTCGGTGGCAGCCTGGGGCGCCGCGACCATCGCTTATCCGCCACTGATCGTGCCGCTATTTGCGCTGTGCCTGGCAGACTTCCTCATATCGAAAGAGCGGACATGGCGCGGCGCCTTTCCCGTTTCAGCGGCGTTGACCGCTGCCGCCGGCTGGAGCGCAACAATTTTTCTCCTGTCGGCGCAACGGCTCTGGGATGGCATCGTCTATCTATCGCTGATCACCAGTTCGGATCAGTTTGGCCGCAAGATTTGGTTTACGATTGACCTCCTTCGTCTCAATCCGGCCTTTGCCAGCTTATGCGTTCTGGCGGCGCTGCTCGGCTTGGTCCGCAACCGGCTTGACCCAAGGCTCGTGGCGACGGCGATTACCGCCATTCTCCTATCGAGTTTGATCCTGACACCGGCGCTTTATGTCAGATCTCATGATGTCGTCGTGCTAATGGCCTTGTGCGGGCTTGGGCTCCTCGCAAAACTTCGCAAAGCATCCGATGCTTCCGACAGGCTCGTAGCAGTAATCTACGCAATATCACTCTTGGCCGGCATCGTCACGGCGGCAACTGCGTATAACAGCATCTATAATTTCTGCATCGGCGGCCTGCCGGCCGCCAGCCTGGCTCTGCTCGCGAGGGGACAAAGCCAAACACGGCATTGGCGCTGGTTTCAGACATTCGCGCTCGCTGCGTTTCTCGCCGCGATTCTATCCACGTCATTGCTGGTCCATTATGGCGAGTTGCCTGGCGCTTCCCGGCAGCGCATCCATCAGGGCTTCTTCGCCGGAATACATGCCAGACCGGACGACATCGCGTTGCTGGAGCAAGTGCGGCAGAGCATGAGGGCGCTGGCCAAGCCGCCAGCGTCGATCGTCGTCGTCTCACGTCTCCCAGGGATCGTGCTCGAAACGGGCGCACGGGTGAAGATGCGGACGCCGTTTCCCCTGGTGCTGAATGTCTCGGATTCTGGACTGGCCGCGACGTATCGCTTCTATGACGAGCCGCTCAATCGTCCTGAAGCGATCGTGATCTATGAAGACCGGTACTATCGCCCGATCACTCCGATCAGTCCCGGGCTCATCGCGTCATATACGAAAACGACGCAAGTCGAGGCCGGCCTTGGGCAGCTGTCGCTCCTCGTTCGGCCCAGAAACATCGCGCCATGATGCAATCATGCGACGGACACAGTCCGCACGCACGCAAGCCGTTCAGAACCAGCGGTAATGATTTGCTTGTCCTTTTCCGCGTGAACGGGCTCAGCTCTTTGTCCTCGCGCGAGAGTGCCCTAACCCGCCGGCAGGAATCGGCGATAGACCGCTTCATATGCATCCATCATTCGCGATCGATCGAACCGTTTCTCAGCCATGGAGCGCGAGGATGCCTGGATCACTGCAAATTCCATCGGGTCGGCAAGCCATCGAGCCAGCAGATCCGTTATCTCGATATGCCGATCTGGCGCGAGCACGAAGCCATTGACGCCGGGAACGATCAATTCCGGGATGCCACCCACCGGCGCACCGATCACCGGAACTCCACACCCGTTCGCTTCCATGATCACGTTCGGGCGGCCATCAAGCTTCGAAGGAACGACAAGGACGTCGATCTCCGCCAGAGCTGCGGCCGATGATTCCGCGAAACCTTCGAAAACGATCGTCTTGGAAGCGGAGCTCGACGCAATCCGCGCGGAAACCTGCGCTGCCATCGGGCCTTCACCATAGATCCGGAATCGCAGTTCCGGAATGACCTGATGGAGCCGCTCCGCCAAATCGACGAAACCCAGCGGGTTCTTCTCGGGCGACATCCTGCCAAGGTAACCTACGACGAAGGGCTTCTGGCCTGGTTCGCCCTCTAGATTTGTCGTCGGGCTGAAGCGACCGAGATCGATACCGCTTTCGATCACATGGATCTGCGCGTCGGCTTTCGCGGTATTCGAAGCGATGAAGCCACGCATATCCTGACTTTCAACGACGACCGCGTCGAAGCATTTTTCGTAGAGGAAATGGTCGAGGCTATGCGCTGACCTATTGTAAAGCGTATCGATTATCTTAACAGAGGGATTAATCTCTTTTACATATGGAATCTGACAGTAAGCAGATGGAGCGCCGACCTGTAACAGGAGTTCGATTTTAAAGTTTGCGACAATTTCTGAAATGAAGTTGACCGACTTCGAGATTTTTAGGCCTCTCATATCGATAAGCCGCTGGTCAGACCGAAAGTCCTCGGCGGCATCGGCAGTGTAACCGCCGCTGCCCTGCTCGAGAACGGCTATGAAGACGTCAATGTCACGCTGACGCATTTCACGCAGTATCGCCAGCTGCAGACTATCGTTTACCGTAAACGGGAGAAGCGCGAGGACAGCAGGGCGGAAAGACGTCGAGCCTGCCATTGCAATGTCCTTTTTTTCGTATTTTCGCAGAATAGTTTGAGTTCAGAAAGCTCGTCTAACGCAGAATGCAATGATTGTCGTATCTCTTCTATCGCGGCATCTTTCGAATGTGAGTGAATTTGCCATTCCTTTGAATTATTGAACCAGAAGTCCCGAGCTTCCATAAGATCCTGTACTTGGTCGCTATTCAAAGTTTTGCGCTGTGACATCGCCAGACATCGCTGACCGATCGACATCAAGGCGGGATCGTTGTCGCGATCGGCCAGAAACTGTCTGAACGCCTGGAAGTTTCCCATCGAAGGCGTTGTCAGCATCATGCCGACAAGCCGATGGGCTTCGACACGTGGCAGTGAGCTCAGAAAATCATGGCTTGAGACCCAGTCGATCATTCGTTGAACCGACAGGAGCAACGAGCGCTTTTCCGCAACGGGATAGAGATTGCGCAGTGTTGCGTAGGTCATCTCCAAGAAAGTGGTTACGGGATCGCCATGTGTCACGCCGCTGGAAGTAAGGCGCAAATAGGTCAGGCGTTCCGGAATGACACCAAAACGGCAATCATGGCGCAATGCACGCGTCCAGAGTTCATAGTCAGGCGCTCTGACCATCGTCGGGTCGTCGAGTCCGATCCGGATATGGGCTTCGCGAAGGATCATCGTCGATGACCGGCACAGCGGATTTTGCCCCACCCAAGTATCGACTGTGTTGAGGTTCAATCGTCGATTGCAATAATCTTCCACTTCCTGCCGTTGCGGATGTGGGTCGCCATTCACGTCAACTGCGTTGACATATGTTCCGACGATGTCGAGGCGATGATCGGCTTGTGCCAGATCGAGTTGAACTTGCGCCTTGCCTGGCGCGATCCAGTCATCCGCATCGAGATTGACCAGCCATTTGCCGCGCGCTGCTTCGACCGCCCGGTTGTAGCTCCAGGCACCGCCCATGTTGCGGTCGTTGACGAAAAGCCGGATACGCGGATCATCGAAGCTGCGGATCACCTCGCGGGAGCCGTCCGACGAGGCATCGTCGACCACTACGATCTCGAAATCCTGGACAGACTGCTCCTGGATGCTGCGGAGCGTCTGACCGATATAGCATTCGTAGTTATACGAGAGCACGATGTAGGACAGCAGTGGGGCAGCGCTCACGGCAGACATGACACGACCCGCCATACGTCCTCTTCAGACAGTTCGTCGTGGAAGGGCAACCCGATGACACAGGGCGCCAGCGCGTCCGTTCCCGACAGATCGCAACGCGGCACGTCCGCAAAGGCAGGGTGACGATGGCAGCCCAGCCCCCACCAGCGCCGCCATTCGATGTCGGCCTCCGACAGCCGCGTTAGGGTCGCCTCGACCTCGTCCGGCGGGATGACCGCATTCAGTGTCATCGTCACCCAATCTGTGCCGGCGCCAATCTGAAGCCGCGAGCGCTTGTTGTGAAGCAACTGACGGTATGTCGCGGTCAGCGCCCTTAACCGCTCGATTTGCTCCGGCAGGCCATCCAGTACGACGAGACCGATCGCGGCTGCATATTCCGACAGGCGATAATTGCCGCCGCGAACCGTCGACACGCGCTCCTGGCCAACGAAGCCGAACCCGGTCATGCCGGTCATCCGCTCGACCAGCGCCTGATCCGAGGACAGGATTGCACCGCCTTCGCCGATGCCCAGAACCTTCGTCGCGTGCAGGCTGACACAGACGGGCTGGAGACCAATCCCCGATAGGGCAGTCACCGCCGCCGCGGCATCGAAGACCACCGGGATGCCGTGCCGATCCTCGAAGGCGGCCCATGCCCTCAGATCGGGAGGGGCGCCAAATGCGCTGACCACGAGCACGGCTGAAGGCGCCTGCGGCAATTCAGTCAACGCGGCTTCGGCTATCGCCGGCGTCAGCACCAGCGTATCGGGATCGACTTCGAGCAGGTGCGGCGTCAGTCCGGCGTTGCAGACGGCATGCGCACTTGCGATGAAGGTAAAGGCCGGCATCAGACACAGGCCTGCTCCGGGATTGGCCCTGGCGCGCAGTGCGATCTCGATCGCGGCAGTCCCGTTGCAGGTCAGTGTGACGCCGCCAGCTCCGGTCAGCGCGCTCAGGCCGTCGGAGAATTCACGGCTTAGCGGGCCGTGATTGCTGTATGTGCGGGCCGCGTCGATTCGGGCGATGTGGGGTGCAATTGCCGCGACATCCGGCAATCGAGGGATCAATACCCTGATTTTGCGGGCATTGATCGGTCCACTGGTCTGCATAGGGAAGCCTCCGAAGATACCAATCCGTGTTTGATGGAGTGGCGTCAACTCCGATCGGGTCGATGGCTTCGCGCCGGCACGCCGACGACCGTGTCGCCCGCGGCCACGTCTCGGATTACGACAGCTCCCGCACCGACGACGGCCCAGGCACCTATCCTGCAGCCAGGAGCAACCTTGGCTCCGATGCCGAGACTCGCTCCTTCCTCGATGATAACGCCTCCGGCCAGCGACACCGCCGGTCCGAGGCTCACGAATGCGCCGATCGTACAATCATGGGCGATCGTGCAGCCCGGATTGATCAAGGCGTGGGAGCCGATGGCGACATCCGTCGTGGCCGAACACGGACCCAAAACCATAACGCCGTCACCGAGCAAAACATTCGGACCCAGAACCGCTGCCTGATGCAGCGCCGTAGTCCAGCGAGCATCAGCTAACTGAGCCGCCAGCCTGGCGCGTGTTCGTCCATCGCCGATGGCAATAACAAAGCATGGGTCGGGCTCGTCCCGCGCAAAATGGTCGCGAACCGGCAAACCGCGCAGGATGCCGGTCGTGTATCCAGGCTCGACGCAAAACCCCGTGACCGTGTCACCGGCGCTTTCAAGCACGGCAAAGACCTCTCGCGCCAATCCTCCAGCCCCGCAAATGAAGATGCTCATCGCCCTCAATCTCGAAACGACGACGTCGTCGCTTGAAACATTATGTGATACTGTCGTGCCCGCATCCGTTCAATCCAACAGACGCCCGCGCAAATCCTTGACGAGGAAGCCTTTCGATCTTGCAGCGATCGTGAAACAGCGTTCGACAGCGTGGTGTAGGGTTCCGTCGAGTTGATGTGCTTCTGCCTCGAAATCCTCCGGTGCCAAATGCAGGCTTCTCAGCGCGGAAAAAGCCGAGGGCCTGAACCAGAACATCGAACCCTCGAAAAATCCGAGCTTGACGCTGTCGGCCGCGCCCATCCGTTCTGCGACGCTGCGTACCCTTTCCTCGTTGTCCATCCAGTAGAGCGGGTCGGATCGGAAACAGTCTCGCCAACCGACCATGCCGATCAAGGCATCCTCAAAGGCGCTCAAAGCCCGGAATGTCGCGTGTTGCTCGCCGCACAGCATCGCAAACAAAAGCTTGCGGCGGACCTCGCCGTCTCGCAGATGCGGGCTTCGTTTGGTGTGAAGCTTCAGGACAGCGTCATAGCGGTCCAGCGCACCGGAATTCAGGACCGTCAAAAACGGCGCTATGTCGCGGCCGCGATTCTCGCAGGCGTGAAGAACGATGTCGGGAAGGCCGCTCACCAGAGCATCGAGCTCGCCCACCTTGTCAAATGGTACGGTCAGGTGCAGCGCAACCCGCGCATCGAGAACCTTGCGCGCATCCAGAATTTCAGGAACGATATCGAGGTAATACACATGCGCGAGAATTGCGAGGTTCAGGGAGGGGCGCCTGGAATGGCCCCCAATTTCTGCAAATCCGCTCCGAACCCGCCTACCCCATGGCGAAACGAAAAGCCGTCCGAGTGTGTTGGCCGCGATCTTCTGCCTGATATGCTGCAGGATCGCACGTGCGCGGATATGCGCAGGATAGCCACGTCCCCGTCCGGTTCTAAATTTTTCGAACACGATGCCCGCCCTTTTTAGACTACCGACCGATGGTCAAGAGTCTCGGTGCAAGGCCTTGTTCCAAAGCCGCTAGCTTCGTTCTGAAGCATTTCATCACTGAAATTGCCTGAATCCGCACTATGGCTTTCATTCGAAATTTCGCTCCGGGCCGAACACCAAAAGGGTTGTTAGCGTCTAACCTCCGCCCCACGATTTTAAAAGCGTCATTGTGGTAATTCACGTCAGGCGTCGCGGGTTCTCAATATGCTTTCGTAGGCCAATGACGAAAGCTATGATCTTAGATGTCGTTGTTCTAGGCTTCCGGCAGAGCTCGGCGCGATGCGATCACTCTTGGCGACGAGGGCAACCGGGGCACCTGGGCGGCGGCTAGCATAGGTTACGTAAAAGTCTACGCCAGAGACACGCTTTACCACCTTAATCAGTTCGCTGACCGAGTAGCCGCTCAAGCGGCGCCATCCGCTGCGTATGCCGCAAGGACCTCATCGGGCGCGCCATCCATCATCAGCTTTCCGCTCTTCATCCAGAGCGTGCGGTTGCAAAACCGTTTGATCGAATTGCTGTCATGGGAGGCCAGGAACATGATGCTCGCCTTCTGGATCATCGTGCGCAGCCGCTGCTCGGCACGCTCCGCGAAAGCCGCGTCGCCAACACCGATCACTTCGTCGAGAATCAGGACATCGGGATGAACCGCGGTGCTGACGGCAAAGGCCAGCCGCAACATCATACCGCTGGAATATGTGCGGATCGGCAGCGACAGGAACTCGCCGAGTTGGCTGAACTCTTCAACGTCGGGAATTATCGCTTCCGCCTGCTGATAGTCCAAGCCCAACATAATGCTGCGCATCTCGATGTTGTCATACCCCGTGGCGTCGGTATCCATACCCATTGAGAGGTCGATCAGCGAGGCGATGCGGCCTTCGATCGTGGCGTAGCCCGAAGTCGGTGGGTAAACGCGGCTGAGTACCCGCAAAAGCGTCGTCTTACCGGCGCCATTTCCACCGACGAGCCCGATCCGGTCACCGTCTTTGGCCTCGAAGCTGATCTCGTTCAGCGCTTTGACCAACTGAATGCTGCTGTCGCGATCATTTTGAAGGCCCCCGCCGACCGTTCGCCTCAAAATCTCGCTCTTGAGTGCGCGGCCGCGCGAATTATAGACCGCAAGCTCGACACTGGCCTTGTCCAAAACGATATGAGCCATGATGCCCTCAGAGCCAGTAGACGACGCGGTGCGAGTATTTGCCCGCGAATGCCAGGCTAACCAGCCACCCGAAGATCAGCAGGCCAAGTAAAATGAGATAGGAGGCCAAACTCGGCAAATTTCCGAGCAGCGGCTCACGCATAACATCCAACATGCTGGCAAACGGGTTCAAAATGAGCACCGGATGGTCGACGCGAAGCTGCGACGGCTTGAAAACAACCGGAGAGACAAAGAATGCGACTTGCATGATGCTCGCTATGATCTGCGGGATGTCACGAAAGCGCGCCGAGAGGATCGCAAGCAGATAGCCAGCCCATGCCAGATTGGCTAGCACGAGCAGCGCCCCCGGGATGAACAAGATGATGTGCCAGTTGATCGGTGACCCATAAATCAAGAAAACAATCGGCAAGATAATAATATTATGGGCAAAAACAAATATATTGCGTGAAATGGTTCGAAGAAGATAAGTAAATCGTGGCAACGCAATCTGTCGAATGATACTGTCGTTTTCGGTGAAGCTCGAGCAGCTTTCGGTTATCGTCTGTGAAATCAGTCCCCATAATACGAGCCCCGTGCCGAGATGCGGTAGGTAGTCAGCCATGGACGTGCCGAACAGCGATGCATAAACCGCTCCCATTCCAAAGATCATGACCGCCATGCTAAGCGTGAGCCAAAGCTGGCCTACGCGGGAGCGTCGGTAGCGACGGATCACATCGTTCTTGGCCAGCATCCACCACATGCGCCAGGCGCCGAGGCCTCCAAGGACGTCGGCAGCCCCTCGTATTACCAAACCCATGTAAATTTTCCCGGAGCCCTGCTTCTCTTGAGCATTCCTGACGGTCGTTCCAATGCATGGACGCGCGAGCATTGGCAAGCCGCCCCCTGTTGCGCGGATATCTCCACTTGCAGCTCCTGTAGGTGATTGGACGAAGTAGATCAAACGGTCGCAGTCCGGGCGAAATTTAGTCCCTGGCTGAGTGGCGTCGCAGCGGCATCTTGGTCGAGCGCTTCGACATAGATCCGCTGTCCAGAGCGTTTCTGGACTCGCGAACATGCACTGTGCCGCGTCGCTAGATGTTTAGTCCCGGCATTTGCTGGAGCGGATTGAGGTTGAACTTTTCGGGCTCGATCGTCCAGCGTTTGCAGATGAACTCGTAGGGCGTGAGGCCTTTGAGGGTCTTGAGCCTGCGGCCGAAGTTGTATGCCGCGACGAAGTCGGCGAGGTGGCGTTCGAGCTGCGCGTGATCGTCGTAGTGGTAACGTTTGACGGTCGCTTCCTTGATCGTGCGGTTCATCCGCTCGACCTGTCCATTGGTCCAGGGGTGCTTCGGCTTGGTGGTCCGATGGTCGATAACGGCTTTGGCGCAGGCGAGTTCGAAAGCGTGGGCGCGGAAGAGTTCTCCGTTCGCCATCGCCTCCTTGATCAGCGGCACGGCCGAGCCGCCAGCGCCGGGCGTCGTGAAGTGGATGCCGTTGTCGGTCAACACCGTGTGGATCTTGTAGAGGACCGCTTCGATCAACCGCCGGAGGAAATCGCCAGCCGTCCGCTGCTTGGCTTCACGATGAAGCTCGACGAAGGCGAACTTGCTGGTCCGATCGATGGCGACGAACATATAAAGCCTGCCTTCGGCGGTCCGCACTTCGGCAAGGTCGATGTGGCAGAAGCCGATCGGGTAGCTCTTGAACTTCGTCTTCGCGGTCGTCTCGCCTTCGACTTCTGGCAGGCGGCTGATCCCGTGACGCTGCAGGCAGCGATGCAACGATGACCGCGTCAGCATCGGGATCGTCGGCTGCAGGGCGTAAAGGCAGTCGTCGAGTGGCCGCAATGTGTGCCGCCGAAAGGCGACGATCACCGCTTCCTCTTCGACCGTCAGCACCGTCGAGGTCGGGTTCTTCGGCCCTGTCGGCACATCGGCGACCGAAGTGCGATTCTTCCACTTCGCGACGGTCTTCTGGTTGATGCCGTAGCGCTTCGCCAGAGCCCTCAGGCTCTCTTGACTATGCTGTATCGCTCGACGGACCGCCGATGTCGTTGTGGCGCTCCCGTGGTGAACCTGGCCCATAGCGCATCCCTCGATTCAGGCGTCGAGATTGCACCATCAAAGCCCGGGATCAAACATCTAGCGTGAGTCGCAGGCCATCGCGCGGATCAGAGGCACGACGCCCCCATTTGGGGCGATGGCCAGATTGTTATAATTCAGATCTTCGACGTCGAGCCTTGCGATCAGAAAAGCGGTCTCTACGGCGCACTTTCAACAGATGGTTTCACAGAGCGACGTCGACTTTCTTCTCGGCAGCGATTTGAATTTATTGCTCGCCGCCGCAGTTGCTGACTTGGCGAGGATCAGTAGCATCGCGTCCCGCGTGTCGGTAGGACGGCGAGCTTGCGACCCGTCCTGATAACGTCTGAACCGAGTAGCACGCCGCCTTGGCCTCTAAGCCAACGAGCCGTTGGGCCTGCGGCCGTCGTCTCGCCCATGCCGGCGATGAAATTAAGAGAATCGGCCCTCGCGCACACAATTTCTGGATAGCCCAAGACGCTCCAGAGCTGAGCTCGAAATTACAGGTGTTTTGACGAAATCTGCTACCCATAATTCCGCCGTCAATGCGCCGACAGGCCAGGCAGATGGCGGCACGCCGTTATCTAGATTTCAAGCAAAATCGACTTGTCTGCGCGGCGACGCGGAGCTATTTGTGCAATTGTAAATTAATGGCGAGAATTGAATTGAATCCAAAAACCGTCATCAACTCCCCACGATATGATACAGTACTTCAACAGGCGACGCTAATCTCTAATGGTTGTTAACTCGCTTGATCCTCTATCTGTCAGACTCCTGCTGCGACAGGTGATTACCCTGTTAGGGTGATCGGTTTGCGTCGCCGTTCGAATTAAAAACTTCCCGATTTTTGCTTTCTACCGGACTGTTCCTAGGGTGAGCCGATGACGCACGACTGACAAATCAACCCTTGTGACGACATGGAGAAAACCAATGACAAGACCGGCCTGCAGTAACCGGCTGAGTGATGCCCCCTCATCCATCCCGCCACAAGCACTGAGCTTGCTAAGCGCTGCCTTGGCCCGCGGTGCGGATAGCGAGATGATGGAGCGATTGATCGGGTTCCACGAGCGCGCTGAGGCCCATGAAGCCCGCAAGTCGTTCGAGAAGGCCCTGGCCGCAGCCAAAGCCAAAATCCCAGTGATTGCCAAGAACCGTCAGACGATGCTGGGCCGGCAGCCCTATCGCTATGAGGATCTGGCCGAGATCGCCCGCACGATCACTCCGATCTTGACCAGGCGTGGGCTTTCCTACCGCTTCCGCTCGCATAGCACAGGCGCGCTGGTCACGGTGGTCTGCGTGATCTCGCACCGCGATGGCCACAGCGAAGAGAACAGTCTCTCGGCCAGCCCCGACGAGAGTGGGGAGAAGAACAGCATTCAGGCGATCGGCTCGACGCTGACCTATCTCCAACGGATGACCCTGAAGGCTGCTTTGGGTCTTGCCGCATCCGACGACGATGACGGTCAGGCCGCTGGTGCATGCACCGCGATCTCACGACAGCAAGCGCGCGAGCTGCTGGACCTGGTCGAGGAGGTCGGAGCCGACAAGGATGCGCTGCTGCATTTCTTCCAGATCAAGGGCGTTACCGACTTACCGGCCGCGCGGTATCGACAGGCGCTCTCCATGCTCAACTCCAGGAGGAGCAACTAATGAGCGACGAACTTCAGACCATCACGTGTGAGCAAGGCTCGCCGGAATGGGCCCGCAGCCGGCTTGGAACCCCGACGGCCTCCGAGTTCGCCGCCATCCTGACCAAGGGACGGGGCGGCGCCGAGAGCAGAACCCGCCTGAGCTATCTCTACAAGCTCGCGGGCGAGCGCCTGACCGGCGAGCCGATGGAGACGGTCAGCTCCTTTCACATGGAGCGCGGCAAGCTAATGGAGGACGAGGCCCGCAGCGTCTACAGCTTCGTCACCGGTAGGGCTTGCGAGCGCATCGGCTTCCTTCGCCGCGGCCGGGCCGGTGCCTCGCCTGATGCCCTGATCGGCCATGACGGCCTGCTTGAGATCAAGACCAAGCTGCCGCATCTGATGGTCGAGACCATCCTGCGCGGCGAGTTCCCGCCCGAGCACAAAGCGCAATGTCAGGGGCAGCTGTGGATAGCGCAGCGCGAATGGATCGACATCGCGGTTTATTGGCCAGGAATGCCGATCTTCATCACCCGCGCCAGCCGGGATGAAGCCTATATCAGCGAGTTAGCTGACGCGGTCGATGTCTTTAACACCGAGCTAGATCTCACCGTCAAACGGATCAGGTCCTATGGCCTGGCCAAGGCCGCCTGATGTCTGGCCAATCCTCACCCGGCGCGGATCCCGCAGTGCCCCCGAAGCGGGCCCCCTCGCCCGCACGCCGCGAGTTCTCTCGGGCCCAGAAGGTCGAGATGATCAAGCGCGCCATGAGGGACGCGGGCCAGATTATCTGTGAGGGCTGCGGGCTCAATGTCGCGGGCAAGGTGATCGAGTTCGATCACATCGTCCCGGAGGCTCTCATCCTCGACAAGAGCGCCGAGCTCTCCATCGCCGACGGCCGCGTCCTGGGGCGCGACTGTTGTCATCGTGGGCCCGGCGGCAAGACGGCCCATGACCTCGCTGACATTTCCGAAGCCAAGCGGCGCGAGGCCAAGCATTTTGGCATCCGCAGCCGGGCGCGGCTCAGGACGGCGGGGTTTGCAGCGCCCGAACCGCAGCGATCTGCTTCCCGCCCTCTCGCCAAACCCGCCGCCTGGCGCCGCGACGATCTGTAACTCATGACCTCCATCAGGAACGCCAGCCATGACGACCGCATACCCTTCTGCTCATAGCCAATGCACCCTTGGGCGTTGGCCTATCCTCGGCGCCCTGCCGCTGACGGTATCCCTCCCTGCCTGCACCACCCGCAGGGTGATGAACTTCAGCCGCCTTGACGGGCGCTCCGATGCCACGGCCTTGGCGCAGTTTCAGCAGGACGATGCGATCTGCAAAGGCGAAGTCGCCAAGGCACAAGCCGTGGCGGCGCCGATCTATATGGGCCACAACCTAGCCGATGCGATGGAAGCCGGGATGCTGGAAGGGCAGCGCAATGTTGCACTCCGGCAGATCATGGCCGGCTGCATGGCCCAGCGCGGCTACTCCATGACCATGGTCAACGTCGCACAGTGATGACCCGCGCCATGATGCGTGCTTCCAGGCCGACTCTGCCTCGCGCGGAGCCGGCCTGGAAGCTAAGCCCTCTGGAACCGCGACTGCGGGCGGGCGATCTTCTGCGGCCGGACCGGCACCACCGGCGTGCGCGCCGTGAGGTACTTCAGCGCCTGGCTGGTGGAATCGACCTGGTCGTCATGCCGTCCTGTCGGAAACGCCAGGAGCTCGGAGAGATAATCCGCCAGCCAGTCCGCCTGCTGGGGCAAAAACACCTGCCCGGCTTCAAAACGCGCCGCCTGAGCCAGTAGCCGCGCCGCCTTGTCGAACCGGGCTCCCTGCAACAGCGGATAGAGCTGACCCGTCCGGCGGAGATCCTGGGATAGCGCCCGGCCGAGTTCGGTGTCCTCTATCAGCGTCGCATCGACGTCGTAGTCCTCGGCGACCGCGATCATCTTGCGCCGAAGCTCCGGGCTCTCCCAACGACCGCGCACCACGTCCAGCAGGTAGTATTGCTGGCCCCGCGCGCCCCAGACGGTGCCAACCGACCAATCCGCGGTCTCCGTCAGGGTCGATGCGGTATCCCAGGAGGCGATCACCAGCTCGAATTCATCAGGCCGGCGATCATAGGACCGGATCCAGTCGCGCTTGATCGCATTGCCCTCGGCCGGAAGTGGGTTTTGCTGGTATTGCGCCGAGAAGTTCAGCGTTCCAAGATTCCGCTTTGCAACCTCCAACCATGCACGCGGCTCGCGTTGGGGATGGAGTACCTCACCGGCCCGGCGGTGGTAGAGCGCATCCGGGCCGTCGCCAATCCGGTAGGTCGAATTCTCCATGGCGATGGCGGGGATCGACAGCACCTCCCATTCCTCCTTATCCAAGACGTGCCCGACGAGGTCGTCCTGGTGGAGGCGCTGCATCACGATGATGATGGCGCCGTTCATCCGGTCGTTCAGGCGCGAGTACAGCGTCGCATCGTAGAACTCTGTCACCCGTCGACGCTCAGCAGCCGAAAGGACAGCGTCAAGACCGTTGATCGGATCGTCGATGACGATCAGATCGGCGCCGCGCCCGAGCACCGAGCCACCGACAGAACTGGCAAAGCGCGAACCGCGCTCGCTGGTCTCGATCTCATTCTTGCGGTTGGTCTTGATTGTGAACGCGGGAAACAGTCCACGATACCACTCGCTCGTCACAACGCTGCGAAAATCCGCAGCGTGCTTGAGCGAAAGTTCGTTGGCATAACTGATCGCCATGATCCGCTTGCGCGGATCATGGCCCATCACCCAAGCGGTGTAGCCGATCGTGACGCAGATCGACTTGGCCGAGCGCGGCGGCACATTGATGATGAGCCGCTTGCACTCGCCTCGCCAGACCCTCGTCAACTGATAGGCTATCGCATCGATATGCCAATTGGGCAGATAGAGCGTCCCCGGATCGAGCGTCATGAAGCTACGGGCGATGAAGCTCGACATATCCTGACGGAGGATCTCTTGTAGCAAGAGCGCGTGATTAGACATCGCCCCCTCCCGTGCCGAGACCTCGGCGCCTGATGAATTCGGCGATCATCGCGTCGGTCTCGGCTGCGCTCAGCGCGTCCGACTGGCCCGCCGCGCTGTTGTCGTTCAGCCCGTCAGCTTTGAGCAACAGGCTCATCGCACGGAGGTCTCCGCCTAAACTCATCGACAGAAGCTTGTAGTAGAGCGCACGGCGAGCCGTAACCCTCACCCGCTTGCCGTCTATGTTCA
The DNA here is from genome assembly GCF_001562255.1 of Bosea sp. PAMC 26642. NCBI lineage: Bacteria > Pseudomonadati > Pseudomonadota > Alphaproteobacteria > Hyphomicrobiales > Alloboseaceae > Allobosea > Allobosea sp. PAMC 26642. The sequence goes on along the minus strand of NZ_CP014301.1, from coordinate 4,677,481 downwards.
TCGTCTTCATGCGAGACAGCACGAACTCGCAATCGTTCTGGCCGACCACTTCTGTCGATTTCTTTCGTCCGGAGGGGTTACCGCTCCGGCCTTTCTGGAAACGGCTGTGTTTCGGCGGGTTCTTGTACCCGACAGCGGGCTGATCGGCGTCACGCGACATCGTCGCCTCCCACCGTCATCGCGTTGCTGCCGGCAATCTGGTGCCCGCGCTGCAGCGCCATCTCCGCGAAGCTCAATCCTGTCTCAGCGTGACGCGCCTCCCGCTTGAACAGCTTCTCCCAACGCGCGATAGCGACATCGACATAGAGCGGATCAAGCTCCATCAGGTAACCCCGCCGCTTGGTCTTCGCCGCCGCGATCAGGGTCGTGCCCGAACCACCAAAGCAGTCCAGGATGATCCCATTGAGCTTTGAGGCGTCCTTGATCGCGTCGCTCACCATCGCGCAGGGCTTGACGGTGGGGTGCGCCGCTAGATCCTCCATCCGTCCACGGCCGAAGCCGTTCGCGCCGGCATAGCTCCACAACGTCGTGCGATAGCGGCCGTGGCGGCCGAGCTCGATGTTATTGATGTGCGGTGCGTTGCCGCTCTTCCAGAGCGGGATCAACTCGGTCTGCGAGCGGTAGAGCGAACCCATCCCCGCATTGGTCTTGGCCCAGGTGATCACCGTCTTCAGCTCGGAGAAGGTCGAGTAACCGGCGGTGAGCATCTCGTGGAGGTGGGGGCCGTCGATGCAGGTGTAGATCAAGGCCCCGTCCTGGCAGGCGGCCACGATCTCGCCGAACACGCTGGTCAGAAAGGCGGTGAACTCGGGCTTGCTCATCTCGCCCGAGGCCATCGGGAAGGGGCGGTGCTTGATCTTACCGAGCCCGCCGACATGACCATCGATCCGGACGTTATAGGGCGGGTCGGTAAACGTCATCTGAGCGAGCTCACCGCCCATCAGCTTGGTGTAGACAGAGCGCTCACGTGCGTCGCCACAGATGATGCGGTGGTGTCCCAACAGCCAGAGGTCGCCACGCCGCGTGACAGCCTGGACACCGATGGGCTCCACCGCATCAGCCGGGTCCATCTTCAGCGCCGGGGCCACGTCAGTGTCTAGGATCACATCGATCTGAGGCGTCTCGAAGCCTGTCAGCTCCACCATAGAGTCGATCTCGATCAGATAAGACAGCTCGATCTTGAGGGTTTCGTTGTCCCATCCTGAGAGTTCAGCGAGACGGTTATCGGCCAACGCAAGGGCACGTATTTCGTCCGAGCCAAGGTGGTGGAGCGAGATCGTCGGAACATTAGACAGACCCAAGAGCTTGGCTGCCTCATAGCGCCCGTGCCCGGCGACAATGATGTCCTCGCTGTCGACCAGGACCGGTGTCACGAAACCGAACGACTTGATGCTTGCGGCGATCTGATTGATCTGCTTCGTGGAATGCGTCCGAGTCTTGCGCGGTGAAGGCTTCAGATCGGCAAGCGGCCGTGTGACCACCTTAGCCTCAAAGCGGACGACTGCGCCCATCAGTTCGGTGTCGGACTGCTGAATTACCGAATCTACGAACGGCGGGCGGCTACGCTGGCGTATGCGAAGCGGGTTAGTGTTATCGACTTTCGAGGTCATGATCGACTCCATCTGGAAATCGACCGGATCAATGAGCACCCGCGTCACTACTGCCCCAAGGCGCAATACGCCTTAGGCTGGTAGCAACGAGGGCTGCTCACTGACGTGAAATGCCTCGCTCGTGAATGCGCCTCAACCCGATCTGGGGGGCGTTACGCCCGCATTGGAAACGCGAGCAAATCGTAGATAGCCACTCCCGAGTGGCTTCGCAACAAAAATTTGATCAATGATAACAAATGGATAGTCTCTTCGGCCGCAGGCGCTCGCCAAATAGCCGGCCGTTGGCTCGCTCATGGGGATCGCGCCCTCTCTGCTCAGGATCTCGAAATTCACTGCAAACAACTCAGTCATTCACTGCTTGGCGAGTGCCAAATCCCTGCTTGATGAACTGGCCATCTTGGCTCAACCGCTTGAGATTATTCTAGATTCCCGCGCAAATAGGCGCTGCGCTTCAGTGTTTTGGAAAAAATTTGGCTGATCATTCCCTGCTCGCAGGGAAATCGAGGCTGTCGCCCTCGATATTTGGCTCGATCTGCGACACCAACGCCCGCCTGCCCCGGCGGTTCACCGAGCATCTTGCCTTGCTGGTTGAAGGGCTATCCCTGCAGCGCAAAACCGCGAACGTTCACACCGTCGCAGTGCATCGGTTCGGCGTGAACTCAATAAAAGACCAGCCGCAGGCGGCATGTTTGTCGACCTGCGTAACCAAAAGCGGCTCGAGAAAGTACTCCCTCACACCCGCTTATAGACATCCTCATATCGCACGATGTCGTCCTCGCCGAGGTAGCTCCCCGATTGCACCTCGATGATCTCGAGCGGGATCTTGCCGGGGTTCACCAGGCGGTGGGTGCAGCCGAGCGGGAGGTAGATCGATTCGTTTTCGCGCAGCATCACCTCGTCCTTGTCGCGCGTCACCACGGCCGTGCCCTGGACCACGACCCAGTGCTCGGCACGGTGGTGGTGGCTCTGGAGGGAGAGCTTCTGGCCCGGGTCGACGAGAATGCGCTTGACCTGGAAGCGGGTGCCGAGATCGAGCGTCTGGTAATAGCCCCAGGGACGGTAGACGCGGCGTGAGGAGATCACGCTGGGGTGCGCGCCTGCCTTCAGCTTCTCGAAGGCGCCCTTGACGGCTTCGGCCTTGTCGCGATGCGTCACCATCACCGCGTCGTCCTCGACGATGACGACGGCGTCCTCCATGCCGATCAGAACCGTGAGAGGGCCTTTGGTCTGAACGTAGCAGTTGCGGCTGTCGAAGAGTTCGACCGCGCCGCTGGTGGCGTTGCCCTGCGCATCATGGGGCGAGGCTTCCCAGACGCTGGACCAGTTTCCGACATCCGACCAGCCGAAGGACGCCGGCACCACCGCGGCGAGCTTGGTCTTCTCCATCAGGGCGTAATCGATCGATTTCTTGGGCGCGGCCTCGAAGGCAGTGGCGTTCAGCCGGACGAAGCCGATATCCTCCTCGGCCTGGGCGACGGCGGCCTGGGCGGCCTCGACGATGGCGGGCTCGAATTTCGAGAGTTCCGCGAGGAAGGCGTCGGCGCGGAATAGGAACATGCCGCTGTTCCAGAGATAGTTTTCAGCGATGTAGCGGGTGGCCGTCTCGGCATCCGGTTTCTCGACGAAGCGCTCGACCGCCTTGACGCCGTCATGCGTCGATGCGCCGGCCTGGATGTAGCCATAGCCGGTGGCGGGATGGTCGGGGATCATGCCGAAGGTGACGATACGGCCGTCGTTGGCCGCGGTTGCGCCTGCCGTTACGGCCGCCTCGAAGGCTCCGGTCTCCATGACGATATGGTCGGAGGGCAGCACCATCATGCTGGCGCCGGGGTGGCGCGACTGGACGAAGGCGGCCGCGGCCGCGATGGCGGGGCCTGAATCGCGGCGCGCCGGCTCGAGCAACATGTCGCCCTGCATGCCCATCTGGAGCATCTGGCTCGCGACAAGGAAGCGGAAATCGGCGTGGGTGACGATGACGGGGGCCGTGAACATCGGCCCTTTCACACGGGCCAGCGTCTTCTGGAACATCGATTCCTCGCCGATGAGGGCGATGAACTGCTTGGGGAAAGCCTCCCGCGAGGCGGGCCAGAGACGCGAGCCGGCGCCGCCGCAAATGATAACGGGAACGATCGAAGCAGATTGCACCATCTCTGAGTTACTCCTGCGAGTTCAACGAAAAGGAAGGCGCAAACGCCGCGAAACCGACCCATCAAGCTGTTCGGACATGCTGCCCTGGCGAAGGCTTGTCAATGCTGCCGGTGGCTGGGCGCCGGCAGCGCCGAGTCCCGGTTAACAGGCCCTTGATGTTCCGGTTTTAGGCCAACGGAGAGATCGAATCGCAGGTGCTCATCTGCCTAAACCGTGACCAGCGCCATCTCCTGGCGGGGCTGGTCGGAAAGACGAGAAGCCCTATCATCGACGCGCGACATGCTTGCGACGGGGTTTCGCCCATGACGATCAAGGCCTTCGTCTTCGACGCCTATGGCACGCTCTACGACGTACAATCCGTCGCCAGCCTTACCGAAGCGGCGTTTCCCGGTCATGGCGAAACGATCACTCAGATCTGGCGGATGAAGCAGCTCGAATACACCTGGCTGCGATCGCTGATGAACGCCTATTTGGATTTCTGGACGGTGACGCAGGATTCGCTCGTCTACGCGCTCGATGTGCTGGGGCTCGACGCGAACAAGGCGGCCATATCCGCTCTCGCCCAAGCCTATAACCATCTAGTGCCCTTTCCCGACAGCGTCGCCGCGCTGGACGCAATGGCAGACCGGAGGCTCGCGATTCTCTCCAACGGCAGCCCCGCAATGCTCACGGCGTTGCTCGCCAATAGTGGGCTGACAGAGCGATTCGAGGTCGTGATCAGCGTCGATGCGGCCGGGGCCTACAAGCCCGATCCTCGCAGCTACGGACTCGTCGAAGCCCATCTCGGCGTAAAGCCGGACGAGGTCGTCTTCGTCTCGTCCAACGGCTTCGACGTCGCTGGTGCGAAACGCTTCGGCTTCAGGGTCGCGCGGATCGCGCGTGTCTCGCCCTCCGCCCTGCATGCCGAGATCGGCGCTGCAACGCCGATCGCGCCGAAGACGCTGTTCAAGGCGCTGCGCATGCAGGAGGAGCATCTCGGGGAGGCCCCGGATTGGACGGTCGCATCGCTGGGGGACCTGCCGGCATTGATGGCGGGACTCTGATCTGCGCGATTCCGCTCAGGCGCCGGGAAGCGGCGTCACCCGTTCGGCGGCAGCGAGCGCGCGGTCGCTCTCGTCTTTGAGATCGACGCCGGTGAGGGAGCGGCGAAACGCCTGGTCGATCAGCCAGGCGAGCTTTGCCGCCGCGTCTGGGAAGGAGAGCCCACCCGGCCGTATGTTGGAGATGCAGTTGCGGGCGGCGTCGGTCAGGCCAGGCTGAGCGGCGAAGGTGAGATAGGCGCCCAGCGAATCGGGCGAGGACAGGCCCGGCCGCTCGCCGATCAGCACCAGCACCATGCGTGCGCCGAGCGCATGAGCCGCTTCGTCGCCGAGTGCGACGCGGGCCTGGCTGGCGATGACGACCGGCGCGAGCGAGCGGCCCTGCCGTTCGAGATGGGGCAGCAGCGCCGCAAGGAAGGGCGCAGCGTTGCGATGGACCGCCGTCGAGGACAGGCCGTCGCCGACGATGATGGCGAGGTCGCAGGGAGCATGGCGCGCCGCCAGCGCCTCCCGGCTTTCGGGCGAGAGACCGCGCCCGAGATCGGGGCGGCGCAGGTAGTCGGCCCGCGAGCGTGCGGCGCTTTCGGCCATGACCGTATCGAGGGCAAGAGCCGCGAGATCGGCCGCGACCGCGTCGGGCCGAAAGGGCTCGTGAACGGCGTCGCGCGCCTGGGCATGGGCGAGCCCGAAACGCAGCACCTCGCGGGTCGGCAGCGAGGCGCCCGAGCGGCCGAGCGCGATGCGGGCCGGCGTCAGCTCCGCGAGCCGCGTCCAGAGCTGCGCCGTCGAAGCGGGCTTGTCGGGCGTTGTCATGCCGCGCGGTCCTGGATAGCGGCGAGCAGAGCCTGCCCGCCCTGCCCAGAGGTGAGCCGGCCGGCCGCGTCGGTGATGTCCATGCGGGCGAGCCAGGCCTCGAATTCGGGCGCGCGCTTCAGGCCCAGCACCTCGCGGACATAGAGCTGGTCGTGGAAGGAGGTCGACTGGTAGTTGAGCATGACGTCGTCGGCGCCGGGGATGCCCATGATGAAGCTGACGCCGGCCGTGCCCAGCAGGGTCAGCAGCGTGTCCATGTCGTCCTGATCGGCCTCGGCATGGTTGGTGTAGCAGATGTCGCAGCCCATCGGCACGCCCATCAGTTTGCCGCAGAAATGGTCCTCCAGACCGGCGCGGATGATCTGCTTGCCGTCATAGAGATATTCGGGGCCGATGAAGCCGACGACCGTGTTGACCAGCAGCGGCTGATAGGCGCGCGCGACGGCATAGGCGCGCGCCTCGATGGTCTGCTGGTCGACGCCGTGATGGGCGTTGGCCGAGAGCGCCGAACCCTGCCCGGTCTCGAAATACATGACGTTGTCGCCGACCGCGCCGCGCTTCAGCGAGCGGCCGGCCTCCAGCCCCTCCTGCAGAAGGGCGAGCGTCACGCCGAATGAGGCGTTGGCGGCCTGCGTTCCCGCGATCGACTGGAAGACGAGGTCCACTGGCGCGCCCTGCTCGATCAGCGCGATCGAGGAGGTGACATGGGTCAGGACGCAGGCTTGGGTCGGTATGTCGAAACGCGTTATCAGCGCGTCGAGCAGGCGCAGCAAATCGCCGATCGCACTCATCGAATCGGAGGCGGGGTTGATGCCGATCACGGCATCGCCGCAGCCATAGCTCAGACCGTCGATGGTCGAAGCGAGGATACCGGGCACGTCGTCGGTCGGATGGTTGGGCTGGAGGCGGACGGCGAGCGTGCCCGGCAGGCCGATCGTGTTGCGGAATTTCGTGACGACGCGGCATTTCTTCGCGACGAGGATCAGATCCTGATTGCGCATGATCTTCGAGACCGCCGCCGCCATCTCCGGCGTGATGCCGGGTGCGAGGCGCGTCAGCGCGGCGGGCGTCGCCGCATCGGAGCAGAGCCAGTCGCGGAATTCGCCGACCGTCAGCGAAGCGACGGCGGCGAAGGCCGCGGCGTCGTGGCCATCGACGATCAGGCGGGTGACCTCATCCGTCTCGTAGGGAACCAGCGCCTCGTTCAGGAAGGTGCGCAGCGGGACATCGGCCAGCGCCATACGCGCCGCCATCATTTCCGCCATGCTGGAGGCGGCAAGGCCGGCAAGCTGATCGCCGGAGCGCAGCGGGGTCGCCTTCGCCATCAACTCCTTCAGATCGGCGAAGACGTAGCGCGTCGCCCCGACATCGTGCCTGAACATCATGGTCTCCGATCATGCGGCAGAACCGCGTCGCCGCCGCTGGCAAGATTCAGGCCCAGGATCGCGGTCCCTTCGGTAGCCGGCCTTCCGGGTCGACGACCCGAATCGCCGGTGCGCCATCGCTGTTCCAGCGCCAGAGCGCGACGCAGGAGCCGCCGGGCGACATATGCGAGGGATAGATGACACCATCCCAGCCCCGATCACCAAGCTGCTTCGCCACTTGATGCGTCGGTGGCATTCCGCCGCCCTCGATCTCCGCGCGCCACTGGCTGCGGTGGATCTCCATCGTCAGGCCGAGGCTCCCGAGGGTTTCCGCGTCGGTCAGGTCGGCCAGGCGCGCGCCGGTGACCACGAGTTGCGCGATCAGGGCCGGGTGCTGGACGAAGCCCTGATTGTACTCAGCCCAGGCGGTCGAGAGTTCACGGGCGGCATAGAGGCAGGGTTCGCCGACCGCGTTCCAGCGGCCGCCATAGCGCGCGGCGCCCTCGCCCACAGCGGCGCATAGGACCAGCGCGGCACATAGGCCCGCCAAAGGACGAGTTCGGCAGGCGCCACAGACTCAGGCATAAACGCCGGCGCGCACTGATTCCAGATAATCGAGCACCGTCCCGCCCTTCCCGTCCCGGACAAGGTCGAGCGCGGTCTTGCCACCCCATCCCGGCAGCGGCTGATGCTTGAACCAGATCGCGGCGCGGCCCTCGTCGCCAGCCATGTCGGCCGCCATGGTGATGATGCGCACGAGCGGGCTGAGAGCGCTATCGACGCGGCGCGCGCCGGTCTTTGCCGTCAGTGTGGTCCGCGCGACGCCGATCAGCGCCGCCAGCTCGGACAGGGTGACGCCGAGCGTATCGGCGACGCGCCGCGCCGACAGAAAAGGCTGTCCGTCTTCGCGGAAGACCGAGGCGGTGAGATCGAGAGCCATCGAGGCCATGTCGCAATTCCTGCGCGGATCGGTCAATTCGTGCGCAATATGCGCCTGAATTCCGTCGCGCTCAAGGCTTCTGGCCGCGGCCGCGGTCCGGTGGTAGCCAAGGCGCCGATGACGACCTCCAACAGATCCCACGCGGCAAGCGCGAGCCGCCTATGCGACCGCTCTGGACGCGGGCTGGCGCGGCTCGTGGCAACACTGGAGTGGCTTGGCGCGGGCATTCTGGCGGCGCTTTTTCTCGTCGTCATGGCGGCGGTTCTGCGGCGCTACGTGCTCGGCGGGGGACTGGTCTGGTCGGACGAACTGGCGATCTGGCTGAACGTCGCGCTGGTCGCGGTCGGGGCGCCGTTGGCGGCGACGAGCGCGCTCGCGATGCGGCTCGACGTGATCGTGCGGCTGCTGCCGGAGCGCGGGCAACGGCTTGCGGCGATTTTTGCCGATGCGGTCGCAGTGCATGGCTCGCTCGTTCTGGCAATCGGCGGAGCGAGCGTGGCCGCGCTGGTCGGCGGTACCTCGACCGCGCTCGGCCTGCCCGAAAGCTGGCGGTTCGCGGCCTTCGCCATCGGCGGCGGGCTGACCGTTCTGGTCGTGATCTGGCGGGCTTCGCTCGACCGCTCGCCGCGAGCTGCGCTGGCCTCGCTGGTGCTGGGCATCGCGCTCTATCTGGCGGCGCAGAGCGCAACCGGCCTGTTCGTACCGACACCGAGCCTCGTTGCGGCGATCGCGGCCGGGCTCGGACTGCTGCTGGGCGCTCCCCTGCCCTACGCGCTGCTGGCGGGCGTCTCGCTGACGGGGGCGGTCGGCGGGCTCTTGCCGGAGCCCGCGATCGTGCAGAACACGGTGTCGGGCGTCAGCAAGTTCCTGCTGCTGGCGATCCCGTTCTTCCTGCTCGCGGGCGAACTCCTGACGGCCGGTGGGCTGGCCGAGCGGCTGGTGCGCTTCGCGGCAGCGCTGGTCGGGCATCTCCGGGCCGGCCTGGCCCAGACTGCGCTCGTTTCCAGCGTGCTGTTCTCGGGCGCGTCGGGTTCCTCGGTGGCGAACGCCGCCTTCGGGGCCAAGGTGATGGCGCCGACGCTGGTGGCGCGCGGCTATCCGCCCGCCCATGCGGCGGCGATCGTGGCGGGCGTCTCGATGCTCGACAACATCATCCCGCCCTCGATCGCCTTCCTGATCCTCGCCACCGCGACTAACCTCTCGGTCGGCTCGCTCCTGGTCGGCGGCTTTGTCGCCGGCGGCGTGCTGGCGCTGGCGCTCGCCATCGGCATCCATCTTAGCGTGCGCGACGTCGTTGATGCGCAGCCCAAGGCGAGTGGACAGGAACGGGCTCGAAGCTTCGTGGGGGCGCTGCCGGCTATCGGGCTCGGCGTGGTCGTCGTCGTCGGCATCCGCTTCGGCATCGTCACCACGACCGAGGCCTCGGCGCTCGCCGTCGCCTATGCACTATTCACCTGTCTCGGCCTGCGCAGCCTGAATGCCGGTACCGTGTTCAATTCCCTGCGCAAATCCGCAACGGAGGCGGCCGCCGTCGGGATGCTGATCGGCGCGTCGGCCCCGTTTGCCTTCCTGCTCGCGCTCGATCGCGTCTCCGACCAGATGGCGGGCCTCGTCACCGCGCTCGGCGGCGGGCCCTATGCGGTGATGCTGCTTGCCAATCTGGTGCTGCTGGTCGCGGGGCTGTTCCTCGACATTGGCGCGGCGATCCTGCTGCTGGCGCCGTTGCTGCTGCCGGTTGCGATTTCCGCCGGGCTCGACCCGATCCAGTTCGGCGTCATCCTCGTGATCAACCTGATGATCCATGGGTTGACGCCGCCGCTCGGCATTCTCGTGTATGTCGTCGCCGGCATCACCCGCGTTCCGGCGGGCGCCGTGTTCAGGGCCGTCCTGCCGCTGCTGGCGAGTCTTCTCGTGGCACTTGCCCTATTATGTCTCGGCGCGGCGGCCTGGCCGTCGCTTCCACCGTCGTTCAAGGACCTGTTCTGATGCTGCCCACTCGCCGTCTGGTCGCCTCCGCCCTGCTGGCCGCGCCCGCGATACTGTCCTCGCGAGCCAGCCATGCCGCCGGCCGGCCGGTCACGGTCGCCTCGCTGTTCGGCGAGGACAAGCCGGAGACGAGGATCTGGCGCAGGATCGCCGCGACGCTGGACCGCACCGCGCCGGGCCGCTTCGACCTGCGCATCGTCGGCAATGCGGCGCTGGGCGGCGAAAAGGAGGTCGCCGAGGGGATGCGGCTCAGCTCGGTCCAGGCCTCGCTCTCGACGGTGTCGGCGCTGTCGGGCTGGGTGCCCGAGAGCCAGATTCTCGACCTGCCCTTCCTGTTTCGCGACCGCGATCATCTGAAGCGCGTGCTCGCAGGCCCACTCGGCGAGGAGCTGAAGGGCAAGTTCGAGCGCCAAGGCTTCGTCGTGCTCGGCTTCATCAATTACGGCGCCCGGCATCTGCTCGCTAAGGAGCCGCTGACGACCCCGGCCAGCGTCAAGGGCAAGCGCATCCGCGTGATCCAGAGCCCGCTGCACACCGAACTCTGGTCGGGTTTTGGCGCCTATCCGACGCCGATTCCGATCCCCGAGACCTACAACGCCCTGAAGACCGGCGTGGTCGATGCGATGGACCTGACGAAATCGGCCTATGTCGGCTTCAAGCTGCACGAGGTCGTGCCGTATCTGATCGAGACCGGGCATATCTGGGCCTCGGGCGTGATCTGTGTCTCCGCCGCGTTCTGGAAGGGGCTCGCCCCCGAGGACAGGGCGGCGCTCGCAGCCGCTGCGGCCGAAGGCGCGGGCTATTTCGACGAGATGATCGTCGCCGACGAGGAGGCCTCGATGGCGCGGGCGAAGGCCGAGGGCGGCAAGGTCGTGCAGCCGGAGGACCGGGCGGGCTGGGAGGCGGGCGCTCGCAAGGTCTGGACCTCGTTCGCCCCTAAACTCGGCGGGATCGAGAATATCGAGGCCGTGGCCAAGAGTGCATGAGATGAGCTTTTCCATCGACCACATCGTCATCGCCGTGACCGATCTCGCGGCGGCGATGCGCAACTACGAGGTGCTCGGCTTCACCGTGCTGCCCGGCGGCGAGCATCCGCGCGGCTCCCGCAATGCGCTCGTCGTATTCGAGGACGGGGCCTATCTGGAGATCATCGCATTCGATCGCCGCGTGCCGGGGTTTCGCTGGTGGGAGGTGCTGAGTGCGGCCGGGAGCGGTCTCGTCGACTACGCACTTCTGCCCGACGATCTCGATTCGCGGCTTGCGGCGGTGCGCGGCCATGGCATCGCAATCGACGGGCCGATCGACGGGGAACGGCTGCAGCCCAATGGCAGCCGCATCGCCTGGCGCTCGGCCCGCCCGCCGGAGCCCGACATCCCGTTCCTGTGCGAGGATGTTACCGAGCGGGCACTGCGGGTGCCGGAGGGCGCAGCGCGGCGGCATCGCAACGGCGCCACCGGGGTTGCCGGCGTGACGGTTGCGGTGCGCGACCTTTCCGTCTCGGCGGCGCGATACCGGGCCATGCTCGGTGCGGCGCCGGTGGCGACGGGCGGCGTTCCCGGGCTCGGTTTCGGGCTGGCGCAGTTCCGGATCGGCCACCAGACGCTGTCGCTGGCGGAGCCTCGCGCCGGGGCTCATGAGGGACTGCGCGATCACCTGTCGCGGCGTGGGCAGGGCGCCTATGCGATTTCCTTCCACGGCCCGGCCGACAGCGTGCTCGACCTGAACCTCAGCCATGGCGCGCCGATCGAGATAGTACGGGCGCTGTAACAGGCACGCCTATCCGTACGACCGGATCAGGCCGCTGATCAGCAGGTTCCAGCCGTCTATCAGGACGAAGAAGATCACCTTGAACGGCAGGGAAATCACGGTCGGCGGCAGCATCATCATGCCCATCGACATGACGATGGTTGCAACGATCATGTCGATCACCAGAAAGGGCAGCGCAATCAGGAATCCTATCTCGAAGGCGCGGCGCAGTTCCGAGATCATGAAGGACGGTATCAGAATCCTGAGATCGACCGACTGGGTCGGGTCGGTCGGGCGGATGCTCGGCGGGGCGACGTCAGAAAAGAGACGCAGATCGGCAGGACGCGTCTGCGCCAGCATGAACTCGCGGAACGGCTCGGTGATCCGGGTATAGGCCTCGCCCTCGGTGATACGGTTCTCGACCAGCGGCAACACGCCCTGCTGCCAGGCGCGGTCGAAGGTCGGCGCCATGACGAAGAAGGTCATGAACAGCGCAAGGCTGATCAGGATGAGGTTGGCCGGCGTGCTCTGCAGGCCGAGGCCGGAGCGCAGGAAGGACAGCGCGATCACGAAGCGGCTGAAGCTGGTGACCATCATCAGAAGGCCCGGCGCCACCGACAGGACCGTCAGCATGGCGACGATCTGGACGATGCGCCCCGACGCAGAAGCGCCGCCTTGCGGCAGGAGCCCGTCGAGCCCGAAGGATTGTGCCGTCGCCCCGGCCGTTCCGGCGAGGAGGATGGCGAGAATGCCGGCGAGCCTGATCACTGCACCACCAGGGTTTCGATGACGATGTCGCGCACGAGGCCCTTGGAGCGTATCGCGACCCGTTCCGTCAGGTCCTCGCGCAGGTTCCGCAAGCCGGCGGCACCCTCCATCTGCGAGGCGGTCACACTGCGCAGGAAGGACAGGATGTCTTCGGTGATGGCCCCAATGAGGGGGTCGGCCGTCAGGGACGCCTTCTGTTCCATCAGGAGGGCAGCCTCGATGCGCACCCAGGTGTTGGCCGGTGCGGCGAGATTGGTCACGATGGGCGAAAGCTTCCTGAGCACGAGCGTGCCGGTCATCGCAGGATTGACCAGGACATGGGGCGCTGCCGCCTCCATGCGCTTTTGCACCGTCGTCTCGACGGTGCCGACGACGCGCATTCCCCAGAGCGTCCCGGCTCCGGCTGCGAGCGCGGTCAGCAGCAGCACGGGAGCGCCGGCCCGCAGTGCCTGAGCAGAACGGCCACGGGATTTGGGTCCGGCCAGCGGTTTCGTCAGCAGGGCGGCCATCAGAACGGGGTGACCTTGTCGTAGATCTGGTGGCCCCAGCCAGGCTGCTGGACCTCCATGGCGCGCCCCCGGCCGCCATAGGCGATGCGCGCCTCGGCGATCTTCTCGTAGGACACGGTGTTGGTGCCAGTGATGTCGCGAGGGCGCACGATGCCAGCGACGTTGAGGACGCGGATGTCGTAGTTGACCCGGACCTCCTGTGAGCCGCTGATCAGCAGATTTCCGTTGGGCAGGATTTCCGTGACGACCGCGGCGACGGAGAGATCGATCTCCTCGGAGCGGTCGGTCTGGCCCCTCCCCCGCGACGAGGTGTCGGATTTCAGGTCCGCACTGACGCTGCCATCGCCGGAATTGCCGTTGAAGGCCGCAAGGAGATCGAGACCGAACTTTGCGGCGGAGTTGCGCGAGCGATCGGTGTTGTTGTCGAGCTTCGCCTTGTCCTTGAACGCGATCTTGACCGTGACGACATCGCCGATCTTCATCGCGCGGGTGTCGCGGAAGAGGTCTTCGCTCTGGCGGCTGTAGATCGAATTGAATGCGACATCGACCGGGCGCCCTGGTGGATTGCCCATCGGCACTGCGTCCCGCCTGACCGCCAGCCCGCTGCCGACGCGCGACATCTGCGGTTCGCGGTTGAGTTCGGACAGGTCCTGGCCACAGCCGCCGAGCGTGACGGCACATGCCGCGAGGATAATGACCTTCATCGGGTCTGCACTCCGGTTGTTGAAATTCGATTGGCGGGCGAGCGCCGCCCGCCCATGGCTTCGGCGAGTTGGGCGGCGCGCGAGGCCTCCATCTCGTTCAGCACCGCACTGGCGGCGCGCGGCGGCAGCTTGCCGAGGACCGAGACCGCCGTCGTCTGGTCCATCGCTGCGAGCTGGAGAGCGGCGGCGTCAGGGCGCATCCGCGCGAAGATGTCGGTCATGCGGGCCTCTGCCTGTCTGGTTTCGGCATCGCGTCGATCGGTCAGGGCCTGCAGCTCGGCTTTGCGCTCGTCGAGTTTCTTGAGCGTGTCCGTGAGCTTGGCCTCGAGGGTCTTCAGGGTATTGGCCTGCCAGGCGAAGCGGGCCTCAGCGGCAGGGTCGCGAATGCTGGCGCAGAAATTGGCAGCATCGGAGGTCGAGGTCGCTGCGGCCGCCGGGGTCGTCCTGGGTGCCTGGGCCTGCGCATCGAACGCGGCAACTGCCAGCACGACGACAACCCCATATTGCAAAAATCTGGCCGGGTACTTGCTGTTCGCCATTATCTGCAACCCGATTACGTTGTCTCAGATTTTTCTACGGCGAGTTGCTTTCGCGAGGCTGACTTGGGGTTAGACACGCGCCCCCGTCATGGAACAGGCCCGGGATCGACATCGCGATCCCGGGCCTGCGATGTCGTGCCGCGCGGCGGCGCTATTGCACGACGAGGTCGGCTTGCAGCGCTCCGGCCGTCTTGATCGCCTGCAGGATCGCGATGATGCCGGCGGGCTTCAGGCCGATCTGATTCAGACCGCGCACCAGCGTGTGCAGATTGGCGCCGTTGATGATGGCGAGCCGGCCGTTGCCCTGCGTCGCCTCGATCCGGGTGCGTGGAGCCACCGTGGTCTCGCCGTTGCTGAACGGCTCGGGCTGCGACACCTGCGGCGTCTCGGTGACGCGGACGGTTAGATTGCCGTGGGTTACGGCGACGGTCGAGATCTTGACGTCCCGGCCGATCACCACCGTTCCGGTGCGCTCGTCGACGACGACGCGGGCGGGCGAATCCGGCTCCAGCGTCAGCCGCTCGATCTCCGCGATGAAGCGCGAGGTCGAGAGATTGACAGGCCGCGTCAGACTGATGGTGCGGTGGTCGAGCGCGAAGGCGACCGTCGACTTGTAGTGCTCACGGCTGAAGGCGTTGATGGCGGAAGCCACGCGCTCGGCCGTAACGAAATCCGGGTTGCGCAGTTCGAGCGACAGAACATGCAGGTTGGAGAGCTGGTCGGCGACCTGGCGTTCGACAAGCGCGCCGCCGGGAATGCGCGCGGCGGTGGCGACGCCCTGGGTCAGCCGCTCCGCCTCGCCCTGGGCCGAGAAACCCGAGACATTGAGCCTGCCCTGCGCGAGGGCATAGGTCTGCCCGTCGGCGGCCAGGAGCGAGGTCACGACCAGCGTCCCTCCGAGCAGCGATGTCGCATCGCCCATCGAGGCGACGCTGACATCGATACGGCTGCCGCGGCCCGCGAAAGGCGGCAGATCGGCGGTGACGATGACGGCTGCAACGTTGCGGGTGCGCATCGGCGAGTTGCGGACGTTGACGCCGAGCCTGTCGAGCATCGACTGCAAAGCCTGGCCGGTGAAGGGCGAGTTGCGGACGCTGTCACCGGTGCCTTGCAGGCCAATGACGAGACCGTAGCCGACGAGCTGGTTGTCGCGCACGCCCTGCAGACCGGCGATATCCTTGATCCGCACCGAAGCCATGGCAGGCGTGACGCATTGGATCGCCAGCGCCAGCGCGCAGCAGATCGCGGCAAGTCTCGACCGCAGTGCCATCACTCGCCTCCGACGCGGATGGTGCCATCGGCCTGCACCACGCCGACGACCATGAGGCCGGTGTCAGGGTTGCGGGCCTTGACCATCTCGTTGACCGAGGCCGACTGCATCGGTTCGACGATGCCGGTGATGACCATATCGTTTTCGCGAAATACGACCTGCGTCGGCACGCCCCGCCGCACGACCTTGGGATCGTCTACGGCGTTGCTCGGGATCGGCTGACCCGGAAGCAGCGTGCGCCGCGCCACCTTTCCGACGATGGCAAGGCGGTTGTCGATCGAGACCATCGGCGCGCGGCCGTTGACCCGAAACATCCGGTCGACCAGCTGCCCGTCGGAAATGACATCGCCCGGATAGAGCGTGACCATGGGCACCGGCAGCAGGATGTCGCCGGGCGCAGCGTGCAAGGGCGACGCCGCGCCCAGACCGAGAAGCGTTGCGGCCAGGATCGAGTAGCGCAGCAGGGCGGAGGTCATGGGGCGTTCCTTACCGGATGCCGGTGGCGACGGTGCCGGCCATCTGATCGGCGGCGGTGATCACCTTGGCGTTCATTTCATAGGCGCGCTGCGCGGCGATCAGTGCCGTGATCTCCTTGACGGGATCGACGTTGGAGGCCTCGAGATAGCCCTGGCGCAGCTTGCCGAAGCCGATGCTCGTCGGGGTTCCATCCGTCGGCTGGCCGGAGGCGACGGTCTCGCGGTAGAGATTGCCGCCGAGCGGTTCCAGGCCGGCATCGTTGGCGAAGTTGACCAGTGTCATCTGGCCGAGTTGCCGTGGCTGCACGTCGCCGGGAATCTTGGCCATGACCAGGCCGGATTCGTTGACCGAGACATCGACCGCATCGGCCGGCACGCGGATGACGGGATCGAGCAGATAGCCATCAGCCGTGACCAGATCGCCATCGGCATTGGTGTTGAAGGTGCCGGCGCGGGCATAGAGCGTCTCGCCCTCGGGGGCCGTGATCTTGAACCAGCCCCGGCCGTCGATGGCGAGATCGAGCCGATTTCCGGTCTGGGTCATCGCGCCCTGGATGTGCAGGTTGCGGATCGCGGCGGCGCGCACGCCGAGCCCCAGCGACGCGCCTTCCGGGATCGAGCCGTCGCCACCGCGGTTGGGAACACCGCGGGCCCGTTCGGTCTGGTAGAGCAGATCGGTGAATTCGGGCCGGGCGCGCTTGAACGAGGTGGTGTTGATGTTGGCGATGTTGTTGGCGATGACTTCAACGTTGAGCTGCTGAGCGCTCATGCCGGTTGCGGCAATGGCAAGGACTTTCATGGGAGTGCTCCTCAGATCGGCATGTGAATGAATTCTTGGTAGGCGGAGACGAC
The DNA here is from genome assembly GCF_001562255.1 of Bosea sp. PAMC 26642. NCBI lineage: Bacteria > Pseudomonadati > Pseudomonadota > Alphaproteobacteria > Hyphomicrobiales > Alloboseaceae > Allobosea > Allobosea sp. PAMC 26642. Next base: position 4,660,716 of record NZ_CP014301.1, on the reverse strand, counting down.
CTTGTCGCGCATGGCCATGGCCAGCTGCAGCGAATGCTCCGCCGACATCACCGCCTGGACGACATCCTGGACGGCAGCCTTGCCCTGGACGCCGGAAACAGCGGCCGCTTCGCCCTGCTGCAGCTTGTCGACGAAGTTCTGGGCGACGCCGGCGAAGACAGAGCCGAAATCGGCGCCCGGCGCGGGGCCTGCGCCCTCGGCCTGGAGGGCTGGACGGACGAGCGAGGCACCGAGGCTCTGGAGCCCCTGGGCAGCGCTGCTCGCGGTGGGCGCGAGAGCGGAAATCGCGTTCAACATCAGCCGTTCCTCAACAGATCGATCGTCATGGATTGCATCGAGCGCGCCTGCTTGATCATCTGCAGGTTGGCCTCGTAGGAGCGGTTCGCCTCGCGCATGTCGGCCATTTCGAGCAGCATCGAGACGTTGGGCAGCTTGACGTAGCCCTTGTCGTCGGCAGCCGGATGGCCCGGCTCGAACTCGACGCGAAAAGCCGATTTGTCGACGCCGACACCCTTGACCTTGACCGTCGATGCCCCGAGCGCCCGGTCCATCGAATTCTCGAAGGTCACCGTCTTGCGACGATAGGGATCGGAGCCTTTGGTCGGACCGGTCGACTGCGCGTTGGCCAGGTTCTCGGAGACGATCCGCACGCGGGTCGACTGAGCCTGCAGGCCGGCTCCGGCGATACGGAGCGATGCATCAATGGGATCGATCATCGACTATCCTTACCTATACTGTGTTTGAACAGCTTTGCTCAGCTCTTGATGGCCATTGCCATCATGCGGTGGAAGCTCTTCACGATGTTCGTTGTGAGGGAATAGCTGCGGCTGATGTCGCCAGCCTTGAGCATTTCCTGCTCGATGCTGACCGAGTTACCGGAATGGACCGTCGACCAACTGTCGGATTTGCGCTGCCGGGCGGTCATCGTCTCGGCCGGCGTCGAGGTGATATGATCGGGCGAGGTCGCCGCGACAGCCAGGGTGGTCTTCCTGACGATAGCCTCGAAGGGCTCGACATCAACGGCCGTATAGCGCGGCGTATTGGCGTTCGCGACGTTCTGCGAGACTGCGTTCTGTCGAACGGCCAGCCAATTGGCTTGTTTTGCCGCGAGATCGAAGAGGTGTATCGGCTCCACGGAAAGCCTCCAAGTGGTTGCGATACAACACTAGGAGGATTGACTTGCGCGAAGCTGTTGTCGGTAATTCTATAGATAAAACTTCGGAGAATTTATCGTACCACGTCGATAACGCGATACGGCTGCGGGGGCGACGTGCCATTACGCGCGTCGCCCCCGCAGCCGTCAGAGGCAATCAGGAGATCGTGTAGCCGAGATAGCGCTTCGACTGGACGGGGTCGTAGCCGAGCCGATCGCGCAGTTTCTTGCGCAGTTTGCTGACGTGGCTCTCGACCACCGCTTCGTCGACCTCGGCGTCGAACAGGCCGTAGACGGCGTTGAAGACCTGGGACTTGGTGACCCAACGTCCGCGGCTGCGCATGAGAAATTCGAGGATGCGCCGCTCGCGCCGCGGCAGCGACATGACTTCGCCAGCGACGTCGGGATCGCGTCCGTCGAAATAGACCCTGATCTCGCCCAGCGCAATGTCATCGTCGCCAGTGCGACGCTTCTCGTTGCGGCGCTGCATCGCGTTGACGCGGGCCAGGATCTCACGGACATGGACGGGCTTGCGGACGACGTCGTCGACACCGGCCGCGAAGAGTTCCAGCGTCTTCTCGAGCGACGAAGCCTCGTTCATCGCGATCACGGGTGCCTGCGAGCGGCGGCGGATCATCGTCGGAAAGCTGGAACGCTCGGCACAGTCGCCGAGAAGGAATGCCTCGACCGTGTTGATATGGTCGGCAGGCGTATCCTCGACCCACTCCTGGAAGCGGGATGGTGTGAAGCCGATCGACGGGACGCCCTCCCCGTTAAACAAGGACTGGTATCCTTCGGTCACCAGCGCCCGATCATCGATCACGATGTACATTGTACCCCCCGTACAAAGATTTCTTCCCACCGAAGTCGGGAGAAGCAATCCGACGCTATTAACCTGGCCTGAATTGGTCAACGAGATAATGACGCGCTGCAATATAAGCGGGCGACGCGACAAATCTTGAATAAACATGCGACAACCGATTTATGAAATTATCTTAACCTGTCATTCATCATCATTGCGATGCCGGCCGCACATCTGCGCCCAGACCCATGTCAAGCCGATATTTGACACGAAGACCGCAGAACGGCAATTAATCGGGTGAATTTTAGATATTCAATTTCTCCTCGTTAGATTGAAGAGACGGCGGATCTGTTTCAATCGCCCCATAATACGAAAATTTTACTCGAACTTTACATGCGGTCCACGAAAGCTCCGCACAAGCAAAACAAGATGCAATGCCATCCAAGATTTCCGCCTTGGAGAATGGCAATGAGCATTTTCGGCATCATGCGAACCGGCGTGTCCGGCATGGCCGCGCAGGGAAGCAAGCTGGGCGCTGTCAGCGACAATATCGCGAACGTCAATACAGTCGGCTACAAGCGTGGATCGACCGAATTCTCGTCTCTGATCTCCGAAGGAAATCATAGCGAATACAACTCCGGCGGCGTCGAGACAAAGACCCGTTACGCGATTTCCGACGAAGGCCTGATCATGGGCTCGACCTCGAAGACGGATCTGGCCATCAGGGGCAACGGCTTCTTCGTCGTCTCCGACGCCGGAGGCACCCCTTACATGACCCGGGCCGGCGCCTTCGTGAAGAACGGCAGCAACGAACTGGTGAATTCGGCCGGCTTCTACCTGATGGGTTACCCGATCACAAACGGCAATCCCACCGTGGTTGCCAACAGCCTGGACGGCCTTGAGCGGATCAATCTGGCCAACGTCGCCTATGAGGCGACCCCGACGAGCACCGGAACGCTCAAGGGCGTGCTCGATTCCAACACGGCGGTGATCCCGGCAGGCACGCTGCCCTCCGCCAACGTGGCGGGCAGCACCTATTCGAGCAAGTCTTCGATCGTCACCTACGACAATCTCGGCAACAAGAAATTCCTCGACGTCTATATGGCTAAGACTGGTACCGCGCCCGATGCGTGGCAGGCCGTGTTCTTCGACCAAGCGACGGCCACGGCGGGCGGATTTCCCTATGGCGCGGCCGGCTCCCCGCCGCTGGCGACCGCCGCTCTTGCCTTCAACGGCACCGGCCAGCTCACGACCGCCCCGGCCACGGTCACCGTGGCGATCCCGGGCGGCGTCACCGCAACGATCGACTTCAGCCAAATCTCCCAGGTCGCGACCGGCGAGACGGCACTGGAACTTGCTGTCGACGGCAATGCGCCGAGCGCCGTCGACAAGGTCGAGATCGCCGACGACGGCACCGTCTATGCCGTCTTCGAAAACGGCTCGCGCCGTGCCACCTACAAGATTCCACTCGCGACGGTGCCCAGCGTCGACCAGCTCACGCCGCAGTCAGGCAACGTCTATTCGGTCAACAACCTGTCGGGCGACGTCATCGTCGGCTTTCCCGAGACCGGAAGCTTCGGCTCGATCCGCTCCGGCGCGCTCGAACAGTCGAATGTCGATCTCGCGACCGAACTGACGGCGATGATCGAATCGCAGCGCAGCTACACCGCGAACTCGAAGGTCTTCCAGACCGGCTCCGAAATCCTCGACGTTCTGGTCAACCTGAAGCGCTGACGTCGCCAACACGCCTACGGGAACCAAACCCATGAGCCTCTCGTCAGCCCTCAACGTAGCCCAGTCATCGCTGACCGCCACGGCGCTGCAGACCTCCATCGTCTCGCGCAACGTCGCCGGGAAAGACGATCCCAACTTCAACCGAAAGGCCGGCCTGCAGGTCACGACCTATGGCGGCGCCGTCAGGATCGCCTCGATCGGGCGAGCCATGGATGCCGTTCTATTTGCCGGCAAACTTGTTTCGACTTCTTCGGTGTCCGCCCAGCAGGCGATCGTTGATGGGCTGGATCGGCTCGAGGCTACGATCAACGATCCCGAGCTCAACCAGTCGCTGGCGGCCAAGCTCGGCGCGCTGACGAATTCGCTGCAGCAATACAGCGTCACGCCCGACGATCCACTGCTGGCGCAGGATGTTCTAACCCGCGCAGGCGACATGGCCACGGCGCTGAACCAGGCGAGCGACAGCATCGGCGAAGTGCGCCGCCTTGCCGACACCGAAATGACGAACGGCGTCGATCGGGTCAACCGGCTGCTGGGTGAGTTCGAGGCCGTCAACAAGGCGATCGTCAAGGGCACTCCATCAGGCGCCGACATCACCGACCAGCTCGACTCGCGCGATCGCATCCTGTCGCAATTGTCGGAGGAGATCGGGATCAGCACCTCGATCCGCGGCAACAACGACATGGTGATCTACACCGACAGCGGCGTTACCCTGTTCGAGACCGTCCCACGCAGCGTCTCGATGGGGCCGAGCTATGCGCTGGGGCCCGGCGTTGCCGGAAAGGCGGTTTTCGTCGATGGCGTGCCGGTGACCGGCCCCGGCGCCGTGATGCCGATCAAATCTGGCCAGATCTACGGCTCGTCGGTCGTCCGCGACGATATCGCGGTGACCTACCAGCGCCAGGTCGACGAGATCGCCCGTGGTTTGGTCGAAGCTTTCGCGGAGAGCGACCAAGTGGCGGCCGGGCCGGATCAGGCTGGGCTGTTCACCTGGGCCGGCGGTCCGGGAATCCCGCCGACCGGCGTGGGTATGCCCGGCATCGCCGCCTCGATCCGCGTCAACCCTGCCGCCGATCCGACCCAAGGCGGCGATCTCGACCGCATCCGCGACGGCGGCCTCGCCGGAGCCGGCTATGTCTACAATACGACCGGCGCGGCTGCCTATTCGGACCGGATCCAGGGCCTGCTCGGCGAACTGGCGGCCGGGCGCAGCTTCGATCCGGCCGCCAAGGCCGATCCCAGCAACAGCCTCGCCGGTTTCGCCAGTTCCTCGGTCGGCTGGCTGGAGGCGCAGCGCCAGACCGGCACCACGACACTGGGCTACGAGACCGCCCTGCTGCAACGGACGACCGAATCCCTGTCGAACGCGACCGGCGTCAACATCGACGAGGAAATGACACTGGTGATGGAACTGGAGCGCTCCTACGACGCGGCCTCCAACCTGATCTCGACGATCGACCGGATGCTGGCCGCCCTCCTGGACGCTGTGAGGTAACCCCATGAAGACGACCTTCGTTTCGACCTCCGCCATCTCGAACATGCTGCGGGGCTCCATCCTCAAGGCTCAGGACAAGCTCATCGACGCCAACAAGGAGATGGTGACCGCGCGCTTTGCCGATGTCGGCCTGAGCATCGGCGCGCGCACCGGGCTGACCGTCAACATCCGCAACCAGTATGACCGCACCGAGGGCATCATCGACACCAACGGTCTGGTCGCACAGCGGCTGGACGTGACGCAGCAGGCGCTGGGCGGCCTGCTCTCCTCGGCGCAATCCTTCCTCACGACGCTGATCGCCGTCCGCAACGGCGAAAAGGGCGCGAGCGTGCTGGTCACGGAAGCGACCAACAATCTGCAGGGGACGACCGCCACCGCAAACTACTCGATGGGCGGCCAGTACATCTTCGCCGGTATCAATACCCAGCAGGAGCCCATGGCGGACTACTTCGCCAATCCGCCCTCGGCGAACAAGACGGCGATCGACACCGCCTTTCTCGGCGCGTTCGGCTTCGCCCAGAACGACCCGGCCGTCTCCACCATCAGCGCCGCCGGCATGAAGACCTTCCTGCAGACGAACTTCGCCAACGAGTTCGCCGACCCGGCCTGGGCCAACTGGTCCACGGCCGTCGACAGAAACCTGACCAGCCGGATCTCGCCCAACGAGATCATCGATGTCTCAACCAACGCCAACCAGCCGTTCATGCGCGACCTGGCCAAGGTCTACACGATGGTAAGCGGGCTCGGCACCCAGAGCCTGAACCAGAACGCCTATCAGACGCTGGTCGACGAGGCGATCACGGTCGTCAACAGCTCGATCCAGGGCCTCATCGCGACGCAGGCGCAGCTCGGCTCGGCCCAGGCCCGGGTCAGCTCCGCCAGCGAGAGGCTGACGATCCAGCGCGACATCATGGCCAAGCAGATCAAGTCCTTCGAGGACGTCGATCCCTATGAGGCCAAGCTGCGCGTGGATGCGCTCACCACGCAGATCGAGACGTCGTACGCGCTCACGGTCCGGTTCCAGAACATGAGCATCCTCAACTACATGCGCTGAGCGCTCCGCTCGGCTCCCCTTCGATCAAGCAAGGCTGGAGAACCTCCATGTATCACAGCTCCTATATCGCCGCGGCCGAAGACGACTTCGCCCAGGCGCGAGCCAATGAATGGCGCGCGCTCGACGAGGCCGTCACTCTGCTGGAGGCGGCGCGCCCGACCGGGTCGGCGTCCAACGAAACGATCGCGGCGGTGTCCTTCCTGCGCCGGCTCTGGACGCTCCTGATCCAGGATCTCGGCAGCGAGGACAACGCCCTGCCGCAGGCGCTGCGGGCGTCGCTCATCTCGATCGGCCTGTTCGCGCTGAAGCAGGGCGAATTGCTGAGGCTGGGACAGTCCGACGACTTCGACACCGTCATCGACGTCAACAAGATGATCCGCGACAGCCTGGCATGAGACCGATCATGAAAAAGGCGATGAACCTGTCCTTGCGGGCCAACGAGAAGATCTACATCAACGGCGCGATCCTGAAATTCGATCGCAAGGTGACCTTCGAGATCCTGAACGACGCGACGTTCCTGCTCGAAACCCATGTCATCCAATCCGACCAGACGACGACGCCGCTGCGACAACTCTACTTTGTCGTCCAGACGATGCTGGTCGATCCCAGGAACGCCGAAACGGCTAGGCTTCTGTTCGAGCAGATGCTGATGCAGATGGCGTGCAATTTCGAAGATCCGATCGTGCTGCGCGGGTTGCAGCATATCGACATGCTGGTCGCCGACGACCGCTTCTTCGACGCACTCAAGCAGCTGCGGGGCCTGTTTCCAGCGGAGGCCGACATTCTCGCAAGCTCCGGGCAGGCTCGGGAGACTAATGTCGTGGAACTGCCGCTCGACGAGGCGATCCCGGCGATGCCTTTCGCATCGGCGCCCCTCGTATCGCATGTCGCTTAGGAGGCTATCATGGACGTGACCAGCGTCACCGGGACGAGCCCGCCCGCCAGCACCACCCCAACCAAATCGAACAGCATGGGGGACTACAACACCTTCCTTCAGCTGCTGATCGCGCAGGCAAAGAACCAGGATCCGACCAACCCGACGGATCCGTCGCAATATGTCCAGCAATTCGCCGCGCTGTCGCAGGTCGAGCAGTCGGTCACGACCAATGCGAAGCTGGACGAGATCATCTCCGGCCTCGCGGCGCTGAAGCCGCAGCCGACGAAGCCAAGCGCGAGCTGAGCCCGGGCATGAACGAGGCCGATGCTCTCGACATCATGCGCGACGCCATCTGGGCGATCATCGTCGGCTCCGGGCCGGCGGTGGCGGCGGCGATGGCGATCGGAATCGCCATCGCCCTGATGCAGGCCCTGACGCAGGTGCAGGAAGCGACCCTGACCTTCGTGCCCAAGATCGTCGTCATCCTCGTGGTGATGGCCACGACGGGCTCTTTCACCGGCGCGCACCTCTTCGCCTTCACCGAGCGCGTCTACGGACGCATCGAGCGCGGCTTCTGAGCTTTCGCGCTCCAGCGCGGCACCCTTCGGCGACAGGACAAGGCCAAGCATGGCGACCCAGAACGTCATATCCGGCAGGGCGGCGGAGCTGCCGAAAAGCGGCCGCGATGTCGGCTTCGCCGTCGGCATCATCGGTATCCTCGGGATCCTGTTCCTGCCGATTCCGGCCTTCGTCATCGATCTGGGCCTGGCCTTATCGATCGCGCTGTCGGTGCTGATCCTGATGGTCGCGCTCTGGATCCAGAAGCCGCTCGAATTCTCGTCCTTTCCGACGATCCTGCTGGTCGCGACGATGCTGCGGCTGTCGCTCAACATCGCGACGACCCGCGTCATCCTCTCGCATGGCAATGAGGGATCGCACGCGGCGGGCTACATCATCGACGGCTTCTCGCGGTTCGTCATCGCCGGCGACTTCGTCATCGGCCTGATCGTCTTCATCATCCTGGTGACGGTCAATTTCATCGTCATCACCAAGGGCGCGACCCGCATCGCCGAGGTCGGCGCACGCTTCACGCTCGACGCCATTCCCGGCAAACAGATGGCGATCGACGCCGATCTTTCGGCCGGACTGATCGACGCGCCCGAGGCCCAGCGGCGCCGTGGCGAACTCGAAGAGGAAAGCTCCTTCTTCGGGGCCATGGACGGCGCCTCGAAATTCGTTCGCGGCGACGCGATCGCCGGCCTGATCATCACCGCGGTCAACATCTTGGGCGGCATCATCATCGGCGTGACGCGGCACGGCCTGTCGCTGTCGCAATCTTCGGACGTCTTCGTGAAGCTCGCCGTCGGCGACGGCCTCGTCACGCAGATTCCCGCCCTGATCGTCTCGCTGGCCGCCGGTCTGCTCGTCTCCAAGGGTGGCACGCGCGGCACCGCCGAGCAGGCGATCCTCGGCCAGCTCGGGCATTATCCGCGCGCGCTCTTCGTCGCGGCATTCATGATGGTGATCCTCGCGCTGGTGCCCGGGCTGCCGTTCCTGCCTTTTGCCCTGCTCGGCGGCCTGATGGCGTTCGTGGGCCATACCATTCCCAAACGCATTGCCGAGCGCGCAGCCGAAGCCGACGAGATCCGGGCCATGGAGGCCGAGCAGGCCGTGCTCGACAGCCAGGATACGATCAAGGATTCGCTGAAGATCTCGGAGATCGAGCTGTCGCTCGGGAAGCAGCTCGGCGCCGAAATGCTCACCTCCCATGGCGAACTCGCCCATCGGGTCGGCAAGATGCGCAAGAAATTCGCGACCGAATACGGTTTCGTGGTTCCCGAGATCAAGCTCTCCGACAGCCTGAAGCTGCCGCCCAAGGCTTATGAGTTCCGCATCCACGGCACCGTCGTCGCCACGGGCGAGATGCGGCCGGGCAGTATGCTCGTCGTCGTCGGAGATGGCCGGATGCCCGACCTGCCGGGCGAGGAGGTGCGCGAGCCGGCCTTCGGCGTCAAAGCGATGTGGGTTTCGGAAAGCTACGCCAACGAGGTCAAGCGCGAGGGGCTGCATCCCGTTGACCGTTTGTCGGTGCTGCTCACGCATCTCAGCGAGACGATCCGCAAGAATCTCGGGCAACTCCTGTCCTACAAGGACATGCGCGCCCTGCTCGACAGGCTCGGCCCCGAATACAAGAAACTGCTCGACGAGATCTGTCCGGCACACATGTCGTTATCGAGCCTGCAGGCGGTGCTGCGGCTCTTGCTGGCGGAGCGGGTCTCGATCCGCAACCTGCACCTGATCCTGGAAGTGATCGCCGAGATCGCTCCCCATGTCCGCCGCGCCGAGCAGATCGTCGAGCATGTGCGTATGCGCATGGCCCAGCAGATCTGCGGCGACCTGACCGATGGCGGCGTGCTCAACATGCTGCGCCTGGGCAATCGCTGGGATCTCGCCTTTCATGAGAGCCTGAAGCGCGACGCCAAGGGCGACGTGGTCGAATTCGACATCGACCCGCGCCTGATCGAGGAGTTCGCCGCCGAGGCGACCACCGCGATCAGGACCAGGATGGACCAGGCGCAGAGCTTCGTTCTGGTCACCAGCCCCGATGCTCGGCCTTATGTCCGCATGATCGTCGAGCGGATCTTTCCGGCGCTTCCGGTGCTATCCCATGTCGAGATTGCGCGCGGGCTGGAGGTCAACCTGCTGGGCACGATCTCCTGATGCCGATCACGCCCGACACGCTGCTGCACGCGTTCCTGATCTTCTGCCGCATCGGCGCCTGCCTGATGCTGATGCCGGGCTTCTCCAGCCCACGCGTGCCGGTGCGGCTGCGCCTTCTCATCGCGATTGCCGTGACGCTGGCACTGACACCCTTCATCCTGCCGGCTTTTGCCGCCGTCGCGGCCGACCCGAGCCCCGCGACGCTGCTACGCATGATCCTGTCGGAGACGATGACGGGCGCGCTGATCGGACTGATGGCGCGCTTCTTCTTCCTGGCGCTGCAGACGATCGCGACGGCCATGGCGACGGCGACCGGTCTCGGCCAGCTGCCGGGGCTGCCGATCGACGAGGCAGAGGCGGCGACGCCCTTCGTCACGCTGATGACGATGACCGCGGTCACTTTGATGTTCCTGACCAACCAGCACGCCGAGGTCATCCGGGCGCTCGCCGGTTCGTATTCGCGGATCGCGCCGGGTGCGGCCTTCGAGGCCCAGGCCAGCCTGATCCAGCTTGTCGACCGGGCCTCGGACACCTTCTACCTGGCGCTCCGGATCGGCAGCCCGTTCATGATCTATGCGGTGGTCGTCAACCTCGCCATCGGCCTGATGAACAAGCTGACCCCCTCGATTCCGGTCTATTTCATCTCGATGCCTTTCGTCATCGCAGGGGGGTTGTTCCTGTTCTATTTTGCCGGCCCTGAGTCCCTGCGCCTGTTCATCACCGTCTTTTCCTCCTGGCTCGCGCACGGCTGACGCGGCATGGAAGCCCGTCGCCTCAAATCGATCGAGCGCATGCTGGCGATCCAGTCGCGTATCCGCAGCTTGGCCGAATGGCGGCAAAAATCGATCGAGCAGAAGGCGGTTGCGGCGAGGGACGAGTCGCGCGCGCTGGTCGCTTCGCTCAACGGCAACGGCGTCACCGACGGCCTGTTCGTCGACATGACCGCCAAGCGGCTGCACCGTGTCGCGATCACCATCTCGGAGCTTGAGACAGCGGCCGTCGAGCAGACGAAACGCGTCATTGCCGAGACGGGACGCGAGAAGCGCACGGCGCGCCTCGTCGACCGTGTTCGCAAGGTCAAGCTGCGGGCCGACCAGGATAATGTCCTGATCGAGATCATGGACAGCGCCCAGGCGAAAAAGGCGGCAAGCCTGGAATAAGCCTGCGGAGTCAAACTGCCGGTACGAGATCAGCGACCCTGGAAGGTGACAATGGCAATCTCTCCTCCGTCGGACATCGTTCTCGACGTCGTGCGCGCAGCCGATCCCTCTCGCTACGCCGTCGCCTTCGACAGGCTCTCGCGCATGGGCTCGCCCGGCTCGGCGGGAACCCAGTTCGCCTCGGCCGTCGACAACGCGGCGCCGGCACCCGCCGCGCCGGGCCTCGCCGGCGCGCGCGAAAAATTCGCGAGTCTGTCTTTGACCACACCCTCCTTCGCCGGCAATCCAGCCGCCGCATCCGGCGTGCCCTCGCATACCGACAAGACTCTGCAGAAGTTCGAGGCGCAGGTCATCTCGACCTTCATCGAGCAGATGATGCCGGAATCGACCACCAACAGCTATGGCAGCGGCCTGTCAGGCGGCGTCTGGCGCTCGATGCTTTCCGAGCAGATCGCCGGCGAGATCGCCAAATCGGGCGGGCTCGGCATTCGCCAGAAGGTCATGGCGGCCATGGCGGCCCGGACAGGCTCCACGCCCGGCACCGATACCGGCGGCGCGGTCGCGGCAGCGCAGAAGGTTCTCGACCGCACGCTGGCCGGCGCCAATTCGCGCGACGCCGCGGTGCCGCTCGCAGTCGAGCGCCAGTTCCTGAACATCACCCGGCCGGGCCCCAGCGGCGCGAGCCGAACTTCCATCACTTGAAAGGCGTGACTCATCATGAGTGCAGAACTGCATGAAGGGGCCCTGGCCCAGCCGGATCTGCCTGGCCTGCCGATGATCCCGGTGCCCGGCCCTGTGGCCGCGCTGGACGGCGAGTTGGAGTCCGATGTGCCCACGGGTGCTGGCCGAGCGATGTGGTCGGTACTCGACCATCTCGAGCAGGCGCTGGATCACGAAACCTCGCATCTGATGGCGCTCAAAAGTGCCGATTTCAACCGCCTGAACGAAACCAAGAGCCGTCTTCTGCTGGATGCGAGCCGGGCCGCACGAGCGATGCGCAATGAGGTCGCGGATGGCCGCCTGGTAGCGCGGCTGTCGACGTTACGGCTGAAGCTGGAACACAACCGGCTCGTCATCGGGATGCATCTCGACGCCGTGCGCGAGATCGCCGCGGCCATGACGAGCACGCTGATCGATGCGGAATCGGACGGGACCTATCACGCCTGGCCAGGCGCCCAGATCGCCGGCGGAGCAGCCGGCAAAGTGCGGACGACATGACGACCGCCAGGCTCTTGATGCTCGGCGTCTGGGTATGCGGCGTGACGCTGGTCTCCGGCCACCTCGCCCTGACCTGGCGCGCGGAAGCAACGCCTCCGACCGAAACCCCGTTCCTCGAAGGCATCGACTACGAGGAGACCGCGATCCTGCATGTGCCGATCCTGGCCGACGGTCAGGTCCAGGGTTACGTCGCCGCCCAGTTCGTCTTCACGGCCGACGCCCGCACGCTTCGGCAAATGACCGTTCAGCCCCATCCCTATGTTCGGGACGAGGCACTGCGCGCGATCTATTCGAACGCGAAAGTCGACTTCTCGCGGCTTGAGCGCGTCGATATCGACGCGCTGCTCAAGAGCGTCAGGACCAACGTCAATGCCCGCTTCGGCGGCGATCTGATCAAGGAGATCCTGGTCAAGGAGTTCAACTACGTGCGGAAAGAGCAGCTGCGCAGCTGAGCCGAGCAGTATCACAACAAAAAGCCTCATCCTGAGGAGCCGCGCAGCGGCGTCTCGAAGGATGCTCCAGTTGGCACGGGGGCTTGCTGGAGCATCCTTCGAGACGGCCGCGTCTGCGGCCTCCTCAGGATGAGGGCTGAGTAGTACAAGGGCTGGATGGATACGGCCTGCCGGCTCAAGCCTACCCCTGCAGGGCGTTCGCCAGATCCTGGAAGGCGTCGGCACTGAGTTTTGCGGTCATGTCCTGATGCAGCGCTTCATAGATGCGCGGCACGAGGGCGATCGCCTTGTCGAGTTCCGCGTCTGCGCCGGCCTGGTAACCGCCCATCAGGCGAAGATCCCGGGTATCCTCGTAGCGGGCGACCAGCCCCTTCATTCGCATCGCCAGCCCGCGCTGCTCCGGCGTCCAGACATGGTGCGCGAGACGCGAAACCGAGCCCAGCACGTTGACGGCCGGGTAGCGGCCCTGATCGGCGATCGCGCGATCGAGCACGAGGTGTCCGTCCAATGTGCCACGGATGGCATCGGCGACCGGGTCGTTGTGGTCGTCGCCATCGATCAGCACCGAAAAGATGCCGGTGATCGCGCCGCCGGTGCCTTCGATTCCGGGCCCGGCACGCTCCAGCAGCTTGGGCAAGGTGCTGAAGACGCTCGGCGTATAGCCGCGCGCCACGGCGGGCTCGCCGGCGGCCAGCGCGACGTCGCGCGCTGCATGGGCCAGGCGCGTCACCGAGTCGATCACCAGCAGCACATCCTCGCCCAGATCGCGAAAATATTCCGCCACCGCCATCGCGGTGTTGGGCGCGAGGCGGCGCATCATCGCGCTCTCATCGCTGGTCGAGACGACGGCGATCGCCTGACCGCGCATTTCGCCGAGCGTATCGTCAAGAAATTCGCGCACCTCGCGGCCACGCTCGCCGACCAGTCCGATGACGATCGTGGTGAAACCCGGCGCACGCGCCAGCATCGAGAGCAGCGTCGATTTGCCGACGCCGGACCCGGCGAAGACGCCGATGCGCTGGCCGGCGCAAAGCGGCGTGAACAGGTCGATGACCTTGACCCCGGTGCGCAGCGGCCTTGTGACGCGGGCGCGCCGCATCGCCTCGGGTGGCGCTCCATCGACGGGCATCGCCCGATCGCCCGGCAGAAGCGGGCCGCCATCGTCGATCGGCTCACCGAAGGCGTTGATCACCCGCCCTTTCCAACTCGGCGCCGGACGCAGCGACATCGGCCCGGCTACACTGGCGCGCGCGCCAAGTCCGACCCCGACAGTGGTCGCGAAAGGCTTCACCAGGACGCCATCGCGATCTATCCTGATCGCCTCACCCAGCTCCTCGCGGCCGTTGGCCGACAAGGCGATGCGTTCGCCAAGTCTGACGAAGCGGGACAGGCCGGCGACCCGTACCGCCGCCGGAGTGACCTCGGAGACGGAGCCGCTGATGGCAACGAGATCGTGGATTTGCGGACCGCCGGCGAGGGCATGTTCGAGGCGTGTGAGCGCGTTCATCGCAATCCTTCGGTCGACCACATGCCTTCAGGCCAAGATCGGGACTCAGCTCTCGCCCAGCGTGCGGATCGCGCCGTCGACGGCCTTCTCGCCCTTGTCGATGGCGTTGGCTGCGCTCTCGAAGGCGCGCGTCACCATGATCAGCTTCGTCATCTCGCGGATCGGGTTGACGTTGGAGCCCTCGACATAACCCTGGCGGACGCCATTGGTGACGAAGTCCAGGATCGGTGTCGCCGCCCGGTCGGGGATCACCCCGGAGTTCTCGTAGCGCTGCAGCTTTGCGCCGGGGTCGATCGAGAACAGGCCGATCGCACCGACCTGCTGGGTGCCCTGCCAGATCATGCCGTCCTTGGCGATGACGGGCGGGCCACCCTCGGGGTCGAGCTGCATCGGCGCGCCGCCTGCATCGAGGACCGGGTAGTCGGCGACCGTGCGCAATTCGCCCTGAGCCGACATCTTCAGGCGCCCGTCCCGCGTGTAGACCGTGCCAGCGGGCGTGTTGATGCCGAACCAGCCCTCCCCTTCGACGGCAACGTCGAGCGGGTTGCCGGACTTTTCGAGACCGCCATGGTTGCGGCTGATGAAGGTCTCCCCCTGCGAGGCGTAGTTGACGCCGTCGGCACCCTTCTTCGACAGGAAGGTGCTGAACTTGACCTCCTCGGACCGGAAGCCGGCCGTATTCATATTGGCGACATTGCGTGCGAGCGTCTCCATGCGCTTCTCCAGCACGAGCTGGGACGACAGGCCGACATAGATCGAGGGTTGCATGGTCAGAGGCCTCCGAGGCGCAGTTTCTGCAGGCTGGCCAGGACGTCCTGCCCGACCCCGGCCGAGGCCGGCTGGAAGAGCAGGGATACGGGGCTGGCGCTGGCTCCGCCGGCAGAATCGGCCAATGCTGCGAAGCGCGTCAGGAAGGTCTTGAGCTTGGCAGGATCCTGGAAATCCTTGAAATCGATCCGCTTTGAATAGATCGCGGCCTGCTTGTCGATATCGATGCCGCCGACCTCCTTGGGCAGGCCGAGCGCAGTCTGGACGACCTTGAGCAACGCCGGGTCGGCCATCACTTGGTAAGCGTCCTTGATCTGCGGTGCCTTGCGCTCGAAATACAGCGCCAGCCGTACGTTCTCGTTGCTGGCGCCCTCGTCGCGCTCCAGCCTCTGGCGGGTGTATTTCTCCACCGTGACCTTTGCCTGCGTCGCCCGTTCGGCTGCGTTGTGGCGCTCGACCGTGGCCTGCATCATGGCCTTGTCGCTGGTCGCGTTGACGTTCTTGCCTGCGAAATCGAAAGCCTTGAGGAAATCGCGAAACGCCTTGTCGATCTTCGGATCTGAGAAGCGCAGCTGCGTTTCCTCACCCAGATGGAGCGCCGCGGTGATGGCGGCCTTCTCCTGGGGCGTGTCGGCGACCGACTCCAGTCCGAAAGCCTCGATCGCGTAGTCGAACATGCGTTCGGCGCTGTCGGCC
This sequence comes from Bosea sp. PAMC 26642, assembly GCF_001562255.1. NCBI lineage: Bacteria > Pseudomonadati > Pseudomonadota > Alphaproteobacteria > Hyphomicrobiales > Alloboseaceae > Allobosea > Allobosea sp. PAMC 26642. Next base: position 4,645,079 of record NZ_CP014301.1, on the reverse strand, counting down.
ACGAAGCCGGTGACCGTCTTCACCTTCGAGATGTTGGCCTCGAAATAGCTCGTCTCCGTTTTCTCGGCTGCGAAGTCGAAGGCTGCCGCGAAGTCGCGGTAGCGCTGGTCGGACATCCGGTTGGCGAAGCTGGAGGGTGAGCTGACGCCGCCTTCGAGAACCTTGCGCATCAATGCCTTGGCATAGGCCATATCACCCAGCCCGAACGCCTCGGTCGCATAGCGATAGAGCCGGTCGTCCTTCATGAAGTCGTCGAGGTTCTTCACCTTTCCGATGTTCTTCTCGAAATAGGCCGTGTCGCTGGCGACACCGGGCTTGGCCGCCGTGCGTGCCAGCGACTGCGTCAGGTTCCGCGTCACCGCCTGGTATGAGGTCATCGTGGTGGTCATGGGAACCCCGCTGAAGCCGCCAAGCTCCGATGCAAAGCGGCCATCAGGGGCCGAGCGTCATCTGAACTCGTCGCGCTCAGCCTCGCGCTCCTTGCTTGCGCGGACCTGACCGGGGCTCTCCCTGCGCCATTTCAGCCCCGCGCAAGCCATCGCGTCTATCCCTCGATCCGTGACTTGCGAGAAGGAGCGGCGCGTTGAGCGTAGTGATCGGACTATTGATAGCGGCCGGCTCGCTGATCGGCGGTTTTGCCGCCATGGGTGGGCACCTCGCCGTGCTGTGGCAGCCATGGGAACTCGTCATCATCCTGGGAACGGCGATCGGCACCTACGTCATCGCCAACCCGATGAAGACGGTTTCCGATACCGGCACCGCGCTGGTGGAAGCCTTTCGCGGCGCGACGCCGACGCAGGCGCATTATTTCGACATCCTCGGCGCGCTCTACGCGCTGATGCGCGAACTTCGGAACAAGGGTCGCGCCGAGATCGAGCAACACATCGAGAACCCCTACGAATCGACGCTGTTTGCCAGCTTCCCGAGCGTGCTCGCCGATCGGAACCTGACCACCTTCATCTGCGATTATTTCCGGCTGATCATCGTCGGCAAGGCACAGGCGCATGAGGTCGAAAGTCTCCTCGACGAGGAGATGACGAGCCATATGCAGGACAGCCTCAAGCCCTATTATGCGCTCGGAATGGTCTCCGAGGCGCTGCCGGCGCTCGGCATCGTCGCTGCCGTACTCGGCGTGATCAAGGCGATGGGTGCGATCGACCAGTCGCCGGCGCTGCTCGGCGGCTTCATTGGCGCCGCACTGGTAGGCACCTTCGCGGGCATCTTCTTCTCCTATGCGGTGATCGGGCCGATGGCCCAGAAGATCAAGACGACCCGCGAGAAGCGCGGCCGCGTCTACATCGTGGTCAAGCAAACCCTGCTCGCCTTCATCAACGGCGCCGCGCCCCAGGTCGCACTCGAATATGGCCGCAAGGTCATCTCCGCCGCCGAGCGGCCCTCCATCGACGAGGTCGAGGACAAGACCATCAGCGGCGGCGCCCAGCGCCAACCCGCCAGTGCCGGCGCCACTGCCACCGCCGCCCCGCAGAAGGAAGCCGCCTGATGAGCACGGCTCAAGCGATCCGCGAGGACAAGCTCCTCGATTCGACGGGCATCTCGATCGACCGGCTGCCGATGCTGCGGATGATCTTCGACCGGCTGGCGACCGGCTGCGCCGACGCTGCGCGACAGATGTCGACCTCGCCGACCTATTTCTCCGTCGCCAGCGTCCAGAGCGAGCGCATCGGGGACGCACTCAACGCCCATGCCTACAATACGATCGCCGGCATTTTCCATTCTCCGCAGTGGGATTCCCGCATCCTGATCGGCTTCGACCGCGACTTCATCTTCACCATGATCGAGGTCCTGTTCGGGGCCGATGGAAGCGAGCCGCCCTACAAATACGAGCCCGATTTCCCCGACGACGAGCGGCCCTACACCAATCTCGAGATCCAGGTGGCGCAGGCCCTGTTCGAGCTGGCCGCGAAGAACCTGCAGAGCGCGTTCTCGCCTGTCTGCGACGTTACCTTCGAGTTCGAGCGCGTCGAGACGCGGATGTATTTCGCCACGATCGGCAGCCGCAGCAACCTCGCCGTCAAGGCGCAGCTCCTGGTCCAGGGTCTCGACAATTGCGGCCAGATGTTCGTCGTCATCCCGCAGACGGCGCTGAACCCGATCCGCCAGAGCCTCGCCCGCGTGCTTTCCGGCCACACCTCCGTCAGGGACCCGCGCTGGTCGAAACAGATCCAGACCGAGGTTCACAAGACCGAAGTGAAGCTGCGCGCGATCCTGGAGGAGCGGCCCATGACCTTGGGCGAGATCAGCGCCCTGAAGGTCGGCCAGGTGATCGAACTGCAGGCCTCGCCGCGTTCCCAGATCCAGCTGCAGTGCAATGAGGAAACCGTCTTCTGGTGCCAGCTCGGCCAGCGCGACGGATCCTATGTCCTGCGCATCCAGGACAGCGCCAACCAGGAACAGGAGTTTTTCGATGATCTTCTATCTCGGTGAAGCCGTTCTTCTCGTCGCTCTGGTCCTCACAAGCCTGCAGGTGCTGCGGATGCGCCGCGAATTGCAGCGTATGCGCGCCTATCAGGCGGAGTTCCACACAGCCTTCGGCAAGACCGAGGCCGCCCTCGGCGCGATCCAGCTGACGATCCGCGAGCTCCAGGCCAGCGGGCGCGACGTGATCGAGGAGCTCGGGCTTCGCATCGACGACGGCAAGCGACTGATCGACGAGATCAAGGCGAGCCGTTCGACCTTCGATCAGGGGCAGGCCCGACCGGGCCGCGGCCTCAATGCCGCCTGAGCCGCCGGTATCCCTTTTGCCACTCGCCACGGGTGGCCAGCATTCCAACTCTTCGCAGGAGAGCCCCATGAAAAAGCCGATCAAGCCCATGCAGTTGTCGGATCTGGCGGTGGATGCATCCGCCGCGGTTGCCGAGACCGACACGACCGAAAGCGTCGCGGGGGAGAACATCGCGACCGCCACGGAGACCAGCGACCCGCTCAACCTCGATGCGGTGATGCGCATTCCCGTGACGATCCAGGTCGTGCTCGGCAGCGCCACGATGCAGGTCGCCAACCTGATGAAGCTGCGCCGCGGCGCAGTGGTGCCGCTCGACCACCGCGTCGGCGAACCGGTCGACGTCGTCGTCAACGGACGCATCGTGGCGCGCGGCGAGGTCGTGATCGTCGAGGACGACAACAGCCGCTTCGGTGTCTCCCTGACCGAGATCGTCGGCGTCCAGGCCAAGTTCGAAGAGTGATGGACCGGTCGATGACGGTGACTGCGAAAGACAACAAGATGAACGCTGGAAACGCCGTCGTCGCCGTACCGCAGCGGATGGGCGGAACGGACAAGGCCGCCGCCCTCGTGCTGGCGATGGGCAAGCCCCTTGCAGGGCGGATGCTGAAGCATTTCGAGACGGAGGAAATCCGCCAGCTGATGCGTCGCGCCGCCGAACTCGGCAAGGTTCCCGCCGACGCGATCGTGGCGCTGGTCGACGAGTTCAGCGATCAGTTTTCGCGAGGCACGAACCTGGTCGGCTCCCCGCGTGAGGTGCAGAAGCTCCTGACCGGCGTGCTGCCGACCGAAGAGATCACCGAGATCATCGGCGAGACCGGCGAATCCGCCAACGGCTCGATATGGGACCGCGTCTCGATGATGCCGGAAAGCGCGATGGCGAATTATCTCGCCAAGGAACATCCGCAGACCGCCGCCTTCATCCTGTCGAAGCTGAAGCCGGCGTGCTCGTCGAGGGTCATGACGCAGTGGCCGGCCGATCAGCGCCACGAACTGATGCGCCGGATGCTCAATCTGAAGCCTGTGGCAGAGCAGGCGAGCGCGATCGTCGAGAAGGTCCTCTACGAGGGTTTTACCCTGAACCTCGCCCGCAACAAGGGCGCCGACACTCATGCCCGCATGGCCGACATCCTCAACAAGATGGACAGCCAGGACATGGAGGACGCATTGGGCAGCCTGCAGCGAGTCCGGCCGGAATCGGCCGAGATGCTGAAGGGCCTGCTCTTCACCTTCGACGACATCGTCAAGCTGTCCAGCCGCGACCGCATGGCGATCTTCGACCAGGTGCCGACCGATCGCCTGGTTCTGGCATTGAAAGGCACCGAGGCGCAGTTCAGGGACCAGATTTTGTCGTCGCTGGCCGCGCGCGCACGCCGGATCGTCCAGCAGGATCTCGAGGGCGGCGAGCCGGCGCTGCAGCGCGACGTCGTCGATGCCCGCCGCGCGATCACCGATGTGGCGCTCGAAATGGCGAGCCGAGGCGAGGTCGAGCTCAATCCGCAGCGGGACGAGGGCGCATACTTCCAGTGAGGCGGTGACAGCACGTGTCCGACGATCAGGATAAGGACAGCAAAACCGAAGAACCGTCCGAGAAGAAGATTCAGGATGCGGTGGAGCGCGGCAACACGCCCTCCTCCAAAGAGGCTCCGATCTTCGCCAGCATCGCGGCGACGCTGATCGCCGGTGTCTTCCTGATCCGGACCGGGGCAGGCGACATGGCGCGCTTCCTCTCGGACTTCCTCGGCGACCCGTCGGGCTTCGACATCTCGACGAACGGCAACACGACGAACCTGCTGATCCACGCGGCCCTGCGGGTCGGCACCTTTCTCGGGCCCGTCCTGCTGCTTTTCACGGTGTTCGGGCTGAGCGCGACCTTTCTCCAACATCCGCCCCAGCTCGCGCTGGAGCGGATCACGCCGCAATGGTCGCGGATCTCGCCGGCGAAAGGCTGGGCCCGGATCTTCGGCGCCCAAGGCTTCATGGAATTCGGCAAATCGCTGGCCAAGCTTGTCGCTATTGCGGGGACGACCTGGCTGATCCTGAAATCTGACAAGGACACGGTGGTCACAGCGATGCTGCAGGATCCGAGCAACGTACCCGAACTGATCCTGAGCCTCGCCATCCGCCTGCTCTCGGCCGCCTGCGTGGCGACGATCGTAATCGTCGCGGTCGATCTGGTCTGGACGCAAAAATCATGGCGCCGCTCTTTGCGTATGACGAAGCAGGAGATCAAGGAAGAGCACAAGCAGGCCGAGGGCGACCCGATCCTGAAATCGCGGCGGCTATCGCTGGCGCGCGACCGGGCGAGGAACCGGATGATGGCGGCCGTGCCGCGCGCCACGCTGATCATCGCCAACCCGACGCATTATGCCGTGGCGCTGCGCTATGTGCAGGAGGAAGGCGGCGCGCCGCTGGTGCTTGCCAAGGGCACCGACCTGATCGCGCTCAAGATCCGCGAGATCGCCGAGGCCAACGACATTCCGGTGATCGAGGATCGCGTGCTGGCGCGCTCGCTCCATGCAAGCGTGCAGCTCGACCAGATGATCCCGCCGGAGTTCTACAAGGTCGTCGCCGAGCTGCTGTGTCTGGTCTACGCGAAGAAAGTGGCGTGAGACGCGCTTCGCACCTCATGCCGCAACCGCAAGACGCTCGACCTTGATATCCTTCTCGCGGGCGCGGACCTGAGCGAGATCATGGGCCGCCTGCATCCGCATCAGTGTGTCGGCGCGCACGCCGAAGCCCTTCTCGAACCGGATCGCCATTTCGGCGGAGAGCCCGGCCCTGCCGTTCAGGAGATTGCTCATCGCCTGACGGGTAACGCCCAGTTTCTCGGCGGCCACGGTGACGCTCAGCCCGAAGGGCTCGATGAACTCGCCCTTCAGCCACGGACCAGGATGAATCGCAAAGCTCGGATGCAGCAGCTTGATGGTCATCAGTGATCGCCCCTAAGGCCTTGCAAGCCGCGAGGCGGGGATTTTAGGCCATCCTGGGATCGGAAGCCATGCACCAGCCCCACGCAAGCTACGCCAGCTACAACTGTCTCATGGCAGAACGACCGAATGGGTTCGTCCCCCGCGTCGTAGGCATGATGCCGCCCTGCCATCCCGGTTGAAATCCGGAATGTTCCCCAACAATCCCCTTCCAGATTGAGGAACATCGCTATGGGTACGAGCCTTCTCACCAACTCCTCCGCCATGACCGCGTTGCAGACGCTGTCGATGACGAACAAGAAACTCGACATGACGCAGAACCGGATTGCGACCGGCCAGCGTGTGTCGACCGCGTCCGACAACGCGGCTTACTGGTCGATCGCCACCACCATGCGGTCCGACAACAAGGCCCTGGGCGCCGTCCAGGACGCTCTCGGCCTCGGCGCCGCGACGATCGACACGATGTATACGGGCCTGAACGGCACCGTCGAGGTCGTTTCGGAGATCAAGGCCAAACTGACCGCCGCCCGTACACCCGGCGTCGATCGTGGCAAGATCCAGAGCGAAATCACCGAACTGCAGAAGCAGTTGAAGAACACCGGCGACAGCGCGGTCTTCAACGGCGAGAACTGGATCTCGGTCGATTCCAACTCGACGAGCTACAACTCGACGAAATCGGTCGTCTCGTCCTTCTCCCGCGCCGGTGGCGTGGTCCAGATCGACACGGTGACCGTCGACCTCGAGGCGATCAAGCTCTACGACAAGAAGGCTGACGCGACCCCGTTGACCAACGTGGTCACCGGCGCGAGCGCCGGCACCCTCGTGGCTGTTGCCGGCAACATCACGGTCCAGGTCGGTACCGGCGCCACCGTGAACGTCGCGACGACGACCACATCGACGCTGGACAGCATCGCCAAGGACATCATGAAGCTCGGCATCGACGGTCTGACCGTCGCTGTCGGCGGCGGTCAGCTCCAGTTCGCCAATCGCGCCTCGGTGAATGGCGCGCCTGCCGGCGTCACCATCGTGCTGAACGGCGGCCTGACTGCTCCGGCGGCGCTGGCCACCGCTCCGGCGACGGAGACCGGCAAGGGCATCCTGGACAAGTCCTACGATGCCTATAACGGAACCGCCTGGGAAGTCTTCAGCGTCGCCAACATCGATATCTCGAAGTTGACCGACAACGCAGCCGACCTGGCCAAGCTCGAGACCTATATCGCGGGCGTCGACGATGCCCTCGGTTCGATCACCAACGCGGCGACCAATCTCGGCGCGATCAAGAACCGCATCGGCCTGCAGCAGGACTTCGTCAAGGCCCTGGTCGACTCGCTCGACCGCGGCGTCGGCCAGCTGGTCGATGCGGACATGAACGCCGAATCGACCCGCCTCCAGGCTCTGCAGACGCAGCAGCAGCTCGGTATCCAGGCGCTGTCGATCGCCAACGGCGCGAGCCAGAGCATCCTGTCGCTCTTCCGCGGCTGACGCTCTCCTTCACCGTCCACGCAACGGGCCACGCTCCTCACGGAGCGTGGCCTTTTCGCTTTCGAGCCCCGACGCAAGGCTAGCGCAAGGCTGGCCACCGACACTGTCCGACATCACGCCCCAAGCGCGAAGGAACGACGATGCCAGGCCGGCAATACGCTGAAGAAATTTGGCTCAACCTCCAGCAGCTCGGGCACAAGCGCCTCGCAGCGCTTGCCGCGATCGGGCTGTTCGTCTTCGCCGCGATCGGCGCCAGCGCCTATTATCTCAGCCGCCCCGAGATGACGGTGCTCTACAGCGGGCTGCAGCGCGAGGACGTCAACCGGATCGGCGCCGCCCTGCAGGAAGCCGGCGTCGTCTACGACGTCAACGCCGAAGGCACGCAGGTCATGGTCCGGCCGACGCAGGCGCCGCAAGCGCGCATGTTGCTCGCCGAAAAGGGCCTGCCGCGCAGCAGCAGCGGCGGCTACGAACTCTTCGACAAGCTCGGCTCGCTCGGCCTGACCTCGTTCATGCAGGAAGTGACCCGCGTGCGCGCAATGGAAGGCGAGCTCTCGCGCACGATCCAGCTGATGCGCGGCGTCAAGGCTGCCAGCGTCCATCTCGTTCTCGCCGACAAGGGCTCGTTCCGACGCGACCAGCAGCCGGCCTCGGCCAGCGTCGTGGTGCGCACGGAAAGCTCCGGCTCGAGCAGCATCGCGCAGGCCATCCGCCACCTCGTGGCCTCCGCCGTGCCGGGCCTCTCGGCCGAGAAGGTCACGGTGCTCAACACCGACGGCACCATTTTGGCGACCGGCGGCGATGCCAGCCAGATGGCCTCCTCCAAGCTCGCGGGCCTGCAGCAGAACGTCAATCGCGACATCCAGGACAGCGTCAGCAAGGCGCTGACACCCTATCTTGGGCTGGAGAATTTCGAGATCAGCGTGGCCACCGACCTGAACACTGACCGCAAGGAGACCAGCGAGACGGTGTTCAACCCCGATTCCAAGGTCGAGCGCTCGGTCCGTGTCGTGCGCGAGAACGACACCTCGCAGAATGCCGCGACGCAGGAGCCGACGACCGTCGAGCAGAACGTGCCCGAGCGGGCGGTGCGGGCCGATGGCGGCCAGCGCTCCAGCGAAGAAAAGCAGCGCCGCGAAGAGCTGACGAACTACGAGATCTCGTCGAAGAAGACGCAGACGGTCAGCGACGGCTATTCGATTGCAAAGCTGTCGATCGCAGTGCTGATCAACCGGCCGCGCCTGATCGAATCGCTTGGGCCATCCCCGTCACAGGAGCAGATCGACAAGCGGCTCGACGAGGTCAGGCAGGTGGTCGGCTCGGCGGCAGGCGTCAACGATACGCGCGGCGACAACATCAAGGTGCTCGCCGTCGACTTCCTGCAGGGCAACCGCACGCTGGAGGCAGCCCCGCCGATCGGCATCGGCGAGACCCTGATGCGTCAGTCGGGCACGATCATCAATGCGGTGACGATACTGGGCCTGGCCGCGCTGATCATGTGGTTCGGCCTGCGGCCCTCGATCAACGCCATCCTCAAGCGGCCCGCCACGCCGGCGATCGCGGCGCTGACCACGGAGGTTCCGCCTGAATCCATCGACCTTCAGGCCCAGCTCGCCGCCGCTGGCGCGGGAGTGAACCTGATCGGCGATCTCACCCATGCCTCCCAGCGCTCGCCGATCAAGAAGCTGGAACAGCTGATCGACTTCGACGAGGCCCAGGCGGCCGCGATCCTGAGACAGTGGATCCAGGAAGGAGAGCGCGCGTGAGACATCGCCCCGCCTCCGACTTCATCCCCAGCTTCGACGGCCCGGAGATCAGTTTCGCGAGCGTCGTCGAGGAGATCGCGGTCGCCGAGCCCGCCCCGATCGAGCTGCCGTCCTTCCTGCTCAAGACGCCGCGTGAACCGGCCCCCGACCTCGACGCGATCTTCGAGAGCGGCCGGCAGGCAGGCCTCGCCGAGGCGCGCGCCCAGGCGCAGCAGGAGCTCGACCACCATCTTGAGAAAGCAGCAGCCGCGCTTGCCCAGGCCCGGCAGCAATGGGCCGAGGAGGTCGCCGCCCCGCTCGCGACACAGATTCCCGAGGTGCTTCATGCGCTGGGCGAGAGCCTGGCCGACAGGGTCGGGAAGTTGCTGCAGCCCTTCTTGGAAGCCGAATTGCGCGATGCCGCCAGCCGCGCGCTGATCGCCCAGATCGGCCCGCTTCTGGCCGGATCGGACGGCGCGGCGATCAGCATCCGCGGACCCGTGCTCCTGCTGGCGACGCTGCGTGGCGTGTTCCCGGAGGGCCTAGCGGTCGCATTCGTCGAGAGCGACGATACGGAGGTTACCATCGTGACCGCCGACACGACCATCGAAACCCGCATCGCCGCTTGGGTCGCCAAGCTCGAGGGCAAGGGTCCCGACCGGCGCCGCCGACCGGCATCGAACTGAATCTCCCGGCAGCAGAGAAGCGGAACACGCGATCATGGAAAAGGACCGCCAGGAGGTGATCATCATCCGCCGCAGCGCCGGCAAGGTGGCCGACCAGCCCAAGACCGGCGTCTGGAAGATCGCCCACGCCGACTTCATGACCGCGATGATGGCGCTGTTCCTGGTACTCTGGCTGGTCAATTCGACCAACCGCGAGACGCGCACGACCGTCGCGCAATATTTCAACCCGATCCGGCTTTCGGACACGACTTCCGACCGCAAGGGCGTGCGCAACCCGCAGGATGCCGAGCCCGGCGAGGTCGATCAGGTCTCGCGCCTCGACGGCGACCAGGCCGGCGCTCCGAAATCCGGCACCGAACGGCGGCCGAGCGCCGCGCTCAAGGATCCCAAGCAAGGCAAGGCTGCTTTCGAGGACCCTTATGCCGTGCTGGCGGAGCTTGCGGCGGCCAAGCCCGAGCCGGGCTCCGACCGGGCCTCGACCCTGACGCTGGGTGCGACCGGTAAGCCCGGAATGAACGGCGGCGAAGCGATGCGCGACCCGTTCGACCCAAATTTCTGGCGCCAGTCCCCGCAGACCGACAAACCGAGCAAGCAGGAAGCCTGGGCAGGCGACGCTGCGCCAGTGGCGGTAGCGTCAGCGAACGCACCCGTCGCAGCGGCGCAGCCCACCTCCCCGACGGACACGGCCAGGGTCGAGCCGCCTGCAAGCATCGAACTGGCTTTGGCGAATTCAGCGAGAGAATCCGGCAAGACGGCTCTGGCGTCGGTGCTGCCGCCTTCCGCCGCGGCCGCCATGACGCCGCGCAGCGCGGCCGGGCCGGAGGCACAGGCGACCGCGAAGACCGGCCTTGAGAAGACTCAAGCAAACGACGCGGTGGCCCGCGCCATCGCCTCGGCGATCGCCGACGGAAAAGCCGCCAAACCAGGCGCTGCCGCGCCCGAGGTCGAAGTCCGCCAGACCGACGAAGGCGTCCTGATCAGCCTGACCGACAATGTGAATTTCGGCATGTTCGCGATCGGCTCAGCCGATCCGCAGCCCGAGACGGTCGAGGCGATGCAACGCATCGCAGCCGTCCTGAGCAAGCGCGAGGGCGCGATCATCATTCGCGGCCATACCGATGCCCGCCGTTTCCGCGGTCCCCGGCAGGACAACTGGCGGTTGTCGACGGCGCGCGCCCATGTCGCGCAGGACCTCTTGATCCAGGGCGGCATTCCCGAGGCCCGGATCGACCATGTCGAAGGCTATGCCAGCCGCAAGCCGCGCGCCAGCGATCCGAACGCCGCCGAGAACCGCCGCATCGAAATCCTGATCCGGGAGAAGCGGGCATGATCGGGATCGCACATCGTCTCTGCGGCGTGCTGCTGCTGTGTCTGCTCGCTACGCCTGCTGCTTTCGCGCAGGACGGCACGGCCAGCTCGGTGCCACAGCCCTACCAGCTCATGCGGACGCTGCAATCGCTCCAGAACGAAGCGGCGACGGGCAATCGCGCGGCCCATGCGGCGCAGGGCCGGCTGCTGCGCGACCTCGAACAGCCGCTGATGCAGCAGGATGCGACGGTCTGGGCCGATCCCCGCAACACGCGCGCCATCGTGCAGTATGTGTTGAGCGGCGGCCAACCGGGCGTCCTGCAGGAGTTGCTGAAACGCGGCGAGCCGGCAGGGCTGCCGGCAGGGCTCGCGCCGGGCGCGCTCGCCTATGTGATGGGCGACCTCGCCCAGGCGAAAACCCTGCTGATGCCGCTCGATCCGGCGGGCCTGCATGAATCGCTGGCAGGCCAACTCGCACTCGTCCAGGCGTCGCTGATCATGCGCAGCGACCAGAAACAGGCCCTGAAGCTGCTCGACCAGGCTCGGTTGCTCGCGCCCGGCTCCCTGGTCGAGGAGGGGGCCTTGCGCCGAGCCGTCTTCATCGCTGCCGAGATCAACGAGCTGGACCGGCTGGAGAAGGCGACCGCGCAATACATCCGCCGCTTCGACCGCTCGGTCTATGCCGACAATTTCCGGCAGTCCTTCGCGACGGGGCTCGTCAGTTTCGATATCGGACGCGATCCCGCCAAGTTTCCGCAACTGGTTGCGACTTTGCGGGCTTTCGACCGGGAGCAGCAGCGGGCCGTGCTGCTCATCATCGCGCGCGATGCGTTGGTCAAGGGACGCTTCGAGCAGGCGCGCCGCGCCGCCGAAGAGGTCGCCAAGCTGCCGGGCGGCGATCAGGCGACGGTCGCCCGCGCCTCCCTCTATACGGCCGCCGCCCGGATCGCGCTCGACCGGGGCGACGGCGCGCTCGACACATTGAAGCGGATCGATCCGCATCGGCTGGCACCGGTCGAGCAGGAGATCCATCGGACCGCGTTGCGGATCGCCGCCCAGATCGTCGACGGGACCGCGAGCGCCACTGCGACTCCGAGCGGGACGCCGGAGCCCTCGGACCTCGACCCCGGCGTGAAGCGCCTTGTGGCTGCAGCCGAGCGCAGCCTGGGCCAGGCTCAGGCCCTCCTCGACCCGCCGACAAAGGGAGATTCGACGCCATGAGCCAACTCGACACCCCCCTTCCTCCGCAGACCCGCGGGGGCAAGATCGCCGCCGGATTGGCGGGTCTTGCCGGGAAAGACGCAAAAGGTCGGGCTATGGGCCGCGACGAGCGCGGCTCGGCGTTCAGCGCCCTGCTCCTGAGCGTCAACGGCAAAGCGACGGGTACCGCCGGCGAGAAAGCAGCGGATGCGGCATCGACCCAGGACGAGACTGACCAAAGCGCCGACGCAGGCCTCGCCCTGGAAAGCGCGCAACAGCAGCTGGGAACCGAGATGGCGGCCGGCAGCGGCGCGGACGCCGCGACCCGACTCTTGCTCGGCGCGCTGCAGGCCTCCGTCGCTCCGCGTGAATCGCTCGACATGCGCGACAGGGAGCCGGGGAGCAAACGCGGCGACGCGATGGCCGCGCTCGGCAGCGCATTGACGGCTGCCGAGCGAAACGCCGCTCGCATGGGCCTGAACCAGGGGACTGGCATGGAGGGACTGTCCTCCGACATGCTGCCGGGAATCGCCATGCCGAGCGAAGATGCACCGATCGGCACGACGCCGGACGCCGACGCCCTCGCCACTCTGAGCGCTCTGGTCGACGACAAACAGGGCTCTTCAAAGACAGAAGACCCCGAGGCCAAAGCCGCCAAGCCGATTTCGGTGACCGTCATCAAGCAGGAAACCTATCTGCCGCCGGTCATGCGGCTGTCGCCGTTCCAGCAGGTGGTCGAGCCGATCAGGCAGGCGGCGGCCGAACTGGCGACGGCCCGCACAGAGGACGTGCCGGAGCTCGACGCGAGCAAACCGACCGAGATCGCCGCCCCGACGAAGATCCTCCATCTCGAGCTGCGTCCCGTCGAACTCGGCAGCCTCCTCGTCAAGATGCGGCTGACGCAGGGCGGCATGGAGATCCGGATCGAGGCCAGCAATGCCGAGACCGCCCGGATGCTGGCCAACGACAAGGACGCGCTGCGCGAGGTGGTCAAGGCAAGCGGCTTCTCGGTCGATGCCGTCTCGGTCGAGACCGTGCATATCGACGGCCTGGCCCCCGACCGGCAGGCCTCCGGGCAAGGCGGCAGCCCAAACGAGCCATCGGACCAACGCCAAGGGCGCGGCTTCGACCAGTCCCGCCAAGGCGAACACCAGCGGGAGCCGCGACGCGGCGGCTGGACACCCGACGCAACCAGCAAGGACGACGCCCATGACCTGGACCCTGCGGGCCGCAGCGGCCGCGACCCTCATCGCTATCTGTAGCCTGGCGACGCCGGCGGCGGCGCAGACGGTCTGCGAGGAGCACATGATCCGCGTGTCGAACGCCTACGACATCCCGCTCGGCGTGCTCTACTCCGTCGGCCTGACCGAAAGCGGCCGGCGCAATTCGCTCCAGCCCTATGCCTTGAACATCCATGGCCGCGCCTTCTTCGGCGCGACCAAGGCCGAGGCCGTGGCGGAATTCAACGCGGCGCGGGCCAGCGGCAAGAAGCTGATCGATATCGGCTGCATGCAGATCAACCACCACTATCACCGCGACCAGTTCCCGAGCCTCGACGCCATGTTCGAACCGTCGTTGAACGTCGAGTATTCGGCCAAATTCCTGAAACGCCTGAAGGCGCGGCATACGAGCTGGACCATGGCGGTGGCGCGCTATCATGCCGGCCCGCACAACAACCCGGCCCAGAAGCGCTATGTCTGCACCGTTATCCGCAACATGGTCACGACCGGCTTCGGGCAGTGGACCGGCAATGCGCGCTCGTTTTGCGGGCAGAAGGACGTCGCAACTTGAACCGCTAGAATGCAGGCCTTGGCCGCCGGCCCGGCCGTTTCCCGCACGACCACTGTGCACCTGCGCCTGCCTTCCGCGCCATTGCGGCAAGGCTGTCCTGCGACTATCGCTCGCAGTCGATGAGAGCGGGATCGCCCGCCGGCACGCGGGAAACACCATGTCTGAATGCAGGACCATCGGCACCTTCGACTATATCGTCATCGGGGCAGGCTCGGCCGGCTGCGTGGTGGCGAACCGACTGTCTGCCGACCCCAGAAAGCGGGTCTTGGTATTGGAAGCCGGCGGGCAGGACGACTGGATCTGGTTCCACGTCCCGGTCGGCTATCTCTATGCGATCGGCAATCCGCGCGCCGACTGGCTGTTCCAGACCGAACCGCAGGAAGGCCTGGGCGGCCGGGCTCTGGCCTATCCGCGCGGCAAGGTGGTCGGCGGCAGCTCGGCGATCAACGCCATGATCTATATGCGCGGCCAGGCCGCCGACTATGACGGCTGGCGGCAGATGGGCCTCTCGGGCTGGGGCTGGGACGATGTCCTGCCTCTCTTCCTCAAGCATGAGGACCATATTGCACCCGGCGAGAACGGTATGCACCGTTCCGGCGGGGAATGGCGTGTCGAGCATCCGCGCATCCGTTGGGCGATCCTCGACGCCATCCGCGACGCAGCAGAAAGCGCCGGCATTGCCAAGATCGAGGACTTCAACACCGGCGACAACGAAGGGTCGGCCTATTTCCAGGTCAACCAGCGGCGCGGCCGGCGTGTCACCTCTTACCGCGCCTTCCTCGTGCCGGCGCTCGAACGCGGCAACGTCCGGCTGGAGATCGGCGTCCTGGTGGAACGCGTCGTGGTCGAGAACGGCCGGGCGACAGCAGTCGAGTTCACCCATGCCGGCGAGAAACTGCGGGCCGAGGCTTCGGGCGAGATCGTGCTCAGCGCCGGGGCCGTCGGATCGCCGGCGATCCTCGAACGGTCGGGTATCGGCGACGGAGCCCGTCTGCAGGCGCTTGGCATCGAGACGGTCGCGAACCTGCCCGGCGTCGGCGAGAACCTGCAGGACCATCTCCAGATCAGGCCGGTCTACAAGGTCGAGGGCGTTCGCACGCTGAACAGCGACTATGCAAAACTCTGGCGACGGCCGCTGATGGCGCTGGAATATGCCGCGATGCGAACCGGACCCTTGACCATGGCACCTTCGCAGGTCGGCGCCTTCGCCAAATCCTCGGCCGATTATACCACCGCCAATCTCGAGTTCCACTTCCAGCCGCTGTCGCTCGACAAATGGGGGGACGGCCTTCACCCATTCGGTGCCTTCACCGCCAGCGTCTGCAACCTTCGCCCATCGAGCCGCGGCAGCGTCCATCTGAAAACCCCAAGGGCCGAGGACGCGCCGGCGATCTCGCCGAACTATCTGGCGACCGAGGAGGACCGGCGGGTCGCGGTCGATGCGCTGAAGCTGGCGCGCAGGATCGTCTCGCAGGCTCCGCTTGCCCGCTTCCGGCCGCAGGAGCACAGTCCAGGCCCGGCCGCGACCTCCGACGAGGCGCTGCTCGAGGCTGCAAAGGTGCTGGGCACGACGATATTCCATCCCGCCGGCACCGTCCGCATGGGTCGCGACGGCGACACGGGCGCCGTGCTCGACGAGCGGCTGCGCGTGCGCGGCATCGAAGGCCTTCGCGTCGTCGATGCCTCGGTGATGCCGGCGATTACCTCGGGCAACACCGCCGCGCCGACGATGATGATCGCGGAAAAGGCTTCGGGAATGATACGCGAGGATGCGCGCGGCCGCTGATCGGTCCCGCTATCTCGACCGTGACGAGGGAATTTCCTGCCATGCAATCGCCTTCACCACTCGACCTGCCGCGGCGTGCAGCCAAGCTGGTCTTGCAGGGCGTGTTGACCGCGGCAGTTCTGCTGGACGAGATCGCGCGGCCGCTCTACCGGCCCCTGGCACGATGGCTGGCGGGCCTGCGCATCGTCGCACGCATCGAGGCCTGGATCGCGGGACTACCGCGCCTCGTCATCCTGATCCTGCTCGCGGCCCATTTCGCGGTGGTCGAGCCGCTGAAGATCGTCGGGCTCTTCCTGATGGGCCGGGGACAAGTCGCGGCGGGCGTCTCGATCCTGGCGCTGGCCTATCTTGCAAGCTTCGTGATCGTCGAGCGCATCTACCATGCCGGACGGGCCAAGCTCCTGACCTATGGCTGGCTCGCATGGGCGATCACGCTGCTCACGTCGATCCGCGTCCGGATTTTTGCCTGGGTCAGGTCAAGCGCCGCCTATCAGGCCGTCGCGCGCCTCCGCGACGAGGTGCGGCGGCGGTGGCGCAGGCTCTCACGACCCTGAAGCAACCTGCATCACTCAGACGATCTGGTTGCGCAGGGAGGTCTCGCCCCGCCCCAGCCGGCCGAGATTCTCGAGCAGCAGATCGACGACATTGGCCTCGTAGCGCTGCGTCTCTCCCGCGCTGTGAGGCGTGACGACGACCTGGGGCAGCGCCCAGAACGGCGATGCCGGCGGCAGCGGCTCGTCGTGGAAGGTGTCGAGACCGGCACCGGCGATGCGGCCATCGGTCAAGGCGGCCAAGAGTGCGGTCTCATCGACGACCTTGCCGCGCGCGACGTTTATCAGCACGGCCGAAGGCTTCATCGCGGCGAGCGCCCGCGCGTCGATGAGCCCCTCCGTCTCCGGGGTCAGCGGGCAGGTCAAGGCGACGATGTCGGCCTGCGCAATGACTTCGTGCAGCTGGTCGGGGCGCACGATGGCCTCGATGCCGGCGACCGGCTCGGGCTGTCGGCGCACGCCGATGACGCGCAAGCCGAAGGCGCCGGCGAGCGCAGCCAGCCTGAGGCCTATGCGACCCAATCCGACGATGACCAGCGTCTTGCCGCCGAGTTCGTCCTCCCTGATGCTGCGATCGCCGATCATTGGACGCCAATGCCGGGTCGTCTGGTTGTCGCGGGCAAGGTGGATCTGGCGCGTCAGCGTCAGGATCAGGGCCATCGCATGTTCGGAGACGGCGCGCTCATTGGCGCCCTGAGCGCTGGCGAGCCGGATGCCGGCCGCCGAGAAAGCCGGCTTGTCGAACTGGTCGGTGCCGGCGCTGACCGACTGGACGAAGCGCAGTTTCGGCGCAGCCGCAATCAACTCGTTGCGCCACAGGCCCGAGACGACAAGCACGTCGAGCTCGGCTGCTCGCGCCTTCAACTCGTCGAGAGAGCGCATCTCGACGGATTTCGCCGCCGATCCGCGCGTCAGGAACTCGTCCTGCAACTGATAGGCGGCGTGGGCGAAACCGATGGTCAGTTCGCTGTCTCGGGGCAGGGTCGGCATTGCGTTACGGTCCTCGGCTATCGGATCGGTTCAGGTTATTGCCTTATCGACGGGTTGTCCCGGCAGTCAGCGCATGGGCGCAACGCCAGGTGGATCAGTGCGAGAAGGAGACCAGCGCCGCTTCCAGCCGCGCCCAGGCCGCAGCATCGCCGGGCAGGCCGAAACGCAGCCACGTCGCGTCGTTCTGGAAACGTCGGACATAAAGCCCCTGCCGCCCCAGATGAGCGAAGAGCGGGGGGGCGTCGGGTGTTGCCAGGAGCCGGAAGAGCGCCGTCCCCCCAAGAACTCGGCCATGGCGAGCGAGCAGCGTGTCGAGCCGGGCGGCGTCTGCGCGTCTGTCTGCGCCTGCCTGCATCAGCCATCGCGTATCGCGAAGCGCCAGCGCGCCGACATGCAGCGCCGGTCCCGCAACCGCCCAAGGCCCGAGCGCCGAGCGCAGCGCTTCGATGAGCGGCGGCTCGCCGATGGCGAAACCAAGCCGGAGGCCAGCCAGCCCATAGGTCTTGCCGAAGGAGCGCAACACGAGCGCGCCAGGCGGCAGAGTGGGAAGGATGCTGGTCTCGGGGGCGAAATCGGCAAAGGCCTCGTCGATGACGAGAAGCCCGCCCTTCGCCCTGCACTGCGCGGCGAGGTCCTGCAGCGCCCCGGTCGGCACGACTCGCCCATCGGGGTTGTTCGGATTGACCAGCACGGTCACCGACGCCTCGCCGGTCTCGCCAAGATCGGAGACCATCACGACATCGGCGCCGGCCTTGCGCCAGGCCGCCTCGTGCTCGGCATAGGTCGGCCCCAGCACCGCGACGCGCGCAGTGCCAACGAGGCGCGGCAGCATTTCGATCAGGATCTGCGTTCCGGGAGCCGCAACGATGCCGATTCCATCAGCTACGCGGTAAGCCGCTCGTGCTGCAGCCAGCAAAGCCGCCTCGTCGGACGAACCCGGCAGGTGTTGCCATAGGCTTAACGGCAGCTCCGGAAGCGGATAGGGAATGGGGTTGATGCCGGTGGAGAGATCGATCCAGGGTTTTGGTGCATCGGGAAACAGCGCCTGCGCCTGCGCCAGATCGCCACCATGCCAGATTGTCCCCTCAGCCACGATTATCCCCGCCCCGCATGACCTTGCCCAACACCCTGCCCCTGCTGCTCGCCGCGCTCGCGATCGAGGCCGCGTTCGGCTACCCGCAGGGCTTGTATGCGCGGATCGGCCATCCCGTCACCTGGATAGGCGCGCTGATCTCATGGCTCGACCGCAGGCTGAACTGGGAGACGGCATCCCTGGCGGCTCGCAAGGCTGCCGGCGTGCTGGCGCTTGCGATCCTGCTGACGGTGACACTGGCTGTAGCGCTCGGCCTGACGGCACTCTGTCGGATGCTGGGGCTGCTCGGCCTGCTGCCCTTGGCGCTTCTCGCCTCGAGCCTGCTGGCGCAGCGCAGCCTGCACGAGCACGTCGCACGCGTCGCCGACGGCCTTGAGCACGGCGGGCTGGCGGAAGGGCGCAAGGCCGTGGCGATGATCGTCGGGCGCAATCCCGAAAGCCTGGATGAAGCCGGCGTGGCGCGCGCCGCGACCGAAAGCCTGGCCGAGAATTTTTCCGACGGGGTCGTCGCACCCGCCTTCTGGCTTGGCCTCGGCGGCCTGCCCGGCATTGCGCTCTACAAGGCAGCCAACACCGCCGATTCGATGATCGGCCACAAGAGCGAGCGCCATCTCGCCTTCGGCTGGGCGGCAGCGCGCTTCGACGACCTGATCAATCTCCCGGCTTCGCGACTGACGGCACTGCTGCTGGTCGCAGCCGCGGCGCTGGACGCTGAGGCCGACGCCGGCGGCGCGTGGCGCGCGGTCAAGCGCGACGCGGGCGAGCACCGCTCACCCAATGCCGGCTGGCCGGAAGCGGCGATGGCCGGCGCGCTGGGGCTAAGGCTGGCAGGACCGCGCATCTATGGCGACATCGCCGTCGAGGATGGCTGGATGGGGGACGGGCGGGCGGAGGCGACTGCCGCGGACATCCGGCGTGCGCTGCGGCTGTATCGCCGGGCCTGCGGGTTGCTGTGGGGGCTGGCAGCGGTCGGGGTCGCTGTTGGATCGATGCTCCGGAACGCATGAGGACGCGCATCTTACCGCAGGGCGACCGTTAAGGTAGAATGCCTGCCAAAGCCAATGGGAAGGCGATCATGGGCACGCATGTGGCAATCGACGACGATGTCGTCCGCGCGGCGGAAAAGCTGGCGCAGGAACAGGACCGCACCGTCGGCGAGGTTATCTCTGAGTTGGCGCGGCGCGCATTGCCGGCGGAGCCTGAGATCGCTTATCGCAACGGATTTCCGCAATTGCCGAGCCGACCCGGCGTGGTAGTCACACTGGAACTGGTCAACGCGCTTCGCGACGAAGAGCCGTGACGTATCTGCTCGACGTCAACGTTCTGATCGCGCTGATCAACCCGCTGCACGTTCATTCCTCGGCCGCTCATGACTGGTTTTCGGCCAACGCTAGGAACTCCTGGGCAACGTGTCCTATCGTCGAGAACGGCGTGGTGCGCATTCTCGGTAATGCACGTTATCCCTTCCCGCTGGCGCAATCATCCCCTGCCGGCGTGGCGCGAATTCTCAGCAAACTCCGCTCCGTTCCCGGCCATGTTTCTGGCCGGACGCCATCAGCCTATTCGACGACGCCATTGTCGATCTTTCGCGATTGCGTCATTCGCGAGAGGTCACTGACACTTATCTGCTGGCCCTGGCAGCCTCGAAGAATGGCCAACTTGCAACCTTCGACACGCAGATCAGGATCGACTCCGTCCTCGGCGGCGCCGCTGCTCTTCACCTGATACCGACCGGCTAAACGCTCAGAACTCGATCCCAGCTTGCGCCTTCACGCCGGCCGCGAAGTGGTGCTTGACCAGCGTCATCTCGGTAACGAGGTCGGCTGCGGCGATCAGTTCGGGCTTGGCGTTGCGGCCCGTGACGACGATGTGCAGGTCGGGCCGGCGGGCGGCGAGCGTCGCGACGACTTCGTCGAGCGGCAGGTAGTCGTAGCGCAGTGCGATGTTGAGTTCGTCGAGCACGAGCAGGCGGATGCCGGGATCCGCCATGAGGTCCTTCGCCTTCTCGAAGGCGCGGCCGGCGGCGGCGATGTCACGAGCCTTGTCCTGCGTCTCCCAGGTAAAGCCCTCGCCCATGGTATGCCAGGTGATCTGCTCGCCGAAAGCATCGAGCGCCTTGCGTTCGCCGGTCTCCCAGGCGCCCTTGATGAACTGCACGACGCCGACGCGCCAGCCATGGCCGAGGGCGCGCAGCATCAGCCCGAAAGCGGCCGTCGACTTGCCCTTGCCGGGGCCGGTGTTGACGATCAGCAGACCCTTCTCGATCGTCTTGCTGGCGACCTCGGCGTCCTGGACCGCCTTGCGCTTTTCCATCTTCGCCTTGTGGCGAGCGGCTTCGTCCGTATCGATCGTCATCACTTCAGCTTCTTCATTTCACTTGCATCGCCAGTCCCGCGACCATGAAGACCACGCGGTCGGCCTGCGTCGCAAGGCGCTGGTGGAGCCGACCGGCCTCGTCGCGGAAGCGCCTGGCCAGCGCATTGTCGGGAACGATGCCGAGGCCGACCTCGTTGGAGACCAGCACGACGGGACCGGCCGCGGCCTCGTAGGCTGCCACCAGCTCGGTCGCCGCGGCGGCGGTGTCGTGCTCCGCCAGAATCAGGTTGGTCAGCCAGAGCGTCAGGCAATCGACCAGGATCGGTTGACCGACCGGCACGCTGCGAATTGCTTCCGGCAGCGCCAGCGGCGCGTCGATCGTGATCCAGTCCTGCGAGCGGCGTGCCCGGTGCTCGGCGATCCGCGCCTGCATCTCGTCGTCATAGGCCTGCGCCGTTGCGATGTAGTGCCATGGCGGCGAGAACGCCTCTATCAGCGCCTCGGCATGGCGGCTCTTGCCCGAGCGGGCGCCGCCGAGGACGAGGGTGAGATTAGGCAGGCTTTCGATCATCGTGGCTCTTCGCAAAAACAAGCCCTCATCCTGAGCAGCGGCCGTCAGGCCGTCTCGAAGGATGCTCCAGCGCGCTCTGGAGCATCCTTCGAGACGCCGCTTCGCGGCTCCTCAGGATGAGGGCTTGGAAGGAAGCTAGCGAGTGCATTGCACAGGCGCCCGCACATGGCTAATGATCATGATCGACGGTGCCCCGGCAACGGGGTGAAAAGGGAACGCGGTGAGATACCGCGGCTGCCCCCGCAACTGTAAGCGGTGAGTTTTGCGCCATCGGCCACTGGGAGCGATCCCGGGAAGGCGGCGCGAAACGTCTTGATCCGCGAGCCAGGAGACCTGCCGTCGTCGTATCCGCAATCCAACAGGCCGCCGGCGGGGCGGCCAGGAGACTCATGATGAACACTGCTTCAATCGCCTCCCAAGGCAGCGTCTCCGAACGGGTGAAGGCGGCAGCTGCTGCCCTCGCGCTCGGGGCGGTGCTGGTTTTCACGGTCGGCTTCGCGCATTCGACCAGCATCCACAACGCCGCCCACGATACGCGCCACACCCTCGCCTTCCCCTGTCACTGAGGGAACGGACATGGTCAATCGCGTTCTCACGGTCAGCCTTCTGGCCGGGCTTCTGGCTGGGCTCGTCATCGCCGCGCTCCAGCATGTCACGACAACTCCGCTGATCCTCAAGGCGGAAACCTATGAGGCGGCTCTGCGCGCTGCGCCGCCATCACTCGCCGCCTTCGACGGGCAGGCCCGCATCATCCTTGCCCACGGTCCTGCCGGCGAGGTTGCCGGACACGAGCATCCCGAGTGGAAGCCGGAGGACGGACTCCAGCGCACGGCATTCACCACGCTCGTCACGGTCGCGACCGCGATCGGCTTCGCGGCGCTGCTGCTCGGTGGCATGATCGCGGCGGGCGAAACGATCGACGACAGGCGGGCGCTCGCCTGGGCGGCCTGCGGCTTCCTCGCCTTCGGACTGGTGCCGGCAGCCGGGCTGGCACCGGAACTGCCGGGCAGCGCCGCAGCCGAATTGCTGCATCGCCAGATCTGGTGGATCGCAACCGCTCTGGTAACGGCGGGCGGGCTCTTCGTCTTCCTGCGGATAGAGACAACCTGGCTGCGGGCTCTGGCGGTGCTGGCGATGCTCGTGCCTCACCTCATCGGCGCGCCGCATCCGGCCGCGCCTGAGAGCCGGGTGCCCGCAGAGATCGCGGCGCATTTCACCGCGCTGTCGCTCAGCCTCCAAGCCGCGCTCTGGCTATCAACAGGACTTGCCGTCGGCGTGCTCTGGCCCTGGGCCACGCGCCGCGCCGCCAGAGCCTGACGCAGCGCGGCCTTTGCGGGCCGCGCCCCGAAGCCCTATGCGCGCAGGCCCGACCGGACAAAGTCCGCGATCTCACGGGACCAGCGCGGGAGGCGATTCATGTCGCAGCGCGACCTCACGATCCATGTCTGCACCGCCTGCCGGCGTGTGAGGGAAGACCTTGCCGAGGGCTATGACCAGCCGGGCCTCGACCTCGCGGAGGCGCTGACCGGGCGTCTCGCCGGCGCGGAGGGCATCGCGGTGCTGGCCGTCGAATGCCTCGCCGTCTGCAAGCGGCCCTGCACCGTCGCCTTCGCGGCCGACGGCAAATGGACCTATCTCGTCGGCGATCTCGATACGCAGACCCATCTCGACGATATCGTCGGCGCTGCACAGGCCTATGCGGCCAGCGCCAACGGCATCATTCCCTGGAAAGAACGGCCGCTCCCCTTCCGCAAGGGCGTGGTCGCGCGCGTGCCGCCGCTCGTGGCCCGCGAACAAGGACCGACTTCATGACCACAACGCTCGCAAAGGTGCCCTGCACCATCATCACCGGCTTCCTCGGCGCCGGAAAGACGACGCTGGTACGCCACCTCCTTGAGAACGCCGGTGGAAAGCGCCTCGCCGTGCTGGTCAACGAGTTCGGCGATCTGGGTTTCGACGGGGAATTCCTCAAGGGCTGCGGCATTTCCGGCTGCACCGAGGATGATGTCGTCGAACTGCCCAATGGCTGCATCTGCTGCACCGTCGCCGACGATTTCGTGCCGGCGCTGGAGAAACTGCTCAACCGGCCGAATCCGCCCGAGCACATCCTGATCGAGACCTCGGGCCTGGCCCTGCCCAAACCGCTGGTCACCGCCTTCAACTGGCCGGCGATCCGAAGCCGGGTCACGGTCGACGGCGTCATCGCCGTGGTCGACGGACCGGCTGTGGCGGAGGGCCAGTTCGCCGACGATCCTGATGCGATGGCGGCGCAGGCGGCGCAGGATTCGTCGGTCGAGCATGACAACCCGCTGGAAGAGGTGTTCGAGGACCAGATCCTCTGCGCCGATCTGATCCTGCTCAACAAGAGCGATCTGATCGACGAGGCGGCGAAGGCCCGCGTCAAGACCGAGATCGCCGCGCATCTGCCCAAGGCGATCAAGATCGTCGAGACCAACCATGGCAAGGTCGAGCCGGCGCTCATCATTGGCCTCAGCGCCGCCGCCGAGAGCGATCTTGCGGCGCGACCCTCGCATCACGGCGAGGGCGAGGATCACGACCACGACGACTTCGACTCGGTCTCCCTGCCGCTGCCGGCCGGACTTTCGCCCGAGACGCTTTCGGCGCGGATGGGCAAGGCGGCCGAGGCGCAAGGCGTTTTGCGGCTGAAGGGTTTTGCCAGCGTGCCCGGCAAGCCGATGCGGCTCGTCGTGCAAGGCGTCGGCCGACGCGTCAGCCACCATTTCGATCGGGCCTGGGGCGAAGGCGAGGCGCGCGACGGGCGGCTCGTGGTAATCGGGCTGAAGGGCTTCGACCAGGCGGCCGTCACTGCTGCCCTGGCCGGATAAGCCCAGACCATGCACCTCCTCCCGACCAGCGAGATCAGGCTCGATGACGGCGAGGACGCCGTCGATCTCGACCTGCCGCCGGGAGATGTGCTGGTGCTGTCCTATGCCGACAGCGACCTTTCGGCGCTGGCGGCCGCTGTAGATGGGAGCGGCTTTTCGATCAGTCTAGCCTCGCTGCGGCGGCTGAAACATCCGCTCTCGGTCGATCTAATGATCGAGAAGACGGCGACGACTTGCCGCTTCGTGCTTGTGCGCTGTCTCGGCGGGCTGGATTACTGGCGCTACGGCATCGAACGGCTGGCCGCCGCCTGTCGGGCGCATAGCGTCGCGCTCGCGGTGCTGCCGGGCGACGACCGGGCTGATGCGCGGCTGGCGGAATACGGGACGGTGCCGGCGGCCTGTGCCGAGGCGCTGCTGGCGTATTTCCAGGCCGGCGGCGTCGAGAACATGCGGCGACTGGTGGCGGGGATCGAGCTTGTTCTCATAGCACAGCGCGACCCCTCATCCGGCGCTGCGCGCCACCTTCTCCCGCAGGGGGAGAAGGGAGCCGGCGCCGCTCTTCCCTTTTCCCCTTGCGGGAGAAGGTGGCCCGGCGAAGCCGGGACGGATGAGGGGTTTCCCGATCTGTCCGATCCTGGCTTCTTCCAGAGTTTGCCGCCTCCTCTGCCGCTACCCTCCCTCTTCGCGCTCGGTTCCGGCGCGACGCCTCTGCCTTGGCGCGAAGCACTCGCAGCGCTCGCAGCCGAGTGCGCTCTCATCCCCATCCTGGTCTACCGCTCCAGCGTGGGCGCCGGGGGCACCGCCATGGGCGAGGCGATCGCGGCCGCCCTTTCCGAGCGCGGCCATGCGCCGCTGATCCTCGCCCTGACCAGCCTTAAGGACTCTGCCGTAACCAGCGAACTCGCCGCGTTGATCGCAGAGCGCCGGCCATCGCTTATCGTTACCACCACCGCCTTTTCCGCCCGCGACGACGCGGGCTTCGTGCTCGACGCCGCCGACTGTCCAATCCTGCAGGCCGTCCCCGTGGGCAGCTCCCGCGAAGCCTGGGCCGCCTCGCCACGCGGGCTTTCGGCCGTCGATCTCGCCATGCAGGTCGCGTTGCCGGAGTTCGACGGGCGGCTCGGCGCGGTCCCCGTGGCGTTCAAGGCCGAGATCGACGATCCGGCGACGGGGCTTTCGATCCGCCGTCTGGTGCCCGATCCGGAGGGCGTCGCGGCGCTGGCCGATCTGGCGACGGGCTGGATCACGCTGGCCGCCAAGCCTGCGGCCGAGCGCAGGCTTGCGCTGGTGATGTCGGATTATCCTGCGCGTGGCGGACGGGCGGGGTTTGCCGTGGGACTCGATACGCCCGCGAGCGTGAGGGAGATTTCCGGTTTGCTGGCGGAGGCCGGTTACAACCTCGGCCCTATAGATCGCGCTGAGCGCCTCAACGCACCGCCCTGTCCCCTTCCCCCCGCTTGCGGTGGGGAAGGGTTAGGGATGGGGGGGCGTGCAGGACGTGCCTCGACGCCGGCAAACGGCGATGGCTCGGACTCTCCCCCCCACCCCGGCCCTCCCCACCGCAAGCGGGCGGAGGGAGAAGAGGGCGGCACGGCGTTGATGCACGCTCTCACCACCGGCCCGTCCAATTTCGCCGTGCCCCTCGCCGCCTACCGGGCCTGGCTCGACACGATCCCTGTCAGCGCGCGCGACAGCCTCATCGCCAGCCATGGCGATGAGGCCCACGACCCCGCCTGCAGCGATGGCGCCTTCCGCTTTCGCACGGTCCAGCGCGGCAAGCTCATCATCGCGCTGCAGCCGCCGCGCGATTCAGATCCCGACCGCAAGGCGCGCTATCACGATCCCGATGCGCCGCCGGGCCACGCTTACCTCGCCTTCTATCTTGGCTTGCGTGCCGTCATCGGCATCGACGCGCTGATCCATCTCGGCACTCATGGCACCACCGAATGGCTGCCAGGCAAGGCGGTGGCCCTGTCGGCCGCCTGCTGGCCGCGACTGGTCACGCAGGGGCTTCCGGTGATCTACCCCTATGTCGTCGATGACCCCGGCGAGGCCGCGCCGGCCAAGCGAAGGCTGTCGGCGATCACGCTCGGGCATCTGCCGCCGCCGCTCGCGGACACGGGAGCCGGCGGCGAGGTGGCGCTACTGCGCGATCTCGTCGAGGAGTTCTCTCAGGCACAGGTGATGGATCCGCGCCGGGCCGAGGTCGTGGCGCAAGAAATCCGCGAGCGGGCGCAGGCGAGCGGGCTCAGCGAGGCCTGCGGCGTCACAGCCAATCTCTCGATGAACGACGCTCTGACTCGGCTCGACGCGCATCTCTGCGACATCGCCGAACTGCCGTTCCGCGACGGGCTGCACGTCTTCGGGCAAGCACCGCACGATCCCGTCTCTTCGCAAAATGAGCGCGAAAACCTGCTGCGCGCGCTCAATGGACGCTTCGTGCCGCCCGGCCCCGCCGGCTCGCCTCAGCGCGGCCGGGCAGACGTGCTGCCGACCGGACGCAACCTTTCGACGCTCGACCCGCGCGCGATCCCGACGCGGGCTGCGGCGCGGCTCGGCGCGCTGGCGGCCAACGCCGTGATCGCGCGGCATCTGCAGGAGCATGGCGACCACCCGCGCCGGATCGTGATGGATCTGTGGGCTTCGCCGACCCTGCGCTCGGGCGGCGAGGATATCGCCCATGCGCTGGCGCTGATGGGCGTCGCGCCGCTCTGGGACGATGCCTCGACGCGGGTCACCGGCTTTGCGATCACGCCGCAGCCGAAGCTGTCGCATCCGCGCCTCGACGTGACGATCCGCATCTCCGGCGCTTTTCGCGACACGTTTCCGGGCCAGATCGCGCTGCTCGATGCCGCCACACGGGCCGTTGCCACGCTAGACGAGCCCGACGCGTGGAACGAGCCCGCCGCCGCACGACGGCGCGGCGAGACCGGCGCGCGCATTTTCGGTGCGGCGCCCGGCCGCTACGGCGCGGCCATGGCCGACCGGGCGCTTGACGGGGAGTGGGCTGGACGTGCCGATCTGGCGCAGGCCTATCTCGCGGCGTCCGATCATGCCTATGGCGGGGCCGAGGGCATAGCCGCCGCCGATGCCGGCTTCGTCGGGCGAGTGAAAGCCGCCGATGCTTTCGTCCATGTCAGCGACACGCCCGGGCGCGACATTCTGGAGGCGACGAGCGCTGCCGACGTCATCGGCGGGTTTGCCGCCGCCGTCGCCGCGCTCGGCGGCAAGGCCGCGCTCTACAGTGTCGATTCGTCGATGCCCGAGGCGCCGCGCGCCCGCACCCTGCCTGAGGATATCGCCCGGATCGTCCATGGCCGGCTGACGCATCCGCGCTGGATTGCCTCGCACCTCGCCCATGGCTGGCGCGGCGCGGCGGAACTGGCCGAGGCGGTCGATACGCTGTTCGTCTTCGCGGCCAGCACGGACGCGGTCTCCGACGGGCTATTCGAGGCCGTCTTCCAGGCCTGGTGCGCCGATGCGCAGATCTGGAGCGCGATCGAGGCCGCCAATGCGCCCGCTGCCGCCTCGATCCGCTCGCGGCTGGCAGAGGCACGACGGCGCGGGCTCTGGACCAGCCGGCGCAATTCCGTCGCCGCCTTCCTCGCGCGGGAGGCGGCGGAATGAGTGCGCTTCCCAAAGCTCCCGAGACGCGGGCGGCGCTGCGGCGTGGCTGGTGCCCCGGCACACTCAGGCCGATGGAGACCGGCGATGGCTGGCTGGTCCGGCTGCATCCGCCGGGCGGCGTGCTGACACCGGGTCAGATCGTCCGTATCGCCGCGCTGGCACACGAGCATGGCAACGGGCTGATCGAGATTTCGGCACGCGCAAACCTGCAGCTGCGCGGCGTCAGTGTGGCGACCCATCCCGCGCTGGTGGAGGCGCTGTTGAGCGAACGCCTCGTCGACGAGCACGACGGCGACGGGCCGCAGCGGCTGGCTCTGGTTTCGCCGCTCGCTGGAAGCACGGCACAACCGTGTCATTCCGGGGCTTCGCGCAGCGAAGCGCCTGGAACCCATAACCTCAGTCCTGTTGAAAGCGGCCACGACGACAGCGCATCTTTGCCTAGCGGTGGCGGATATGGGTTCCGGGCTCGCGGCTTCGCCGCGCCCCGGAATGACAGCGGTGGCGATTTCCTCGACGCAGCATTGCTTGCCGCCGAAATCGAGCGCGCGGGCCGCGCCATCCCCGGCCTGCAGACGAAGACGCTCGTCGTCGTCGACGGCGGCGGGGCGATGTCGCTCAACGGGTTCGCCGCCGACATCCGTGTCGTCGCGGTGTCCGGAGACGCCGTGGCGATCGGTCTTCCGAGCGGCCTCTGGCTCGGAGCAACGCTGGCGGAGGCGGCGAAGGCCGTCGCGACAATCCTGCGCGGCTTCGCCGCCCGCCAACTTGGCGCGCCAGACACGATCTGCCGGCTGCGCGATCTGCCGGCCGAGGAACAGGCACGACTCTCGGGCTTGCCACAGACACATGCGCCGGCACCCCGTCCCGCACCGCGCCGCGTCGGACTGTTCGATCTCGGAACGGGACGCTTTGCCGCCATGGTCGGACTACCCTTCGGCCGTTGCGATGCGTCGACACTGGCGCGGATGGGCGAAAGCGCGGAGCGGCTGGGCGCCCGCATGTTGCGGCTGTCGCCTTGGCGCGGGCTGGCCTGCCTCGGTCTGTCGCTTCACGCGGCAAAAACCTGGCTCGACGAGGCGCGCCGCCTCGGCCTGATCACGGACGACTGCGACGCTCGGCTGTCGATCCAGGCCTGCGCCGGCAAGCCGGCCTGCCTGCGTGCGGAGGCTGACGCGATGGCCGACGCCGCGCGTCTTGCCGAAGTGGCTTCGCCGCTGCTGGCACAAGGGCTGACCCTGCACATTTCGGGCTGCGTCAAATCCTGCGCACATTCTGCCGCTGCCGATCTCACGTTAGTCGGGCGGGACGGGCGCTATGGCGTGGTGATAGCAGGCACGACGCGCGATGCGGCCCTGGCCGAGCTTGACCTTTCCGAAATCCTGCGGCGTCTGCAGCCGGGACAGGATCTCTCCGACCGCCTGATGGCGGGCCGCACATCGGAACCGGGCTTTTGAACACGCGCTACGACTACATCCACGACGGGGCGGCGATCTATGAGCGCTCCTTCGCGATCATCCGCGCGGAAGCCGACCTGTCGCGTTTCGAGGGCAGCGCAGCTCGGCTCGTGGTGCGGATGATCCATGCCTGCGGCATGACCGACCTGCCCAAGGATGTGGCGATGTCGGCCGATTTTTGCACGGCCGCCGAGGCCGCGCTGCGCGCAGGCGCGCCGATCCTATGCGACGCCAAGATGGTCGCCAACGGCGTCACCCGCGCCCGCCTGCCCGCCGGCAACGCAGTGATCTGCACGCTGGACGATCCCCGCACACCGGCGCTCGCGACCGAGATGGGCACGACGCGCTCGGCCGCCGCGATGGAATTCTGGCGTCCGCAGCTCGGCGGCGCGCTCGTCGTCATCGGCAATGCCCCGACCGCGCTGTTCCACCTGCTCGAAATGCTCGATGCCGGCGCGCCCAAGCCTGCCGCGGTGATCGGGATTCCGGTTGGCTTCGTCGGCGCGGCGGAATCGAAGCAGGCGCTGGCCGATGACGGGCGCGTACCTTTCCTCGTCGTGCGTGGGCGGCGCGGCGGTTCGGCAATGGCGGCTGCCGCCGTCAATGCGCTGGCCCAAGAGAAGGAATGAGCCGGTGACGCTCGAACCGGCCCAATCTACCGCTGGAAAGGCGATGCTGTTCGGCGTGGGGCTTGGTCCCGGCGACCCGGACTACATGACAGTGCGGGCGCGCGACATCATCCTGAAAGCCGACCGGCTGGTGCATTTCTGCAAACGCGGCCGGCGCGGCAATGCCCGCGTCACGGCCGATGCCGTGGTCGCACCCGATCCGGCGCGCGAGATCGAGCTCGCCTTTCCGGTGACGACCGAGGCCGAGGTCGGCGAGGCGGCCTATGACGGGCCGATCACCGCCTTCTACGACGAGGCCGCGGCAAGACTGGCCGCCGAGATGGAGGCCGGCCGCACGCTCGCCGTGCTCTGCGACGGCGACCCGTTCTTCTACGGCTCCTTCATGCATCTCTGGCGGCGGCTGAGCCCTCGCTTTGCGACCGAGGTGGTGCCCGGCGTCACCGGCATGGCCGGCGCCTGGACGCGGGCCGGCGCGCCAATCACCTGGGGCGACGACGTGATGACCGTGTTGCCGGGCACGCTGCCCGAGGGCGAGCTGGTCCGTCGCCTGGTCGATACCGATGCGGCCGTGATCATGAAGCTCGGCCGCAACCTGCCCAAGGTCCGCCGCGCCTTGAAGACCGCGGGACTGATTCACCGCGCGATCTATGTCGAGCGCGCGACCATGGCCGAGCAGGTCGTGGCGAAGCTTAGCGACAAGGGTGACGATGAGGCGCCGTATTTCTCGATGGTGCTGGTGCCCGGCGAGGGGCGGCGGCTGTGACCATGGACTTACCCCTTTCCGATCCCAACTCTCCGCCGTCATCCCGGACAAGCGGCGAAGCCGCGCCGATCCGGGACCCATTCCGGAGCCTTTCCGAGAAAGGTTCAGGCATGGAACCCGGGTCTCCGCTGGGCTCCGCCCGGGATGACAGCGCGGAGGTGGAAACGGACGAGCTTCGACACAAAGCGGCGGAAGGCTCGCTGACCATCGTCGGGCTCGGCCCCGGCGCGGCGCATTGGCTGACGCCGGCGGCTCAAGCCGCGATCGAGGCTGCGAGCGATCTCGTCGGTTATGCCCCCTATCTCGACCGCCTTCCAGCTCGCGCAGGTCAGACGAGACACGCTTCTGACAACCGCGTCGAGATCGCGCGCGCCGAACATGCACTGCGGCTCGCGACGACGGGCAGAACCGTTGCCGTCGTCTCCGGCGGCGATCCCGGGGTGTTCGCGATGGCGGCGGCGGTATTTGAGGCGTTGGAAGGCGGCGAGCCGGAATGGCTTACATTGCCGATCACGGTCGAACCCGGCATCACCGCCATGCTCGCTGCCGCCGCAAAGGCTGGTGCACCGCTCGGCGGCGATTTCTGCGCGATCTCGCTGTCGGACAATCTGAAACCCTGGGAGGTGGTGACGGCGCGGCTCGAGGCGGTGCTGAAGGCCGATTTCGTGATCTGCCTCTACAATCCGATATCGAAGGCGCGGCCTTGGCAACTGGGCGAAGCGCTCAAGCTCGCCGCGGTGCATCGCGCGGGCCAAACGCCCGTGATCTTCGCCCGCGCCGTGGGGCGCCCCGACGAAGTCCTGCGCGTGCTGACGCTGACCGAGGCCATCACAGTTGCGGAATCTGCCGACATGGCGACGCTGGTGATGATCGGCGCCTCATCGACCCGGCTGATCGCGCGCGGAGATGCTGCACCTTACGTCTATACGCCGCGCTCGGTAACGAAGAGCCCCTGCGCCACCAGCCAGGGCAGGACCTGATCGATATGCTCGACGCTCTCGACATCGGGCTTGGCCGGCCGCTCGACCATGATCACCGGGAGCCCGAGCCGGCGCGCAGCGATGAGCTTGCCGGCGGTGGCGTCGCCGCCGGAGTTCTTGGTGACGAGGATCTCGACGCCTTCGCGGCGCATCAGATCCTCCTCGTCATCGGCATGGAACGGCCCGCGCTGCTGGATCACGGTGACGTCGTGAAGCGGAAGCCGGTCGCCGATCGGCTCGATCACGCGCACGAGATAGCGATGGCGCGGCGAGTCGGCGAAATGGGGCAGTTCGAGCCGGCCGACGGTAAGGAAGACGCGCCTTGGCGTCGTGCCAAGCGCCTCGACGGCGGCGTCCATGTCGATGACCGAGTTCCAGCGATCGCCCTCGCGCGGTTCCCAGGGCTTGCGGCGGATCGCCAGCAGAGGCACGTTCTCGGCCTTGCAGGCGGCCTGCGCATGAAAAGGCATAATCGCAGCAAAGGGATGGGTCGCATCGACGACGGCGACGATGCCTTCTTCCTGCAGATAGCGCCGCAGACCCTCGATGCCGCCGAAGCCGCCGATGCGGACGGGAAGGTTCAGGGGCCTGGGATCGGCGGTATGCCCAGCCAGGGAAACGATGGCGCGAATTTCGGGAGCCTGGTCGGCCAGATGCCGGTCAAGTGCTGCCGCTTCGCTGGTTCCGCCGAGGATGAGGACGGTCATGTCACTAGTTACGCTTGAAACGGATAGGCTGTCGAGCCGGGACGAGACCGGGCCGTGGCTCGCGCTGATCGGCCTCGGCGAGGACGGCCGGGCGGGGCTGTCGCCGGAGGCGCTGGCCGCCCTCGACGACGCGGAGATCGTGTTCGGCGGCGAGCGCCATATCGCGCTGGTGGGTGCCGTGCCGGGCGAATTGCGGGCCTGGCCGCAGCCCTTCCGCAACGCCCTGCCGGCGATCCTGGCCGAGCGCGGCCGCAAGGTCTGCGTGCTCGCGACCAGCGATCCTTTCCATTACGGAATCGGGGCCGGTCTGACCAAGGCGATCCCGGCGCAGGAGATGCGGATCATCCCGCAGATCTCCTCCTTCGCGATGGCCTGCACACGGATGCGCTGGCCGCAGGAGGAATGCGCGCTGGTCTCGCTGCATGGCCGCACGCTCTACCGGATCGTGCCGCATCTGCAGCCGGGAGCCCGCATCCTCGCTCTGTCATGGGACGAGACGACGCCGCGTGCCGTCGCCGAACTGATGAGCGCGCGCGGCCTGGGTGCCAGCCGCATCGTCGTGATGGAAGCGCTCGGCGGCCCGCAGGAGCGCGTCCGCGAGACCCGCGCCGACGCCTTTGCCTTCGACGACATCGTGCCGCTGAACATGATCGCGGTCGATGTCGCGGCCGGGCGTGATTCACGCATCCTGCCGCTGGCGCCGGGGCTCGACGAGGACTGGTTCGCCCATGACGGGCAGATCACCAAATCGGAGATCCGCGCGATCACGATCTCGGCGCTCGCGCCACGCGGCGGCGAACTGCTCTGGGATGTCGGCGCGGGCTCGGGTTCCGTCGCGATCGAATGGTGCCAGCGCCATCTCCGCAACCGGGCGGTCGCCTTCGAGGCCAAGCCGGAACGGGCCCACCGCATCACCCGCAACAAGGTCGAGCTCGGAGGGCTTTCGGTCGAGGTCGTCGGCGCGGCGCCTGAGGGTTTTGCCGGACGGCCTGCACCGGATGCGGTCTTTATCGGCGGCGGGCTGACGGTGGAGGGGCTGTTCGAGGGTGCCTGGACGGCGCTGAAGCCGGGCGGCCGGCTTGTCGCCAATGTCGTGACGATCGAAGGCGAGGCGAAGCTCGCGGCGCTCCATGCCGCGCATGGCGGTTCGCTGCGGCGCATCTCGATCGACCGACTCGCCCCCGTCGGCAGCAAGCATGGCTGGCGGCCGGCGATGCCGGTGACGCAATGGCGGGTCGAGAAGCCGTGAGATTGCTTTCCTCCACCCACGCCGTCATTCCGGACAAGCCGCGAAGCGGCGCCGATCCGGAATCCATCATAGAGTGCTGCCGGTGCCCTATGATAGATTCCGGGTCTGCGCTTCGCTTGCCCGGAATGACGGTGTGGGTGGCATCGAGGACTGAGCGATGATCGGCCGCCTCGTCGCGGGGCTGGGCTTGCGGCCCGGTACCAGCGAAGCCGACATCCTCGCCTGCCTGGACGAAGCGCTGGCGCTTGCCGGTGTCGCGGGCGAAGGCACGCCGCGGCTCGCCACGCTGTCGAGCCGGATGACCGAACCGGGGCTTACCGCCGCTGCCGCCAGCCGCGCGGCCGAACTCGTGGTTGTGCCCGACGAGGCGCTCAAGGACTATGAGGCCGCCTGCGCCACGCGCTCGACCCGGATCGTCTCGCTCTATGGCGTCGGTTCGGTGGCGGAAGCCGCCGCACTCGCCGCTGCGGGACCGGGCGGAACGCTGGTCCAGCCGCGCATCGCGACGGCGCGCGTGACCTGTGCGCTGGCGAGAGCGGCATCATGACCGTCCATTTCATCGGCGCCGGCCCCGGCGCACCCGATCTCATCACCGTGCGCGGGCGCGATCTGATCGCGAGCTGCCCGGTCTGCCTCTATGCCGGCTCGCTGATCCCGAAGGCGATGCTCGACTGGTGCCCAGCCGGCGCACGCATCCTCGATACCGCCCCGCTCGATCTCGATGCGATCATCGCGGAGATGAAAACAGCGCACGAGGCCGGGCAGGACGTGGCGCGGCTGCATTCGGGCGACGTTTCGATCTGGAGCGCCTGTGGCGAACAGATGCGCCGGCTCGACGCGCTCGGCATACCCTACGACGTGACGCCCGGCGTCCCGGCCTTTGCGGCGGCGGCCGCGGCACTCAGGCGCGAACTGACGCTGCCGGGCGTGGCGCAGTCGCTCGTGCTGACGCGCACATCCGGTCGGGCTTCGGCGATGCCTCCGAAGGAGACGCTCGCGACCTTCGCGGCGTCCGGCGCGACGCTTGCGATCCATCTGTCGATCCATGTGATCGAGCAGGTGGTGAGCGAGCTCTCGCCGTTCTACGGGCCGGATTGCCCCGTCGCGATCGTGTTCCGCGCATCCTGGCCCGATGAGCGCGTGCTGCGCGGGACGCTGTCGGGCATCGCGGCGCAGGTGCGGGAGTCAGGGCTGGAGCGCACGGCGCTGATTCTGGTCGGGTCGGCGCTGGGCTCGGGCGATTTCGGCGAGAGCGCGCTATATTCGGCAGGCTATGATCGCCGCTTCAGGCCGGGAGGCGGCGCATGAGAGCCTCAGCCGATCTTTCGGAACGGCGTCTTCGCCACCAATCCGCCCTGCCGGTCGAACACCGCGATCTCCAGTTCCGAATCAGGCACGCCGAGCGAGCGGGCAGCATTCGTCCAGGCATATCCCGCAACCACCTCGGCCAGCGGCAGGCCGGCGGCTTGGGCTCGTTGCAGCACCTCCAACGCGGTGTTCGCCTGCGGCACCCACGCGGCGAGATCCTCGCCGCCACCGGCCTCGCGCAACCGATCCGACAGCCAGGCGAGATCGACGGGCCCAGCGCGCGAGTGAAGATCGAGCATGCCCTGGCCGAGCTTGACCATCTTTGCGAAGCCGCCGGCGATCGTGACGCGCGCGACCGGGTGCTTGCGCAGGTATTTGAGCATTCCACCGGCGAAGTCGCCCATGTCGATGAGGGCCTGCTCGGGCAGGCCGTGAAGCTGCCGGATCGCAGCCTCGGAGGTCGATCCGGTGGCGCCGGCGACATGGTTCAGGCCCGTCGCGCGCGCGACATCGATGCCGCGATGGATCGAATGGATCCAGGCGGCGCAGGAGAACGGGATCACGATCCCGGTCGTGCCGAGGATCGACAGCCCGCCGACGATGCCGAGTCGCGGATTCATGGTCTTTTGCGCGATGATGTCGCCGCCGGGGATGGCGATGGTGACGGTGACATCGCGCGGGCCGCTGGTCGCGGCCTGCGTCTCAGCCAGAGCCTGTCGGATCATCTCGCGCGGCATCGGGTTGATGGCGGGCTCGCCGACCGGCAAGGGCAGGCCCGGCAGCGTGACCGTGCCGACGCCCTCTCCGGCCTGGAAGACGATGCCTGCCCCGGCAGGCGCCGGACCGACATGGACAAGCACGGTCGCGCCATGGGTGACGTCGGGATCGTCGCCGGCATCCTTGACGATGCCGGCCTGCGCGCCTTCGGCATGGACGGCATGGCTGGCGAGCGCGAAGGCCGGCTGCTGTCCGCCCGGCAGTGTGATGACGACCGGATCGATGAATTCGCCCGTCACCCAGCCGACATAGGCGGATTTGGCGGCCGCCGCGGCGCAGGCGCCCGTCGTCCAGCCGCGCCGCAATTCCCCTGTTGGCATCTCGTCCATGGCGGATTGCATAGCGCAGGCGCGGGCCGGCGTCAGTCATCGTCATTGCGAGCGCAGCGAAGCAATCGAGGGGGACTCGGAGCGCGCGGCTGTAGATTGCTTCGCTGCGCTCGCAATGACGCTGGAGCCCGCCCATGACCGCGCCCGGCCTCATCATCGCGGCTCCCCGCTCGGGCTCGGGCAAGACCACGATCACGCTCGGGCTGCAGCGGGCTCTGGTGCGCCGAGGCTTGACCGTGCGCGGACTGAAATGCGGGCCGGACTATATCGACCCCGCCTTCCATGCGGCGGCGACGGGCGCGCCCAGTGCCAATCTCGATTCCTTCGCCATGCCGACAGCCCTGCTGCACCAGATCGCGAAGGGCGCGGCCGACGGGGCCGACCTCATCATCGCGGAAGGCTCGATGGGGCTGTTCGACGGCGTGCCAGGACCTGAGGGCCGCACCGGTGCCAGCGCCGATGTCGCGGCGCTGTTCGGCTGGCCGATCCTGCTCGTAATCGACGTTTCGGGACAGGCGCAATCGGCTGCGGCCATTGCACTTGGCTGCATGCATTACGATCCGCGCATCAGCATCGCCGGCGTGATCCTCAACAAGGTCGCGAGCGAGCGGCACAGCCGGCTGGTCGGGCAGGGCATGGCCAGGATCGGGCTGCCGGTGCTCGGCGCGTTGCCGCGCGAGGCGAGCTTGATCCTGCCGGAGCGCCATCTGGGACTGGTGCAGGCCGGCGAGACGGCGGATTTGCATCAGCGGCTCGATGCGTTGGCGGATGCCGTGGCGGCGGCAGTCGATCTCGATGCGATCGTCGCGGTGGCCGGCGCGACGACCGTGGCGTCGGCTGTCATGGCCGCCCCTGCCCTGCCCACGCCCGGCCGGTGCATCGCGATCGCGCGCGATGCCGCCTTCAGCTTCGTCTATCCCCATGTCGAGGCGGGCTGGCGCGCGAGCGGCGCCGAACTCGTGCCGTTCTCACCACTGGCCGACGAAGCACCACCGGACGAATGCGACGCCTGCTGGCTGCCCGGCGGCTATCCCGAGCTGCATGCCGGCAGGCTGGCGGGCGCGTCGCAGTTCCTTGAGGGGCTGCGCGGCTTCGCGCAGACGCGGCCGGTGCATGGCGAATGCGGCGGCTACATGGTTTTGGGCAAAAGCCTGATCGATGCCGATGGCGTCAGTCACGCCATGGCCGGGCTGCTCGGGGTCGAGACCTCCTTTGCCCGGCGCAAGATGAACCTCGGCTATCGCCGCGCCGTGCTGCAGGCGGACGGGCCGCTCGGCGACGCCGGCCAGGCCCTGACGGGGCATGAGTTCCACTACGCCACCATCGTCTCGACGGGCGACGATGCGCCCTTCGCGATGGTGACGGACCCGCATGGCTCAGCCCCCATGCCCGCCGGAAGCCGGCGCGGGCTGGTGACCGGCTCGTTCTTCCACGCCATCGCGGTGGCGCCGTGAGTTCGCCGCCGGTGTTCGACGCAGCCTTCGCCGCCCAGTTCGGCCAATTGCTGGCGTGGCGGCGCGATGTCCGGCGCTTCCGGCGCGAGGCGCTGCCCGACGGGCTGGTCGAGCGGCTGCTGGCGCAGGCGGAGCTTTCGCCTTCGGTAGGGCACTCGCAGCCCTGGCGCTGGGTGCGCGTCATGCGGGAGGCGCAGCGCGAGGCGGCGCAAGCGAGCTTCGCACGCTGCAACCGGCAGGCGCTCGACGATTACGAGGGTGAGCAGGCAAGGCTCTATGCCAGCCTCAAACTGGAGGGGATGCGAGAGGCGCCCGAGCAGATTGCGGTGTTCTGCGACCATGCAACCCGGCAAGGACACGGGCTCGGGCAGAAAACCATGCCCGAGATGCTGGACTACTCCGTCGTCGCGGCGATTACGCAGTTCTGGCTGGCGGCGCGGGTCGCGGGCGTCGGGGTGGGATGGGTGTCGATCCTGGAGCCGAAGGTCGTGCGCGAGGTGCTGGGCGCGCCGCCGGAGTGGCGGCTGATCGCGTGGCTGTGCGTGGGGTGGCCGGAGGAGGAGAGCGAGGTGCCGGAGCTGGTGCGGGCGGGTTGGGAAAGCGGGCGGGGGCGGTAGCAGAAAACCCCAACGATGGAGCACGGGGAATCCCTCTCCTGTAAGGAGAGGGGCAGGGGAGAGGTGACGGACGTTTCGAGATTGGCCTGAACGGGAGTGCGGATAGGATCGTGTTTAGCTGGTTGAAGGGCCGACCCCTCACCCTGCCCTCTCCCTACGGGAGAGGGTTCCCAGCGCTCTTGGCCCGAAGGTTCGAGCTTACACCGCGACCTTGAACGCCGCTTCCGTCTTGCTCGTGATCTCGTCGAGCGTGACGCCCTCGGCGAGTTCGATCAGGGTCATGCCGCCGCCATTCTCGTCGATCGCAAAGACGCCGAGGTCGGTGATGACCATGTCGACGACCCCCGCGCCGGTCAGCGGCAGGTCGCAGGCCTTGAGAAGCTTGGCCGATTCCGAGCCGTCCTTGTTCTTGGCGACGTGCTCCATGACCACCACGACCTTCTTGACGCCGGCGACGAGGTCCATGGCGCCGCCCATGCCCTTCACCACCTTGCCAGGGATCATCCAGTTGGCGAGGTCGCCGTTTTCCGCGACCTGCATAGCGCCTAGGATCGAGAGGTCGATATGGCCGCCGCGGATCATGCCGAACGAGTCGGCCGAGGAGAAATAGCTCGTCGTCTTGAGTTCGGTGATGGTCTGCTTGCCGGCGTTGATCAGGTCGGGATCCTCGTCGCCCTCATAGGGAAACGGGCCCATGCCGAGCATGCCGTTTTCGGACTGGAGCTGAACCGAGACACCTTCGGGGATGTAGTTCGAGACCAGCGTCGGGATGCCGATACCGAGGTTGACGTAGTAGCCGTCCTTCAGTTCCTTCGCCGCGCGCGCGGCGATCTGTTCGCGGGTCCATGCCATTGTCTTGATCTCCTCAGGCCGCACGCTTGCGCACGGTGCGCTGCTCGATGCGCTTGGCCGCGTTGGTGACGTGCACGATCCGCTTCACGAAGATGCCGGGCGTGTGCATCTGGTCAGGGTCGATCTCGCCGGCCGGCACCAGATGCTCGACCTGGGCGATGGTCATGCGCGAGGCCGAGGCCATCATCGGATTGAAGTTCCGCGCTGTCTTCCGATAGACGAGGTTGCCTTCGGTGTCGGCCTTCCAGGCGTGGACGAGGGAGAGATCGGCGAAGAGGCCGCGTTCCATGATATAGCGCTCGCCGTCGAACTCGCGCTCCTCCTTGCCCTCCGCGACAAGCGTGCCGACGCCGGTCTTGGTGTAGAAGGCCGGGATGCCGGCGCCGCCGGCGCGGATGCGCTCCGCCAGCGTACCTTGCGGGGTGAATTCGAGCTCGAGTTCGCCGGCGAGGAACTGCTGGGCGAAGAGCTTGTTCTCGCCGACATAGGACGAGATCATTTTCCTGATCTGGCGGGTTTCTAGCAGGATACCGAGGCCGGCCCCGTCGATGCCGGCATTGTTCGAGATGAAGGTCAAATCCTTGGCGCCGCTCTCCCGCACCGCCTCGATCAGGATATCGGGGATGCCACAAAGACCGAAGCCGCCGGCCATGATCGTCATGCCGTCCTTGATGGCCCCGGCGAGTGCCGCCTTGGCGTCGGGAAAAACCTTCTTCGACATTGTGTTGCCCTTGCCTCTGGAATGTTCTGTCGTCGACTGGCCTAGCGAACCACGGAAAGCAGTAGCCGAGCCGATGGTGAGCTTGCAACATCGACCGCTCCAAACCTTGACGCCGCAGTTGCCATCCGCCATCGCTCGGCCCGTGTCCAACCGCCGGAGCCCGCCATGTCCCTGACCGACCTCGCCGCCACCATCGATGCCGCCTGGGAGGCCCGCTCAGAGATCGGCATCAATACGAAAGGCGCGGTGCGCGAGGCCGTCGAGCAGGCGATCGAACTGCTCGACGCAGGGCAGGCCCGGGTTGCCGAGAAGGTCGGTTCCGACTGGGTGGTGCATCAGTGGCTCAAGAAGGCGGTGCT
Source organism: Bosea sp. PAMC 26642 (assembly GCF_001562255.1). Classification (NCBI taxonomy): domain Bacteria; kingdom Pseudomonadati; phylum Pseudomonadota; class Alphaproteobacteria; order Hyphomicrobiales; family Alloboseaceae; genus Allobosea; species Allobosea sp. PAMC 26642. The sequence continues at coordinate 4,605,218 of NZ_CP014301.1, read as the reverse complement.
GCTCTCCTTCCGCCTGACCGACAACATGATCATCGCCAACGGTCCGGGCGAGGGCGTGTTCTGGGACAAGGTGCCGTCCAAGTTCGAAGGCTGGGGCGAAAACCGCTTCCGCGCCGCGGGCTTCCGCGTCGTGCCGCCGGCCGCCGCCCGCCGCGGTTCGTTCCTGGCGCCCAACGTCGTGCTGATGCCGTCCTTCGTCAATATCGGCGCCTATGTCGACAGCGGCACCATGGTCGATACCTGGGCGACGGTCGGCTCCTGCGCCCAGATCGGCAAGAACGTCCATCTCTCGGGCGGCGTCGGCATCGGCGGCGTGCTGGAGCCGCTGCAGGCCAATCCCACCATCATCGAAGACAACTGCTTCATCGGCGCGCGCTCTGAGGTGGTCGAGGGCGTCATCGTCGGCGAGGGCTCGGTGCTCTCGATGGGTGTCTTCATTTCGGCTTCGACCAAGATCGTCGACCGCGCTACCGGCCAGGTCCATGTCGGCAAGGTGCCGCCCTATTCCGTGGTTGTGCCCGGCTCGCTGCCGGGCAGGCCGTTCCCGGACGGCACGCCCGGCCCCTCGCTGTCCTGCGCCGTCATCGTCAAGACGGTCGATGCGCAGACCCGTTCGAAGACCGGCATCAACGAGCTGCTGCGGGATTGACGTCTCCGTCCCCGTCCCCGTCATTCCGGACAAGCGGCGAAGCCGCGCCGATCCTGAATCCATCGTAAGGCAATGTATGTCCTCTATGATGGATTCCGGGTCTCCGCTTCGCTGTGCCCGGAATGACGGAGTTCGAACCGTGATGCTCAGCCCACGGGGGAGGGTGCACCCGAGCCTTCAGGAGCCGGGGCGGGCTGGGGCGGGGTCGTGCCACCGGTCGCCACAAGCGCATCGCGCAATTGCTGTTCGCGGGTATGATCGAGCGACGTCTTCAGCACGACGCCGCCGGTGCCCTTGATCGCCTCTAGCACCTTGTCGCCGGTCATCTTGTTGATCAGCACGAACAGCGCCGCATTGCCCGGCTGCAGGCTGGCGGACAGCTCCTTCATGAAGCCGTCATTGACGCCATAGTCGGTCAACGCTCCGCCAAGTGCGCCCGAAGCTGCACCGAGCGCTGCGCCGAAGACCGGCATCAGGAAGATCGCGCCGATCAGCAGGCCCCAGAAGCTGCCCGAGACGGCGCCGAGCGCCGTGGTGTTCAGCAGCTGGTTGAGCTTGACCTTGCCGTCCTCGTGCATGACGGCAATGGCGGCATCGCCGATCTCGATCAGATATTCCTTCTGCAGCGAGATGATCTTGAGACGCATCTCTTCGGCGCGGGCTTCGGTCGGGTAGACGATGACGACGAGATCGGACATGGGGTTCTCCTGCCACGGCATGGTTGCGAGACTTGCACCCAGTGTTTGACGGTGCTGTGGCAAAGGCAAACGAAAGCGCGATTGACGTGTAAAGCCGCGTCAATCTCCGGCGATCGCCTCGGCCACTGCAGCCGCCCCGCCGCGTAGCGGCAACTCCTTCATCCGGACGATGAAGAAGAGCGCCATGGCGAAGCCGAAGGACGTCGCCGCGAAGACATAGCGGAACAGCTGCACCATCATGCCGCGATCCACGGTGCCGAGCTTCAGCGCCTCGGGCGAGAGCCCCGTGCCCGCGGCGCCGACGCCGCCGAGCACGATCGCTCCAAAGACCGCGACGATCAGCGCCCCGCCGATCTGGCGGAAGAAATTGGCCACCGCGGTCGCCGTGCCAAGCTGGTGATTTTGCACCGCATTCTGGATGGAGATGGTCGCGACGGGGAGCATGGTGCCGAGCCCGAAGCTGATCAAGGCGAGGAGCAGGCCGAAGGGCAGCAGCGGCATCCGTCCGGCAAAGACAGTCAGGAGGACCATGCCGGCCACCGCCAGACTCAATCCCACCATCGGCAGACGCTTGTAGTGGGTCACCCGCGTCAATGCGCGACCCGAGGTCGTCGCGCCAAGCACAGTGCCGCAGGTCAACGGCAGGAGGCCCAGGCCCGAATAGGTGGCCGACAGCCCTGCGACCGTTTCGAAGTACAGCGGCAGATAGATCGTCAGGCCGATGAACGTTCCCATGCCGAAGCCGGCCGCGATGGTGCCGTCGCGCACGACGGGATTGGCCAGAATGGCCAATGGGATGAGCGGCTCGTCGGCCGTGCGCAGCCGCCAGGCGAAGCCGAACCAGAGCAAAAGCGAGAACGCCACCAGCCCGACGATCTGCAGCGAGGCCCATGGGTAATGCGTGCCGCCCCAGGACAGCGCGAGCAGCAGCGTCGTCGTCGCGCTGGTGATCAGCAATGCTCCCAGGACATCGAGCTTGTGCGGCCGCTCATGGCGCGGCAGGCGCTTCAGCGCGGAACTCGTCATCCAGTAAGCTGCAGCGCCCAGCGGCAGGTTGACCCAGAAGATAACCGACCAATGCAGGGCCTCGGCAATGATCCCGCCCAGCACCGGCCCGAGCACGGAGGCGGAAAAGAACACGGTGGCGATATAGACCTGATATTTCCCGCGCTCCTTGGGCGGCACCATGTCGGCAATGATGGTCTGCACCATTGCGATCAGACCACCCCCGCCCAACCCCTGGACGAACCGCGCCACGACGAGCAGCCAGAGTGAGGGCGCGAGCGCACAGGCGACCGAGCCCAGCATGAAGATCGCGATGCCGCTCAGCAGCACGACGCGCCGGCCATGAATGTCGGCCAGCTTGCCGTAGAGCGGCGTCACGGCGGTCGATGCGATCAGATAAGACGTCACCACCCAGGGCAGATGCGTGACGTCGCCGAGCTCGCGGCCGATCGTCGGCATGGCAGTGGCGACGATGGTCTGGTCAAGCGCCGCCAGAAACATGGCGAGCATGATTCCAAACAGGATGCTGAGAATATCCTCATGGGTGAGAGGCGTTTGATGCGCCTCCGTCTCGACCCGCTTGTCCATTGATTGTCATGCCTGCGCCTAGGGAATGATCAGAGTCTAGGGTGGGCCTTGGCCATGCGCCAGAGGCGGGGCCGCAGAGTGGCAATGCGTGTCGTGTCATCACTTTGCGGCACCTGCCGCAGAGCCACACCGAGTGCTACCGTGCTGCTCCGGTCCTGGACATCACGCCATGCCACTTATCAGCGCAACGAATACGACACTCGTCATCATCGATTTCCAGGCCCGGCTGATGCCGGCGATCCATGACGGACCGCGGCTCGTCGCCAATGCGAGGCGGCTGGTCGACGCCGCCGGGCAGCTCGGAATTCCGGTTCTGATGACCGAGCAAAATCCGGACGGTCTCGGAACGAGCGTAGCTGAGCTCGCCGGGAGCGGTCCGGTCATCACCAAGATGAGTTTCGATGCTTGCGCGGAACCCGCCTTCCTGGAGGCGCTGGCGGACAAGGGCGATCTCGTGATCTGCGGCTGCGAGGCGCATGTCTGCGTCGGCCAGACGGTGCTGAGCCTGCTCGAACTGGGGCGGCGAACCATCGTCGTGCAGGATGCGATCGGCTCGCGGGCCGTGGAATCGAAGGAGGTTGCGGTCCGCCGCATGGAGCGTCACGGCGCCGAGATCGTTACGACCGAGATGGTGGTGTTCGAGTGGCTGCGCAGTGCGGAGCACCCGCATTTCAGAACGGTTTCGCGGCTGATCAGGTGAGAGCGGGCGTGGCCCGTTCTTCGCCAGTTAGAGCAGTCGCCGAAGCGCGCGGCCCGCTGAACGGGCCGCGCTTCCACTCAGGCAGCGGCGCTCTGGATCGCAGGGCGCTCCCATTCCTCGCCCCAGATCATCACGGCATGGCCGGGCGAGACTTCGCGGAACTGGCGTTCCGGCGACACGTAGTCGGCCGGGCGAACCGGGCTCTTGATCTCGTCGTTGGAGACCGGGCTCTTCTCGTGGCGACGGGCAGGGTCGGCGATCGGCACGGCAGCCAGCAGGCGCTTGGTATAGGGGTGCTGCGGGTTGCCGAAGATCGCCGCGCGCGGGCCGATCTCGACGATCTCGCCGAGATACATCACCGCAACGCGATGGCTGACGCGCTCGACCACCGCCATGTCATGCGAGATGAAGAGATAGGCCAGGTTCATGCGGGCCTGCAGCTCCAGCATCAGGTTGATGACCTGGGCCTTGACCGAGACGTCGAGCGCGGAGACCGACTCGTCGGCGACGATCAGCCTCGGCTCGACGGCGAGCGCCCGCGCGATGCAGATACGCTGGCGCTGGCCGCCCGAGAACTCGTGCGGGAAGCGGCTCGCCATGTCGGGCTGCAGGCCGACGCGGCGCAACAGTTCGGCGATCTGCTCGCGTGCCTGCGAGCGGGTGGCGAGCTTGTTGATGATCAGCGGCTCGGCGATCGCGGCGCCGACGTTCATGCGCGGGTTCAAGCTTGCGAAGGGGTCCTGGAAGATCATCTGGATGCGCTTGCGCTGTTCGCGCAAATCGGTCTGGTTGAGCTTGAGGAGGTCGACGCCGTCGAGCAGAACGGAACCGGCCTGCGGCTCGATCAGGCGCATCACCGAGCGGCCGGTGGTCGACTTGCCGCAACCGGATTCGCCCACCAGCGCCAGCGTCTCGCCGCCCTGAACGCTGAAGGACAGGTTCTCGACCGCATGGACTCGGCCCTTGACGCGACCGAGCACGCCGGCGCGGATATCGAAGCGCGTGGTCAGACCCGAAACCTCGAGCACCGGACGCTCGCTGGCGGCGACGGTATCGGGCGTCTCCTCCGGCACGTCCGACAGGCCTGTCAGGCGATCGACGACGGGGAACCGCATCGGCCGCGTATGGCCGCCCATCGAGCCGAGCTTGGGGACGGCCGAGAGCAGCGAGCGGGTGTAGGGGTGTTTGGCGCGCACGAAGATGTCGTTGGTCTCGCCGGTCTCGACCGCCTCGCCATTATACATCACGACAGTCCGGTCGGCGATTTCGGCAACGACGCCCATGTCATGGGTGATGAAGAGGACGGACATGCCCTCCTCCTCCTGCAGCAGCTTGATGAGCTGCAGGATCTGCGCCTGGATCGTGACGTCGAGCGCGGTGGTCGGCTCGTCTGCGATCAGGAGCTTGGGCTTGCAGGCGAGCGCCATGGCGATCATCACGCGCTGGCGCATGCCGCCCGAGAAGCGGTGCGGATATTCGTTGAAGCGCGACTTCGCCGCCGGGATGCGGACCTTTTCGAGCAGGCGCACGGTCTCGGCCTCGGCCTGCGAGCGCGACATGCCGCGATGCAGGATCAGCGATTCCGCGATCTGGAAGCCGATGGTCAGAACCGGGTTCAGCGAGGTCATCGGTTCCTGGAAGATCATCGCCATGTCGTCGCCGCGGATCTTGCGCATGTCCGAATTGGGCAGCGTCAGCAGTTCGCGACCGGCAAGCTTGATCGAGCCCTCGACGCGGCTGTTGCCCTCGGGCGTCAGGCGCATGATCGAGAGCGCAGTGACGCTCTTGCCCGAACCCGACTCGCCCACCACTGCCACCGTCTCCTTGGGCGCGATCTCGAAGGAGACATTGCGGACGACGGGCTTCCAAACGCCCTCGACACGAAAAGCGGTCGTCAGATTCTGGACCGAAAGGATGGGTTCGCTCATGAGGAGTTGCCTTTTTCGGTTAGATGACGCGGCGCGGATCGAGCGCGTCGCGCAGGCCGTCGCCGATGAAGTTGATGGAGAGCACGGTCAGGAAGATGGCCGCGCCCGGAAACAGTGCCCAATGCGGGGCTGAGTCGAGGTGATCCTTGGCGTCGAAGAGCAGGCGCCCCCAGGTCGGGATGTCGGGCGGGAAGCCCAGTCCGAGGAAGGACAGCGTCGATTCGGCGATGATCGCGGAGGAGACCTCGATCGTCGCCGCGACGATGACCGGGCCGATCGCGTTCGGCAGGATATGGTGGACCATCTGCCGGAACTTCGTCGCGCCATTGGCCTTGGCGGCCTCGACGAACTCCTTCTCGCGCAGCGACATGAACTGGGCCCGCACCAGCCGTGCCACCGGCATCCATTTCAGGCCGCCGATGACGATCACGATCAGGACGAACACGCCGCCCTCGACGCCGAAAGCCGCCTTCAGCTGTTCGCGGAAGAGATAGATCACGAGCAAAAGCAGCGGCAATTGCGGCAGCGAGAGGAACAGGTCGGTCACCCACATCAGGAAGGAATCGACATAGCCGCGCGACATGCCCGCCAATGCGCCGACGATGACGCCGACGAAGGTCGCGACGAACATCGCGGCGAGGCCGACGGCCAGCGAAATCCGGCCGCCATAGATCATTCGCGCCAGAATATCCTGGCCGAGATCGTCGGTTCCGAAGGGGTGGCTCCAGGAGGGAGTCTGCAGCTGCGCCGTGAAATCGATCTCATTGATCGCGACAGGCCAGAGCCATGGACCGACGACGACGCCGAGCACCAGCATGGTCAGCACGACGGTGCTCGCCATGGCCAGCCGATGGCGGCGGAACCGGCGCCAGGTCTCGCGACCGGGCGAGACCGCAGCGTCCGTTTTCACCAATCCCGCGAGGGGATCAGCTGAAGGAGATGCGAGGGTCGAGCCAGCCATAAAGGAAATCCGCGATGAGGTTGAAGAGGACGACGAGACAGGCGAAGACGAAGGTCACCGCCATGATCACAGGGGTGTCGTTGGCGAGGATGGCATCGATCAAAAGCGAGCCGATGCCGGGAATGCGAAAGATCTGCTCGGTGACGATGGCACCGCCGAACACGGCCGGCATCTGGAGCGCAACCAGCGTGACGACGGGGATCAGTGCGTTGCGCGTGATGTGGCGCAGCGTCACGGTCCGCTCGCCCAGGCCCTTGGCACGGGCGGTGGTGACGTAGTCCAGGCGGATGACGTCGAGCACCGCCGAGCGGACATAGCGCGTATAGGAGGCTGCCTGGAACAGGCCGAGCACCATGATCGGCATGATCGCCTGGCGAAACATCTCCCAATACCAGCGCCAACCTGTCGCCGCGATGTCGGAGCGGTAGACGAAGGGAAACCAGTCGAGCGCCACCGAGAAAATCAGGATGAAGAGCAGGCCGGTGAAGAAGGTCGGCAGAGAGAAGCCGACGAAGGCCAAGGTATTGGCGATCTGGTCGAACACCGAATAGGGACGCGTCGCGGCATAGATGCCGACCGGCAGCGCAACGCAAAGCGCCAGAACCTGCGAGGAACCAACGACGAACAGCGTTGTCGGGACGCGCTGTAGGATCAGCTTGTCGACATCGATGCGGCTGGCGAAGGAGAAGCCCCAGTCGCCCTGCATCATCGCCGTCAGCCAGCGCAGATAGCGCACCATGATCGGGTCGTTGAGGCCGAAGCTGGCGCGAAGCGCCTCGCGAACTTCGGGCGGCACGTTGGGGTTGGTCGCCATTTCCGAAAACGGATCACCCGGAGCCATCGCCAGCACGGTGAACAGGATCACGCTTATGCCTAGAAGGCTTGGAATCGCGATGAGCAATCGCCGGATGAGGTAGTTGAACATAAAGGCTGGTCTCTTTGAGCGCGCGGCTAAGCCACGGACCGGGAGCGGTTCTCGACCGACCCCGCTGCGCGTCAGACGCGCTCACAAGGTCAGGCTGGCACGGAGGGGTGCCCTTCACGGCGACGCAGGCCGCCGTGAAGGATCGTTGCGACTCTTAGCTGCGATACCAGGCGGCGACGTTCCACGTATCGACGTCCCAGCCGCTGTGATCATGCATGAGGTTATGCACGGATGCGGCGACGCGGGTGCGCGACAGCAGCGGCAGGATCACATTGGCTTCGCAGAAGATCTCGTCGACTTTGATCAGCAGCGCGGCGCGCTTGGCCGGGTCGAGTTCCTTCTGGGCGGCCTTGTAAGCCTCATCCGCTGCCGGATCGGTGTAGCGCGAGACGTTGCGGCCGAGCCACTTGTTCTCCTTGTTGGAGATCTGCCAGGAGGTGAACTGGTTCAGGAAGACTTCCGGATCGGGCTGCGGCTGCGTCGTGGTGTACATCTCCATGTCGACATAGAGCTTGGTGTAGGTGTCGGGGTTGGCGACGTCCGACGAGAAGAACACCGAGGCCGTAACCGACTTCAGTTCGAGGTCGATGCCGGCACGCTGGCAGGCCTGCTTGATGATGGCCTGGGTCTTCTGGCGCGGGGCGTTGATCGAGGTCTGGTAGACGTATTTGAGCTTCTTGCCGTCCTTCTCGCGGATCCCGTCGGCGCCCTTCTTGTAGCCGGCGTCATCGAGGATCTTGTTAGCCTTGTCGACGTTGAACTCGTATTTCAGCTTCTTCGAGCGGAACATGTCCGGCTGGTTCACGAAGCTCGCCGTCGCGATGCCGCCGCGGCCATAGATGAACTTCTGTATCGAATCGCGGTCGATCAGCAGGTTGATCGCCTCGCGAACCTTCGGGTCGGAGAGGGTCGGGTGCTTGGTCTTGACGCTTGACCGCTCGCCATCGACCTCGGTCCACGGATCGGTGGTGTTGAGGATGATGAACTCGATGTCGCCCGAAACCACGGCGCTGATCTTGCCGCGTCCGCCTGTCTCCATGCGCTTGAGGACCTCGTCCTCGACCTGCAGGTTCCAGGCATAATCGAATTCGCCGGTCTGCAGCACGGCACGGGCCGCCGAGACGGCATCGCCGCCGCCCTTCACGTCGATCGTGTCGAAATGGGGCTGGTTCTTGACGTGGTAATCGGGGTTGCGCTCGCCGGTCAGGATATCGCCCGGCTTGAAATCGACGAACTTGTAGGGGCCGGTGCCGACGGGCTTGAGGTTGGCGGGAGCCTCGCGCGACTTGGCGCCCTTGTACTCGCCGAAATGGTGCTTGGGCAAAATGGCGCCGAAGACGCCGACGAAAGGATCGGCCCAGAACGGCGTCGGCTCCTTGAATAAAATCTTAATCGTCAGGTCGTCGATCTTCTCGACTTTGATATTAGTATAGGAGCCCGAGGTGTAGGCGGCGGTCGCCGGATCAGCGGCATATTCCCAGGTGAAGACGACGTCGTCGGCGGTAAGGGGCTTGCCGTCATGCCATTTGACGCCCGGCTTTAGCTTCCAGATCACTTCCTTGCCGTCGGCCGAGAGGCCGCCATTGGCCTTGGAAGGAGTTTCGGCCGCCAGGCAGGGAATCAGGTTGCCCTCCTTGTCCCAGCCGGCGAGCGGCTCGAAGAAGATGCGCGAGGCAATCTGGTCCTTGGTGCCGCTGGCGAAATGCGGGTTCAGCAGGGTCGGTGCCTGCCAGAGCAGGATCTTAAGCGGGCCGCCGCCGCCAGCCTTGGTTGGCTTGTATGGCAGCGTGGCATTGGCCATCGCCACGCCGTTCCAGGCGAGCAGCTGGCTGGCGATCGGGGCGGTGAGACCGATTGCCGCCGCCTTCTTAATGAAGGAGCGCCGCGACAGGGCGCCATCCTTCACGTCCGCGACGAGCCGTCGCAGGTCTTGATCGTTCATAGAAACTCCTCCACGGATCAATCTGTCTCAGTCTTCAGCGATCGTTCGGCCGCTGTCGGTCGTTGGAGTGTCGAGCAAGCCATGTGCCAACACAGGCGTCAACCATGCAGCGCAGCAGGGCCGGGACATGCAAAGTGCGCGCCGCGCAAGGGATGACCAAGCCTCCACACGCGGCCCTTGCAGCCTTTCGGCACGTCAACCTGAGGCAAGGGAGATCAGAGCGGCCTGCCGATTTTCTTGGCGATGACGCCAACGATGCCCTCTCGGAAGGTCATGACGCAGATGACGAAGATGACGCCTTGGACGACGAGTACCCATGAGCCGAGGCTGGCGAGGTAGTTCTGCATCGCGACAATGACGGCGGCGCCGACGATCGGCCCGAAGACGGTGCCTAAGCCCCCGACCAGCGTCATCAGCACGACCTCGCCCGACATCGTCCAGTAGACGTCGGTCAGCGAGGCGAGCTGGAAGACGATCGCCTTGGTCGCGCCGGCGAGCCCCGCCAGCATCGCCGAAAGCACGAAGACGGCGAGTTTGTACTGGTTGGCGCGATAGCCGAGCGAGATGGCGCGAGGTTCGTTGTCGCGGATCGCCTTGCAGACCTGGCCGAATGGGGAGTGGATGATGCGGTAGATCGCGATCACGCCGGCCATGAAGATGGCCGCGACGAGCCAGTACAGCGTCCGGTCGTCGGAGAGGTCTATCAGGCCGAAGAGTCGCCCGCGGGGTACCGCCTGGATGCCGTCCTCGCCACCGGTGAAGCGCGGCGTCTGCAGCGAAAAGAAGAACACCATCTGCGCCAGCGCCAGCGTGATCATGGCGAAGTAGATACCCTGCCGCCGGATCGCGAGCGCGCCGAACAGGGCGCCGAGCGCCGCAGACACGGCCGTTCCCAGCAGGATCGCCAGTTCCGGCGTCAGGCCCCAATTCTTGGCGGTGAAGGCGCAGACATAGCTCGCCATGCCGAAATAGGCGGCGTGGCCGAAGGAGAGCAAGCCGCCATAGCCAAGCAGCAAATTGAAGGCGAGCGCGAAGAGCGCGAAGCACAGGACCTTCATCACGAAGACCGGATAGGCGACGAAGGGCGCGATAACGAGCGCGATGGCGAGCCCGATCATGATGGCGCGGTGCAGGCGCAACGTGCCCTTGTCGGCCTTACCGGGTAGGAGCGCAGCAGCGGGAGCGTCGGTGGCGGCGATATCGGCCATGGTCAAATCCTCGTCTCGTCGCGGCGGATCGCCATCACGCGGCCCGTCCGAACAGGCCGGCCGGCCGTACCAGCAATACCAGCACCATGATGATGAAGATCACCGTCGCCGAGCCTTCCGGGTAAAACACCTTGGTCAGGCCCTCGATCAACCCCAGCGAGAAGCCGGTGACAATGGCGCCCAGGATCGAGCCCATGCCGCCGATGACAACCACCGCGAAGACGACGATGATCAGGTCGGCGCCCATGTTCGGGTTGACCGAATAGATCGGAGCGGCGAGCACGCCGGCAAAGCCCGCCAGCGCGACGCCGAAGCCATAGGTCAGCGTCACCAAAAGCGGCACGTTGATGCCGAAGGCCTGGGTCAGGGTCGGGTTCTCGGTCGCGGCGCGCAGGTAGGCGCCAAGCTTCGTTTTCTCGATCAGGAACCAGGTCGCGAGGCAGACCACCAGCGAGGCGACGACGACCCAGCCGCGGTAATAGGGCAAGAACATGAAGCCGAGATTCTGGCCGCCGCGCAGTTCCGCCGGGATCTGGTAAGGCAGGCCCGACGAGCCGTAGCTGTTGCGGAACAGCCCTTGGATGATCAGCGCCAGGCCGAAGGTGAGCAGCAGGCCGTAGAGATGATCGACATGGGCGATGCGCTTGAGCAGCAATCGCTCGATCGCGATGCCGGTCGCGCCGACGATCAGGGGCGCGATCAGCAGCGCCGCCCAGTAGTTGATGCCGAGATAGTTCAGGCACATCCAGGCGACGAAGGCGCCCATCATATACTGCGCGCCATGGCTGAAATTGATGATGTTGAGCAGCCCGAAGATCACCGCCAGCCCGAGGCTGAGGATCGCATAGAACGAGCCGTTGATCAAGCCCAGAAGAACCTGGCCGAACAGGGCTTGTGGCGGAATTCCGAGGAGTTCGAACATGCGGGGCTCAGATCATCTGGACGTCGGAGGGTCTTCGTAAAAAACCTCTGCCGTCATTCCGGGCGGAGCGAAGCGGAAACCCGGAATCCATCGAAGGGCGCGACAGCTCTATGATGGATTCCGGATCGGCGCCGCTTCGCGGCGTGTCCGGAATTACGCCGGAGGGGCTGACACCCGACGGAGCCGGGTGTCACAGGTTCACTTCTTGACGAGCGGGCATTCGCTTTCGGCGAGCGGGCGGAAGGCCTGCTCGGCCGGCAGCACCGAGACCTGTTTGTAGTAGTCCCACGGACCCTTCGACTCGGCCGGCTTCTTGACCTCGAACAGATACATGTCGTGCAGCTTGCGGCCGTCGGCGCGCACCGAGCCCTTGCCGAACAGCGGATCGTCCGTCGGCAGTTCCTTCATCTTGGCCATCACGACGGCGGAGTCCTTGCTCTTGGCCGCCTCGACCGCCTTGAGATAGTGCAGCATCCCGGAATAGACGCCGGCCTGCACCATGGTCGGCTTCTTGCCGCCATTGGCCTTGGCGAAGCGGTCGGACCACCCGCGCGTCTGGTCGTTGGTATCCCAGTAGAAGGATTCCGTCAGCACCAGTCCCTGCGCGGTCGCGAGCCCGAGCGAATGCACGTCGGAGAGGAAGACGAGCAGTCCCGCCAGCTTCTGGCCGCCAGCCGTGATGCCGAACTCGCCGGCCTGCTTGATCGAGTTGATCGTGTCGCCACCGGCATTCGCCAGCCCGATGACCTTGGCCTTGGAGGCCTGCGCCTGCAGCAGGAAGGAGGAGAAATCCGTGCCCGGGAACGGCGTGCGCACGACACCGAGCACCTTGCCGCCGTTCTTGGTGACGACGGCGGATGCATCGCGCTCCAGCGCATGGCCGAAGGCATAGTCGGCGGTGAGGAAGAACCATGAATCGCCGCCGGCCTTGACCATCGCGCCGCCGGTGCCCTGCGCCAGCGCATAGGTGTCGTAGGTCCAGTGGACCGTATTGGGCGAGCAGGCCTTGCCGGTCAGGTCCGACGATGCGGCGCCCGAATTGATGTGGATCTTGTTCTTTTCCTTGGTGATCTGGTTGACCGCAAGCGCCACCGACGAGGTCGGCACGTCGAGGATCAGGTCGACGCCGTCCTGGTCGTACCAGGTGCGGGCGATGGTCGAGCCGACATCGGGCTTGTTCTGGTGGTCGGCCGAGACGATCTCGACCTTGATGCCCTTCTCAGTCGCCTTGAAGTCCTCGACCGCCATCTTCGCGGCGATCACCGAGCCCTCGCCGGAGAGGTCGGCATAGAGGCCGGAGCGGTCGTTGAGGACGCCGGCCTTCACACTGATCTGCTGGGCGAGCGCAGGCGCCGCCATCAAAGCGGCGAATGCGGTCGTCGTCAGTAAGGTCTTGAGTTTCATTCGTTCTTCTCCCTGGAATGATGTCGTTTTCGACGTGTGGTCCGATATGGATCGGATTGGGGGCCTTCTATCTCCGTCCGCGGACACAGATTAGACCCCGAGATAACCATGCAGCTTGTCGATATTGGCATCCAATTGGTCGTTGGGGATCATGTCGATCACCTTGCCCTGTTCGACAACATAGTGCCGGTCTGCAACGGTCGCGGCGAAGCGGAAGTTCTGCTCGACCAGGATGATCGTGTAGCCATCCTGCTTCAGCTTGCGGATCGTCGCGCCGATCTGGTCGATGATTACCGGCGCAAGTCCTTCCGTCGGCTCGTCGAGCAGCAGGAAATGCGCGCCGGTGCGCAGGATGCGGCCGATCGCCAGCATCTGCTGCTCGCCGCCCGAGAGCTTGGTGCCCTGGCTCTTCAGCCGCTCCTTGATGTTGGGAAACAGCGTGAAGATCTGCTCCAGCGAGAGCCCGCCCGGCCGCACCCGGGGCGGCAGCATCAGGTTCTCCTCGACACTGAGCGAAGCATAGATGCCGCGCTCTTCGGGCACATACCCGATGCCGAGCCTGGCGATCGCCCGCGAGGGCAGCCCGATCGTCTCGGCGCCCTCCAGCACGACCGAGCCCTTACGCTTGCCGATGACGCCCATGATCGACTTCAGCGTCGTGGTCTTGCCGGCGCCGTTGCGGCCGAGCAGCGTCACCACCTCTCCCGGCGCGACATCGAAATCGATGCCGTGCAGCACATGCGATTCGCCGTACCAGGCTTCCAGGCCACGTACCTGGAGCAGCGGGGCCGTGCCCGCAGCGGGCCTGTCCATCGTAGACTCAGTGAGCATGGCCAACTCCCGAGCCGATATAGGCTTCGATGACGCGGGGGTCCTTGGAAACGGTGGCATAGTCGCCTTCGGCCAGGACCTGACCGCGCGCCAATACGGTGATGCGGTCCGACAGCGAGGCGACCACCGAGAGATTGTGCTCGACCATCAGGATGGTGCGGTTGGCCGAGACTTTCCGGATCAACGCCTCGATGCGCTCGACATCCTCGCGGCCCATGCCGGCCATCGGTTCGTCGAGCAGCATCATCTCGGGGTCCAGCGCCAGCGTCGTGGCGATCTCCAGCGCGCGCTTGCGACCATACGAGAGTTCGACCGCCGGCAGCGCGGCGAAGGCTGCGAGCCCGACGGCATCGACGAGCCGCATCGCCTCTTCGTCGAGCGGCTTCAGCACATCCTCGGAGCGCCAGAAATCGAACGAATCGCCCCGCTTGCGCTGCAAGGCGATACGGACGTTGGTCAGCACGCTGAGCTGCGGGAACACCGCCGAGATCTGGAAGGAGCGCACCAGCCCGAGCCGCGCAATCTCGGCCGGCTTCTGGCGGGTGATGTCGCGCCCGTTGAACATGATCGCACCCCTGGTCGGGCTCAGGAACTTGGTCAACAGATTGAAACAGGTCGTCTTGCCCGCGCCGTTGGGCCCGATCAGCGCATGGATATGACCGCGCCGAACCTTCAGATCGACGCCGCCTACGGCCGTGAAGCCGCCGAACTCTTTCGTCAGGCCTGACGTCGCCAGAATGATGTCGTCAGTCATGCGGCGCCGTCCGGCCCAATCCGCCGGCCAGACCGAATGCGGCGGTGGCTGTCGCGTTGATATGCGTCATATGTCTCCCCGTTCCCAGATGATCCAATTTCGTCCGGACCGCCTCGATGAGAGGCCTCCCGTCGAGACGTTCGGATTCTTCAAGATTTGATTTTTCGTCTGCAATCAGCCGTCGTCTCGATTTCCAATTCCCAGATGGGTCACCTGCCTGCGATATTTCCAGTCTAAGAGCAGTCAGCCCGTCAGCGAAGGATTCTTTTTGATAAAGAGATTCCGGATATGTTCAAGGCCTGCCGCTACCTCTGGTTGCCGGCGCGCCGTTCGCCGATGCGGTTCCGTCACAATCGGTGCAACGGGATGGCAAAGGCTTTTTACGCAGCGCCATCCGCGCTGGCGCATGTTGCGTAGGACCCGTGCCGAAGTCCAGGATGGTCACGCCAGACACCGCTTCCACGCCAGGGCATAGACTCCGTGACAGAACCTCTCGCTTCTTACGTACCGCCGTCCGTTACCGGCGCCTGGGCCACGGTTTCGCCGACCGATGCCAGCTTCGATGCATCCCGCCTGGACGCGGCGATCGCCTTCGCCGAGGCGCATGAGAGTTCCTGGCCGCACAGCCTGTATTATCCCGACGGACGCTATGTCGGCCTCGTCGAGTGGAACGAGTCCGGGCCCTGGAGCGATATCGCCGGCCCTGTCCGAGAGCGTGGCGGCCCCGCGGGCCTGATCCTCAAAGGCGGCCGGATCGTCGCCGAATGGGGCGATACCGCGCGCACCGACATGACCTTCTCGATCGCCAAGAGCTATATCGCGGTGCTGGCGGGGCTCGCCGTTTCCGATGGCCTGATCGCCAATGTCGACGAGCCGGTGGCGGCGACCGTCGATGGTCCATTTTTCGAGAGTGCCCAGAACGCGCCCATCACCTGGCGCCACCTCCTGCAGCAATCCAGCGAGTGGCAGGGCGAAATCTTCGGAAAATCCGATCAGGTCGATCACAACCGGCAGATCGGCCCCGGGGCCGACAACAGTCGCAAGGGGCAAGCCCGTGCGCTCCAGACACCAGGCAGCCACTACGAATACAACGATGTCCGGGTCAATCTGCTGGCCTACTGCCTGCTCAGGCGGTTCCGGCGTCCGCTCCCCGAGATCCTGCGCGAGCGGATCATGGACCCCATCGGCGCCTCGCCGGACTGGGCCTGGCACGGCTACGAGAATTCCTGGGTCGAGATCGAGGGACGGCGGGTCCAGTCGGTGACGGGCGGCAGCCATTGGGGCGGCGGCCTGTTCATCGGCGCCCGCGAACATGCCCGGTTCGGCCTGCTGATGGCGCGCGGCGGCGTGTGGAACGGACGACAACTAGTGTCGTCGGACTGGATCGCGGAGATGTTTGCGCCATCTCCGACGCTGTCGAACTACGGCTATCTCTGGTGGCTGAACCGCGGCGCGACGGCTCGGCCCGGCGTGCCCGAGACGGCCGTTCACGCATTGGGGGCCGGGGTCAACGCCATCTGGATCGATCCCGAGCATGACATCGTGGCCGTGTTGCGCTGGATCGACAAATCGGCATTCGACGGCTTCATCGACCGCCTGCTGGCTGCGATGAAATAGACGACTGCCTCGCCTCTAGCCAATGCACGCGGAGATTTCCCGTGCGAATCGGTGGGGTAAGCGCATTGCGCCGTGTCTCACATGGCGCGGAGATTGTGTAAGGCAATCGCCGGTCGGCCTCCAGCACGCGCAGTGTCAGATCGTAGCCCCACCGGGTAGCCCGTCAGAACGCGACCTTGTCGGCGCCTTTGAGCTGCAGGATTTCGCGTGCGTCGGCGGGAGTCGCAATGTCGAGCCCCAGTCCCTCGATGATCATCCGCGCCGCCCGGACCTGATCGGCATTCGACTTCGCGAACTGTCCCGGTCCGAGCCAGAGCGAATCCTCAAGACCGACGCGCAGGTTGCCGCCCATCGACACCGCCATCGCGGCAATCGGAAGCTGGTGGCGGCCGGCACCCAGCACCGACCAGTGGTAGTCCTCGCCAAAGAGCCGGTCGGCGGTGCGCTTCATGTGGATGACGTCTTCCGGATGGGGGCCGATGCCGCCGAGGATGCCGAAGACCGACTGGACGAAGAAGGGCGGCTTGACCAGTCCGCGGTCGACGAAATGGGCCAGCGTATAGAGATGCCCGATATCGTAGCACTCGATCTCGAAGCGCGTGCCGTTCTCAGCGCAGGTCGTCAGGATGTTCTCGATGTCCTGGAAGGTGTTCTTGAAGATCCGATCCTTCGAGCCTTCGAGATATGGCCGTTCCCACTCGTGCTTGAAATCCTTGAAGCGCGCCAGCATCGGATAGAGCCCGAAATTCATCGAGCCCATGTTGAGCGAGGCGACCTCCGGCTTGAAATGCGCGCAGGGGCCGAGCCGCTCCTCGATGCCCATGGTCGGCGCACCGCCTGTGGTGATGTTGATGACGCAGTCGCTGCGCTGCTTGATCACCTTGAGGAAGGGCTCGAAGGCCTCCGGAGACTGGTCGGGCTGGCCGGTCACCGGATTGCGCGCATGGACATGCACCAGCGCCGCGCCAGCCTCGGCAGCCCCGACGGCGGCGTCGATGATCTCATCGGGCGTCACCGGCAGATAGGGCGACATCGAGGGCGTGTGGATCGCACCCGTCACCGCACAGGTGATGATGACTTTACGGGTTTTGGCCATGGCGTGTTGCCCTTCCGGCTAATCGTATTGGCTCTTGCCTGAACCGTCATCGCGAGCGCAGCAACAATCCAGAGAGCGTAAAGCCCGATGGGATTGCTGCGTCGGCTGCGCCTCCCGCTATGACGTGCGTGATCCAGTCATTCCGGCTTGCTCGCAGCCGCGCGCTTATGGGCCTGCAACGACGCCAGTCGCGTGTCGCGCCAGTCGCTGAGACGTTTCACACGCTCAACGCTTTGCGCCCCCGGCCACTCGCTCATCACGGTTGCGACCGTTTCCGCTCCAAACGGATCGCCACCGGCGCTCCCAGCCACCATACGGGTGAGCGAAGCGCCATAGCGGGCGCAGTAGTCGGGGATGCCGTCGGGTGCATTGAGTTCGATCGTCTCGAACGGCCCCATGAAGGACCAGCGCAGGCCGAGCCCGTCGCGGATCGTCTTGTCGACATCCTCCGCACTGGCGACGCCTTCGCCAACAAGCCGGAAGGCTTCCGCCAGCAGCACGGCCTGGAGCCGGTTGAGCACGAAGCCCGGCTTCTCCTTGCGCAGGGTAATCGGCACCTGCCCCGCCTGCTCGTAGATCGCCTTCGCGCGCTCGACGACGGCCGGATCAGTCCAGGGCGCCGGGGCAAGCTCGACGATCGGCACGAGATGGGGCGGGTTGACCGGGTGGCCGACGAGGCAGCGGGCGCGGCCCGCGAGGCCCTCGCTGAAGACCGAGGCCATGATGAAGGAGGTCGAGGATGCGAGGATGGTCATGGGCGCGGCGAGTGCGTCCATTTCCGCAAACAGCGCCTGCTTGGCAGGCACCGTCTCGGGACCGTTCTCTTGCACGAGGTCCGCGCCGGCAAGCACATCGGCGAGATCGGCGGCGACGCGGATACGGGCGAGCGAACCCTTGGGATCTGCGACGAGGCCATGGCCTGCGAGTTCTTCGAGATTGACCCCGATATGAGCACGCGCTGCCTCGGCTGCGCTGGCGACGGCATCATAAAGTGCAACCTCAAAGCCATGGCTGGCGAAGACGGTGGCCCAGGCGCGGCCGATCAGGCCGGAGCCGACGATGGCGATTTTGGTCATGCAGGAAAATCCTCAGGAAAACGCTTGCCGTCATTGCGAGCAAAGCGAAACAATCCGGGAGACGTCAAGCGCGCGGTCTGGATTGCTGCGCCGCGCTCGCAATAACGGGGTCGGTCTGGCGCGGCCATCACAGCCACAAAACCTGCCGCCTGAGCGCCAGATCCTGGCTCAGCGCCCGCGACGGGCCGGTGTGAACCACCGCGCCGCGCTCCAGCACCACCGTGCGGTCCGAGAGCGCGAGCGCGAGATCGAGATGGTGGTCGACGATGACGATCGCGATCTCCCGCCGCAGTTTGTCGAAGGCCTCGAACAACTCCTCGACGACGGCCGGCGCTAGCCCCTCGAAAGGCTCGTCGAGCAGCAGCACGCGGGTGTCGCCCGAGAGCGCGCGGGCCACCGCCACCATCTGTTGCTCGCCCCCGGAAAGGTAGTCGGCGGGCGAATGCCAGCGCTGCTTGATGCGCGGGAAGAAGGCGAATATCTTGTCGTCGTCCCAATGCGTGCCGTTGCCGGTGACGCGCTTGAGACGACCGAGTTCCATGTTGTCCTTGACGCTCATGCCGGCAAAGAGCCCGCGCCCCTGTGGCACATAGGCGATGCCCGCGCGTGCGATCGCGGCCGGCGGCTGGCCGGCGATGTTCTGGTTGGCCAGCGTGACGCTGCCGCTGGCAGGCGGGACGATCCCGGTGATGGTCTTGAGCAGGGTCGACTTGCCCGCGCCGTTGCGGCCGAGCAGGGCGACGATCTCGTTTTCATGCACATCCAGTGAAACCTGTCGCAGGATGTGGCTCTTGCCATAGAAGGTATCGACCTTGTCGAGGCCGAGCAGAACGCCCGGTCGGGCCGCGCTCTGGCGCGGTTTCTCCGCCAGCGCATGGGCGCCAGAGCCGATATAGATCTCCTGTACGCGCGGCGACGAGCGCGCATCCTCGACCGTGCCATCGACCAGCACCGAGCCTTCGTTCATCACCGTGACGTGGTCGGCGATGGCGAAGACGCGGTCGATATCGTGCTCGACCAGCAGCACCGGCAGGTCGGTCGAGATCGACTTGATCAGATTGCCGACGCGCTCGCGCTCGGCCGCCGCCAGACCGGCCAGCGGCTCGTCGAGCAGGAGAACGCGCGGCTTCGTCGCTAGCGCCAGCGACATGTCGAGAAGGCGCTGGCCACCATAGCTCAAAGATCCGGCCTCCGCCGTCTCGATGCCGCGCAGCCCCATCGTGTCGATCACGGTCGAGGTCTGCTCGTTGACCTCATCGAGTGCGCCTGCCGACTTCCAGAAGCCGAAGCGCTCGCTGGCGCGGGCCTGTACGGCGAGGCGCACATTCTCCTCGACTGACAGGGTCGGAAACAGGTTGGTGATCTGGAAAGCGCGGCCGATACCGGCCTGCGTGATCGCCTCCGGCGACATCCCGCCGATCTGGCGGCCACGCAGATGGACCTCTCCACGATCGGGCGGGAACAGCCCCGAGATCAGGTTGAAGGCCGTGGTCTTGCCGGCGCCGTTGGGGCCGATGAGCGCGTGCAGCCGCCGGTCGGCCATGGTGATATCGACGCCCTCCACCGCCTTGATGCCGCCGAAGCTCTTGGCGAGACCTCTCGCAGTCAGGATCGGGCCGTCGGTCATGTCGTCCGGCTTCATGAACGCCGGCAGCGTCACCGTTCCGGCCTTGCGCTCGGACATGGCGGCGTCGCCGACGGTCTGCTTGCGGAAGGGGCGCAGGATCCGCTCGCCGAAGCCGACGATGCCAGTCGGCGAGAACACGATGAAACCGACGAACAGCAGGCCGAACCAGAACAGCCAGTTCGGCGTGATGCTGGAGAGGTAGTCCCGGAAGATCACGAAGAAAAGCGCGCCCAGCGCCGGCCCCAGAAACGAACGCATCCCGCCGATCACGACCATGGCCAGCAACTCGCCGGAGAACGCGACCGAGATCGGCTCCGCCGAAGTCATGCGGTTGTTGAAGAGCAGGAGCGAACCGGCAAGCCCCGTCAGCGCCGCCGAAAGCGTGAAGGCGATCAGCTTGTAGCGGTCGGTGGAATAGCCGAGGAAGCGCGCGCGCTGTTCGTTTTCGCGGATGGCGACGAGCACGGTGCCGACCGGCGAGCGGTGGAAACGCCAGAGCCCGTAGACGACCGCCATCCCGACGATAGCCACGAGGACATAGAAGCTCGATGCCTGTTCGAAATCCACACCGAGGAAGAGCGGCCGCTTGATGCCGCCCAGCCCATCCTCGCCGCCGGTCAACGCGGTCCAGCGGAAGGCGACGGAATAGGTCATCGCGGCCAGAGCGAGCGTCAGCAGCGAGAAATAGACGCCCTTGCGCCGCAGGATCAGCGCGCCGAAGGCGAATGCAAGCAGCGCGACAAAGGCGACCGCGAACAGGATCGGCAGGACGAACTGGCCGGGCAGAAAATTGCGTTGCATCAGCCCTGCCGCATAGGCCGCCAATCCGAACCAGGCGCCATGGCCGAATGAGACAAGGCCTGTCGAGCCGACGAGGATGTTGAGCGCCATGCAGGCGATGGCGAAGACGACGATCTCGGTCGCCGAGGTGGTGCCGAGCCCGATGACGTGCATCAGGAACGGCAGGGCGACGAGGCCGGCGGCAGCGATGATGAGGGGCGCATGGTCGCGCTGGGTGCGGGTCATGGCGCTTACTCGAACCGCTGGATGCGTTCGCCGAAGAGGCCGCGTGGCCGAAACAGCAGGACGAGCAGCATCATCAGGTAGATCACGGCGGTGGACCATTGCGTGTAGCCGAGCCCGATGGTGATGCCCTTGACGAGGCCCACCAGCAGCGCCGCTACCACGACGCCCCAGAACGACCCGAGCCCGCCGATGACCACGACGACGAAGGCGGGCGTGATGATTTCCTGGCCCATGGCGGGATGGATCGAATAGATCGGCGCCAGCAGCACGCCGGCAAGCCCGGCGAGCCCGATGCCGATGCCGGCGACCGCGACCATGTAGGGCTGCAGCGAGATGCCGAGCGCGCCGACCATGTCGGGGTTCTGCACGCCCGCCCGCACGACGCGGCCGAAGGCGGTGCGCTGGAGCAGGAACCAAAGGCCGAGTACGCATCCCGCCGCGATCAGCAGCAGCATTGCCCGGTAGCGCGAGTAGATGAAGTCGCCGATGAAGATTTGGCCGCGCAGCGCCGGCGGGATCGAGAAGGAGAGCGGCGGCGCCCCGAAGATCATGCGCAGCGACTGCTCGGCCACCATCGCCAGCCCGAAGGTCAGCAGCAGCGAAAGGATCGGGTCCGAGCGGTAGAAGCGCTGGAAAAGCGTGCGTTCGACCGCGATGCCGATCAGCGCGACCAGCAGCGGCGATGCGATGATCGCGCCGCCGAAGCCGATATGGGGTGCCAGCACGATCGTGAGATAGGCGCCGATCGCATAGAAGGCGCCATGCGCCAGATTGACGATGCCGCCGAGCGAGAAGATCAGCGACAGGCCGAGCGCGATCAGGAGGTAGTAGACCCCGTCGAGCAGTCCGTTCAGCACCTGCTGGATGAAGAGGGTGAGCAAGGTGTGGCCTTTGCGTGTTCTTGGCTAACGCCGCGCCCGTCATCCCGAGCGACCGTAGGGAGACCCGGGATCCATGCCGGAACCGTTCAGGCATGGATCCCGGATCGGCGCCGCTGGCGCGGCTTGTCCGGGATGACGGCGCGTGTGTCTGGAAGGGCTAGTGGCCGTTCAGCTCATCTTGCAAACCGCCTCGTCGCCGCTGGTGGCGATCACCTCCATGTCCTCGCTCGGGCCCGGCACCGGGGGCGACGAGGTGAACAGGTCCCACTGGTTCTTGACCTGCGCTGCCGGCAAAGCGGTGATCGTGTACATCTCGCTGATGAGTTGGTGATCGGAGGCGCGGAAATAGCCCTCGCGGCCCTTGAGCACGTCGAACTTCGCGCCCTTCTCCCAATGCGCGAGGATCTTGGCGGTCTCGGTCGATTTCAGCTCGTTCATCGACTGGGCCATGATCTTCACCGCCATGTAGTCGCCCCAGGCCTGGTTCTCGGGCGGCTTGCCGTATTTCTTGGTGAAGGCGGCCACGAAAGTCTTGGTGCCGGGGGTGTCGATCAGGTGGTGCCAGACGCAAGGCCAGATGCCGCCGAAATTGTCCTTGCCCGCCGCCCAGGCAAGCGCCGTGTCGAAGCCGAAGCCCGCGACCGGAAAGGTCAGGCCGAACTCCGAATACTGCTTCAGGAAGTTCGTGATCTGGTTGCCGGCGAGGTTGGAAATCACGAGATCGGGCTTTGCCGCCCGGATCTCCAGCAGCAGCGCCGAGAAGTCGGTGGCGTCGGTCGGCACCAGCTTGTCGGCGGCGAACTGGCCGCCATTGGCCTCCATGAAGCGCTTGGCGACCTTGCTGAGATCATGGCCGAAGGCATAGTCCGCCGTCAGCGAGAACCATTTCTTGCCCTTGACCAGCCCCTGCGCCATCAGCGAACGGCCACAGCTTTTCACATACATCGAGTTCTGGTGCTCGACATGGAACATGTAGCGGTTGCAGCTTTCGCCCCGCAGCGCGTCCGAGTTGCCGCCGGTGTTGACGAACAGCGTTTTGTTGCGGGCCGCGACCTGCGAGATCGTCAGGCAGGAGGCCGACGAGATCTCGCCGAGGATGCAGGCGACCTTGTCGCGCTCGATCATGCGCTCGGCCTTGGTCGAGGCCGTCTGCGGGTTGACCGAATCCTCCTTCAACGCCTCGAGCTTGCGACCGTTGACGCCGCCTGACGCATTGATCTCCTCGACCGCGAGATCGACCGCCATCACGCCATATTCGCCGAGAGGGCCCAGAAAGCCTGTCCGCGGCGTCAGATGGCCGAAACGGATCGCGTCCGGAGTCTGCGCCAGGATGAGCGATGGGCTGGCGATAAGCCCCGTCGCCGCTCCTACGCCGAGTCCGGCCAATGCCTGACGGCGCGAGAGTCGGGTGGTGTTGAACTGGTCTGACATGCGTTCCTCCCAGAACGGGCGCCGTGCCTTTCCGGCATCGGCCGATTTGGTAGCGGTCTGATGCCGCTTGTCGTGATCTGTGATCACAGTTAAGTTGGCAGACATGACCGCTCGTGTCCAGCCCTTCCCGATCGCCTCCGAAAGCTCCGTCCTACCGTCAGGCGATCACGGTTCCGCGCTCGAACAGATCGGCGCCCTTCCTCGCGAAACGCTCGGCGAGCGCGTCACGGGGGAATTGCGGGCGTTGCTTGTCGCGGGACGGCTGGCGCCCGGCGAGAAGCTCTCCCTCCGGCGCGTGGCCGAAGCTCTCGGCGTCTCGATGATGCCGGTCCGCGAGGCCGTCAGCCGGCTTGCCGCCGATCGGGCATTGGAGGTCTTGCCGGGCCGGGCCGTGCGGGTTCCCGTGCTGACGCTGCAGCAGTTCCGCGAACTGACGCGGCTGCGACTCGTCGTCGAAGGTTTTGCGGCCGAGGAAGCGGCGCGCAGGGCCGGGCCCGAGGATATTGCACGGGTCGCAGAGCATGAGGCCTCGTTTCGCCAGGCTGCGAGCGCCGACCCGCCGGACACGGCCGGCGCAGTCGCAGCCAACCGCGATCTGCATTTCGCACTCTATGATGCGGCCGGGATGCCGAGCCTGATCGAGATGATCGAGCGGCTCTGGCTCAAGGCCGGGCCGATCCTCAATCTCGACATGAGAGGCGAGCCGCGCCGTCTCAAGGGCGGCAGCGCCATGCTGGCCCATGCGCAACTGCTGGAGGCCTTGCGGCGACAGGATGGCGCCGCGGCGCGCGCCGCTCTGGAAGACGACATCAGGGCAGCCGCTGCGCATATCGAGGATACGGGCCAACTTGGCGCCTGAGACGATCGAAGAAGGAGACCTGGGGATGGATCTGCAAATCGAGGGCCTGCGCGTGCTGGTGACGGCCGGCGCCAACGGTATCGGCCGCGCCACCGCGCGTGCCTTCGCGGCGGAGGGGGCGAAGGTCCATATCTGCGACGTCGACCGAGCCGCATTGGCAGAGATGGCGGAGAGCGACCCGGCGATGACGCAGTCGTTCTGCGACGTGTCCGACCGCAAGGCGGTGGCCCGCCTCTTCGAGGAGACGATTGCTGCGCTGGGCGGGCTCGATTCTCTCGTCAACAATGCCGGCATCGCGGGCCCGACCGGCCGCGTCGACGAGATCGACCCGGCAGACTGGGATTCCTGCGTTGCCATCGACCTGACCGGGCAGTTCAACTGCACGCGGCTCGCCGTGCCGCATCTCAAGCAGTCGCAAAATGCCTCGATCGTCAACCTGTCGAGTCAGGCCGGCAAGCATGGCTTCCCGCTGCGCTCGCCCTATGCTGCCGCGAAATGGGGTGTAATCGGCTTCACCAAGGCACTTTCGGCCGAACTGGGCGAGTTCGGCATCCGGGCCAATGCGATCTGCCCCGGCCTCGTCGAGGGACCACGCATCCAGAGCGTCATTGCCCACAAGGCGCGCAGCATGAATGTCTCGCATGAGGAGATGACGCAGCGCCTGTTCGCAGGGGTCTCGATCAAGCAGTTCGTTGATCCCAGCGACATCGCCAGACAGATCGTCTTTTTGGCCTCGCCCTTCGCCAAGACGATTTCCGGCCAGGAAATCTCGGTCTGCGGCGACACGCGAATGCTGAGCTAGGTTTCGATCCTGCGCGCGAGGGCGATGGCGATGCGGCCGATCTCGCAAAATGCCACAGCGTTAAGGGATCGCTGACGGTCGCCATCCAGAATGCGTCTGATTCGGCAATGTGTGCCATTCAGCATCGGGTGCGATCGAGATGGGTGTAGTTCTGCAGTTCAGGCTTCCGCCACCAGAATTTGATATCGAGTTACCGACCGAACTGGATCTGCTGTCTGCCGTCGATTTTGCGCTGCGCGACCTGTCCGATATTTCCCGCCAGACCGACTTGCAGGCGGTGCGTGAGCAGGCTCTGCAATGCCGCGATATGCTCGAGGCGGCCTATCTGGCGGCAGCTGGGTAGACCCGGCTACAGGATCCTGGCAAGGCAATCGCCGCCACCTGAAAGACTCGACCGCGGGCGCGTTCGTCAGTCTTTCGGCCGCCGATACTCGGAAGGTGCTGCATGATAACCCGATGGATACGTTCCCTGCAGCAGCATATCCAGCTCTGGGGCCACCTCGGCTTCAACATCCTGAAGGCCATCGCTCTCAGCACCGTGGCTGGCATCATAGGCCTCCTGTTCCTGCTTGGTTTCGAGGTCGCGGCAATGCTCGACTAGGTCGATCCGGCCTGCCTGCCGATGCCTCAAGTCCGGCATCAGCACTGCGTTCATTGCCACGAGGCCGCCCAAACAGCCGGCGATACTCCGACGATGACGGAACAGATTGGGCCGCGAAGGGTTGAGCCTCGACCTAAAGGAGGCATCATCATGGGTCGCGGCATACTGCTCTGGATGTTAGGCATCCCTCTACCGATCATCCTTCTTCTCGCGTTCTTTCGATAAGATCGAATTAACGGGACCGACCGGTACTGCCGGTCGGGTTTGCCCGTGTCAGTGGACGCCGGCGGTGACGAAGGTCTTGAGTTCAGGCGTCTGGGGATTCGCGAAGACCTCTTTTGAGGGTCCGCTTTCCCAGATCTTGCCCTGATGCATGAAGACGGTGGTGCTCGCGACATTGCGGGCAAAATTCATCTCATGGGTCACCAGAAGCATGGTCATGCCGCCTTTCGCCAGCTTCTCCATCACCAGTAGAACTTCGCCGGTCAGTTCCGGATCGAGCGCCGAAGTAACCTCGTCGAACAGCATCACCTTGGGCCGCATCGCTAGCGAACGGGCGATGGCGACACGCTGCTGCTGGCCGCCGGACAGGTTGTCGGGATAGCTGTCGAACTTCTCCGACAAACCAACTTGAGCCAGTACCTCCTCGGCCAGTGTCTTCGCCTCCGCCTGCGGCACATTCTGTGTGATGCGCGGCGACAGCATGATGTTCTGGCCGACCGTCAGATGCGGGAACAGGTTGTAGCTCTGGAAGACGATGCCGACATCCTTGCGCAGTTCGCGCAGGTGCTTGGGATCCTGGTCGAGCTTATGTCCGGCGACCTCGATCCGGCCGGCGTGGAATGGTTCCAGCCCGTTGATGCAGCGCAGCAGCGTGCTTTTGCCGGAGCCGCTGCGGCCGATCAGGGCGACGACCTGACCGGTTTCAACCGTGAGCGAGACGCCCTTCAGGACCTCGAGATTACCGAACTTCTTGTAGACATCGTCAATGAGGACGGCTGGCATTCATCACCTTTTCGAGATGTCGGCTGAGCCTGGAAAGCGGGAAGCAGATGGCGAAATAGATCGCACCCACGAAGGTGAAAATCTGGAAGGCCTGATAGGTCGCGTTGTTGACCAGCATCCCGGCGCGCATCAGGTCGACGAAGCCGACGACCTGGACGATCGAGGTGTTCTTCACGAGCTGGACCAGGAATCCGACCGTCGGCGGCAGCGAGATCCGGATGGCTTGCGGCAGGATGATGTAGCGATACTGCTGCGTGGTGGTCAGCGCCAGCGAGGCCGACGCCTCCCATTGCTGGCGCGGTACCGACTCGATCGAGCCGCGCCAGATATCGGCGAGATAGGCCGAGACGTAGATCGCCAGCGACGCCGAAGCCGCGAAGAAGGGCGGCAGCTCGATGCCGATCGCCGAGAGCCCGTAATAGCTCATGAACAGCACCATGAGCACCGGGATCGACTGAATCACCAGGATGTAGCCGGCCGCAAAGCGGCGCAACGCCCTGACCCGCGACAGCCGCATGAGTGCGAAGACACCACCGATGCTGCCGCCGATGACGAAGGCGATGGCGGTGAGTGCCAGCGTCCAGCTTGCGGAACGCAGAATGAAATAGGCCTCTGGCCAGCCGAAGGTCTGCATCAGGCGGCCTCCCCATGGGCGTCGGAGAGGCGGGCGAGCCCGGACACCTGCGGGAAGATCCTGCGGCCGAGCCAGTTCAGGAAGAGCTTCAGCGAGAGCGCGAGAACGAGATAAATGACCGTGACGACGATATAGGTCTCGAAACTCCGAAACGTATCCGCCTCAATGATCGCGGCCGTACCCGAGAGCTCCTGCACAGAGACAAAAGAGCAGATCGAGGAGGCGAGCATCATCAGCACGAACTGGCTCGACAGCGCCGGCCAGACGCGGGCGAAGGCGGGCTTCAGCACGACGTGCTGGAAGACCTCGCGCTTGCTCATCGCCAGCGCCAGCCCGGCCTCGATCTGCGATTTGTGGATTGAATCGACGCCCGCCCGGATGATCTCGGTCGCATAGGCGGCGAGGTTCAGCGTCATCGCCAGAAGCGAGGCTTCGAGGCCGTTCATGCGGATGCCGATCTGCGGCAACCCGAAGAAGATCATGAAGAGCTGCACCAGGAAGGGCGTGTTGCGCATCAGCTCGACATAGGCATCGACGATATAGCCTGCCCAGCTGCCAGCAAGGCTACGCAATGCAGACATCAGCGTCGCCAGCACGAGACCCAGCCCGATCGCGACGAAAGAAAGGCCGATCGTCAGCAGGACCCCGTTCAGGATCATCGGCCATCTGGCAATAATGTCTTGGAAGAGCAACGGAGCGCTCCTTCAACCTTCGAAGGCGAAAATCGCCGGTGCACCAAGGCACACCGGCGCGTTCATGTGTCGGCTCAGAAGGTCGGCAGTGGCGGCAGCGGGCTGCCGACCCACTTCTGCGAGATCGCGTCGAGCTCGCCATTCTGCTTGACGTAGTAGATGAAGTTGTTGAGCCACTGGCGCAGCTCGTAGGCGTCCTTGCGCATGGTCATCGAGTTGGGCTGGACACCGAAAACGAATTTCAGCTCGGTCTCGGTCTCGCCGCGGGCTTTCATGGCTGCGTTGGCCTGGGCATCGGGCCCGGCGATGGCTTCGACCTGTCCTGAGAACAGCGCCTGCATTACGGTGGCGTCGTCCTCGAAGCGCAGGATGGTGAGGTTAAGTTCCTTCTCGCGGCTGGTGAACTCGCGCTCGACACTGGAGCCGCGGTTGACGCCGACCTTCTTGCCCTTGAGATCGGCCCAGGTTTTGACGGCGACGTTCTTCTTGGCGTAGATGCCGGTCTGGAAAGCGCTGTAGGGGATCGAGAACATCACCGCCTTGGCGCGCTCGGGCGTCGGGGCCAGCGTGGCGACGAGAAAATCGACCTTGTTGGCCTCCAGCGCCGGGATGCGGGCCGGCGGGGTGAGCTGCACCATCTCGACCTTGACGCCGAGATATTTGCCGATCAGCGCGATCACATCGGCATCGTAGCCGATCGCATTACCCTGCGAATCGACCGAGCCGTAGGGCGGCGCGCCGATCAGCACGCCGATCTTGACCGAGCCGCGCTTGATGATGTCGGTGACGCTCTGGGCCGAGGCCGGGCTCGTGGCCGCCAGCAGGCCGGCGCCGAGTGCGAGCAACGTGCCGGCGATCTTGAAATGTTTCGAGAAGCTCATCGATGCGTTTCCTTGGGTTCGGGAATCAGGTTCTTGTGCTCCGGCTTCGATCGGCCGGTTGGCTTTGCGTGTCAGGAGGCGGATCGTCCCTCTCGCACCACGTTCAGGAGTGCGGCGCCGGAGAAGCACCGCTTGATGTTGTCAGCCATGGTCTGCTGGCGGCGCCGGATGGTTCCGCTCGTCCAGCCGGACATGTGAGGGGTCATTAAAACGTTTGAAAGCTCATGAAAAGGCAGCTTCGACGGCAGGATATCGGGCTGTCCCGGATTGGGATACTGATACCATGTATCGATGACCGCCCCGCCGATCCGGTCCGTCTCCAAGGCCTCGAACAGTGCGGCCTCGTCGATCGTCGGCCCCCGCCCGACGTTGAGAATGACAGCGTCCTTGCGCATCGCCGCCAGAGCCGCGGCGCCGACGATCCCCGTGGTTTCGGCGGTCAGAGGCACCGAGACGACGACGGCATCGACCGAGCCGCAGAGTGCCTCGATCTCGTCAAGCGTATAGGCCCGGTCAACCAGCTCGGAGACGGGCACGGCGCTGCGGTTAGCAACGTGGACCTGCATCTCGAATGCCTTGGCGCGGCGGGCGATCGCCTTGCCGATATGGCCGAAACCGATGAGGCCGATCGTCTTGCCGGCGATCTCGCCATGGACCCGGTCCGGCGAGCCGGCCCAGTAGGCCCAGTCACCCTGCCGCAGGCGCCGATCCGCATCGGCCAGCGGGATAGCTCGGGCGAGCAGTGCGCTCATCACATATTCTGCGATCGCCTGCTCATGGCCAAAGCAGTTGCAGACGCTGGCCGCCGCGGGCAGCAGCCCGAGATCGACGGCGTCATAGCCAGCACCAGGAACATGGAACAGTCGCAATGCCGGCGGCTGCGGCAGACTGGCATCGAACTTCACACCGATGATCGCTTCCGCTTCGGCATAGGCGCGCCGGTCGGCTTCGCTGGCAAGGCTGTCGGGCAGGATCGCGACATCGGCCTGTGGCCCGACAAGGTCGGCGAAGCCGGCGCTGAAGGAGGCGGCGTTTTCGCCGTGGAAGATGATGCGCATGGGTGGCGTTGTCCTGGCTGTCAGGGGTGTTTGGGGTTCAGGCGCCAAGCAGAGGCTCGACACTGCAGTCCAGCAGAGACGGATCGATGCGGGCTTCCATCTCGTCGAACATCGTGTCGACGAAGCCGATCAGCGCGTCCGAGGCCGCGACAGCCCGTTCCGCATGTCTGGTCGCGACGGCGTTCAGCACGGCCAGATGGTGGTCGATCGAACCCGCAAGGCTCGTCTTCTCCGACATATAGCTATGGTGGATGAAGCCGATGCGCCGAAAGATCGTATGGAGCGGCCGCAGCGTGTGCTCCAGAAAGGGCTCGCCGGCGGCTGCGAGCACCATCTGATCGATGCGGCGGTCGAGCGTGTTGAATTCGGCCAGCGTCAGTCCCTCGCGCTTCTCGCGCAGGAGCCTTTCCATGTGCAGCATCTGGTTGCGATGCGAGGGGCCGGCGCGCTCGGCGGCGAGCCTGATCACGAAGCGCTCGATGTCGCGGCGCAGATGCAGCAGCACGCGTTCGCGCGCAAGGTCGATCGGGGCGATCTGCAGCCCATGGCGCGGGCGGATGATGATCAGCGTGTCGGCGGCAAGACGGTTGACGGCGTGATGCACCGGCGTCCGGCCGAAGCCGGTCATCTCCTGGAGATCCTGCATGGCGAGGAAGCGGCCGGGAGCCAGCTCGCATCTGACGAGCAGTTCCTCGATGCGGTGATAGGCGAGTTCGAACAGATTGACGCGATTGCGCCGCTGCGGCGCACCCGTTTCACCCTCTTCGACCAGCCGCGGGCGGCTTGGACGCTTGGCCATGTCTCGTTTCCTCATCGCGGAACTCGTTGAACGGTTCCATCTTGCGATCGACCATAAACATGTTGTGATATTTTACAAGCGCTCTTATGGTCGTCTCGCTTTATGCCACCGATCCGATCTGAGAGGTCGCCTCAGTGGCCATCAACCGAGGTGTTCCACGGCCCAAGGCCGGTGAAGAACGCCCGCCGCCAGGGAGGCAGGCCGTGAAAATAACCGCGATCGAAACGCTGCGGACGGAAGAGTTCGCCAATGTCCTGTGGGTACGCGTGCATACCGATGCGGGCATCATCGGGCTGGGCGAGACATTTTATGGGGCCGGCGCCGTCGAGTCGCATCTGCACGATACGCTGGCGATGCGGCTGCTCGGCAAGAACCCGCTGCATATCGAGGCGCTGCACCGCGAGATGACCAACCTGCCGATGGCGCAGGCCTCGACGGGCGTGGAATCCCGCGCGACCTCGGCGGTCGACATCGCGCTGTGGGACGTGTTCGGCAAGGTCTGCGGCCAGCCGGTGCACCAGATGCTCGGCGGCCTGTGCCGCGACAAGCAGCGCATCTACAACACCTGCGCCGGCTACAATTATGTCCGTACGAACAACATCAAGCCGATCTCGACCTGGAATCTCGGCGAGACCGAAGGCCCCTATGAGGATCTCGACGGCTTCATGAACCGCGCCGACGCGGTCGCGGAGAGCCTGCTGGAAAGCGGCATCACGGCGATGAAGATCTGGCCGTTCGACCCAGCGGGAATCGAGAACCAGGGCCTCCACATCACGCCCGACCAGATGCGCCGGGCCTGCGAGCCCTTCGAGAAGATCCGCAAGGCCGTGGGCGACAAGATCGAGATCATGGTCGAGATGCATTCGCTCTGGAACCTGCCGACCGCGATCAAGATCGCTCGCGTGCTCGAGCAGTACAGCCCGACCTGGTACGAGGATCCGATCCGGATGAACTCGCCGCAGGCGCTGGCGGAATTCGCGCGCTCGACGACCGTTTCGGTCTGCGCCAGCGAAACACTAGGCTCGCGCTTCCCCTACAAGGACATGCTCGACCGCGACGCCATGCACATCGTCATGGCCGATCTCTGCTGGACAGGCGGTCTCACCGAGGGCCGCAAGATCGCGGCGATGGCGGACACCTATCACCGCCCCTTCGCGCCGCATGACTGCATCGGCCCGGTCGGCTTCATCGCGGCGATCCACGCCTCCTTCAGCCAGCCCAACACGCTGATCCAGGAATCGGTGCGCGCCTTCTACACCGGCTGGTACAACGAACTCGTCGATACAATGCCTACCATCAAGGACGGCTATGTCCTGCCGATGGAAGGGCCGGGGCTCGGTGTCGAGTTGCTGCCCGCCGTCTTCGACCGTTCGGACCTCACCGTCCGCCGCTCCAGCTTGTGAGATCGGCCGCCATGACCAATCCCCTCTTCGATCTCTCGAGCAAGACGGCCCTCGTCACCGGCTCCTCGCGTGGGCTGGGCCGCGCCATGGCCGAAGGGCTGGCGGTAGCCGGCGCCCGCATCCTGATCAACGGCACCGATCCGGCCCGCGTCGCCGACGCTGTCGCCGATTTCCGTGCTGCGGGCCATCAGGCAGAGCCCGCCCCTTTCAACGTCACCGACGAGGCGGCGATCATGGCCGCCTTCGAGGGCTTCGACGCTGCCGGGATCGCGGTCGACATTCTCGTCAACAATGCCGGCATTCAGTTCCGCAAGCCGATGGTCGAGCTTGCCACGGCCGATTGGCAGCGTGTCATCGACACCAACCTGACCTCGGCTTTCATGATCGGCCGCGAGGCGGCCAAACGCATGATCGCGCGCGGCTCCGGCAAAATCGTCAACATCGGCTCACTGACCAGCGAACTCGCGCGTGCCACCGTCGCGCCCTACACGGTGGCAAAAGGCGGCATCAAGATGCTGACGCGCGCCATGGCGGCCGAATGGGCCGAGCATGGCATCCAGGCCAATGCGATCGGACCCGGCTACATGATCACCGACATGAACCAGGCGCTGATCGATAACCCCAGCTTCGACGCCTGGGTCAAGGGCCGCACGCCGGCCAAGCGCTGGGGCAAGCCCGGCGAACTCGTGGGGGCCGCCGTCTTCCTGGCGTCGGCCGCCTCGGACTATGTCAACGGCCAGATCATCTATGTGGATGGCGGGATGTCGTCGGTCCTTTGACCCCTTGTAGCGCCTGAACCGACTTCGAGCGACCGAACCCGTTCAACCCGGTTCGTCGTTCAGTGTTCTGATTTGCAGCTGCCCCGGCAGATAATTCTTGCCGATTTACGCGAACTTTACGGCCGGGCCCCGCATTCGACATGGCGGCCTTACGGGCATCGACCCTAGCTCCGATCGAACACACGATCGGAGCCTTCCATGATCATCGACACTCTCTTCCTGCTCGGCGGCCTCGGCCTGTTCGGGCTCGCCTGCGTTGCCGTTTCCGCTGCCGACCGGCTGTGAGGCGGATCATGCCCCTCGACATCATCCTCGGGCTGACCGCGGCCGCGCTGCTGCTGGCCTATCTGCTCAAGGCGCTGCTGCGCCCCGAATCCTTCTGAGAGGTCGCACCCCATGACCCTCGACCTGATCCAGTTCCTCATCTTCGGCGCGCTGCTGCTGCTCGCGGCCTGGCCGCTCGGGCACTACATGGCGCGCGTCTTCACCGGCGAAGCCCGGTTCCTCGCGCCAGTGGAAAACGCAATCCTCGGCCTGGCCGGTGAAAGCGCGCCGCAGCCGCAGCGTTGGCAGGCCTATGCCTTCTCGCTACTCGCCTTCAACGCGGCGGGATTCGCACTGCTCTTCCTGATGCTGCGCTTCCAGAACTGGCTGCCGCTGAACCCGCAGGGCTTCGACGGCCTGTCGGCGCATCTCGCCTTCAACACCGCGATCTCCTTCGTCACCAACACCAACTGGCAGTCCTATGGCGGCGAGACGACGCTTTCGAATCTGAGCCAGATGCTGGGGCTGACGACACAGAACTTCGTCTCCGCCGCCAGCGGCGCGGCTGTCGCTGCCGCCGTGGCGCGTGGCTTTGCGGCCAGACAGACGCGAGTACTCGGGAATTTCTGGGTCGATCTGACCCGGTTCACGCTCTACATCCTGCTCCCGGGCTCGCTTCTGCTGGCGCTGGTCCTGGTCGCGCTCGGCCTGCCGCAGACGCTGGCGGGCTCCTTCGACGCGACGACGCTGGAAGGCGCCAAGCAGAGCATCGCGCTCGGACCGGTCGCGAGCCAGATCGCGATCAAACAACTCGGCACCAATGGTGGCGGCTTCTTCAACGTCAATTCAGCGCATCCCTTCGAGAACCCCACCGCGCTCAGCAACCTGCTGACGACGATCTCGATCCTGCTGATCCCCGTCGCCT
The DNA here is from genome assembly GCF_001562255.1 of Bosea sp. PAMC 26642. NCBI lineage: Bacteria > Pseudomonadati > Pseudomonadota > Alphaproteobacteria > Hyphomicrobiales > Alloboseaceae > Allobosea > Allobosea sp. PAMC 26642. The sequence goes on along the minus strand of NZ_CP014301.1, from coordinate 4,571,247 downwards.
TCTGCTTCACCTATGGCCGGCTCGTCGGTGATCGACGCCAGGGCCGGGCCTTGTTCGCTGCGATGGCGGTGCTGTTCCTCGTCGGCTTTGCCGCGATCTATGGCGCGGAGCGCCTCGGCAATCCGCTCCATGCCGGGCTGGTCGATGCCGCTGCGGGCAATATGGAGGGCAAGGAGGTCCGCTTCGGCATCCTGGCGTCGACGCTGTGGGCGGCCGCGACGACGGCTGCCTCGAACGGCTCGGTCAACGCGATGCTCGATTCGTTCACGCCGCTGGGCGGTCTCGTCGCAATGCTCAACATCCAGCTCGGCGAGGTCGTCTATGGCGGCGTCGGCGTCGGGCTCACCGGGATGCTGCTCTTCGTCATCATCACCGTCTTCCTGGCCGGGCTGATGGTCGGGCGGACGCCGGAATATCTCGGCAAGAAGATCGAGGCGCGCGAAATCAAGCTCGCGGCGCTGACGCTGCTGGTCATGCCGATCGGCATCCTGGTCTTCGCGGCACTCGCCATCGCGACGGGCCAGGCGCAGTCCTCGGTACAGGACGCCGGGCCACACGGGCTCTCCGAGTTGCTCTACGCCTACACCTCGGCGACCGGCAACAACGGCTCGGCCTTCGCCGGCTTCACTGCCAACACGCCCTGGCACAATGCCTTTCTCGGCATCGCGATGATGCTGGGCCGCTTCGGCTACATCATCCCGATCCTCGCCATTGCGGGCAGCCTTGCAGCCAAGCGTCCCGCGGCCGAGACGGCCGGCACCTTCCCGACGCATGGGCCGCTCTTCGTCACCCTGCTGGTCGCGACGATCCTCATCGTCGGCGCCCTCACCTTCCTTCCCATCCTCGCCCTTGGCCCGATCGCAGAACATGTCTCGATCCTCGCCGGGCAGAGCTTTTAGAGGCCGCTATGAGCAAGCACGCTCCCGCCGAGATGGGCCTGTTCTCGCCCGTCATCATCAGGCCTGCGATCCTGCAGGCCTTCCGCAAGCTCGATCCGCGCAGCCTGGCGCGCAATCCGGTGATCTTCTCGACCGCGCTGGTCTCGCTGCTGGCGACAGCACTGGTCATCCGCGAGGGGCTGACCGGCGGCCCGGTCTTCTGGATCGGGCTCCAGATTGCGATCTGGCTCTGGTTCACGGTGCTGTTTGCAAACTTCGCCGAAGCCGTCGCCGAGGGGCGCGGCAAGGCCCGCGCCGATGCCTTCCGCTCGACCCGCTCCTCGGCGCTGGCCAAGGTGCTGGTCGATCCCGCCAACCGTGTCGTCTACGGCACCAAGGATGTCGAAAGGGTCGAGCCCGGCGAGGTCATCCTGGTCGAGGCCGGCGACACGGTTCCCACCGATGGCGAGATCATCGAGGGCGTGGCTTCGGTCGACGAAAGCGCGATCACCGGCGAATCCGCGCCCGTGATCCGTGAATCCGGAGGCGACCGATCCTCGGTGACGGGCGGAACGCGGCTCGTCTCCGACTGGCTCGTCGTCCGCGTTACCGCCCGGCAGGGCGAGACCTTCCTCGACCGGATGATCGCGCTGGTCGAGGGCGCCAAGCGCCAGAAGACGCCCAACGAGATCGCGCTCGACATCCTGCTGGCGGCGCTGACGCTGGTCTTTCTCTTCGTCGTCGTCACCCTGCCCTTCTTCGCATCATGGTCGGGCACAACGCTGCCCGTGATCTATCTCGCGGCGCTGTTCGTGACGCTGATCCCGACGACCATCGGCGGGCTGCTCTCGGCCATCGGCATCGCCGGCATGGACCGGCTGGTGAAGGCCAACGTCATCGCCAAGTCGGGCCGCGCGGTCGAGGCCGCCGGCGACATCGACGTGCTGCTGCTCGACAAGACCGGCACGATCACCTTCGGCAACCGCATGGCCGACGCCTTCGAGCCGGCGCCGGGTGTCAGCGAGCGCGATCTGGCGGAAGCCGCCTTCCTGGCCTCGCTCGCCGACGAGACGCCGGAGGGCAAGTCGATTGTCGATCTGGCCGCGAAGCGTTTCGGCTTCGAGGCTGCCGCCGGCGCAGGCGCGACCTTCGTGCCCTTCACGGCGCAGACGCGCATGTCCGGCGTCGATCTGCCGGGCGGCATCGCCCTGCGCAAGGGCGCCTCCGACACGATGGCCAGGCTCACCGGCGGCGCGCTTGCGAGCGGGGTCGAGCAGGCCGTGCGCAAGATCGCCTCGTCTGGCGGCACGCCGCTGGTCGTCGCCCGCGACAACGTCGTTCTCGGCGTCATTCATCTCAAGGACGTCGTGAAGCCCAATATCCGCGAGCGTTTCGCCGAGCTGCGGCGCATGGGCATCCGCACGGTGATGATCACCGGCGACAATCCGCTGACAGCGGCGGCGATCGCGGCGGAAGCCGGGGTCGACGACTTTCTCGCGGAGGCGACGCCGGAAGCGAAGCTCGCCCTCATCCGCAAGGAACAGGCGGAAGGCCGGCTCGTGGCGATGTGCGGCGACGGCTCGAACGACGCGCCGGCGCTGGCCCAGGCGGATGTCGGCGTCGCCATGAACTCCGGCACGCCCGCCGCCAAGGAGGCCGGCAACCTGATCGACCTCGACAGCGATCCGACCAAGCTGATCGAGATCGTCATGGTCGGAAAGCAGCTGCTGATCTCGCGTGGAGCGCTGACGACCTTCTCGATCGCCAACGACGTGGCGAAGTATTTCGCGATCCTGCCGGCGCTGTTCGTCACCGCCTATCCGGGGCTGGCCGTGCTCGACGTGATGGGGCTCGGCTCGCCGCAATCGGCGATCCTGTCGGCGATCATCTTCAACGCGCTGGTCATCGTCGCGCTGATCCCGATCGCGCTCAAGGGCGTCAGCTATGTGCCGGCCTCCGCATCCCAGCTTCTGGGCCGCAACCTGCTGATCTACGGGCTCGGCGGGCTCGTCGTCCCGTTCATCGGCATCAAGGCGATCGATCTGATCGTCGATCTGCTTCACCTCGCCTGAAGGACTGAGATCATGACCTCCTATCTTCGCCCTTCGTTTGTCCTGCTCGGCATCTTCAGCCTGCTGACGGGAGCGGCCTATCCGCTCGCGGTCACCGGCGTGGCGCAGGCGGTATTGCCCTTCCAGGCAAACGGCTCTCCGGTGCTGAAGGACGGCGCTGTGATCGGCTCGACGCTGATCGGCCAGTCCTTCGCCTCGGATCGGTATTTCCATGGCCGGCCCTCGGCCACGACCGCGCCCGATCCGCAGGACGCGACCAAATCCGTCGAGAGCCCGTACAACGCCGCCAATTCGACCGGCTCGAATCTCGGCCCGAGTTCGGCCGCGCTCAAGCAGGCGATCACCGACCGCGTCGCGGCGCTCGGAGGCGGGGCGCAGCCGGCCGATCTGGTGACGGCTTCAGGCTCCGGTCTCGATCCGCACATCTCGCCGGAAGCAGCCCTCGTCCAGGTTGGTCGAGTCGCCAAGGCGAGAAGCCTAGGCGAGGATCGCGTGAGGCAGCTCGTCCAGGGCCAGGTCGAACCGCGTCTGCTCGGTGTGCTGGGCGAGCCACGCGTCAACGTGCTGGCGCTCAACCTCGCCCTCGACAGGCTCGGGCGCTGATGCTCTGGTCGGGCTCCCATGCCGAGCGCGCCTGACGAGAGACCGACACCTGAGTCCTTCCTGGCCGCGGCGCGCGGCGAGGAAGGCGGCGGGGCCGGCCGTCTCAAGATCTTCCTCGGCGCCTCGCCGGGCGTCGGCAAGACCTTCGCCATGATCGAGGAGGCCCGCGTCCGCCAGCGCGCGGGCCTCGACGTGGTGGTGGCGCTGGTCGAGACCCATGGTCGGGCGGAAACGGCCGCCTTGCTCGACAGGCTAGAGCAGTTGCCACGTCGGCAGGTGGAGTATCGCGGCCAGACTCTCAGCGAACTCGACCTCGACGCCCTGCTGGGGCGCAAGCCCGGCATCGCGCTGATCGACGAACTCGCCCATACCAACGCGCCGGGATCGCGCCATCCCAAGCGTTGGCAGGATGTCGTCGAAGTGCTCGATGCCGGCATCGACGTCGTCACGACGCTGAACATCCAGCATGTCGAGAGCCTGAACGACGTCGTCGCGCGCATCACCGGCGTGCGCGTGCAGGAGACGGTGCCGGACCATATCCTGCAGAGCGCCGACGAGATCGAGCTGATCGACCTGGCCCCGGAGGAGCTGATCAAGCGGCTCAAGGACGGCAAGGTCTATGTTCCCCAGCAGATCGGCCAAGCGCTGGAGAACTTCTTCGGCAAAGGCAAGCTGACGGCCTTGCGTGAACTGGCGCTGCGCACCGCCGCGAGCCGCGTCGATGCCGAGATGCTGGCCTGGATGCAGGCGAACGCGGTCAAGGGGCCCTGGCCGGCGGAAGAGCGCCTGCTCGTCTGCATCAACGAGGCGCCGGTCGCCCGCAGCCTCGTGCGCGCCGGCAAGCGCATGGCCGAGCGCTCGCGCCTGCCCTGGATCGTCGCCACCGTGATGACGCCGCGACATGAGGCCCTGCCCTCCGAGACGCGTGCGGTCACCGTCGAGGCGTTGCGCCTTGCCGAAACGCTGGGGGCGGAGACGATCGTGCTGCACGCCGAGTGCGACGTCGCAGGCGAAGTGCTGCGCTATGCCCGCCAGCGCAATGTCTCGCGCATCGTGATCGGCCGGCCGCGCTCGCACCGGTCGTGGTGGCAGAGGCTGGTCGGGGTCTTCCGCGAGCCGGTCGCCGACCGCCTGCTCGACGATGCAACCGATTTCGAAATTACGGTGGTGACGCCTCATGCCCGCGTGGAGCGGCGCAAGCTGTCGGCGCCGGCCTGGATCGCGCCTGACTGGCATGGTTATGTCTTCGCGCTCGCGTGCATCGCCATCGCAACGCTGGTGGCGATGCCACTGGCGATCTGGGAAGCCGTGCCTGGCGGCGCGATCTCCGCGATTTATCTGGCGGCCGTCATGGTCGTTGGCGCCCGCCATGGGCTCGGCCCTTCGCTCGCAGCCGGCCTGCTGGGCTCCTGCGCCTATAATTTCTTCTATACGCCACCCTTCTATTCGCTCGATATCCGGCGTCCGGAAGACGTCGTCTCGGTCGTCGTCTACCTGCTCGGCGCGGTGTTCACGGGCAGCCTCGCGAGCCGTTTGAAGGCGCAGGTCGAGGCGATGCGCTCGGCCCAGCGCCGCACCGAGACGCTCTACGATTTCGCCCGCAAGATCGCCTCGGCCAACGACACCGACGACGTGCTCTGGGCGGCGGCCTTCCACATCGCCGCGACGCTGGACTGCCGCTCGCTCATCCTGATGCCGGATCCGGCAGGCGCGCTGCAGCAGGTCCAGGGTCATCCGACCATCGACGAACTCGATGCGCGGGCGGAGGGCGCGGCGCGCTGGGCGTTCGAGAAGAACGAGGCTGCGGGCGCTGGCACCGCGACGCTGCCGATGAGCGAATGGCTGTTCGTGCCGTTGGCCACTGCAACCGCGACGCTCGGCGTCATCGGCGTGCGGTTCCGAGATCGCCTGCGCGGGCTCGACCCGGAGACGCGGCGGCTGCTCATCGCAGTCGAGGATCAGGTCGCGGTGGCCGTCGAGCGCACGCGGCTGGCCGGCGAACTGGCGAATGCGCGGGTGTCGGCGGAGGGCGAGAAGCTGCGCGGCGCGCTGCTGAACTCCGTCAGTCACGATCTGCGCACGCCGCTGGTCACCGTGATCGGGGCAGTGTCCAGCCTGGCGGAGACCGATGGAACGCTCAGCCCTGCCGACCGGCGCGAACTGACGGCGACGGCGCTGGATGAGGCGCGCCGCCTCGACCGCTATGTCCAGAACCTGCTCGACATGACGCGGCTCGGGCACGGCGCGCTGGCGCCCAAGCGCACGGCGGTGGACCTGCGCGAGATCCTCGGCGTCGTCCGCAACGATCTCAAGCGCGTGCTGGCCGGCCACAGCCTCGTCATCGAGACGCCGCGGGATCTTCCGGCGCTGCATGTCGATCCGGTGCTGATCGGGCAGGCCATCGCCAACGTCGTCGAGAACGCCGCGAAATATGCGCCGGCCGGCACCTCCATCCATATCACCGCCAGAAGCGACGGGGGGATGGCTGAGCTCGCCGTGATCGACGAAGGGCCGGGCATCCCCGAAGACGAGCGCGATCGGGTCTTCGAGCTGTTTCATCGCGTGGCGCACGGCGATTCACGTCCGGCCGGGACGGGCCTGGGTCTTTCGATCGTCAAGGGACTGGTCGAGGCGCATGACGGAACGGTCCGCGCCCAGGCGGGGTCCGGTGGACGCGGCACCGCCATCGTGATCAGGCTGCCGCTCGCATCCCAGAGAAACGAAGATCCGGAATGACCGACGGCAAGCCAGCCCGCATCCTCGTGATCGACGACGAAGCGCCGATCCGGCGGTTTCTCGCCATCGTGCTCGGGGCCGGTGGTTTCGAGATGCTGGAAGCCGATCGCGGCCGTCTCGGCATCGAGCGAGCCGCGACGATGGCGCCTGATGCCGTGCTGCTCGATCTCGGCTTGCCCGACATGGATGGCAAGGCGGTGATCGAGGCGATCCGGGAATGGTCGAGCCTGCCGATCCTCGTACTCTCGGTGCGTGACGCCGAGACGGAGAAGATCGCGGCGCTCGACGCGGGGGCCGACGACTATGTGACCAAGCCGTTCTCGACCGGCGAGTTGCTCGCGCGCTTGCGGGCGCTGCTGCGCAGCCGCCGCGAGCGTGCTACCGAACCGGCTGAGATCCGCATCGGTGGACTCGAGATCGATCTTGCGAGCCATATGGTCGTCGTGGACGGCGCTTCGGTTAAGTTGACGCGCAAGGAGTTCGACGTGGTCGCCCTGCTGGCACGCAATGCCGGCAAACTGGTCGGGCACAAGCAGTTGCTGACGACGATCTGGGGACCGGCCCACGCGGCCGACACCCATTATCTGCGCATCGCGATCGGCCATATCCGCGAGAAGATCGGTGACGACGCCGCCGATCCGCGCTTCATCGTCACGGAGCCCGGCGTAGGCTACCGGCTGATCGACGCCCGCAGCCAAGCCCCCTGAAGGCTACAGCGCACCGTATCTGGCAGGCCGTTCGGCGCGCAGTCTGCCGCTGCGGATCGCGACAAGCTGCAGCCCGGTAAGCGTCCCGGGAGCAGACACCTCGGACGTCCGCGATCGAGCATTCCGATAAGCGTGACCCAGTCATCCAGCAGATGCCCATGTTGACGGCGTCGACTTAGGGAGAGGTGGCAGCCTCAAAATCGTCACTCGGCCGCGCCTGCAGCGGCATCCGGAACGTGAAACGCGTTTCAGCCGGGGTCGAGGATACCGTCAGCGTTCCGCCATGGGCCTGCGCGATCATCGAGGCGATGTGGAGCCCGAGCCCGAGACCGTTCGCGCTTGCACGGACGGTGCCGCGGAAGAACGGGCGAAACAACTGGGCCATGGCCGCGGGCGGGATCGGGTCGCCGGCGTTCGAGACCGAGACAGTCAGCCAGTCCGAGCCTGCCGTGGCGTCGACCCGAATGGGCTTGTCCGCCGCGCCATGGGTCAAGGCGTTGCCGAGCAGGTTGGACACCAACTGGCCCATCCGGCCATGATCGCATGCGATCGACCGATCGATCGCGATGTTAACCTCGATGTTCACCTCGGGGTGGGTCGATGCAAGTTCGTCGATCACCTGGCGGAGCGTGTGTTCGAGCGGCATCGACGCGTCGAGGGACAGCGTCAGTCCGCTGCCGAGCTGGCCGCGCGCGAGGTCGAGGACATCGTCGATCAGCCTGTGCATGCGCTGGGAACTCGCCTGCATCAAACCGATCAGGCGAGCCTGCTTGGGGCTTAACGGCTCTTTGCTGACCATGCGCAAGCCAGCCTCGACCGAGGCCAGCGGATTGCGAAGATCGTGGCCGAGCACGGCAATGAACTGCTCTCGCAGCGCTCCTGTGGCCTTCTCCTCCGCAAGACCCTTGGACGCCTCCTCGCGCGATCGGACCAGGGATTGCTCGAAGCTTCGCCTGTCGGTTGCCTTGAATATGATGACCCGCGTGAATTCGAGGGCGTCGTTGTCGTCCCGTCTTTCGTTCGCACTGACGAAAACGGGCAGCTTCGCCGATGTGCCGGTGAGCAGATCCAGCGCGATCTCCGTGACCGAACCATGCATCCGCAAGGCAGGGACGAGGTGCGTCTCGAAGAGGATGCGCCCTGGCATCGTCAGCCTTTCGCGGAACTTGCCGCCGACCAGCTCCTGCACCGGGATTTCGAGCCAGTTCGCCAACGTCGCGTTCGCCCTGCCGATCCTGCCATCGGGAAGGAGAATGATGTAGCCGCAGGGTGCGTTGTCGTAGAGGTCAGCGAGATCCTCCAGGCGCTCCTGCGAGAGTGCCTTCGGTTCCAGGTCAGGCAAAGGCACGGACCTCCCGAATGACCTCCGCCGGCGCACTCAGATTGGGGCAATGGCCTGTCGCATTGAGCAGGACGTACTTGCTGCCCGCGATGCTCTCATGAACGAACCGTCCGACCTGCTCGCCGGCGATGATGTCGTCCCGGCATTGCAGCACGAGCGAAGGAATGCTGACCCGAGCCAAGTCGGCCCGATTATCTGACAAGAAGGTGGTTCGAGCGAAGTGCCTGGCGATGTCTGGATCCGTCCGGCAAAAGCTCGCCGCCAGTTCCTCTCCCAGCTCCGAACGGGCTGGGTTGCCCATTATCGCGGGCGCCATGGCGTTCGACCATCCCATGTGGTTCTGGGACATCGAGTCCAGCAGGTCCTCGATGTCGGTTGCGGTGAAGCCGCCGACGTAGTCACCGTCATCGATGTAACGGGGTGATGGACCCACCAGCACCAGGGAGCCGAACATGCCTGGCGCTTTGAGCGAGGCGAGCACGCCGATCATCGCGCTGACGGAGTGCCCCACGAATACCGCGTCCGTCAGTTCAAGCTCAAGCCCGATCTCGACGACGTCTTCGGCATAACCCGAGAGACTGGCGTATTTGTCAGGATCGAACGCGGACAGATCCGATTTGCCGGCACCGACATGGTCGAACAGGACGGTTTTGAAATCGGATCGAAAAGCCGGCTCCACGAAGCGCCACATGTTCTGATCGCAACCGAAGCCATGGGCGAACATCATCGCCCGATCGCCGTCGCCAGCGGTCTTCACGTTGTTTCGCAGCAGAACTGATCCATTCTTCGCCATGGCAGCGTCTTAGCATCGAGCGATGGCAAAAGTCTCCCCTTGGCCGTTAACTCTACTGGGATGCAGGCTTTCTGCTGTGAGGCGCGGCGATGTTTGGTGGCGGATGGTCGGTCTTCAGACCCGGCAAACGGGAGACGCCGCGGCATTAGCTCTGCTGGACTTTTCAACACGAGCGCAGACGTCCGCTCCGGTCATCGGCTCGGTTCACTTCTGGACGAGAATGCAGGCGTATCCGCGCTGGCGAGCCATTTCGATCGGGGTCACGCCGTTGCGGTCGCCAAGGTCGAGCCGCGCGCCAGCTGCGACGAGATGGCTCGCGGCGCGCTGATGCCGCACCCCGCCATCGCCGAGGATGACGAACTCGATGCTCGAGATGCTCTTCGCCCATCTCAAGCGCATCCTGCGGTTCGATCGGCTGCGCCCTCGCCTCACGAACCACCATAGATTCTAATGTCGAGCTTTGGTGGGTTTTGTACGGTGAGGCGACGCTAGGTTGGGCTCCGACGGTCAGCGCGTCAGCACGATGTGGGTCGCCAGCTCCGTTGGGACCACCTCGCTCACCCGATAGCCGAGGCTTGGCAGATCAATGCCTGCGAACAGAGGTTCGCCGTGGCCCAGGACGACAGGCGACTGCGCTATGTGCACTTCGTCGATCGCCCCCGCGAGTAGATACTGGCGGACCGTCGAAACTCCACCGCCGATCTTCACGTCCAGGTCGCCCGCTACAGCTTTGGCCTGAGTGAGCGCCGCCTCGATCCCGTCTGTGACGAAATGGAAGGTCGTCCCGCCCTCCATCACGATCGGCGCCCGGGCGTGGTGGGTGAGGATGAAGGTCGGCGCGTGATACGGGGGATTGTCGCCCCACCAGCCCTTCCAGTCGGGTCCGCCCCAATCGTCGCCGGCCGGGCCGAACATATTGCGGCCGAGGATGAAGGCGCCGAAGCCTTCCGCTGAGGCGCGGGCGAAGCGGTCGTCGGTCCCGTCGTCTTGCCCGATCATCGATCGAAAGGTCCGGGTCGGGAAGAACCACTTGTGCAGCTCAAGGCCCCCTTTGCCCATCGGATGCTTCAGGCTCTGCTCCGGCCCTGCCCCGAAACCGTCGATGGACACGGCGAAACCACTGACGCGCACCTTGCCCATGGCTGTCAGACCTTTGCGTTCACGATGACGATAAGGTCGTCCAGCTGCGCGAATTGCTCGCCCCACCCATTTGTGCTCCCAGAGGCCATGGCGTCATCGAGCGCTCCTTTCGAAGGATAGAGCTCGTGCACGACGACTCGTGTCGCGCCATCCTCTTCCTCGAAGGTCACCGTTGTGACGGCCCCACCTTCGCCCCCTTCGTCATTGGTCCAGACGAGGCGGGAGTGTGGCGTCACTTCGATGTATCGACCGAAGAACGCCATGGGCTGCTCCGAAGAAGGGTGGCCCATCACTAAACGATACGCACCACCTGTGCGAACATCGGCGTCGTGAGAGATCAGGGAGAGGCCGCATGATATGGGCACCCACCATCGCTGGAACAGTTCCGGCTTGGCCCATGCTTCGAACACGATGCGCGCCGGGCCGGCGACGGTGCGCGTAACGACGAACTCCCGGGCCGATGTCCGCGCCATCGTTGTGCGGGCCTTCCCGGCGGCGGGATCACTCTGTCTGCCTGCGTGCATCGAACGACTCCCTCTGTTTCATTTGCTCGACGATTTGGTCCACCGCGTCGAAACGCGAGGCCGAAAGCCGGCGGTGTTCCTCGATCCATGCTATCTCTTTCACCCGTCGGCTGCGGCCGAGCATGCAGATCCTCACGGTGCCCTACCCTTTTGCGTCGTGACCGGCCCCGCCTGCTCCAAGACGCCGATGTGCTTTTTCATGCCCGTGATGGTCATGTGGAATTTGTCTGCAAGCTCCGACCGAAGCATGCGTACGCCCGAGTTGCTCTATGACGCCGCGTCCTGTGACGTCCGAGAGCGCTGTAAGGATTCAAAGCGAGTTGTCGAAAACTGAACCATTAGGTTTAGTGTTTAATGCGCTGATCGGCGCCATGCAAGGGGCCGAGACCGGCCACCGGAGGATCAGCGAGAAGCGGACCGCCCCCACATCCGACGTGGGTCTATTCCGGTCCAGACTGGGCCGCTGAGTGGAGGTCCGCTGTCGGGCTGACATCCAAATTCCGCTATTGGCGCTTCACTCCGACTAGCGCGGCGTGATTGCAACCCATTTGCGGGGTTTCGAAGGTTAGCTTCCGGTACTTCGACTGGACACAAGGCTGGCTATAGAGTTCGCAGCCAATCGTGACATCCCCAATTTTTGCTCCCCCTGCTGAGAAATTGAAGCCTGCGAAACCCGGTCCAGCCCAATGCGGTCCTGTATGGCGCTTGGAAAGCGGCGTTTACCCCGCCATCACGCGCGGCAATTAAAGAACGATGTCCGGATAGACCGTGAGCAGCAGCGTGAACAGGATCATGATCACGAGATAAGGGAAGGTGACCTTGGCGATGTAGCCCAAGCCATCCCCGGTCAGGCCCTGGATGACGAAGAGGTTGAAGCCGACCGGCGGCGTGATCTGCGCCATCTCGACAACGAGCACCATGAACACGCCGAACCAGATCGGATCGAAACCCGCCTGCTTGATGATGGGCAGCACGATCGGCAGCGTCATCACGATCATCGAGAAGCCGTCGAGGAAGCAGCCCAGCACGATGTAGAAGGCGATCAGCACGACGATCAGCATGAACGGCGTCAGGCTCAGGCTCTGCACATAGGCCGCGACCGCCTGTGGAATGCCCAGGAAGGCGGCCGCATTGCCCAGGATCGAGGCGCCGAGCACGATCAGCGCGATCATCGAGCAGGTGATCACGGCGCCGATCAGGATGCCCTTGACCGCCTCGAAATTCAGCGATCCCTGGAAGGCGGTGACGAGCGCGGCACCGAGCACGCCGACGGCCGCCGCTTCGGAGGGCGTCGCGATGCCGCCATACATCGAGCCGAGCACGCAGACGATCAGGAACAGCGCGGGCGCCAGATCCCGAAGCGCCGAGAAGCGCTCGCGCCAGGACAGGTTCCTCAGGTCGTTCTCGGCGGCAGGCACGAGATCGCCGCGCAAGGCGGTATGGATCATCACCCAGACCATGAAAGTGCCCGCCAGCAGCAGGCCCGGCAGCGCACCGGCCGTGAACAGCTTCAGGATCGAGACGTCGCCCAGGACGCCGTAGATGATCATGATGTTGGAGGGCGGAATCAGGAAGCCGAGCGTGCCGGCGCCAGCCAGCGAACCGATGGCGATATCCTTGGAGTAGCCGCGCTTGAGCAGCTCGGCGAGCGCGATCCGCCCGACCACCTGCGTCGTCGCGGCCGACGAGCCTGAGATCGCCGCGAAGATGGTGCAGCCGAAGATGTTCACATGCAGCAGCCGGCCCGGCAACATTCCCGCCCATGGCGCGAGACCCTTGAACAGCGAGCGCGACAGATGCGTGCGGAACAGCAGTTCGCCCATCAGGATGAAAAGCGGCAGGGCCAGAAGTTCCTGTGTCGTCAGGATGTTCCAGGCATATTGCGGCAGCAGCCGATCGAGCGGCATGGAGCGGAACAGCGCCAGCAGCACCGTCCCGGTCAAGGCGAGGGTGAGGCCGATCCACAACCCGCTGGCCAGCAGGCCAAACAGGATCGCGAACATGACGACGACTTCGATGGACATGGGTTAAGTCCCGGCCGGCTGGCCAATTGGTGAGAAAGGGCGCGTGTCGAAGCGTCGCGTCGCTCAATCGGCCGGCGCAGCGGCCTTCATGGAATCGTCCTCGAGCGGCAGCCCGAAGCCTGCCTGAATCACGCGCGCGAGATATTGCAGGGTCAAAAGCAGCATGCCGAAGGTCACCACGGCCTGGGGAAACCAGACCGGTGTGTCGCTCGACACGGAGGTCTGCCCCCGGCTGAACGAGCCCCATGAGAACCGCACCATCGAATAGGTCAGGAAGGCCATGAAGGCGAAGCCGAGCAGCGCGGCGAAAACCTCCATCAGGCGTCGCAATGCCGGCGGGGCCTTGCCGATCACGAGCGTGACGCGCACATGCCCGCCTGCGCGCAGGGTCATGGCAGCCCCGAAGGTGAAGGACGCCGCCATCAGATAGGACGAATACTCCCATGCCACGGGAATCGAGGCGGGGAAGAAGGGCAGGAAGTTCGACAGGAACCGCGTGCCGATCTCGCAGAGCATCAGCAGGGTCAAGGCCAGCAGGCAGCCGCCGCCGAGCCAGCCGTCGAGACGGCTCAGCCGGTCGATGCCGTCGAGGAGGCCGCGCAGGACAGCGGGAACCGCGACGCTGTGCGCGGAAGCAGGCACGGCGTCGCTCACGAGCCGCGCTTCATCTCGGCGAGATAGGCCTTGATCGGCTTATCTGCCGTGGGAACACGCTTGATGAAGGCGTCGAGCAGGGGGGCAGTCTTCGCCCGGAGATCGGCCATCATCGGCTCGGGAACGGGTACGACTTCCATTCCACCCCCGGTCAGGCGCTTCAGGCTGTCGGTATCGGCCTTCAGCGATTCCGCCCAGAAGGACGGCTCGAGCTTGACCGCGATCTCCTCCATCGCCTTGCGCTCCTCGGGCTTGAGCTTGTTCCAGCTGTCGAGATTGATCGTCACCATCTCCGACGACCAGACATGGTTGGTCGGCAGAAGGTATTTCAGGAACTCCCAGAACTTGCCGTCGACGCCCGACACCGCCGAGGTCGACACACCCGCGACAACGCCCGATGCCAGCGCCGGCACGGTCTCGCCCCAGGGGATCAGCACGGGCGACATGCCGACGGCGTTGAGCATGTCGACGGCATTCTTGTCGGGCACGCGGATCTTGATGCCCTTGAGGGCTTCAACCGTCGTCACCTTGGCCTTGAGCTGCAGATATTGCGTCGGCCAGGGCACGATGAAGAGGATCTTCTGATTGTTGCGCGCGGCGATCTTGTCGTATTCGGGCCGCACATATTTGTGCAGCACTTTCAGTTCCTCGGGCGTGCCGACGAGGAAGGGCACGCTCTCGACGCCCATGAACGGCTCGTCCCCGACCTGCTGGATGTTCAGGACATCGGCCATCGGCACGATGCCGTCGCGCACCGCACGCAGATGCTCGGGCCCCTTGAAGCCGAGCTGCCCGCCGGCCTTGACCAGGATCTCGACGCTGCCATTCGTCGCCTTCTTGACCTCTGCGGCGTAGCGCATGGCGTTTTGCGTATGGAAGTTGCTTTCCGGCCAGACCGTGGAGAGATCGAGCTTGGTCTGAGCCGCAGCCGGCAGGGCGGCCAAACCGAGGAGTCCGACTGCCGCCAGCAGCGCGCGCCGTCCGATGCGATGGTCCGCCATGTCTTGAAACCTCTCAGGTGAAGCCGGTCGTTCGGCAAGGACGAAGCAAGACGCCGGCCAAGCTGCGGCCCGGCGCGTATTCAGGACGCGGTGACGAGTTCTTCGGCAATCTCCCGGCTGATGCGGGCTGGATCGCGCTCGGCGGGATCGCCGATGCCGGCGCCGCCGGGCGTCAGGACGACCAGCCGCTCGCCCGCGGGAATCTCCTGGAAACCCTTGCCTTTGAGCTTCTTGCCGGATTTCAACCCGATATAGCCGGCCGCACCGTCCTTGCCGCCGTCTCGTCCACGCGCCGGGTGATCGATCCTGTCGAAGGCCGCCAGGATTTCGAAGGAGGCGGCGACGCCGCTCTCGATCTCGATGATCTGGCCGTGGCCGCCGCGCGTGCGCCCGTCGCCGCCGCTGTCGGGCCGCAGCTCCTTCTTCCAGAAGATCAGCGGCGTCTGCGTCTCGGCGATCTCGACGGGCGTGCCGCGCACGCCGCTGGGATAGGCGGTCGCCGATAGCCCGTCCTTGTCGAAGCGCGCGCCGGTGCCGCCATTGCTGGTGACGGCCATGGCGAAGCCGTAATTGCCCTGCGCGCCTGCATGCGTGCGGCCGCGCACGTTGAGGTTCCACAGGCAGGAGGTGCCCTCCGCGGGCACGCGCTCGGGGATGACCTGGCGCAGGCAGCCGAAGACGACGTCGGGCAGCATCTGGCCGATGACGTGGCGCGAGGAGACGGCCGCCGGCTTGGGCGCGTTCAGGATCGAGCCGAGCGGCGCCGACACCGTCAGCGGCGCGAGCGATCCTGCATTGTTTGGGATTTGCGCCGCGACGACGCAGCCGAGCCCGAACACGGTATAGGCGGTGGTGTAGGAGTGCGGCACGTTGATCCCGCGCTGGGCCTGGGGCGAGGTGCCCGTGAAATCGACATGGATGCCGGTCCCGGACACGGTCAGCTCGGCTGCGAGCGTGACCGGCTCGTCATAGCCATCCACGACCATTTCATTGCGCCAGGTACCCTTGGGCAGCTTGGCGATCTCGGCCATAACCGCCTCATAGGACCGCTCGCAGATGTAGTCGGCGAGTTCGTCGAGGCTGTCGATGCCGAATTCGTCCATCATCTCGACGAGGCGTTTTGCACCCATGTCGTTGCAGGCGGCGAGCGAATAGGTGTCGCCCTCCGTGTCGACCGGCTGGCGCGTGTTGGCGCGGATGATCGCCATCACGTTCTGATCGACCCTGCCGGCATCGATCAGTTTCAGCATCGGCAGATACAGGCCTTCCATGAAGACGTCTGTGGCGTCGGGCCCAAAGCCGATGCCGCCGATATCCATCAGATGGCTGGTGCAGGAGAACAGGCCGACCGGCTTGCCGTTCCGGAAGGCGGGCGTCGTCACCACGAAGTCGTTGAGGTGGCCGGTGCCCATCCACGGGTCGTTGGTGATGTAGGCGTCGCCTTCCTTCATCGTCTCGATCGGAAAATGCCGGATGAAGTGCTTCACCGATTCCGCCATCGAATTGACGTGGCCCGGCGTGCCGGTGACGCCTTGCGCCAGCATCCGGCCCTGAAGGTCGAAGACGCCTGCCGAGATATCGCCGCATTCGCGCACGATCGGCGAGAACGCCGTGCGCATCAGGATCTGGCCCTGTTCCTCCACCACCGCGATCAGGCGGTTCCACATGATCTGGAGATCGATCAGGCTGAGTTTCTCGGTCATCTCGGATCTCCTCAGGCAGCCAGGAGCTTGGGCAGCCCCGGCGCGGCGACCTTGCGGTCCATCACGATGCAGCCGATGGCGTCGATATGGGCGTCGAAGCTCATCGACACGAAGGTAGAGGTCTCGTCTTCGGCGATGATGGCGGGGCCGGCGATGCGGGCGCCTGGCGTCATCGCCTCGCGTCGGTAGAGCGGGATCATGGCGGTGGTGCCGGCTTTGCCGTCATGGAAGCTGCGGCTGCCGGACGCTTCCGGCACGCCGGACATCGCCACCTTCGGCACCGGGATGGGTTTGGGCGGCTGCGTCGTGGCCAGCACCGACCAGCTCAGGATTTCGATCGCGGCTCCGGGGATCGGCCGGGCGAACAAGGCCGCATAGTCCGCCTCGAAGGCGGTGCGCAGGGCCGGGACATCGTCGCTGCCGAGTGCGCCTTCGGGCAGCGTCACGGTGATCTCGTGCCCCTGGCCGACATACCGCATGAAGGCGACCCGCCGCGCAATCACAGGCTCGCCGCGTGCGCCGGGTTCGACCAGTGCGCGCGCCTCCTGCTCCATCGCCGCGAGAAGCTCGGAGACCAGCGCACCGTCGAAGGCATCGAGCCGGACATGGCGGCTGCGCACCAGTTCATAGGAGACCGGCGCCGCAAGAAAGCCGACCGCCGAGCCGACGCCGGCATTGGGCGGAACGACGACGCGGTTGACGCCGATTTTCTCGGCGACGCGGGCAGCGTGCAGAGGCGCGGCGCCTCCGAAGGCGATGAGCGTGTGCTCGCCGACGACCGCCCCGCGCTCGACCGCATGAACGCGCGCCGCGCTCGCCATGTTTTCGCAGACCATTTCGTGGACGGCATAGGCAGCGGTTTCCGCATCGAGACCGAGCGGTTCGCCGATATCGGCCAGCAGAGCCTTCTTCGAAAGTTCGGGATCGAGCGGAATCGTGCCGCCGGCAAAGGTCGCAGGGTCGATCATGCCGAGCACGACATCGGCGTCGGTCACGGCGGGATGAATGCCGCCGCGTCCGTAGCAGGCGGGGCCGGGTTCCGACGAGGCGCTTTCGGGGCCAACCGTGATGCGCTTGAGTGCATCGATCCGGGCGATCGAGCCGCCGCCGGCGCCGATCTCGACCATCTCGATTACCGGAATGCGCACCGGAAGCCCCGAGCCCTTGAGGAAACGCGCGGCGCGGTCGACCTCGAAGATGCGGGAGGATTGCGGCTCGAACTTCTCGATCAGGCAGATTTTGGCGGTGGTGCCGCCCATGTCGAAGGAGAGCACCTTGCTCTCGCCGAGTTGGGCGGCCGTCAGCGCCGCGAAGATGGCGCCGCCCGCAGGTCCCGATTCGACCAGGCGCACGGGAAAGCGCTGCGCGGTCTCGATCGAGGTCAGGCCGCCGCCGGACGTCACGAGATAGATCGCGCCACGAAACTGCTCAAGCGCGAGCCCGTCCGCCATGCGGGCAAGATAGCCCGCCATCAGCGGCTGGACATAGGCGTTGGCGATCGCCGTCGAGGTCCGCTCGTATTCGCGCACTTCAGGGCAGACCTCGCTCGACAGCGTAATGCCGAGTTCCGGCATCGCGTTTTTGAGCAGGGCGCCGGTGCGGCGCTCGTGGTCTGCATTGGCGTAGGAATGCAGGAAGGCGATGGCGACGCTTTCGACCCCGGCCGCCTGGAGCCTGGGCACCAGCGCAGCCACTGCCGCCTCGTCGAGCGGCAGGCGGACCCTGCCCTGCACGTCGACCCGCTCGGGCACGGTGAAGCGCAAGGCGCGGTCGACGAGCGGGCGCGGCTTCTCGATCTGGAGATCGTATTGGTCGTAGCGGCTCTCCGTGCCGATCTCGATGATGTCGCGGAAACCATCGGTGGCGATCAGCGCTGTTCGCGCGCCGCGCCGCTCGATGATCGCGTTCGTCGCCAGCGTCGTGCCGTGCACGAAGACGTCGATGTCGGACATGTGCAGCTTCGCATCCGACAGGATGAGGCGCATGCCGCCTAGCACGCCTTCTTCGGGCCGTGTCGGCGTCGTCAGCACCTTGCGGGTGATCCGGCCGGATTCCGTTTCCAGCACGACATCGGTGAAGGTGCCGCCGATATCGACCGCGAGCCTGACATGGGCTTGTTTCGTCACGAATGTCGTCTCCGATGCGCCGAGCGTGCAGGGCGAAACAGTATGCAAGAACGAGCGCAGCCGGGATGCAGAAGGCGCATGCCGCTCATGCCGACTTTTGGCTGTCCGCTTTCAGGATATGAGCCACCGTCAGCTCTTGGCGCGTTTGGTCCGGGGCGGGGACGGCATTTCCGGCTCGTAGCCCATATCCACGATGTTTACTCTTGGGCGATCCAGTTGACCGAGACCTGGGCGTTTATAACCCCGCGCATGCCGGCGGCTCGCCGAAGAGAGCTGGCTCGGTTTGTTTGAACAGTTTGCGGGCTGTCGTTAAGTGGATTTCGGCCCTGGTTATGCCGCAACCGGGATTGGCTGCAGCGCGTTGAAGTAGGCCTGATCGGGTGTTTGCCGTCCCAGGCTCTGGTGAGGTCTCCGGCCGTTGTAGAAGGCGAGATACCGGCTGATCGAGGCGCGCGCATGGACACGCTGGCGTAAGCGCGCAGGTAGACCTCCTCGTATTTGACCGATTTCCAGATGCGCTCGACGAAGACGTTGTCGCGCCAGGCGCCCTTGCCGTCCATGTTGATCTTGATGCCCGCGCCGATCAGCAGGGCGGTGAACTCGCGGCTGGTGAAGTGCGAGCCCTGGTCCGTATTGAAGATCTCGGGCTTGCCGAAGCGGGCCATGGCGTCCTCGGCGGCCTCGACGCAGAAGGCGACGTCCATCGTGATCGACGGCCGCCAGGCCAGAACCTTGCGGCTGAACCAGTCAACGACGGCCGTCAGAGACGAAGCCCCGCGCCATGGGGATGTAGGTGATGTCCATCGCCCAGACCTGATTGGGCCGCGTCACCGGCAGCTTGCGCAGCAGGTAGAGGAAGATCTTGTGCCCCGGCGCCGGCTTCGAAGTGTTTGGCCTACGGTAGAGCGCCTCGATCCCCATGCCCTTCAGCAGCGTCGCGACGTGAAGACGCCCGGCGACATGCCCCTCGGCCAGCAGCAGACCTTGCAACATGCGGCTGCCTGCGAAGGGGTATTCCAGATGCAGCGCGTCGATCGCGCGCATCAAGGCCAGATCGGCGGCAGGAACCGCGCGGGGCAGGTAATAGACGCTGCGCCGGCTGATCCCGAGCACCTTCGCCTGCCGGTTGAGTGGCAGAACAGCGCGGTCGATCATCGCTTTGCGCTCAGAAGGCCGGCCTTGCCGAGCGCGCCGGACAAAAAATCATTCTCCAGCGCCAGCTCCCCGATCTTCGCATGCAGCGTCTTCACGTCGATCGCGGGCACGGCGGGCTCCGACTTCGCCTCTGACCCAAACGCCGGCCGCCCCGTCAAGGAGCTGGCTGCGCCATTGCGTGATCTGGTTGGGGTGGACGTCGAACTGCTGCGCCAGGTCGGCCAGCGTCTTCTCGCCTTTGATCGCAGCCAGTGCGACCTTCGCCTTGAAAGCCGGGCTGTGGTTCCGGCGAACGCGTCTCGTCATATCCGCTCCTGTTCACGGCGATCAGCCGCGTTCAGGCCGAAAATCCACCTACGCCCGCTGTCCAGATTTCCGAGCCAGCTCTGTGGCGACAGAACGGAGAGAATTCTCAGCGTGCCGGGCTTGTGTAATGCGAGCACCTGGCCGGTTATGCATCTGAATAAGCGACAGACATCTGTGGCCCTTAACGGAAGCACTGCGCGTCCGCTTATGGCCATTTCATCCGCAAGTGTTCAATTCATTAACATGGCGATGCGAGGCTCCTCATGGAGGAAACCAGCCATGAAGGCGGTCCGCATCGCTCATCGAACTCTCGCCCTGCCGCGTCTGCCGTTCTGGGCGGCTGTTTTCGTGACGTTGATATGCCTCGCCATCCTCGCCCTGAGCGGCTGGCGGGAATGGACGTCACGCGACGTCGATATGAAGAACGCCGAAGTGGACATGGCAAATCTCGCGCGCTCACTGACGCAGCACGCGGAGGACACCATAGAACTCGCCGACGCCACACTTATGGGTTTGGCCAGCAGACTAGAAACAAACGGCACGGACCATACCGCGCTCGCGAGAGTCCAGGACTTTCTGGAGCAGCGCAAGGCGACGCTAGGGCGTATACGCGGCCTCTTCGTCTATGACGACACGGGACGCTGGCTGGCCACGACGGAAAAAGTCAGCCTCACCGGCTTGAACAATAGCGATCGCGCCTATTTCCAGCGTCATCGAATGCTGGACGACAAGCATGCCTATCTGGGCCGGCCCGTGAAAAGCCGTTCCGGGGGCCAATGGATCATCACGGTTTCCCGCCGCTTCAACCATCCCGATGGAACTTTCGCGGGCGTGGTCCTCGCGACGATCGACACTGCGTATTTCGCTCAGTTTTATCGGCAGTTCGAGATCGGACCCAACGGCACCGTCACGCTGCTCAGCGCCGACGGCATCCTGCTGGCGCGCAGTCTCGATGACAGCAACTTTGTTGGTAGAGACATGTCGGCGACGCCGCTCATCAAAGACCGTTTGTCCCGTGCCTCGTTCAGCGCATATTACTTCAAGTCGCCTCTGGATGGAATCCAGCGATTGAGTTCGTTCAGGTTCAGCGACAGATATCCAATCGTACTGCTCGCGACGCAAGCTCAGGAGGATGTGCTGGCCAACTGGCGCCAGGGCGCCGCCGCACGGACCGTCTTCGTCGTGGCCTTGACCTTGCTCATCAGCGTCATCGGCATATTTTTGGTACGGCAACTCTTCGAACGTCAACGCATGGCCGGGGCATTGGCAGCCAAGGAAGCTGACTTTCGTCTGCTCGCGGAAGAATCGAGCGACATGGTCACCCGGATCGGTTTCGACGAACGTATTCTCTACGCTTCGCCGTCTTGCGCGCGCGTTCTGGGCTGGGATCCATCGCAGCTAGTTGGAACGCCGGCTCTGGCTGGCGTCAACCCGGAGGACCTGCCCCGGGTCGCACAGGCCGTCGCGTCGCTGAAGCGAGGTGATGTCGAGGAAGCCAAGATCCTCTATCGCACGCGGCATCGGGAGAAGGCCGAAATCTGGATCGAGACGTCGCTACGCGTCACGAGAAAGACAGAAACCGGCATGGTCGACGGGGTCGTGGCGATCTCGCGCGACATGACCGAACACAAGGATCTCCAGGATAAACTGGCGGCGCTGGCAACATCCGATGGTCTGACCGGACTTGCCAATCGACGATGCTTCGACGAACGGCTCGAACACGAATGGGCGAGAGCAGTGCGAGCGGGTGCCTCTCTCTCCGTGTTGATGATCGATATCGACAATTTCAAGGAATTCAACGATCGCTACGGGCATCTGGCCGGCGACGAGTGCCTTCGTGCCGTGGGGGGTGTCTTGTCGTCCGAAGCTCGACGACCGGCCGATCTGGCCGCGAGGTATGGCGGCGAAGAGTTCGTCCTCCTGCTGCCAGATACGGACGCCGAGGGCTGCGAGCAGGTCGGACTCAGGGTGGGCGAGGCAATTCGTGGACTTGCGATCCCGCACCTGATGAAGCTCGCCTCCAAGGTCGTTACTGCGAGCCTCGGTGGCGCGACCGCCTGGCCAACGGACGCCTCCGCGTCGGATGGCGCCTCGTTGGTCGGAGCAGCCGACCGGGCTCTCTACGCGGCCAAAGGCAGCGGGCGTGATCGCCTTGTCATGTCAGGAAAGGTCGCGATCTGGCCACATGCGAAAAGAGCCTGAAAAACGCGAAGGTGTTTTTACCGCGTCAGTCGGCCGCCACCGCGTCAGATTCCACGCTGCGCCTGGCGGAGTAGCCGCCGCCTTCCAACGTTCAGCGCAGGCTCACTCGATCCAAACCGCGACATGAGATCAGGCGTGAGCGGCATGATCGAGGCGAGCCGCTTTAGTCTAAGCCCCCAATGAGGCGGAATTCGACGGTGCAACGCGAGGGGGCGTTACGGCAGGATGCCAAGTGGCGAAGTATACGGCGGTGTCGAATGTCTCGGTGAGGAGACGTCCGTTGTTGACGGACCCTGCAAGGATTGGTTCTTTCGGCGACGCAAGTCTTGGCCGGACCGGAAAACGGAGTTTTCTGCGGGGCATCGCCAAATCCGCCGGCCATACGCAAGCCAGATCGCGTGTCTCCTGCTATTGATCTCCAGAGACCATACCAGTTCCGCAATGCCTGCCGTCACGCTTGATCTTAGGATGCACGCGGATGTCTGAAAATGATGCCGAGCTCGCCATTCTGCTCGCGGATGTGGTCGGCAGCACCTCGCTCTACGAATCCCACGGCAACGACCGGGCGCTGGGTCTCGTCACCGACTGCATCGACCGGATCTGCAGGCTGATCACCGAAGCCGGCGGAGAGTTCGTCCATTCCAAGGGCGACGACATCCTCGCCGCCTTCGTCGATCCGGCTGCCGCGCTCAGCGTCGTTTTCGCGATCTTCGCGCCGGGAGCCGATACCGTTCTGCCGATCAGGGTGGGCCTCCATTTCGGCTCGATCATCCGGGCGCGCGCCGATATCTTCGGCGACGCGGTCAATCTGACCGCGCGCCTGGCGTCGACGGCCAATCCTGGCGAAGCCCTCATCAGCCAGGATCTCGTCGACCGGTTGCCGCGTTCGATGAGAAGCCAGTTGCGGTACCTCGATGCCATGGCGCTGAAGGGCAAGTCGCAGCCCTGCCGCATCTACACGCTCCCCACGCCCGACCACTCGCTGCACACCGACATTTCGTCCATCCTCCTCCCGCGCAAGACCCGGATCGAGACGTCCCCGCGCGCGGTCGAGATGACCCTCGTCTATCGCGACCGGACATGGCAATTCGGCGAGGGGGCGACCGTGACGCTCGGGCGCCTGCCGGACTGCGATCTCCTGATCGACCGCCCCTGGGTCTCGCGGCTCCATGCCTCGATCACGATTGCGGACGGCCGCGTGCGGCTGGCCGAGCGCAGCAGTTCCGGCACGTTCATCATGATGGGGCACAGTCGGGAGGCGTTCATCCGCAGGGAGGACGTGCTCCTCCTCGGGTCCGGAACCATTTCGCCGAGCCTTCGCCCCGCAGCCGAAGGTGCCGAAGTGGTTCGATACGCGATAAGCTGAGGCCAGCGCGTTGAGAATAGCTGGTGAGCGCGTCGGGGCTCGAACCCGAGACCTACAGATTAAAAGTCCGTTGCTCTAGCAGGCCGCACCGACCTTGTTCCGCAGAACATCAGATCGCTCTGACCAAAAGCAACCGTCACCATGACGAAACCGCGACGCATGCACTGACATGCGGATGACTTGAAGCGTGAACGCGTCTCAATCGAACAGGCGGCGCACGATGGCCGTCGTCACGCCGGACGCCTGGACCTGCTCGAAGGCGTTGACGTAGTTGCCGGCGTAAAAGCCTCTGATCATGTCGACGCGAGAGCCGAGGGCCTCGTCGAACTTGATGGCGAAGCTGTCAGAGAGGTCGCGCACGATCGTGGCCTCTACAATGCCACCCCTGATCGTGCAGGTCAGGACGGTCCCGAGCGGGGCCGGTATGTCGCCTTTCAGCCTTGCCCCGGTGATCGAGATATCGACGAGGCGCATCATCAGAGTGCGACCGTTGATATCGACGAGTATCGCCTCATCAGTCTCGAAGCGCTCGGCCTTGCGGCGGCGTGGCTGCTCGATGCAGACGAAGCACACAATGGTCAGGATGATGAGATTGTACCAGCTCCAGGCGAAGGCGAGCCCGCCCGAGGTGAGGCTGTCTCCGCGGACATGGATCGCGAAGGCATAGATGAGCCCGGCCAGCGTCAGTGCGATGAGGCTGCCATAAATCTTGACGAGCGGCCATTCGACGAAGCGCCGCCCCCGGTCTCCGCCTTTGGCCGTGACCTTGAACTTCTGACCTTGCGGCCGCAGGAGGCCCGTGAAGATCGCCTTCAAGATCGCAGGTGTGGCGATGAACTGCGATACGTCGGTCATGAAGATCAGCGAGCGGCCACGCGAGATCCAGCTCATCGTCAGCGAATGCCAGAGGAAGAACGGCAGGAAATACCCGAGCAGATCGAGCAAATCCGCGCGGACGGCATGGACCCCGAAAAGCAGGTAACCGATCGGGACGAACAGCCCTAGCGCTTTGGCGATGTAAACGGCGGTCCAGTTCAGGAACGTATCGACGAGCGACAGCCGGTCGATGAAGCTCAGGTTCGACGAGCGCGAGAATGGGCCGCTGCGTCCCCGAGTAATCTGCATGAAGCCGAGGCACCAGCGGCCGCGTTGCGTGATGTATTCCTTCAGCCCCTCCGGAGCGAGGCCGAGCGTCAACTTCTCGTTGAGATAGGAGGTCGTAAAGCCCGTCTCCTTCAGCCGCAGGGTGAGTAGGTAGTCTTCCGTCACGGAATCAGTCGGAAATCCACCGACCGCCAGCAACGGCGCAAAGCGGATAACCGACGAGGTGCCGCAGCAGAAGGCGGCGCCCCAGGCATCCTTGGATGCCAGCACCACGTCGAAGAAGAAGCGCTGCTCGTCGGGCCAGACATGGCCGGCCGCGAGATTGGTCTGGATCGGATCGGGATTGATGAAGTGCTGCGGCGTCTGCACCAACCCGACCGAGGACTCGCGGAACAGGCACAGCGCGCGCGACAGGAAATCCGGCAACGGCACGAAATCCGCATCGAGAATGGAGACGAACTGCGGCGGGCGGAGCAGCGCGGCCAGATGCGTCAGGGCATGGTTGATATTGCCGGCCTTGGCATGGGCGTTGTCGGGCCGCGCCAGGTAACGGCATCCCAGCCGTCTCGAGAGATCCTCCAGCCAAGGCCGTCGCCCGTCGTCGAGCACCCAAACGCGATAATTGCCATGGTTCATCCCGGTGGCACCGATGATGGTGCGCTCCAGGATCGCTTCCTCTTCATTGTAGGTGCAGATCAACACATCGACGAGCGGCGGCTCCAGACCTGCAAGCCACGCCTTGTTGTCCTCAACCTCCTGCGAGCGATTTCGGGTGCGGCACAGGAAGATCGAGGCCAGGACCGCCGCGAGCAGCGAAGCCGATTCCGCAAGAAGGAAGATGATCCCGGCCGCGAAGTCGATAGACCACCCGGTTTCCGGCAGCGTTTGAGTGACTCGCCAGACGAAGTAACGCGCCAGCAACAGCAATGCGATGCCGACCATCAGCACTCGTGCGGGCGTCTGGTCATGCCTGAGCCAAGGCGTGACCATTACCGCAAGGCCGGCGGCGGCGAGGCCGGGAGCCAGCGCCGTCAGGAGATCGTGCGTCACGGCGCAAGCCCGTGTTCGCCGAACACGACGCGGCCCGTGCGCCCGACCCCGCAGGACTGGGAGCCCAGTTCCCGCACCGAAACTGTAACGCGATAAGACTCTTTGCTGAGCGCGGCCGGCTCGATCGCGAGATTGGCTGGCGCTCCGGCCAACCCGGTCAGATTGACGACCCTGCCCTGGAGTTCCTTGCCGCCGTCGGCCGGAATGAAACGCGCTGTGCTGCCGACCGAAAGTCGATTGTAGACGGATTCCGTCACGTTCGCCGTCACGATCGCCGTGGAGCAATCGATCAACCTGACGAGATCCTGGCCGACACGAACCTGCTCGCCCGGGGAGACCATCGTCTCCCAGATGCGACCTGCGACCGGAAGCGTCATGGCGACGTCGGCGAACGCCTGATGGCGCGTCTGCTCGGCTTCCAGCTCCGGGCCCAAGCGCTGCAACTCGGCTTCGAGGCTGGCAAGGTCCGCTCCGAGATCAACGATACGCTGGCGCATCTCGTCGCCGCGCTGAACGGAACTTGGCCGGTCATTGTAGCTGTCGCCAATGAATATCCCGGCGCGCGCCGCCGCAAGCTCGACGGCAATGGCCGCGAGCCGATGGCGCGTGGCGGTTTCCGTCTCCGTCATGGCCGTGACCTCGCGCGTCAGACGCGCGAATTCCGCGGCGGTCACATTGCCGGAACGTGCCAGGGTTTCGGAGCGCTCGCGCGCGGCGACGGCCTCCTCGCGTCGAGCACCGGCAACCGCGATCAGGCTCTCTGTTTCCGCGATGCGAGACGCGAGTTGCTCGATCCGCCCGAGGCGAAACTTTTCGGCTTGCCGGTCAAGATCGGCTTCCGACAGGCGCGCTGCCGCGAGCTTGGCTTCGACGGCTTTATGCTGGTTCTTCATCTGGCCGAACGAGCGACGCAAATCGTCGAGGCGGGTGCGATCCGCGCGCGGATTGACGACGCTTAGCAATATCTTACCCGCCGGGACCGCTTCCGAAGCGGCCAGATCCACCGGCAAGGCGACGATTTCTCCCGCGATCGGCGCGCGCAAGGTCATGACTCGCGCATTGATGACCGCCTCCACGCTGGACGTCTGCAGAAGCGTTCGCAACGGGATCAGCCCGAACACCGCTAGCACACTCGCCCCCAAGAGGAACTTGCCGATGCGCCGGATTGTTGGTCCCCGCGGCGCCTGCCTGCGTTGAGCCGGCGCCACGTCATCCCCCTCGGGCTGTGGCTCGCCCGGAGCGACGCGCTCTTCGAGCCTGCGCTGAAGGCTACGAACATCGAGCGTGTCCTGCACCTCGACGGACACCGGGCCGAGCCCGCGCTTTTGACCAATCTGCTGCAAAGGATCCAGCTCGGACCTGTTTCCAGAGTGCAGCTCTGCTGAATTGCGTTTGATCATCGTCGATGTTCCGCCTCTGTATCGGGACAGTCTGCGGAATGGCTTTACCGAATGGTAAGATTCTCGAAGGCCCCTCGACCTGACAAGAGATCCCGTCAACTTAGTGAATCGTATCCTCCAAGATCCCGCTCAGTTGTCCGATGGTCGGCGGTAGCGAAACGGGCTACCGGTACGGACGGTTATTTTGACTCTCGACCGTGCCACGATCGCAGCTTGTGTCGACAAGCTACGGAGGTCCGGTTTTGGACGCTCAATTTATGTCTGCAATTGGCGCAATTCGCCCGGACGCACGAGAGCCTTAGGATGCACAGCGCCAAATAAATTTCTGTCAGGCCAGCTCGTCGCGCGCCATCCAGCCATGAGGTCCATCGAAGCGAGCTGGTGGAGCGCAAAATGGACGGAAATCTGTTACGGCGCATAATGCAAATAAAAACATATACTTAAACAAAGTCGATGGCGGACAGGGAGGGATTCGAACCCTCGATACGGTTTCCCGCATACACACTTTCCAGGCGTGCGCCTTCAACCACTCGGCCACCTGTCCGGCGCGCTGCTTATGACCGCCGAGCCGGCTTCTTTCAAGCCCGGATTGCAGGCCGTCGCGAGAAGAGCCCCTCCGGCCGCCGGCCGCGGTTGCAATGCGGGCGCGGAATGGGCACATCGGCGCTGTAGATTTGCGGTTTCGAGGGACGGAATGCTGGGTTTTCTCGTGCGGCTCTGCGGCTATTTGCTTGTCGCGGCAGGGTTCGTGGTGCTGCTGCTCGACGGCGCGCGGTCGATCGCCAATTCAGCGGTGCTGGTCACGCCTTTGGGCGAAACGCTACTGACGCTGCTACGCGAGCGTTATCTGGCGATCCAGCCAACGGTCGAGCGGATCTATCTACCGCTATGGGATCCGGTGCTGCTGACGTTGACCCGGACGCCGACCGCGCTGGCGGCGCTTTTGCTCGGCTTCCTGCTCCTGCGGCTCGGCGCGCGGCGCGAGCCGCATATCGGCATCGTCACGCGACGGTGAAGGGTCGGGCGCGGCGCGAAGTCTGTGCGAACGGCGCCGCGATGCTTATATCATGCTCCATACCGACAGAGATGGGAGCCAGATCATGTTCTTCCTGCGCAAGAAGACCGCCCTGCCACAGCCAGGCGAGGCGTTGCCCGGACGCACTCAGCCGATTGCCACCGCCGAACGGCATTTCCTGAACAAACGCCCATTGCAGGGGCCCTATCCGGAGGGTCTGCAAAAGGCCGTGTTCGGCATCGGCTGTTTCTGGGGCGCCGAACGCAAGTTCTGGCAGCTGGAGGACGGCATCTGGATCACTGCGGTGGGCTATACTTGCGGTTTCACGCCAAATCCGACCTATGAGGAGGTCTGCTCGGGACAGACGGGCCATAACGAGGTGGTGCTGGTGGTCTACGATCCGGCCGTGGTCTCCTATGAGACGCTGTTGAAGACCTTCTGGGAAAGTCACGATCCGACACAGGGTATGCGTCAGGGCAACGATGTCGGGACGCAATATCGCTCCGGCCTCTATGTCTTCGACGACGCCCAGCGCGCCGCGGCAGAACGCTCGAAGGCGGACTACGAGCAAGCGCTTTCCGAGCGCGGCTATGGGGCGATCACGACCGAAATCCTCGACGCGCCGCCGTTTTATTTCGCCGAGGACTACCACCAGCAGTATCTGGCCAAGAACCCGGCCGGCTATTGCGGCCTAGGCGGCACGGGCGTCGCCTGCCAGATCGGCGTCGGCGTCGCCGCCTGATCTACAGTCGTAGGATCGCTTTTGGAGAAGCCCCGCAGCCCGTCTTGCGGGGCTTCTTCGCATCATGGCACAAGCGAAGGAACGAGCGAAGGCACGGTCGAGGCGGGCGCGACGATGAACCAGGACGAGAATACGGCCGGGATTGCGCCCGAGCATGCGCCCGGGCCGGCCGAGCGAACCCTGGAAAGCGTCCTTTCCGCCAGCCGCTGGCTACTCGCGCCGTTCTACCTGCTGCTGGTCGTCGCGCTTGGCGGGCTCCTGGTCAAGGCGCTGCAGGAGGCCTGGCACTTCATCAGCCACGTGTTCACCGCGACGGAATCGGAGGTCATCCTCGGCGTGCTCGCCCTGATCGACCTGACCTTCACCGGCTCTCTGATCGTGATCGTAATCTTTTCGGGCTACGAAAACTTCGTCTCGAAGATCGACCCGAGCGCGCATCGCAACTGGCCGGAATGGATGTCCCGGATCGACTTTTCCGGGCTCAAGCTGAAACTGATCTCGTCAATCGTCGCCATCTCGGCGATCCAGGTGCTGAAGGCGTTCATGAACGTGAAGGGTACCAGCGACCGCGACCTTATGTGGCTGGTCGTCATCCATGTCGTCTTCGTCGGCTCGGGACTGCTGATGGCCTGGACCGACCGCATCTCCGGAGAGAGCGGAAAAGGGCACTAAGAGCGGAAACGCGGCCGCCGACCCAAGTCAAGTTCTCTTTATGTTCTTGCGCGCGGCTTGAACCTCCGCTAGCCTCACCCAAGGGCAAGGGGCAGCGCGGATGGTGGTGCGGGTCGCGACGGTAGCGTTCGAGGGCATCGAGGCGCGCGCCGTCGATGTGCAGGTGCAGGTGACGCCGGGCGGCGTGAATTTCATCCTCGTCGGCCTGCCCGACAAGGCGGTTGGCGAGAGCAAGGAGCGGGTGCGCGCCGCGCTGATCGCCTCGGGGCTGGCACTGCCTGCCAAGCGCATTACCGTCAATCTCGCGCCGGCCGATCTGCCGAAGGAAGGCAGCCACTACGACCTGCCGATCGCGCTCGGCGTGATGGCGGCGATCGGGGCGATACCGGCCGATGCACTAGCGGGCTACACGGTGCTGGGGGA
Organism: Bosea sp. PAMC 26642; assembly: GCF_001562255.1. NCBI lineage: Bacteria > Pseudomonadati > Pseudomonadota > Alphaproteobacteria > Hyphomicrobiales > Alloboseaceae > Allobosea > Allobosea sp. PAMC 26642. The sequence goes on along the minus strand of NZ_CP014301.1, from coordinate 4,541,509 downwards.
GCTTGCGCTCGACGGCTCGATCACGGCGGTGGCGGGCGTCTTGCCGGCGGCGATTGCCGCCTATGGCCGGGGCCAAGGCCTGATCTGCCCGGCGGCGTCCGGTCCGGAAGCGGCCTGGGCCGCGGCCGATATCGATATTCTGGCGCCCCGCTCGCTGATCCAGCTCGCCAACCATTTCAAGGGTACGCAGGTAATGGCGCGACCGGAGCCTGCGGTGGCGCGGCAATCGGGTCCGTTGCCCGATCTCTCCGACATCAAGGGCCAGGAGAGCGCCAAGCGTGTGCTGGAGATCGCCGCGGCCGGTGGGCACAACCTGTTGATGGATGGTCCACCTGGCGCCGGCAAGTCGATGCTGGCGAGCCGGCTGCCTTCGATCCTGCCGCCGCTGACCCCGCGCGAACTGCTCGAGGTCTCGATGGTGCTGTCGGTGGCGGGCCATCTCGCCGACGGGGCGCTGACCGACCGGCGGCCTTTTCGTGCCCCGCATCACTCGGCTTCGATGGCGGCGCTGGTCGGCGGTGGGCTGCAGGCTAAGCCCGGCGAGGTCTCGCTCGCCCATCACGGCGTGCTCTTCCTCGACGAACTGCCGGAGTTCCAGGCGCAGGCGCTCGACGCGCTGCGCCAGCCGATGGAGACCGGCGATGTGTTGATCTCGCGCGCCAACCACCGTGCCGTCTATCCGGCCCGCTTCCAGCTCGTGGCGGCGATGAATCCGTGCCGTTGCGGGCGCGCCACCGAGCCCGGCTTCGCCTGCCGCCGCCAGCCGAACGAGCGCTGCATGGCGCAGTACCAGACACGCATCTCCGGCCCGATGCTCGACCGCATCGACATCACCATCGACGTGCCCGCCGTCACGGCGTCCGACCTGATCCTGCCGGCGCCGAGCGAGGGCTCGGCCGAGATCGCGGCCCGTGTCGCCGTGGCACGCGCCATCCAGACTGCGCGCTTCGAGGCGCTGGGGCTCGGCCACGTCACGACCAACGCCGCCTGCCCGGCCAATGTGCTCGACGAGATCGCGAGGCCCGACAAGGCGGGGCTTGCCCTGCTACGCGATGCCGCCGACGCGATGCGTCTGACGGCGCGGGCCTATCACCGCGTGCTCAAGGTCGCGCGGACGCTGGCCGATCTTGACGGAGAGGAAACCGTCGGACGCATTCATCTGGCGGAGGCGCTGTCCTACCGCTCGCGGGTCGATCAGGTGGCGCAGGCGGCTTGAGACGGCGAGTCCGCAATCGCGCGAACGCTTTCTCAACCCGGCGATGCTAGGGGCAGGCCATGGATCTGCCCGTCTCGCCTTCTCTGGCCTGGGCCGTCGCGGCGACGCTGGTCGCCGGGCTCGCCTGCCTGTCGGTATTGTCGCTGCTGCGGCGGCGGGCCGCAATCATGCGGCAGGCCACGGAGCTGACGCAGAATCTCGAAAGCCTGAACGATCGGCTCTGGACGCTGGCCGACAGCGAGGAGCGCTATCGCAGCCTGATCGAGGCGCAGGGCGATCTGATCGTGCGGCGAGACGAGGGCCGGATCGTCTATGCCAATGCCGGCTATGCCGCTCTGCTCGGCCTCGATCCGGAAACGGTTATCGGCAGCACGCTGCTGCCCCGTCAGATCGCGGTGCGTCCTGCCGATCTCTCGGCCGACGGGGCCCGTGTCTTCGACGAATGCCTCGCCGCGCCCGACGGCGAGCGCTGGATCTCCTGGGTCGAGACCGTGGTGCCGGTCGCGCTGGGCAAGACAGTGCTGCAGCGCGTCGGCCGCGACATCTCGGCCCGCATCGCCAGCGAACAGGAGTTGGTGGAGGCCCGCGCCCGGGCCGAGGGCGCCAGCGAAGCCAAATCGCGCTTCCTCGCCACCGTCAGCCACGAATTCCGCACGCCGCTCAACGGCATTCTCGGCATGGCCGACCTGCTCAACGACACGCGGCTCGACCCCGAGCAGGCGACCTATGTGCGGGCCCTGCGGACCTCGGGCGAAGCGCTGCTCGGCCTCGTGGACGACATTCTCGATTTTGCCAAGGTCGAGGCCGGCAAGCTCGAACTGGCGCATGTGCGCTTCGATCTCGGTCAGCTGGTCGAGACGGTGTCGGAGTTGATGGCGCCGCGTGCCCAGGCCAAGGGCATCGAGATCGCCACCTCCTGGGCGCCCGACCTGCCCACCGCGTTCCTCGGCGATCCCGACAGGGTGCGGCAGATCCTGCTCAACCTCGTCGGCAATGCGATCAAGTTCACCGAGCAGGGCGGCGTCGGAATCCGCATCGCCTGGGCCGGCGAGGCAATCGCGATCACGGTCGCCGACACCGGGCCGGGTATCCCGGAGACACGGCTAAAGGCGATCTTCGAGGAGTTCGAGCAGGCGGAGAGCTCCGCGGCGCGACGCCACGACGGCACGGGACTGGGGCTGGCGATCGTGCGCCGGCTTGCCAGACTCATGGGCGGCGAGGTCGATGTCGAGAGCACGTTGGGCGAAGGTGCGCGCTTCCGCGTGCTGCTGCCTTTGACTGCCGCGCCCGAGTCGAAGGCGCCCGCACTGCCCGACTGGTCCGGCAAGCGCGTCCTGATCGTCTCGGCGGCTGCCTTCGGCGCACGCTATATCGCTGAGATCGTCGAGGCGGCGGGTGGGGCTACCCTGCTGACCGCCGATCCGGCCGAAGCCTACGACCTGTTGAAGTCGGGCGAGCGCTTCGATGCGGCGCTGATCGACCAGGCGCTCGGCGGGACGCAGGCAAGGGAGCTGGCGCAGGCGGCACGCGAGGCGCAGGTGTCCGAATGCCTCGTCGTGCTGTCGCCATTCGAACGCCGGCAGTTCGGCCCGCCACGCGAAGCCGGCTTCACGGGGTTTCTGGTCAAACCGGTGCGGGCGCGCTCGCTTTATGAGCGGTTGTCGCCGAGCCCGCCGCGCGGCGTGACCGGCGCTCTGCCGGCGATCGAGGCGACACCGGCCCTGTCGACAAACGCGCCGCGTCTGAATGTGCTGGTCGCCGAGGACAACGAGATCAACGCTCTGCTGGCGACGCGGACGCTCGAGCGTCTCGGCTGCGCGGCGACCTGGGTGCGCGACGGCCGAGAGGCAGTGGCGCTCGTCGAAGCCGGCTTCGCCGGAAAAGGCCCGGCTTTCGACCTCATCCTGCTCGACATCCGAATGCCGGAACTCGACGGGCTCGGCGCCGCACGCGCCATCCGAGCATTGGAAGTAGCCACGGGCCGCACGACGCCGGTGCCGTTGCTCGCCGTTTCGGCCAATGTCGCAAGCGAGGACAAGCGGGCGGCGCTCGCGTCCGGGATGAACGATTGCCTGGCCAAGCCGCTCGACCGGGATGCTCTGCGGCGCTGGATCGACCACCTTGCCCATGGCCCGGCACAGGCAGTGCCGGCTAAGCTTTCGTCATAGCTCTGACGTAGTATTGTCGCGATCCTGTCAGATCAGCGGCGCTAGCCTTCTTTCATTGCCGAGGTCGATGGCACTGGATCGGGACGAGCGATGGCATTCGAGGTATTTCGCGGCCTGAAACAGCCGGCAAAGCAATTTCCTGCCGGCCACCCGCTGCTGTCACGGTTCTCGCCGATGATGCTGATCACAGGTGACACCGTCCGCCGCCTAGGCGGATGGCAGGCGCAGTCCGACCCGCTGTCCGGATCGCTCGGGCGGGCCGGTTCCCTCGAAGTCCGGCTGGCGCGCGGCCCGCGCGAGATCTGGCGGGCGCAGCGCTTGCGCTACCGGGTGTTCTATCAGGAAATGTCTGCCAAGCCCGACGTCGTCTCGCGGATGTTCCGGCGCGATGCAGACCGCTTCGACGGCGCCTGCGACCATCTGCTGGTGATCGACCATGCCGCCCGCGGCCGCTTCGGCGGCACGAAACCGAGGGTCGTCGGCACCTACCGGCTGATGCGGCAGGACGCGGCTGCACGGCTCGGCGGCTTCTATACGCAAGGAGAGTTCGACCTCGCGCCGCTGCTGGCGCACCATTCGGGCAAGCGCCTGCTTGAACTCGGCCGCTCCTGCGTGCTCCAGCCCT